>NZ_QVMM01000019.1 GCF_010501065.1 Dysgonomonas sp. 216 | reverse complement strand
TTTGGGTGGGAGAGTAGGTAGCCGCCACTTATATAATAAAGCCTCGTATTATTTATTTAATACGGGGCTTTGTTGTTGTTTTAATGTTTACTAAATGATATGACTACAGGGATATAATATACTTCTTTCTTGCATTATATAGGTTATTTAATGACTCAATAGGGGCTAATGAATGATTTATACCATATTTTTGGGGATTTTAAGGCTATACTGTCTTTGCAATATTTATTATTTTTGATCTTCGTTATTCTTTTAGATTTATCTATAACAACACATAAACCATGAACATGAATCAGATTTCGATTAAGATTTTTTGCAGTTTGGCCTTGTTTATCTTAGCAATTCAGGGAAGTAGAGTAATTGCTCAGGAAAGCAAATCGTTAAACATTTTTCAGATAACACAGCCTGATAGTAAAAAGAGTCCGTATACGGGCGTGACCCGTGAACATTGGATTGATGCAGCCGAATACATTTTAGATGGGGCATTCAGTTATATCCATACTATGGATGATGCGATGAAATTTCCAAAACAGTTCGATAAAACATACCCTCGTGACGAAGGACAAGTTCCAACCGAAAAACTTGAGGGATTTTGCCGTACTTTATTTGTTGCAGCTCCCTTACTGAAAGAAAAGCCCGATTTGGTATTGAATAATATTAAAGTAGCAGATTACTACAAGTATAATCTCTTAAACCTCACTAATCCTGAGCATCCAAGCTATATTAAGCATCGGGGTAACGGTGGCCCTAGCCAAATATTAGTTGAATTCGGAGCATTGGCAATCTCTTTAGCTGTCAGCCCCGACGTGCTATGGGAGCCGTTGACGCAAGAACAGAAAGACGCAGTTGCAGCTATGATGCTAAGTTACGGCGATGGGCCGACTATCGGTTCCAACTGGCGTTTTTTCAATATATTCATATTGAGCTTTTTCAAGGATAAAGGATATGAAGTGAATGAAAAACTGATGTTGAAGTATCTGGACGAATGTCTGGATGCTTATCGCGGATGTGGTTGGTATAACGATTCTCCGGCGTACGATTATTACAGCATGTGGGCATTTCAAATGTACGGACCTGTTTGGGCTCAACTTTACGGAAAGAAATATTATCCTGAATATGCTCAGAAGTTTATGAATAATTTGTCTGATGCGGTAGACAATTATCCATATATGTTCAGTAAAGAGGGTAAGATGAATATGTGGGGACGAAGCATTCCCTATCGATTCGGAGCAGTGATTCCGTTAGCATTAACGGGATACTTGGATAACGCTGATATAAATTACGGATGGATGCGCCGCATAGCGTCGAGTACGATGATGCAATTTTTAGAGCATCCCGATTTTATGGAAGACAGAGTGCCTACATTGGGTTTTTATGGGCCATTTGAGCCTGCTGTTCAGATTTATAGTTGTAGAGGAAGTGTATATTGGATGGGAAAAGCTTTTTTAGCTTTATTGTTGCCAAAGGATAATCCTTTTTGGACAGCTAAAGAAAATAACGGGGCTTGGGAAAAAGAGTTAGAAAAGAATCGTGTTTACAATAAATTTCAAGAAGGTTCTAATCTTTTAATTACAGATTATCCAAATAGCGGAACTGCCGAAATGCGCTCGTGGTGCCACGAAACTGTTGCTGCCGACTGGCAAAAGTTTCGGAGTAGCGAAAACTATAATAAATTAGCGTACAATACCGATTTTCATTGGATGGCAGACGGGGAAAACGGAGAAGTATCGATGAATTATGCTACATTGAATGCTAAAAACGAATGGGAAGTATTACGCTTATATACATTCAAGAAGTTTGAAAACGGGATATATTATCGCGATGCAGTATTGGAAACAAACGGCGATATAAAATATCAGCTAACGGATATTCCTTTGCCCGACGGAATATTACGTGTAGATAAAGTTTATAGCCCTGTGAATACGAAAATACGCCTTGGGCATTATTCTATCCCCGAAAAGAACGCTTCTTTCAATCAAAACTCATATACTATTAATAAAAAGCAAATACCATCGGTGAGCAATGGTGAGTTTGAACTTGTTATGATTCCTCTTTATGGTTGGACTGGTGATATTGATATTATTCAGCCATCAGGATTACATCCTGTAAGCGACAAGTGTGCGGTTATAAATTTTAATGAGAATCTGGATAACGATAATGCGCAGGTTTACGTAACTCTGCAGCTTTGGAAAAAAGGAGGTAAGAAGTTTTCGAATAAAGAACTGAGTCCCGTAAAGGAAGTAAAAGTTTCGGAAGACAAAAACACAGTTGAGATCATCTTTAGCAATAAGTCGAAAAAAACTGTGTACTTCAACTAGAATTATATAAGTAAATAATATGAAGGATTGAGTTCGATATTGATTCGGGCTCAATCCTTTTTTGTTTTAGAAGCTTGACGATTGTCGGGCTACAATGTTGCAAAGTTGTCGTACATCGTTTAACGAAACTCTGAAATCGGCGTATTCGGGCGATGGGTTTAGCGAATGACATATTATTTCGCCTGTTTCTACATTGTGCTCGGTTATTTGCTTGCATACTATTGTATTGTCCAGCACAATAATCCAGTAGGGATATTCGTCGTTATGTAATTTATTGTACCAAAGGTCTTGCCTTAGCTCCCGTGCCAAAACAATATCCTTGTCCGATATACTGCGTTTGCTGTCGTCGTCCATGCTATCGCCTTTTATCTCGAATGCAAAATATTTACCCAATCCGATCTTGTCTACAACAAATTCAACTTCTTCCAGATTGTTTATAAACTCGCAATCCCTGTATTCGTCTATATATTTAGCATATGCCTTAATGGGGATCAGAGGAACACGCATCTTGTATTTGCCGTTGGGCATTTCGTAGTAGCTAACTCCACTCTTGCTTTCGAAAAAAGGCTTTTCGGATTGAATTGCTTCTTTATTCTTTATTCTGTCTTCAGGAGATATGGGGTCGATCATTTCGCCCTTTCCGGTAATCAGCCATTCCAAAGAATATCGTGTAAATGCACTAATTATTTTGGTCAGATTTTCAAAACTAGGGTTTGTTCCCTTCTTAAACATAGAGTCGAGCGTATATCTGGAGATACCGGTTTCCTTCGAAAAAGTCTCGACAGAGATGCTCTCGTTGCGGATGATCTCTCTAATTCTTTCTATTATAGTTATTTCGGGGCTCATATCTTTATAATCATTCTAAATTAGTGTAAATGCATTGTTTCGTGTATGCTAAATTTGCTTTATTGGTGTAAATACACTATATTTGTATTGTTGATAAAATATAACACAAATGTAATTAAATATCTGAAATATTGACTTTTAAATATATATAAATTTTCTGTTTAATTGTTTTTGTGTTTTGTTAACGTGTAAATGTACTGAAAAAGTATTTTGTGTAATTACACAATTATCTATAAGTAAAAAGCCATATGATAGCACAATCGGTATTAATGCATCCTGTTCTGGCTCTTTCTGCTACAAAGAAAAGAGTGAAATGTAACCCTTTGCAGCAGCAGGAGTGGCTGGTGAAAGAAAATATTGATGTTTTGTGTAAAAGCATTGAAGATAAAATGGAGGATTTAGATAACGATTGTAAAGAAACTATCGAGATGGAATTATTCGGGTTGAACATTTACGTAGATGTGGCAACCAGGGGATGGGACTATCGTAGCATTGAACTGTTGGCGGTAGATGTTATGAATGCAGATTGTGATGCATTAAATGGAGCCTCCCGAATGCTTTTTAATGCTTTGACAGAGACTATTGCCCGAATGAATAGGGAAATGGATGAAGAGTATGGAAATAATTATTAGTAATCATCATATAAAAATCGGAATTATGAAATTAGGTAACACAGCTGGCAAAAACAAAGGTAAAAAGTATTTGAAAATTAAAGGTGATGAAGAAATTACAGTAGAGAATTTGGCGAAATCGGATCACTTTAAATGGTGGTTCGGCGAAAACTACGAACGCTTGTGTAATGAGTTGAAACAGAAAGATACCTTTGATGTGGATATTTTGAATGAGACTTTTTTGCGCATATATGATAAAATACTATATGGGGGGCTCGATGTTAAAGATTATAAAGCATATTTTCACCGTGCATTTTTTACAAATTATATGCAGGCGGTAATAAATATGGCAAAAGATATGGCTGCGTCGATAGACGGTGTGGATGTATCCGATTCTTCGGACGACGATGCTGCTCTTACGCAGGCAAAGGCTTGTTTAGAAGTAGATATAATGGATTATGTGTTGAAAAAATATTCCGAAAAAGATTTCGAACTTTTTAAGATGTATGTAACATTGAAGCCTGCTGTGAACTATGCCGACTTGTCGGTTATGACCAAGATGCCGCAAAGTCGTATCAGCGAAAGAATAGGGCGGATAAAAAAGGATTTGCGGTCGAACGAAGCTTTTGTAGAACGCCGGAAAAGGTTAGTAAAGGGATTTATTGACTAATTGGGCTCGGAGTTATTTAAAATAAACCTTATATTCGCAACAGAAAAAGAACTAAGATTTTTATTATGACACAAAAGGAATACAAAGAGCAGTTTGACGAAGATGATGCTATAGGTTGGCTGGAGATTGATAGAAAGGTGGAAGAAGTTTATGGCGCAACCGAGCCGCGGCATTATGCACCGCCCTTGCATTTTGCTTTAGGTGGAAACGACCCGATAGACGGAACAAGCATATACGATTCGGATAAACAGGAGTTTCATCGTCATTTTATTACCTATGGAATGTCAGAGTTATATTATAATGAGGAAGCTGCCGGAGGTGAATTTAGCAAATGGGGATTTGAGTTTACATTCAGACTGAAACCATTTGCCGAAGATGAAGACGAACCTTTGTGGGTTATTGAGGTTTTTAATAATCTGGCGCGTTATGTTTACGAAAGCGGGCGTTGGTTCGAGGAAAATCATTTTGTTCCTGCCAACGGGCCTATTCGCACCGAGACGCAATCGCATGTCGATATAGTAGGCATTGTTTTCGCTCTCGATCCGGAGTTAGGGAAAATAAGTACCCCGCATGGCGAAGTTTCTTTTCTGCAAATGGTAGGGATAACATCGAAGGAATTGGAGCGGCTGAAAGCAAATCCAACAACAACCGAAGTTGAACAACTGATTGCTGAAATGCGTAAAGATAATCCGTTGCTTATTACCGATCTTACACGGGTATAATTGAACAAAGCAATATAAAAAAAGAGTGTTTGATTTTTTTCAAACACTCTTTTTGTTATTTCATCAATCGCGATATTAATCCGAATTTATAAATGTTTTATAACCTTACATGGAGAACCAACGGCAAGACAATTGGCTGGTATAGATTTATTAACCACGCTTCCGGCTCCTATCGTTGTGTTATCGCCAATGGTTACACCGGGTAAAATAATAGATCCTCCTCCTATCCACACATTGTTTCCAATTGTAACCGGTGCTGTTAACGATTTCCAGAATGGGAAAGTTCCGTCATCGGTTTGGGTAAGACGCTCGGATGGGTTAATGGGATGCGAAACAGCATAAATTTGTACATTAGGGCCTATCCCTGTATTATCGCCAATTGTTATTTTGTTGCAATCGAGAAATGTACAGTTCATGTTTATTTCACAATTATTCCCTATATGAA
This sequence comes from Dysgonomonas sp. 216, assembly GCF_010501065.1. Taxonomy (GTDB): domain Bacteria; phylum Bacteroidota; class Bacteroidia; order Bacteroidales; family Dysgonomonadaceae; genus QVMM01. Next base: position 67,250 of record NZ_QVMM01000019.1, on the reverse strand, counting down.
TGTTTTCTCCGTAATCGACCGAGAAAGGAGCTGATATCCAAACATTATTACCAACAGAACCAAGTAGCTTTTGAAGAATGCTGTTTAATAAATCGCTGTCGGTAGTATCTGCTGCATAATACTCTTTCATCAACTTTTTAGCCAGATGCCAACGGGTTATTAATTCTTCATCGCCGGGAAAATAGGCTTGGCCGGAAAGCATTTTTTCTTTTTCGGATTTCATAAGCCGTGCATTTTATTATTTCATAACTTATAAAATATAACAACAGGCTACGAACGAGGGTTTTATAATTTCCGTTATTATTTTTTCTTCATTTCGTCAATCAAAGATTGCGCTTTATCTTTTAGCCCGAGTTTATTATCTTCATCAAGGTCTATGCAGCACTCGAAATCGGCAATTGCGTTTTCAAAGTCTTTCAGGTCTTTATGTGCAAATCCTCTTAGAAGGAAGTAGCGTGCGTTATGCGGATTCAATGATATTGCTTTGTTATAATCGGCAAAGGCTAAAGGATAGTCCTTTATTTTATAATATATCAACCCCCTGTTGCAGTAAACGCCCGATATATTGGGGTTTATCTCTATTGCTACGTTATAGTCGCTCAAGGCTTTCGAATAGCTATCTTGTTTGAAATATACGTTTCCACGGTTATAATATAAATTGGTGTCTGACGGTTTTAGGAATATTGCCCTTGTGTAATCTTCTACAGCCTGATTTGCATTGCCTTTGTTTGCGTAAATACTTCCTCTTGCGGCATATGCACCGGCAAATGTGGCATTTAGTTCAATGGCTCTGGTGTAGTCAATTAGTGCGTCTTCCTGCTTGTTCAACCTGTTGAACGTGTTTGCTCTTCCGAAAAATCCTTCCGCGTTTTTAGGGTTTTCTTTTATGGCTTTATTGTAACAGTTAAATGCACTGACATAATCTTTTTGCTTGAAAAAGGCATTTCCTTGTTTTATGTAATCGATATTATCCTCTGCCTTTTCTTCGTATTTAACTTCGATTTTCTCTTTTACACTTTCTTCTACGTCCGATAAATCTTCATCTTCGTCGGCCAAAGTTCCGCCAATTGCTATTTCGTTATCGGCCAGTTCCCGTGCCTGATAGTAGTCTTCGTTTCCGGGGTTTAGTTCAATGGCTTTGTCGTAATCGTCGACAGCCTGATCGAAACAATCCATGTTATGATAAACATGCCCCCGGCAGTAGTAATAATCGGCCTCGTTAGGATTCAGTGATATAAGTTTGTTATAGTCTTTTAATGCTTCGTCCTTATTGCCATTCTGGAAATAGGCAAAGCCACGGTTGTAATAGTAATCTTCTTTTTCGGGGTCTAAGTTTATTAAATGATCGAAGTCGATGATAGCTTCGTCAAACTTGTCCAACTTAAGATAGTATAATCCCCTGCTATAAAGATAGTTTATATCGTCGGGGCTAATTTCTATTGCTGTGTTCAGGTTAGATAAGGTATTTTCCGTGTCGTTCAGAGCCTGATATGCTAACGCTTTCCGGAAATAGTAGGCATGATTGTTCGGGTCTATCCGAATGGCATCGTTAAAATCGGAAATAGCTTCATCGTATAATCCCAGATTTGAATAAATGTTTCCCCGGCTAAAGTAATATCCGTCTTTGGTTTTATCCATATTTATAGCTTTGGTGTAATCAACCAATGCATTGTCGTAATCGTTCAAATGGGTGTATGCATAGGCTCTTCCCTCATAAAATTCAGCTTTGATATTGCCCAATTCTATTGCTCTGTTGTAATCGTTCAGGGCGTTATCGTATTCTTGTTTTATGATGAAAGCCGCAGCTCTGCGGTTAAGTAAATTTGCATCCAGAGGTGTTATGCTCAGTGCTTTGTTATAGTCTGAAATAGCAAAATCGGCATTCTCTTCTTCCAAAAACAAATTGCCCCTGTTTAAATAATATGTAGCATTAGACGGGTTTAGTTCAATGGCTTTGTTCAGATCGGCAAAGGCTTCTTCCTTTTTGTCGAACTTCTGGTATGCGCAACTTCTTTTGTAATAAATATCAGGAATTTGTTGGTTTACGCTTATAATTTTTGTCCAATATCTTATCGCCTGATTGAAGTTGCCCTCATCGCTATATAAAGTACCTGCATGCGTATAACACTCGGTTAGTAATGTTTTCTTTCGGTTGTCCGACAGTTTTTCGTCTACTTCAATCTGAAAAGCCAGAGCTTTTATGTCTTTAATCTTTTCTTCAGCCGATTGCTTTACTAAAGCCGACTGTAAGGCAAGGTTGTATGTCGATATATGTTCGCTTTCGGTAACCTTTTGTTCCAGATCGCTCAACCCCGATATTTTTGAATCTATTGCTTGTTCTGTTTTAACTAAGTCGGTACTTATCTGGTCTTTCTTGCGGGATATAAAAGCCAGTCTGTCCTTAAGCTCCATAAAGCCTAAGAAAACAAATATAATGGCTAATAAAGTAATAAGTCCTGCCCATATAAGCAAGGTGTTGTTTAACGAAGCGGCTTCTTTAGCCAAAGTATCGGAGTATTCGGTCAGCTGATGTGTTGCCCTCCCGATAAGTAACGATTCCAGTCGGTCGGCTTCTTGTTTTTTTACAACTTTTACACTGTCAATATAGTGGCGCCCCGAACCGTCGGTCGATACAACCCATTCGGGTTCGGCTTTGAGCAGCTTAAACACTTCCTGCATTTCCTTTTGGTTCTGCTCGGCTCTTTCTATTATTGTATTTGTATTTTGTATAGCGGTGTACATAACGCCAACCACTATTATAGCAAGTACAACAACAAACCACCAAAGGTGAACTATACTGCTGCCTTTTTTTATTTTTTGTTTTTTCATTAGGTTTTACTTTATTCCGTATAATTTAAAAGAAGAGCGAAAAGCCTATTTCTCCGTTAAATTTTCGGTCTATTATTCTGCTGCTTTTTAAATCCATTTTTTCTAAAAACTCATTCGAGTTTATGTCCGATAAACCGCACCATAATCCCATTCTGATGTCGTCGGAAACTTCGGCCATAATACCTATTCTTCCCGAAAATGTGGGCTTGGTGTAGGCATTTTGCCTAGGGTATGTTCTGCCTCTTCCGTACTCTTTTACTCTTGCTTTTGTGTGATAATTGAGCAGACCTCCGTCAAATTCGAGATATAATATCGGGCTAGTTTCGGCTCCCAACACATAGCCTATACGTGCTGCGGCAGAGCCTCCCCATGCAAAGGTATTATAATATGCGTTATATCGGTGATATTCGTCTACATAGTTGTCGTCGTCGGTCGACCCGTATAAATAGCCTATACGTACACGCGGCTCTAAGGCAAGGTATATTTTGTTAATGATTTTGGTAAATTCGTACCCTCCATACATAAATATGGCATAAGGTGAATTTTCTTCGAATATTTCACGGGCTACATTGCCCCCGAATGTGTAGAACCGATTTTGCGAAAACGACCCTCTGGATTCTATAAAAAATGAAGAATCGTTCATATCTTCGGAAGCTTGTCCGAACATACTGAAAGTTGTGGTAAGGATAATTACTGCTGTAATGAAAAATTGCTTCATTCAATCCTACTTTTCATACTTGCTGCAAAGTAATGCATTTTTTGCTATACTCGCAAAAAATAAGCATAGAGGTTTGCTGTTGTAAACAGTTGTATTTGTGTGCTATAAATATATAAATTGTGCCTATGGGAATAAGATTGGTTTTGTTTTCAGTTAGTTAGATACCTGTTTTGCTTTTATTACTGGATTTTTTGTTGTTAATTTGCACCCCGAAAAATATAACAAAGCTGAAATTTTTGTTGTATTGGTTACATAATGTTTTGTTTTAGGATTTAAGGAAAACAAATTGATATGGGTTATAATTCGCCGAAAGAAGTTGCATTCGAATTTTGTAAATCGGGTATAAGCAAAGCTAATACTCCACTTCTTAAATTTATACTTTTAGCTTTTCTGGGTGGTACGTTTATTGCTTTTGGTGGATTGCTGACAGTGATGGTTGCCGGAGGTATGCCCGGGGTTATGGAAACTAATCCGGGTTTGGTTAAGTTTGTGGCGGGCGCATTATTCCCTGTGGGACTGGTAATGGTTACTGTTGCCGGAGCCGATTTGTTTACCAGCGATTGCACGGGGCTGGTATTACCCACCCTCCAAAAAGATATAAAAGTGAGTGCACTGCTTAAGGTGTGGTTGTTTTCGTATGTATTCAATTTTGTGGGCGCACAGTTTGTCGCTTATTTTATGGCTACCGAAACAGGTTTGGTAACGTCTGCTCCATATAGCGATTATCTTCATAATATGGCTTATGGTAAAACAGGGTTGAGCTTTTATAAGGTATTTATTAAAGCCATAGGAGCCAACTGGCTGGTGTGTTTAGGAACATGGATGGGATATGCAGGAAAAGATGTTGCCGGTAAGGCTTTAGGTATTTGGATTCCTGTAATGCTGTTCGTTACATTAGGTTACGAGCACTCTATAGCCAATATGTTTTTTATTCCTGCTGCAATATATTCGGGTGCCGATATTACATGGGGCACATTTGTTGTGAATAACCTTGTTCCAGCAACATTGGGTAATATTGTAGGTGGTTCGGGGTTTGTGGGAATGGCCTATTGGTATATCTACATGAAGAAGTAAAAAAGAAGCCGGCTTTTATCTTTATATAAAAAGATGAAAGCTACATCGGTTTTTAGCCAGAATTTGGCGGCTTATAATCAAAATCAAAGATTAATAGTAAATAAGGGGTCTACGCGTTCGTCAAAAACGTGGAGTGTTTTGCAATTGTTGTGTTTTATAGCCCAATCAACAGATCAGCCGTTATTAATATCGGTTGTTTCGGAAGCTATGCCCCATCTGAAAAGAGGATGTATACGCGATTTTGAGAATATGCTTCAGCAAGAAGGCTCGTGGAACAGGCGGAACTGGAATGCAACCGATAAGATTTATACAATAGGGAATTCGCGTATCGAGTTTTTCTCTGCCGATCAGCCGGGAAAAGTGCATGGCCCTTCGCGCGATATCCTTTATATAAACGAATGTATAAATATTCCGTACGAAACTTACCGTCAGTTATCGATAAGGACTACCCGAACTGTTTTTCTTGATTACAATCCCTGCCATGAATTTTGGGTTGACGAGCATATTTTGCCACGAGTAGATTGCCGTTTAATAAAGTCTACTTATGTCGATAATGAATTTTTGACAAAGGCTCAGGTTGATGAAATTGAATCGAACAAGCACGATGAGGATTGGTGGATGGTTTACGGTAAAGGGGAAACCGGTGCACAGGCAGGTTTGGTTATGAAAAAATGGGATGTTGTGTCGTCGATGCCGGAAGATTACAAGTATCGTTGGCTGGGAGTCGACTTTGGGTTTACCAACGATCCGACAGTTATTGTAGATGTGCGTTTGCACGAAGGCGAATTGTGGATCGACGAATTGTTGTATGCAAAAGGTTGTGATAATATACAAATTGCCGAATTTTTATCGGATAACGACATTCCGCGGGATACCCCGATTGTGGGCGATAGCTCCGAACCTAAATCGATAAGCGAGATACGCTCGTTTGGGTGGCAAACCGAACCATCGATAAAAGGAAAAGACAGTGTGAATTTAGGGCTTTCGATATTGAACCGTTACAATAAGCATATTACATCGCGCAGTGCAAATATTATAAAGGAATATCGGAATTATAAGTGGCAGACCGATGTAACAGGGGCTTCGACAAATATACCTATCGATAGAATGAATCATTCGATTGATGCTCAGCGATATGTAGTGCTTAACAAGTTGGTGGAAAGAAAAAAAGCTGCATTCGACTATTTTGTAGGAAAATAGCTGTGAAAAGCTTGTGTGTATTGATTTTATATGTATTTTCGCAACAATTAACTTTTTAATAAATAACAAAACAGAATTGCTATGAAAAAAATGCTGCTGCTAGCTCTATCCGTTTTATTTTTAGTGGGGTGTACAACTAAAGGAGATCCAACTCCCGAGGGTGAATTTTTTACATTGGAGCAGATTGAGGGACTGCCTGCCGATAATTCGTTAGATGGTAAAATTATTACACTGGAAGGATATCCCGGTTTGTGTAAATCGATGAACCTTATAAAAATTAAGAAGCGTAACAAAATAAGTATTCATTCCGAAGCAAATTGTCAGGGAACACAGTTAATAATGGCGAATCTTTTTTTTATTGATGGAAAAGGAACGCTTATTTTCGGAGACGAACCTCGCAATCAGGTTATTTTTGCCGACGATAAATCAATTACATATATTACCGACGATTATCAGAAACTACCTTCGGATAAGTTTCGTTTTACCGGAAAGCTTGTTTTCGAAGAGGGCGGCTATTATCTGAACGATGTAAGTATTCATGTTCTTAAATAACAAAACAGATATCTGTTTGTACAAATAAAAACCCTCCAAAGATAGTCGATCTAACTTTGGAGGGTTTTGTAATTTATTCAGTTTTACGATAAAGGCGGCTTATCGTTTTTTACCTTTCATTTTCGATAGCATTTTGCCTGCACCCTTCATCTGAGTCATCATCTTCATCATTTTACGGGTTTCGTCAAATTGTTTTAAAAGCTTATTAACTTCCTGAATCGAAGTTCCGCTTCCTTTGGCAATACGTTGTTTGCGGCTACCGTTTAACAATTCGGGAGCCGAACGTTCGGCAGGTGTCATCGAATAGATAATGGCTTCTATACTTTTAAAGGCATCGTCGTCTATATCAATATCTTTCATGGCTTTGCCTACTCCCGGAATCATAGAAGCAAGATCCTTCAGGTTACCCATTTTCTTTATTTGCTGAATTTGGGAAATGAAGTCGTTAAAGTCGAATTGGTTTTTAGCTATTTTTCTTTGAAGTCGGCGGGCTTCTTCTTCGTCGTATTGTTCCTGAGCACGCTCAACAAGCGAAACAATGTCGCCCATACCCAAAATACGGTCGGCCATACGCTCGGGATGGAATACATCTAAAGCATCCATCTTTTCGCCCATCCCTACAAATTTGATAGGTTTGTCGACAACCGAACGGATCGATAAAGCTGCTCCGCCTCGGGTATCACCATCAAGTTTTGTAAGAACAACACCGTCGAAGTTCAACCTGTCGTTAAACTCTTTAGCAGTATTAACGGCATCTTGTCCGGTCATCGAGTCCACAACGAAAAGAATTTCATTTGGGTTAACAGCATCTTTTATAGCTGTTATTTCCTTCATCATCGCCTCGTCAATCGCTAAACGTCCTGCGGTGTCTATAATCACAAGATCGTTTCCGTTTTGTTTTGCGTATTTAATAGCGTTCAGCGCAATTTGTACAGGGTTCTTGTTTTCTTCTTCCGAATATACGGGAACTTCTATTTGCGAACCTAGAATTTTTAACTGCTCGATAGCGGCAGGGCGGTAAATATCGTCGGCAACCAAAAGCGGATTTTTACCTCTTTTCGATTTCAGCATTTTGGCAAGCTTCCCCGAGAATGTAGTTTTACCCGAACCTTGCAAACCGGCCATCAATATAACCGAAGGTGTACCCTTTATATTTATATCTACAGCCTGACCACCCATTAACAGGGCAAGTTCGTCGTGAACAATTTTTACCATCAGTTGGCTAGGCTTAACGGCGGTAAGCACATTTTGTCCTAAAGCCTTATCTTTTACTGTTTCGGTAAATTGCTTCGCTGTTTTATAGTTAACGTCGGCATCGAGTAATGCGCGGCGAACGTCTTTCAGTGTTTCCGCTACATTAATTTCGGTGATTTTTCCTTCACCCTTCAATAGTTTAAAAGACCTGTCGAGTCTATCACTTAAACTTTCAAACATATTTTATTCAGTTTTTATATTTCGTATTCTTAAAAGTTCACAAAGATAATAAAATCGGCAAAAACCTTATAATGCAGGCTTTGTAAATTGCAGTAATAATTCACTGTTCTCGGTTTTATTTGTATACATCTGAAAATAAGTTAACAAAGGGAACTATTTAAATAGATATTATGTTAATTTATAATACAGCTCGTTTTACAAAAGAGATATAATATATAAAACAATATAAATATGGTTTTTTTAGAAGCAATAACAGCCTCAAGGGTTGAACGGATATTAGAAACCTTGCTGGAACAAGGTGCTCACTTGGGTATAGCTATTCTTAAAGCGCTGATTATTTTTGTAATAGGACGATTTGTTATAAAAATAATTAACCGATTGTTCAGAAAAATGCTCGAAAGACGCGATGTTGCTCCCGGTGTTAAAACCTTTGTGGGCAGTATGGTTAATGTGCTGCTTATTATTCTGCTCGTAATATCGGTTATTGGAGCTTTAGGTGTACAAACAACATCTTTTGCTGCTTTATTGGCTTCCTTTGGTATTGCAATAGGTGCAGCCTTAAGCGGAAACTTATCGAATTTTGCCGGAGGTTTGGTTATTCTGTTGTTCAAACCTTTTAAGGTGGGCGATTACATTTCTTCGGCCGACGGTTCGGGTACAGTTGCCGAAATACAGATTTTTCATACAGTTTTAACCACCTCCGATAATATAAAGCTTTATATTCCCAACGGAAGTCTCAGCAGTGGTTATGTGAATAATTACAATGTAGATAAACGCCGTGTAGAGTGGATATTCGGGGTCGATTATGGCGAAGATTTTGATAAGGTAAAAGAGACTGTTCTGAAGGTCTTATCGCGCGATTCGCGAATATTACCTACGCCGGAGCCCCTTATCGAACTGAATCAGTTGGATGCAAGCAGCGTGAACGTAGTAGTCAGGGTGTGGGTAAATGCTGGCGATTATTGGAGTGTGTATTTTGCTGTTAATCAGAATATTTATAAAGCCTTTAATGCCGAAGGGATAGATTTTCCATTCCCTCAAATGATCATTCATCAGGCAAACACACAGGCAAACGCATAAAATGAATATTTTAAAATGTAAAGAGAAGCGCGGGATAATTATTCCGTGCTTTTTTGTTGTATGTTTTGGATAAATATTTATCGGTTAATAGCGATCCCCGAACGAAAATGTTATGTATATTTGCATCAACAAAATCTATAAGATGATAGGTTTAATTAATAAAAAGTCGAATAATTAAAAAAAAATATTCATGTACAATTGGTTCGAATGCAAGGTAAGTTACGATAAAACATTGGAGAATGGAATTCAGAAAAAAGTAACAGAACCTTATCTGGTTGATGCATTGTCGTTTACCGAGGCCGAAGCCCGTATAATAGAAGAAATGAAGCCATATATAAGTGGCGAATTTACTGTTACCGACATAAAACGTGCAAAATATTCGGAAACGTTTTTCAACGAAACCGGCGACCGTTATTTTAAAGCGAAAGTTTATTTTATAACATTGGACGAGAAAAGCGGATCGGAAAAAAAGACCGCTGTTAATATGCTGGCACAAGCCACAACCTTGAAAGAAGCTTTGGAGGTTGTAGAAGAAGGTATGGTTGGAACTTTGGCCGATTATTCGATTGCCAGCCTTGCCGAAACATCAATTATGGATGTGTTCCCTTATGGCTCGGAAGAAAAGACTGTAACTAATCAGGAATAAAAAAAATGAGCGTTACATCGAACCTGAATAATATAAAGTCGTCTTTACCTGATGAGGTTAAGTTGGTAGCCGTATCAAAATTTCATCCAGTTCAATCTGTAATGGAAGCATACAATGCAGGACAACGAATTTTCGGCGAAAGCCGTATGCAGGAGGTAAATGTAAAACAAGCTCAATTACCCGAAGATATCGAATGGCACTTTATCGGACATTTGCAAACCAATAAAGTAAAAGCTATAATTCCGTACATACATACAATTCAGAGTGTCGATAGCTGGAGGTTGTTGTCCGAAATAGGGAAGCAGGCTTCGGCGGTCAACAGGCATGTTAACTGTTTGCTGGAGATACATATTGCAGAAGAAGAAAGCAAATTTGGATTAACACTTGATACCTGTTCCGAGATGCTTGAACAAAACAATTGGCAGGCATTAACCCATGTGCACATAACTGGCGTAATGGGCATGGCAACATATACCGATGATTTTAATCGGGTACGTGATGAATTCAAAAAGCTGAAGTTTATTTTTAATGAGTTGAAAAATAGATATTTCAGCAAAAATGAGTACTTTTCGGAAATATCGATGGGTATGTCTCACGATTACCCGATAGCTATAGAAGAAGGTTCGACCATGGTGCGGGTAGGGTCTGCAATATTCGGAGAAAGGTAATACAATATAAAAATCTGATAAAATGAATATACAACAGCTGGAATATATAATAGCTGTCGATAATCATCGGCACTTCGCAAAGGCAGCGGAAGCCTCTTTTGTTACTCAGCCAACATTGAGCATGATGATACAGAAGCTGGAAGACGAACTGGGAGTGAAAATATTCGATCGCAGCCAGTTGCCTGTGCAACCTACACCTATAGGCATACAAGTGATAAATCAGGCTCGTGTTATTGTTTCGCAGGTAAAGCAGGTAAAAGAAATTATACAGGAAGAACGAGGAATAATTCAGGGAGTATTCCGTTTAGGTATAATACCAACCATAGCGCCTTATTTGTTGCCGGGCTTGATGAAGGTTCACGAAGAAAATGGTTTCGATATAGAATTGGCTATTGAAGAAACAACCACCGGGCAGATTATAGAACGTTTGGGTAATGGAACGCTTGACGGGGCTATACTTGCTACACCGCTAAAGAACGAAAAAATACAGGAATACCCCATATATTACGAAAAGTTTTATGCCTACGTGTCTCCTCGCGAAACATCGTTGTATGCCAAACGCGAATTGGAAGAAGACGATTTGGATATAAGCCGTCTGTGGTTGCTCGAAGAGGTGCATTGTTTCCGCAGCCAGATTCTGAAGCTGTGTAATATGCGTAAGCGCAGAAAAAACGGGGCTCTGCCATTTACCTACGAAGCAGGAAGCATTAGCACCCTGATTAATATTGTTGACAATAATAGTGGTATTACCATTATTCCCGAAATGGCAATTGAAAATTTAACCGAAACCCAGAAGAGGAATATCCGTCAATTTAAAGGCGCTTCGCCGGTAAGGGAGATAAGTCTTATAACCCGTAAAGATTTTTTGAGGGAAAAGGTTATGAAAATTATAATCGGCGAAGTAAAAAAAGCTGTTCCGGCATCGCTGTTGGACGAAAAGCGTAAAGAATTTGTAGTAGACTTGTAATAATAAGATATAAACATATGGTTGTTCAGACTGAATTTTGTTTGAAACAAAAAGTAAGGGGGTTTCATTTGGTGACGAATGAAATCCTTGCTGCATTACCCGTCCTTCCTCAAACCGGATTGCTTAACCTGTTCATAAAGCATACTTCGGCAGCACTAACAATTAACGAGAATTGCGATCGGGATGTGCGTACCGATATGAACGCTATATTCAATCGTTTGATAAAGGAGCGTGAGCCTTATTATGAACATGTGCTCGAAGGCGATGACGATATGCCGGCGCATGCAAAATCTACGATTGTAGGTGTCAGCCTCACAATTCCGATATCAGACGGGCGTTTAAACATGGGTACGTGGCAGGGTATATACCTTTGCGAGTTTCGTAACCACGGGGGCAGTCGCAGAATTGTAGCTACTGTTATATCGTGAAAAAAGATTTAATATTGTTTTTCGCTGTTTGCTATCGACTATTTCACTTTATATGTTAAATAGGTAAATTATTATCGTTTTATCTATTTATGGAGGCAATAATATGCTTGTTTATTATTATTTTTCTAAATTTGTAAACATATTTTTTAGATAAAGAATACATTTGAAGTATTGTTACATTTATACAAATTAATATTAGCCAGATTATGAAAAGAGATTCTGCTATTTTCGACATCATCGAGAGAGAAAAGCAACGTCAGCTCAAAGGTATTGAGCTTATAGCGTCAGAAAACTTTGTCAGCCCTCAGGTTATGGAAGCCATGGGATCGGTTTTGACAAATAAATATGCCGAAGGATATCCGGGGAAGCGCTATTATGGGGGCTGCGAGATAGTAGACCTTAGCGAACAACTGGCTATCGATCGCCTGAAAGAAATATTTGGAGCAGAGTGGGCTAACGTACAGCCACATTCGGGTGCTCAGGCTAATGCCGCTGTATTTTTAGCATGCTTGCAAGCCGGAGATAAATTCTTAGGTCTTAATCTTTCGCACGGAGGACACCTTTCGCACGGATCGCCTGTAAACTTTTCGGGTTTAATGTTTCATGCTTTGGAATATAATGTGAAAGCCGATACCGAACAGGTTGACTACGACCAAATGGAGCAGGTGGCTTTAACCGAAAAACCAAAACTTATAATTGCAGGTGCATCGGCATACTCGCGCGATTGGGACTATGCCCGTATACGCCAGATAGCCGATAAAGTTGGTGCTTTATTTATGGTAGATATGGCTCATCCTGCCGGGCTGATTGCTGCCGGATTGTTAGCTAATCCGCTGCCTCATGCACATATTGTAACAACAACAACCCATAAAACATTGCGTGGGCCTCGTGGTGGAGCTATTATGTTGGGTAAGGATTTCGAAAATCCATGGGGCAAGAAAACGCCTAAGGGAGAAGTTAGGATGATGTCGGCATTGCTCGACTCGGCAGTGTTCCCCGGAATACAGGGAGGACCGCTGGAGCATGTTATTGCTGCAAAAGCCGTTTCGTTTGCCGAGGCACTCGATCCATCTTACAAAGTATATCAAACACAGGTGAAAAAGAATGCGGCTGTTATGGCTCAGGCTTTTATCGATAAAGGCTATAAAGTGGTTTCGGGAGGTACAGACAACCACAGTATGTTGATCGATCTTCGTACTAAATTTCCGGAACTTACAGGTAAACTTGCCGAAAGAGCATTGGTTGAGGCCGATATTACTACTAATAAAAATATGGTTCCGTTCGATAGCCGTAGCCCGTTCCTTACTTCGGGGCTTCGCTTCGGTACACCTGCTATTACTACCCGCGGGGTAAAAGAGGATGTGATGGGACAAATAGTAGAGATGATTGATACTGTATTAAGCCAGCCCGAAAACGAACAGGTAATAAAAGCCGTTCGCGAAAAAGTAAATGGCATAATGAAGGAATATCCATTATTTGCTTGGTAAAAAACTTATTCTATAATATAGCAAGAGGTTATCCTGTAAAGGGTAACCTCTTGTGTTTTTACAGATGTTCCATTTTGTTTTTACGGTAACTGCTGGGAGATATGCCGTTATATCGTTTAAATACGTACGAAAAATATGAAAGGCTTTTAAAATTAACAGCCTCTACTATTTCCTGAAGATTCATGTTGGTTGTAAGCAATAGTAGTTGCGAAGTCTGCAAGCGTTGACGTAAAATAAACTCACAAGGGCCTATTCCGATCACCGATTTGAAAGTTCGCGAAAAATGATCGGTCGATAAGTGAGACATTTCGGCTAACGAGCCAACTGAAATATCTTCGTTTATATTGTTCTTTATGTACGAGAATATTTGCTGAATATTAAACCTTATTTGTTTGTTGGAGGGTTTAGATTCAGGCTCGGCGATAAATCTCGATAACAACAGTTTCATTATTCCCGATGTTTCTAAATAATGCGCAAATCCGGTATAATTTAACTCTTTGTTCATCCATACTTTTTTTTCGTAAATATGTGGGTCGTGATGAGGTATATTTATATTCGGATTCAGTTCGATAATCCGTTTAAAAAGTATGTGGTCAATATCGGTCGAAGGCTTTTTATTTATAATACTAAACAGGTTGAACGGGCTGATGTCGTTTTCCAGAGTTAGGGCACAATGTATAAAATAGTGCGAAATTCCTTCCTGAAAGTTGTACGAGCAGGGTTCGAATCCCGGTATCAGGTAAATATATTCTTCCTCTAAAGCAATTTCTTTGTTGCCAAGAATAATCTCTCCTTTACCTTTTTCGATATAGTACAGGCGCGAAAATGTAGACACAATGTTAGAGTATTGTATGTTCTCGTCAAACCTGCCATGTCCGGCGTGCATCAAATCTATAGTTATCAGATTATTTAAGTATTCGGTATTCATATATTCTTGTTTTTCAGCCGATACAAATATAATAAAAGTGAGGTAATAACGGAATAATTAAAATATTCGCCTGAATTTTGATAATGATTATCGTTGGTTAAGGCTAAATTTGTTTTACGAAAATTACTTATTTATCTATATTAAAAAGCTCATCCATGAAAAATTCAATTTTACTTTTTTTTTCCAGAGCGTTTTTGCTCTTAATGTTCTTGTCATACTCCTCTTTTTGTATGGCTTTGGACGATGTTATTGCTATTCAGGATATAACAAGCGGCGATTCTTATGCTACGTCCTCTGTTTCGCCCCGCCATCTTATTAGTAACGAAGGCTTAGATCCGGCTGTACCCGTAGACTTAGAAAACACAACCTACCGAATGGTGGATTGGAACTGCTGGCATACATCGGGGAGCAACAATGCTGAGGCGTGGTTGCTTATCGATATTGGAAAGGAGTTGCCTGTATCTAAAATGTATGTTTGGAATATGAATCAGGCGGGTAATCCAAATAGGGATATTAAAAATGTAACAATTACATACTCTTCCGATTCGAGCAATGGGGTAGATGGTACATGGAGCAATCTGGGAGATTTTGTTATCCCTCAAACACCGGTAAATGGTAAGGCTTCGAAAGCCCAAAAAGTAATAGACTTTAATAAGTCGGCACGATTTATCAAAATACATGCCAAAAGTTCGTATGGAGATATTTATTGGGGATTGGGTAAGATTATGTTGGTACAAGATCATTCGCAAAACGACAATAAAGAACTTGTAGAGCTTAAAATTCAGCAAAAAATAGCAAAAGGATATCAGTTCTATAAATATACCGATGGCTCGTGGCAGTCGTTATCTTCGGCAATGAGCAAAGCTCAGGCTTTAATCGACAACGAGTCAGCCGATGCATTGGCTGTTAAAGCGTCAACAAAGGCGTTGCAGGATGCAATAGTGGCGCTGATAAGTAAAAGTAATATTATAGTTGGTTCAACTGTTTCGGGCAGTTCTTTTTATGGCGGCGGGTATGAAGCCCAGAATGTTGCCGACAACAAATTCGAAACCCGTTGGGCTACAAAAGAAAGCAAAAGTCATTGGCTGAAGGTTGATTTTGGTGCTAAAAAAACATTTAATCAGGCAACTATATTCGAAACATCCCAGTATTCAGGACGGATAGAAAACGTTGAAATATCGGTTTCGGACGATGGAAATAACTGGACGATATGGAGAAATAAAGCTTGGGCAAAAACCTATATAAGTGTAGTTGGAGAACCTGTTACTGCGCGTTACGTAAAATTAGACTTTCTCGAATGTAGCCCCAAAGGAATTAATGTAGACGAAGTTATGTTGTTTTTTGACGAAACAGCTGTAGAAACTCCAGATCCGGTTCCGCATCGCGAAATAGACCCAACATGGATAAAACAAGAGGTGGATACGAAGCCAAATGTATATCAGGTTAGAAAAGCTAATCTTAAATACGGTATGTTTATCCATTATGGAATTAATACGTTCCTGAATCAGGAATGGACTGACGGCTCTTATCCGGCATCGGATTATAATCCCGATTTATCGACTCTCGATCCTGAATCTTGGGTAAAGGAGGCTTACGAAGGAGGTATGAATTTTGTTGTATTGGTTGCAAAACATCACGAAGGCTTTGCCTTATGGAATACCAAAGTTGGCACATATAATATTAACTTCACAGGCCGAGAGGGCGACAAAAGGGATATAGTTAAGGAAGTGGCAGATGCGTGCAAAAAGTATGGCATTAAGCTAGGTTTGTATTACTCGGCATGGGACAGGCATTGGGATGCCAACAACACGCAGGAAAGCACCGGGCTCGACCGCAATGCCCTAAATCAGCTATATAACGATTTTGCTTTGGCTCAAATAACAGAACTGCTGGACGGACGCTACGGCGAAGTATCGGAATTCTGGATCGACGGTTCGTGGGAAAAGAAAAATGAAGACTGGGAGTTTTCCAGAATGTACAATACTATAAAAAAACTGCAACCTACCTGTCAGTTTGGTGTAAATTGCACTATTAAAGATGTTTACCCCGATCAGATGGTAGGCGGGGAAGAGATGGTGTTCTTTCCGAGCGATTTCAGGTTGTGGGATCCATTCTTTACACGAAAAGGAGCCGATGCCGACCCCAAAGTTTATTCGTACAAAGGCGATAGCTATTACTTACCTTTCGAGGCTACTATCTGTATAAATAATTCGTGGTTTTGGTCACCTGGTCAAAAAGCCGAAGATGTAAGGAGCGCAGAATATATAAGGGATTCGTATAATCATATGTCTGAACAAAATAATACCTTAGTTATGAACCTTGGTCCCAGCACAAAAGGTATATTTAACTCTTTCGACGTAGAAGGATTGTATGCAGGAGCACGCTTGTTAGGCATAGCGCGCGGCGAAGCCCGTAAGAATATCGATCCGAACGAGTGTAGGGTAGAAGTGCGTTATGTTACCGATAAAGGCTATATTGCTTATCCTACAAAATATATTTACGGAAAAGAAAATGATTCTTTCGAAGTCTTGTATCAAGATTTAAGAGAAGATGGGTATAAACTTGTTACCAGCCCCCAAAACAGTAAAGGCAAATTTACCAAGGAAAAAATTGTAGTAGAGTTTATCTATGAAGATATGGGAGAAGGCATTGGTACAGGATTGACAGAAACTTCGGGGTACATGGTTAATGAAGCGTATGTGAAAGATAATAAAATTGTATTGAAGTCTTCGCAGTCGTCGGTTGTTACAATTTATAATGCTACCGGAGGCAAAGTTCACGAATTATTTATGGAGAAGGGTACGGAGCTTATCGATTCGTCTAATTATAGAGGGGTGTATATTGTCAGCTTTTCAACTAAAAACAGAGCAATCGAAAATCTGAAAATATTTGTAAGTTAAGATATGTTATCAACTATAATTAATATTCGGAAGAAGGTGGCATTTAGCTGCCTTCTTTCTGTTTTATATTCAATATCTGGTTGAAACAAAATAAATGCAAAAGCTGTCAGGTGTGTCAGGTTTTACAGTTTATATGCTTTTTAACGCATTGTAGGCTGTATATAATTCTACATAAATAGGATAACGTTCTTTAAAATTATACTTACTGCCGCGCATTTTATTGATGCTTGCCTTCGTTCATTTACTGCGCGTGATCGAAGATCACTTGCATTCCTTTTGCCCCATGCCACAAAAGGAATCAAAAAGGCATTTTACGGCTGTACCTTCTTTGGGACAGCATTGCAGGCTTAAAGACTAAATTAAAAATAACTCGCAGCTAAAGCTGCTCAAACAGCTTTTAATTTTTAACGCCTTTGCCGCCTGCATGCCTTGTCCGTCGAAGCTAAGGCCGCCTTCAAAAAAAGCTTCGCAAAAGGGACTAACCTTGCACAGTAAGTATAATTTAAAAGAACAATAAAGTTGTCAGGTATGTCAGGTTTTCTCAAAAAGCTGCCTGTATGGGGTTGAGGTTGATACTTAATTCTATATAGCTAGAATAATGGTGCTGGCTTTATTTCTTGGCTTTCTTCGATGTCTTTTTCGATTTGGTTGTTGTTTTAGGAGTTGCAGCAGGTTTAGAGGTTTTGGCACTACTCTTCCAGTTCTCATAATCGGCAATGAATCCTCTGCACATCCAGTTAGCTAATGCCTGACGGTTGTCGGGCTGGATAAACCGACGCTGATCGGAGCTATTCTGTATATTTCCAAGTTCGGCAAAAATCCCGACAGGCGAAGTATTGTTCAGTACATATAAGCCTCGTGGTGTAACTGTTCCAGAGAAACCTCTGTTCGGTTGGTGTTTTGCGTAATGATCGTTGAAGGTTTTCTTCATTGTTAAAGCAAGTCTTTGGCCTTCTTTGCTTTTGGGTGCATGGTAGAAAAATACATCAAGCTGTTGTCTTTGCCCTCTGCTATCCAGATGAATGAATACCGATCGTTTATACTTCTCTTTCGATTTTGCGGCAAGCTGGTTTATCTTACGGCTTCTCTGAACTAAACGCTTTAGCTGATTAAGAGGGATTTTTTCGCCCATACAGGTTTCACGGCTACTGTATTTAAGGTATGGTTCATCTCGTATACCGTCTTTCGCGTCTTGTATAATCATGTGCACCGTCGCACCTTCTTCGCGCAGGTTTCGGGCTAAACGCAGAGTTATGTCATAGGCATATTCGTCCTCGTGTATAATCTTCCCGTTCACTTTGCCTACAGCACCGCAGTCGGGGCCTCCGTGTCCACTCGAAAGAAAAAAAACGGCTCCTTTCAGTTTATCCGACTTTATAGTATATTCTTCGTATTTCGGGCCAAAAAGCTTATCTCTCTTTTTTACACCGTTCGATGATGTTGCCTGAGGTGTACTTGCAGTGGTCTTTTTCGGGGTTAACGGAGGTAAGGTGTAATACACTCCCATTTTAAGGGAGTTTTGCTTTCCAAACTTGTTTGGGTTCAGCTCTAAAAACTGTTTGTAATGCTCTTTTTCCGTTCGCTTGTTTCTCTTTAAAAAAGAATGAATTCCTTCTCCGTTGCGAGGTTTATCTTTTTCTGCCCGAGCAAATAAGCCCAAAGTAGACAAAAGCAGCGTGAAAATAAAGATGATTCGAATATAACTCATATATTTGCCTTTATCGGGAACAAAGATAATGTTAATACTCTAATTTATCTTTATCTATACATGTAATATAACATGTTTTGATGTAAATGAACAAACCGGAGATTTGTTTTTGCAGCTTTTAATAGAACGAAAAAAGTCGCTATTTAAGCGACCTTTATATTGTTTTTGCGGAGAGGAAGACTCTATCTCCTATAATATTTTACAATATCAAATCATCACAATACATTGTTAATTAATAGATTGTTATAAATTAGATTTCGCATAAGATATCTCATTATATCATTGCATATCTCAATTTTAGTCCCTATTTTTACAAATTAGGGACTATTTTATTTTGAGTTATGAGCATTACTATTAAACGTAATTATCTATTTTTTATAGATAAAGAAAAAGACAAAAAAAGTCAGACGGGATATAAACCTGATGGGAAATTAAGACTTCGCATCCGTTATTCAGTTGGTAAAATTGATTTCAATGTTGGTTACCGTGTTTATATAGAAAAATGGAATAAAGAAAGCCAGCGTTGTACCGCAGGGACAACACATGGGAAGAAAAAAGTCTCTGCAACAGAAATCAACAAAGAAATACAACGATTAGCTAATATTGCTGATGATGTTTTTAAAACCTTTGAAGTTAAAGAACATATTCCAAGCCTTATAGAGTACAGAGAGGCTTTTAATGATACAAATGATAAGGAAACCAAAGGAGGTGCTGATAAGGCTTCGTTCTTTTATGTATTTGATTTATTTGTCAAAGATTGTGGAAAGCAAAATAATTGGACGGATGCAACATTTGAAAAATTTGCAGCAGTAAAAAATCATTTAGAAGGTTTTGATAAAAAAGTGACATTTAAATCACTAAACGAGTCCAGATTGATAGACTATATAGATTATCTTCGTGATACAAAAAATCTGAGGAATAGTACCATCGGTAAACAATTGGCTTTTTTGAAGTGGTTTCTTCGTTGGAGCTTAAACAAAGGATATAACAATAATAACGCTTTTCTTACCTTTAAACCCTCTTTCAAAACAGTTCCTAAGAAGGTCATATTTCTTACATGGAAAGAACTCATGCAACTGCAAGATTATAAAATACCTGAAACGAAGAAGTATTTAGAGCGAGTTCGAGACGTATTCTTATTCTCTTGTTTTACCTCATTGCGCTATTCTGATGTGTATAACCTTAAGTGGAGCAACATAAAAGAAGGTTATGTAGAAATTACAACTATAAAAACAATAGATAGTCTTCAAATTGATCTAAATGATTATAGTTCTGCTATATTGAATAAATACAAAGGTTATCATTTTGAGAATAATAAGGTTCTGCCTGTTATAACTAATCAGAAAATGAATGATTATTTAAAGGAACTTGGAGAATTAGCTGAAATAAATGAATCTATTACGGAAGTTTATTTTAAAGGAAATGAGCGCATAGAAAAAACATCTCCTAAATATTCACTATTGAGCACCCATGCTGGACGTAGGACTTTTATATGTATTTCTTTAGCATTGGGGATTCCTGCCCAAACTGTTATGAAATGGACAGGTCATAGCGATTATAAATCAATGAAACCCTATATTGACATTTCAGATGAAGCCAAAAGAGAAGCTATGAAAGCTTGGAATAAAAAAGATGATGATGAAGAAAAACTATTGGGACAATTAAAAGCTATTCCCAAAGAAAAACTTGCTGAATTATTAAAGAAACTTGAAATATAATAATACTATGACACAAATGAAGCATATATACGACATAGGGTATAAATTGTTAGCAATAAAAACATTATTTCAAAGATTTCAAGATATCGGACAAATGCCATCATTTATTTGCTATAAAAAACATTCTAAACACGATGATGAAGAGATATATTTTGACTTAAATAACACAATTGATTATGAAGAAGAAATAAGAAATCTCCTCTCTAATAAAGACCAAAAAGAGTCTGTTTCGAAAACATTAAAGAAGCATTTGATTTTAAGTCAAGAAATCTGTTCTCTTTATAAAAAGATTCCATCAAAAGACATCCAGGAAGAAGTTGTTGTTTATTTTACATATAGCAGGAGTAGTATATCTCCTCTCTCTGATTTGATTATTGTAAAACAAAATAAGGAAAAAGATCAACTTCTTTTTTATACTCCATTCGTTGCCGAAAGGAAAAAACAATTATGGAATCCTGGATATTATTCTGATATATATAGTTTATCCAAATATATTCCAGCAGATAATGTATTTGAGTTCAGACCTTTTTTTAGGACTGATGATCTTGAACAAATATTCCCTAATGAACTTATAATTTTACCTAATAGAATTATAAAAATAATTGAAGATTTAGGTGCTGAAAATTTAGAGACATCTGAAAAGGTAAACTTTGATATGGGCTTAATTTCTGTAATTCACAAAGAATGGAATGATAAACTATGGAAATCTATAAAAGAAAAACTCTTTTATGATGTTCTGCATGACCCATTAAGGCATACTAATACTATACAATCTAAACATGGAAATACAATAAAGTTCTATTACTTATTGTATCGATTAAAAAATACTCTTCCTGATTCATTACAAAAAGAATGGCTAACAGACATACTAAAATCAACGAATATTAACCCCGAAACCTATAATAAAAAATATACTGCAGTGAAGGGCATATCTGCAACATCAAATGATAAAAAATTTGTCGAGAAAGTAGAAAAGATATTCTTAGATTGGGGTTTCAAGATATAAAATAAAGACTCAAGTAATCTTACCTCCACGAATACACCACGATATTTAACATTCCACTTATTTGTAAAAAGTGCAATATCAACAAGTTGCATTTGTTTAATGTTGATATATAAGACTATGGACACCACAAACCCACGGTTTTACTTTGCCACTGTTAGCTAACAAAACTAACAGGTTTGTGCACAACCTTATTTTTAAATTTAATATTCCAAATGATTATGAATATTGAAGAATTAAGGTCAAAACCTTTATGGCAAATGACGGGTGAAGAATTTCTATTTTTACAGGAGCAAGGATGTTCCAAACAAGAACAAGCTGCAGAAACAAATGCAGTAGATGAAAAATTTGTATATGGTTATGCTGGATTGGCGAAAAGTTTAAAGGCTTCGGTATTACTTATAACGAGTTGAACTACCCCAAAAGAGTAACCGCTTCCAGCATACTGGGATCGATAGACTATGTGTATACGGCAATGGGTGAAAAACTCGAAGCCAAATACAAATGGCATTCAGGGCTGTCGTTATACCCTGCGCAGAATGCAGGCAAGCCTAGTTACACGGTTCCCAATAAGGAGTTAACCAAGCAATACATAGGCAATAAGATATACGAAAACGGACAGATGAAAAAGATTCTGATCGAAAACGGTTATATTGAAGGGGGAATTTACTATTTTTACCTGAAAGACCATTTGGGTAACAACTCAATGGTAGCCAATGCCGGCGGACAGGTGATACAAAGCACGTTATATTATCCCTTCGGATCACCTGTAACTAACGGTGAAAGTATGGGACAGGAGAAGCAGCCCTATAAGTTTGGCGAAAAGGAGTTCGACACCATGAACGGTTTGAATCTCTATGATTTCCATGCCCGTCAATACGATTCCGCTCTGGGTAGGTTTACAAGCATGGATCCTTTGGCGGAAAAGTATTATAGCACTAGTCCATATGCTTATTGCTTAAACAATCCGCTAAAGTATATTGATCCTACGGGGATGTGGATAAAAGATAAAGATGGAAATCTGGTTGCTGAAAATGGAGATAGTGATAAGACTTTAGCAAAGTATTTAAATACAACAGCAGAAATAGCTCAGAATATGATGCTTGAACAATTTTTAAACTTATCTGATAATAAGGATGAAAATAAAGAAGTAGATAAAGGTGATATATTTGAGATAGGTAATGATAGATATGGAGATAAAGTTGGCGGATTAGGGGGGGATATTCAATCTTACGCAGGTTCCCAATTTAGTAAAGATATGTTTTGGAACTATTGGCATGGTAAAGGAGATGTTAAGTTACGAGGTCAAAGATTTGCAAGTATACTCATGTATCTTAAAGAAAATGGAGTGGAAGTTCCCCAAAAAGCTGGAGGAAAAGTAGTTTCTTTTTATGAAAGTTCAGAATATGCAAGAGTATTTGGAAGAGCAACAGTATATTATAATGCCAGTGGGCAAGTGACAGGCTTTTATGACAACTATGATTTCGACTCGAAATCATGGGGTGAGAGAAGTTTCAAAAACGAATTTATTACAAGAACTGTAGACTTTTTTTCCACTAAAAAATCAAAACCATTCAAAATAACATATGGGCAATAAAAAAATGTTAGTAATACTAGGGTTAATGTCTATGTTGTCTTGTTGTAAAAAATATAACATAGATAGAATTAATACTTTTGTCGGAAGTGATATAGGAAATAAAATTAATTTCATAAAAAAATATGAACAATGGGATGATTTTCAGGGAGATGGTTGTTCTTTTCTTATTTTTTCAATAAAAGATGAATATAAAAAAGACATTACTGAAAATCTTGAAAATAGAAAATGGAATTCCTACGAGGCATCTTTAGATTATCCCTTGTTCAAATCAGAAATAAGTTTTAAAAAAAATGAAAAGGAAATTATAGAATATCTTAAAAACGGAAAAGGTTTTTATAAAAGAGAAGTAGACTGTAAAGAAGTTAATACTATTATAGTAGATACAGTAAACAATAAATTATTTTATTATTATATTTTTTTGTAGAATTGTACGGTTCTCAACATATTCCCGATAATCTCAAATCTGGACTTATTGGAAAAGATACTCTTGACGCAAAAACCAAATTGTTTATCAAACTTATAAACCAAGCATTATACATTTAACTAATCTCTCATTAGTTAATTCATTAATTATATAATTTGATTTAGATAGACAAATAACCTACCAAGAACCTCCCCCTATGCAAGAATATTTTTGAGGGACACCCCCATTAATAGAATCAAATTTTGTATATTTGAAAATACAATACTTTGATATTAGTGTTCTTTCCTTTATTTACTGCAAAAAATAAGGACTAAAAAAGGTTATAGTCCCCGTTTTAGTCCTTTGTTTTGTTAATTTGCTGATTGTTAGCTTTATTTGCGGAGAGGAAGAGATTCTTTTTTGTATTAATATTCAGTATATTAAATATACAAGTAGAACACAGGTAGAACTTGAGGCGTTTTAACATTATTTTTTGTTTCATAAAGATACGAAATTATTTTATGTATTTACATCTAATTCTTTTTCTGTTAAGTCGAAGAATATATTTTGAAACTGATGCAAGTATTGTAGCTGCTTTATCATATAGCTTTCACTTGCATTGTGCCAGTATCTATACCTCAAAGCATAAATGCTAAATAGATACTCAATATAATAGTGAGGCATATTCTCGTTTTTATATATATTATCATCCTTAACAAAACCACTATTCAGTATAATATCCTCAGTCAGAGTGATAGGCTTGATAAATTTTATAAACTGAGAGTATAAAGGTATCACTATATTTTCAAGTTCGTTTAATGATACAAGGTCTACAACATAAGTTATTTCATTCTCAAGTCCTCTCCTTTGAGACATACCAACAATCTTTAATGGGATATTCTTTAGTTTTGGATGATACTTAGGATTATCAACTGTAACTAAGTTTCCGATTCTTAATTCATTATTTTTCATATCTCCTATAATTAAAAACTTTTTTATTAATACCTTCTCTGCGAAATATAGAGTTGAATATATATCTTTCTGTCTCAATATTTGTTTCCTGTGGCTCAGCCAGTTTTATAATTTCGACCTTACCATCTTTTACATACAACAATCCCCATTTATCAGGGAGATCATTCTCTTTTATTACGCCTTCAGGACAACAATAGTATTTATAGTTCCCAACTGATCCATACCAATCAACCCTACATTTTTTATCTTTGTCTTTCAAAAAGTCTGATCGGGAAACCTTTATTTCAATCATTGTCGAATACTGACAATTCCAACCGAAAACATCTGTATTTTCCCATCCTTGTGTAACCAATTCAACAGTAGCATAATCAGCATAAGGTTTCGATTTACTCCATCTCCCTTGTAACCATTTAGCAGCTATACAACAAAGATTATGATGAGTAGTGTTGTCAATTTTACGTTTCACTTTTATAGGTTTCTGTTCCAATTCAGGCTCAGGATATTTATTCCTTACATTTGGTCGCTGTCCTCTCATTCCCATATCAATCTAATTAAAAAGGTAAATCATCATCATTGCAGGGCGTGTATGGTTGCAATGGTTTATATTCAGGTTTCTTTTTGAATTTCTCTCGAACCCTTCTTACTGGTATGGAATTTAATCTTCGGGTGAAGAGGTGATACAAATTGTTGATCCAGTATTTAGGATTGTACCATTTGAGATACCAACCTCTTCCAAGTTCAGTTCTATCATACAGGAGATACAGAATATCTTTAGCTAGTGATCCGTATTTAGTAGATTTATGTTCGATATATCCTTCTATCAATGGTGCATGAGGAATAGGATTCTTGAAAGGAACAGATTTATATGGCTGATGAAAAGTGTATTTGCCAAACTGATATTTCTTCAAGATAACATAGGTAGGCAAATGATACCATCCATCTATACAATATCTACAACAATCTTCATACCTTTTTGAATACCATGTATATCCAACATATATACCTGATCCTCCACAGCACCGGCATTTCTTTCCCTCCAAGAACTGAACATCATCGGAGAAGTATCTGCCATATTTTTCCAGTATCTTATTCTTGATAGCATAGAAACATTTACTACTTGAATATGTATTGGCGTGGAAGAGTAGCCATGAGAGTATTAGCTTTTTCATTGTTGTTCGTCTTTCCTTTGCCATACTTCACTTTCCAATACGTCAGCTATCTTTAGAAACAAAGTAAGTATCATGCTTGCTTGATTAATTGAATCTACATTATGTGGAGACAAGCTGACTTCTCCTTCATAAACGCCAAATCCATAACTTGTATCAATATCAAGACCACAGGCGTTACCAGGAACACTAATATGTTCGCAACCCCACTCACCCCATTTTACTCTTAGCCAAAATTTAGGATCTGTCTCAATATTACCATATCCATGATTTTTCAATATGTCAGCACCCATATTGTGAATGAGATTATCAATCTTTTCCTGATTCAATCCCGACTGAGAAACTGCATCTTTCCATTCCTGAGTGAGAACTATATTAAAAGAACATCCACTCATCTGATCCCTGACAGGATACCAACCTTTTATTTTGTACATAGTTCCTCTTTTATTTGGTTAATAAATACACTCCATGCTTCAACCCAAAAACGTTTGAACTGAGGTGTAACATCTTTGGTGCATGTAAAGTCGGCAGCATCGAAGAAAGAATATAGTTTGTCGCAATCATTCCATACTTTATGATGATACTCGTGAACCGATGAACAATCCTCTAGAGAATCTACTTCATCAAATAATTCTTTTGCATCTGCTTTTGATAAGCCCCATTCTTTTTGATGGTATTTTATTTGGCTTCTCATTGATTTTAGAGTTGCATCAAGGTCAAACCAATCATCAGCACCAAACTTTGTAGCCGTATATTCCATTTCCAATTTGGTTAGGAACACTTTAAAAGATGATCCGCAAGCACCCCAATAGTTTTGCCAACTGCCATAATCGGATGCAATCTGAATACGTCCAGTATTGCCTTCATAGGCCAATGTTATATCTGCCCAATACATTCCAGACTTGTGTCGGATCTTGTATAATTCACATTGACTTTTGCTTATTGTAAATTCTGATTTTTCTATACACATGGCTTTACTTTATTTGGATTATCAGTTAATTCGTAGTCATATACCCATACGAAAGGGTTGCTCTCCCATGTTCCCTTGCCATTAATCCTATTGATTAGATCGGCATAGGCTTCTACTGGTGTGTCGAATAGTTGTTCGGATAGGTCATTTAAGTATCGGAAACCTTTGGTGCTATCTTTTAGATCCATTTCTCGCCTTTCAATTCCTTCTTTGTAGCAATCCTCTTCGGATATATCTTGTAGATGTTCAGCCCGAACTCCTGTAATTCGGATGAATAATCGAGCAACTGATGAGTGAAGAAACAGCTTGTTAGTCCATCCTGATTTTGATTTTTGTAACTGAAGCATCAGACTATCAATAGTCTTTCGGGTGATGAAATTACTTTTGTTAGTGAAATCTACATATCTCTTGTAATGTTTCGAGGATATACTATACTTGTAATGCAGATGATAAGCATTGTCAGTAATCCTTTGGACTGAAACAGGTTCTTTCAAAAAAAGAATATCTCCTACTTTGTAGTTTGGCTTCGCAGCATCACTACTTAGATGTTTCCCATCTGTGAATAATAATTCTCCAATTCTTTTACATTCTTCGTCAGAATATAATGCAGTTATTCCGGGTAAAGTCTCTTTATATTTTTGAGGAACTTCTACGATTCTCCTTGTTTGGGTTTTTACCCTGTCTGATGTTCTCCTGTGTAGCGGAGGTATAAAACATATTCCTTTCATTGTTCCTGAATTTTAGAGGTGAGATAATTGAACTTGTCTATGAATGCTTTGTAGGCATCATCGGTAGTGAGATATTTGACGAAGTGATCCTCATAATGTTTTTTACGTCCAATATCCATAGTATCGTAGAACACACCTGCCTCAATATCCTGTACTTTATTATCAAAGAATTTCACTTCTTGTCCATTTTTATGAGGATCTATGCCATACTTTCGATAAATTGCTTTCTGTATTTTCTTTTCGATAAGTACAAAATTTGGAAGTAGATTCTTTATCGGTTTTATCATGTCGCCAGTATAGGCTTCGGAGGCATCGTGTAGCAATGCTTCAAGTCTTAGCTTATAACACGATTCACCATGATAACTTCTTGTATATTCTTCCACCAACAGACTGTGTTCGGCAATGGAAAAGAACTTTGGGGAGAAACCTGAGAAATGAGGTTTATATGCCAGTCCTTTTGCTATATCTACAATGTCTATCATATCGGATGTCGGGTTGAGAATATTGAATTTCTTTCGGGTGAAAGTTCTGAAGCATCCATCGGTTTTAATTCCGGCTTTGTGCGTTACTTTGGCTAGTTTGACTGATATATTCAGTAGCCATATACATAATTTGTTTCTTAATTTTTCCATTGGTTTTATTATTTGAATATGTTATAATCTCGTGTTACACATACTGAAGGCAAATTCTCTCTCTTGATACCTGCTTGTTCCAGTAAGCCATCTTTGAAATAGACCTTTGAATTTCTGTCTGATGTATAGGATATTACATTGTTAATGAAGTTTTGAGCATCAGTAACAGAATACTTCTTATTGCTCATTAATCCAATTTTATATAAATCACATATTCCTCCTGTTTGAAATATCATTTTCCAACTACTGTCAAAGTCGATGATAGGCTCAATGGATGCGAAAGTTTTATACCCTGATCTGTGTAAACTAGCCATTGTTTCAATACGTTCCTTATTAGTAGATGCACTCTGTTCAAGCTCATCATGTCCTGTAATAGTAAATCCAAATGCAATCAGATCTTTTTTATGAATACTGTTTCCATAAGCGTTGAATACTCTATTATGCAAATTCGAATAATCTCCACGAGTAGCACACTTTGATAGAATTTTTACAGGGACATCGTGATTAAGACAGATTCCAACTGCATAACTTGTCATAATAGTTACCATACCACTTAGCATAGGATCTGTTGTAAACGAAAAGAATAATCCATGTTCCCGAAGTTCGGATAGGTTTTGTTTTAGTTCCTTCTCAAATAGTTCCAAAGCATGATCCTCATTTCGGAAACAACTTTTTAGTTTCGGTTCTGTACTCCATACTGAACTCATTACACCTCGTTTGCAATAACAGTAGCTACAATCATTCGAGCATCCTATATATAAGTTACACGCCCATTGACTATATTCTCCGGCTTTGCCTGAAGGATTATATATCGCTTTTCCTTTGAATTGTTTTGCTGTCATAGTTCCAGTTTTTCTACTACGTCCTCAAATTCAGGACAGTTTTTCAACTCTGTATGCCCTTGAGATAGACAATACTTAATAAATACTCTAGCTTCTGCATCATTTAATGTTTTTCCTTTGTTGGTAACAATTAAATTTCCTAAACTCCTGTTCTTATGGAAATCCAACATACCCTGTAAATCTGCATTCATAATTTTTCTATTTGTTCTGTTGTATAATCTATCAGTCGTTTAACTCCTGCTGCTTTTTCCGCTATATGTTTCCAATCCTTATTTTGGCTCATCAGAATAATACAATCACTTTCCAGTTTGTTGTATTGCTGTTGATAGTCTGCAAACTGCATTTGCATTAGTTCCTTCATTCTCATATCCATATATTTTATGCTGCTTGTTGTTTAAGTTCAAGAAGTTTGTCGGCAAGGGATTCGCACATAACACGAGCCATATTGACTTCAACTGCATTGCCTATGAACTTCTTTTGATCTGCCTGAGTGCCTACCAATACATAATCCTTTGGAAAGCCCATTATCATCTTGAGTTCAGGAATATTGAGCATACGCATCTTGATGTCTATAATGCCATACAAAGCCATGAACTCTTTTATCTCTTTGGTTTTCGGTGAGTCGGTATCGTATATCTCATAAATGATAGTATCACCAACTATCTTGATGAATGATGGTATTGTCCGGGTATCATCGGTTGCTTCGATCAGGTATGGAGGCATCTTATCCATTCGTGCTATAAGTGTGAAGCATGGTGCATCGACACTACCACCTTTGCTCTTAAACTGAGGATTCATTAGATAGTGCCATTTTCTGTTCGCTGTGATAACAGGTGAAGGATCTTCGAGCGATGAGCCAACGTTTCCAAAATTGGTATTCATCAACCACTTATCGCATTGTACCAACTGATGTTTCGGATTGGTAGTAACTGTTGCAGCAGGTTCATTGATATTGGTAGGTGTACCATTTCCGTACTGCATATCCATAAAGTACAAAGGTTTTACTGCTGAGAAACGATACTTTGTCAGTAATGTAGGACATGGAGAGTTTATATCCTTCGGTTCGTCCTTATAGTTGTATGAGCAGAGGAACAGAGGATTAACCAATGCACAGGTATCTTTGGTACGGATTACAGGTGATGGGCATTCTACCGAGTGAACGTGTCCATTGCCATAGTAAGCAGAGAGGAAACTTTGTGCTGAGATCAAAGCCTGACTATCTTTTGTACGGATAGTGTGGGCAGGTTCGTCCACGCTGTAATTCTTCGTATCGGGTTTTCCTGAATAATACTTCGATATGAAATTTGTATTTACAACATAATGGTGACCCTTAGTCGTTATTGTTCCGGCAGGTTGATCCAACGATACATTTTTACTATCGGGATGCCCACTAAAGAACTTAGACAGGAAAGTAGTCTGTACAAGTCCTATCCTGTTCTGTGTGGCTACTGTCGGGCATGGTTCATCTACACTTGGAGGATTATGTTTGCCTGTATTTCCGTTCACAGAATTATATTTCATCAGCCATTTGTCTTTTCCTCCGGCAACGAATTTCACTAATCCTGACAGAATGCGATCAAGAGAGTTTTCTACCAAGTCCTTCGGTCTGTCGAATATACTTTTTCCTTCGTCTGAGAAATCCAAACATTCTTTTACAGGCTTCCACTTGAGAAGAGAGTCAAACATATTGTTAGATCCACCTTTGCAATGGGTAGGCTTAGGGAAAACGATAGGTAGTCCATCCTTAGCAAATATTCCAAAGAAACGTTTGCGACTGGTATATGCTCCAAAGTCAGCAGAGTTCAATATTCGATGATCGAAATCGTATCCGTAGGCTTTTACATTCGATACCCATTTCTGATAATGGATTCCGTTTGTTTTGGAGATCGGTTTTCCTTTCTCGTCCAAGTCGCCCCACGACATAAACTCTTCTACGTTCTCAATCTGTATGTAATCAGGTTTGAGAGCATCAATATATCTGAACAGATGTTCGGCAAGTGTTCGGCTATCAGCGTCTCGTGCCATGCCTCCTTTGGCTTTACTAAAGTTGGTGCATTCAAGACTAGCCCACAAGACAAGTTTTGCATTGGGATACTTTATACGCATAGCTTCTACATGGGCAATAAGCCTATCGAGTACCAACGTGCGTATATCTTCGGTAAAGTGAAGTGCCTCCGGGTGATTGGCTGCATGAGAAGCAATGGCATTGGAATCGTGGTTTACACATCCGATAACCTTTGCACACTTGATACCATTGGCTTTTCTGTATGCTATCTGTTCCTCGATAACACGATTGGACTTCTTTCTGTCGGAATAGGTCAATGATTTTGCATCTTCTACTCCTGTACTCGTTCCTCCTGCACCACAGAAGAGATCGACATAAATGAATTGTATTGTTGGATCTATTTTCATTTCAGCATATTATTTATTCGGATTATATAAGAAGTTGCAAAGTGGTCTGTACCAATTCCTGATATACGTTTCAATTCAGGTACAGTAAGCATTCTTATACTAGATTCAGGGTGATTGACTTGATGTTGTCTGATGGCTTCGAGATTATGATTTATTCGAGCCAATGTTTTATTGCTTAATTTTTTCATAGTTTAATTTGTTTGATACTTTTAGGTAATATGATGTTACTATTGTATATGGCTAAACAAGAAGAGAAAGGAGCAGTAAACTCCGCACCAACAAATCTTATTCTACCTTCATAATATTTTACATCAGCTTTTCCAATTACATATTTATGCCACCATTTAGCCGAAGATGATACTGGAATTAGTGCGACAACAGTAGAGCCTTTTAAACTCTCTAAGTAGCATTTTTCCATCCATAAGTCTATGTTTCCTCTGCTATATGGAGGATTACAATAAACTATATCATTACTCCAATCTTGTTCTAAACCATTCTCTTGTTCTGTAAAGAACTTTTCACATAATGCTGATTCAATCTCACTACATGGATCAAGGGTAAAATTGAACAGATCGAAATAATTATCAGGATATTGTTTCAATATCACTAAATCATCAGCTTTGTAGGCTGTTATTTTTCCAAATATTTCAGGTTGTATAATCATTTTATTTTCTTCTTGATTCTCCTGATAGAGTTAATACATTGAAACTTTTGAATCTATCTACCAATCGGTTTCCGAAACGTTCTTTGAACTCATCTACTGTGAGGTTCGATGTCATGTGATACTTGATATGATGTTGTTGGTATATCTCGTATCGGGCGTATAAGAACTCGTCAATAACTAATTCTAAGTCTGTTCCGTAGTGCTTTTGATTCTCCACCTCAAGTCCGATGTCATTGAGGCAAACATTGAATGGGTTTCCTTCTATCGATCCGCTTCCAGTAGATTCATTGTAAGTGTACCTATCGATATGTCCATTCATTTTGTAGTAGTTCATCATCTGAGTTACAGACAGGTTATGAAAATGATTGCTGTTACCTGTGAGTTTCAAATAATCCGAGAATACTTGCATATCGATTGTTTTTCCTGTTCCGGGTTCTCCTATCAGTAAAAGGTTTTTATGTATCTTGTAATCCTCGCCATCCTCTTTAAATACATCCTCTGCCAGTTTACTGTTGTTGAAATAGTACAGGAGAAAGCGAAATATCTTTTTGTTATGTTCATCAAATTCAAACTCCCGAAATTCTCTGCTCATGTAATTATTTCCTAGCATCCCGATGAATTGTGCGTGCCTCTCGTACTCTGCCTGATCGGACAGGTCGAACTCAGAAACGCTTTTTATAGTCCTTAGATGCCTCTTCTGAAGATTGAGAGACTGATCCATTGTCAATATTTTGCTCTGACGTTCCATAATTTCCTCCTTTCTGTTTTCTTCTTTCTTGTTCTTCTGCTTTGGCACGAGCCACGATTTCATTGAATTGACTGAAAAGGATGGAAACACTTAGTTTCTTTTTAATCCATTCGTCCTTTACAGCTATGTTGATGAACATGGATAAGGCAGCCAGTATGTCGGTATTGCTCTCGTTGGATAATCCTTTTTCGGTACGTTGATGTTTCAGGGCATTGATAATATTTGTCATGTTGCCCCCATCTTTTCCTGTCCAATAATATTTTTCACGAGTTTCCCGGAGATAGCGAGCCTCGAATATTTTTCTTGCTTCGCTGTTGAGTTGGGTATCCTTATCCGATGGTTCAGTTTTTTTCTTCCTAGTAGATTTCTTTTTTGGTTTTTCTTCAACAACTATTTTTTCTTCAGGAGGACAATCGTTAGATTGTAAAGAATTATTATTTACATTCTTATCATTATTACATTCTATACATTCTTTAGGTGTGTTCAGTTGTTGTTCAGTTGTTGTTCGCTCGTTGTTCAGTTGTTGTCCAATTTCCTGTTCGCTTAGTTGAAATTCTGCCCAATTAGTTATTGTTATTAAGCGATTTACGTTTGATTTTTGTTGTTCGATTTGTTGTTCGGTTTTCTCGAAATATGTTAAGATTCTTTCAATTTTACTTTCATTAATTCCAGTCTCTTCAGCGAGTTGTTTTCGTCCAGTTGTAAATTGTCCGGGCTTGCAGAAAACAGGTTTTCCTCCAAACATTTCCTCTTTTCCAGTATGTGCAGCACTAATAAGCAAGTGTATCCACAAGTGTACTCTCTCTGAGTCTTTCTTGTAGTATGCTTTAGCTGCGATACTTCGATACAATTTTATCCAACCTTCCATGTATAAATAATAATATTAATATTAGCCCTGCTTCTATACAGGGGTAGGGCTAATAAGTGATGAGAATGATTATTTTTCGATGATTACAATTTCGGGAGCAATCTTTCTGATACTATCCAGTACCTCGTCAATGCGGTTATCCCTTTCATTGTCGATAAATTCTTTAGCAGCCGGAGATATAAGAGATAGTGATACCTCATTACCCGATACATGGGCTACAACTTCGACCTCCACAACCTGACGTGGGCTTCCTTTGAAGATCGGAAGATTCAAGTCGAATGCTTCAGGCAGATTGGATGTAACTTCTTGTTGGAATACATCTGATTTTGAGCCGCTCTGTTCCAGTTTCTTCTCAATATTGGAGTTCACCTTCGCTACGAAGTTTTTGAATGTGGAAACCAACGTCATATTGACTGAGCGTTCAGGGAAAAATGCACGATTCATCTTGAAGAACTCACCGAGTCTGATCGGATTCCATGTCTTGTTCGTATTGATACCGAACTCGGAGAAGATAGGATCTATTTCGAGTGTACCGGCAATTCGTGATCCTTCCTGATTGTTTTCGTCCGTAATGAGGATGATAGAGAATTGATCCCGATTGACAAGGATGTGGCATTTCTTCTGATTGATCTGATCTGTTTCGGATACACGTTTTTCGAGCCAACGAAGCGGTGAATCAATAGTACCATTGATATTTGTTACCACAGGATCTTTCGGATCGAGAGCCACAGGTGCTTCTCCATGACGAATTACAATCTCTACCGGCTCACCTTTATAACCTTCAGGAAGGTGTACATTTACTCCATTTTCAATTTCTGACATAATTGTTTACTTGTTAAAATGATTAATAAAAAACTTGATTAAATACTTGAGTATGGTTTATTATCCATGTGTACCTGTCATTCTGACTTCCATGTGTACTGTTTTCTGTAACTCATCGACAGTCAACGGACGGGAATAGATGAGCAGACCTTCACCATTGTAGAATCCGATCATTTTCGATTCTTCGTCAATAAAAGCGTAACAATTCTCTTCTACTTGTACTGTACGTTCTTTGAGTTCCTGAACAGTTTTCTTGTGGATATCTTCGAGAGGTTTCATCTCTATTTTGTAGGCATCATCGTAATCTTTTTTTTGCTGCCTCAAGTCGGCGATATTGATACTTACAGTTTCGAGTTGCAGACGTTTGTCTGATAGTTCCTGAGAAGAAAATTGTTTGTTGTATTTCTTCATTTCCACTTTGTCGCAGTTATCCCGGAGGAACTGTGGTCTTTTGTCCAATGGTACATCTGTACCTAACATTTGATCTAACATAATTTTGAAATTTTAAAATGAATTAATCTGTTTATTTACAGTCTCACATCTGAGACATATTTTCCACAATGTTTTACTTCAGTTGTTTCCATAATTCATCTGTAATTTGTTGTTAATAAATAATCTTTAAGAATTTCTATTGCTTGTGCTGCTGAGTAGCATACGACATATTTGTTTCCGGCAGCTTCTACTTGCTTTTGGAACTCAATCTGTTCGTCTGTCTGAGTATTCTTTCCTGCTTTGAACTCTATGTATAGTGAGTGATATTGATGATTAGCTATTGCCAAATGAACATCTGCTACTCCCGACTTTATACCGATGCGTTTTGCACGTTTAGGATCTCGCTTGCCTTCGTTACAGGCATGGTACAATAGTTTATCGAGTTTCGGGAAAAGGATGGCTGCGTTGAAAAAGAACTCAGCTTGTATATCATCCTCTTCATGCCCCATGATCCGTTTGGCTTTTGTTCCTTTCTCCTGATCCAGTTTTGCCGAGTAGCATTGTAGGCAAAGGTCAGATCCACGAACAAGGGCTGTCGATTTGCATTTGGGAGTAGCACAGGTTTTCATAACTAAAAATCCATTAAATGTTTTTCAAATTCTTCTTGCGATACATGGCTCAGGAAATGTTTGTAGAGAACATCCTTAACCTTTTCATATAAATCCCTGAACTCAAATTCATCCATTTTGTCGAACGAGATAGATTTTGCTTGTTCAATCCACTCCCTACGCTCTATGGAATATGCGATTTCGCAATGTCCAGCTGCTATTTCTAGCGTTTTTCGGAATATATCCATATCGTTTTTGAAGTGTTCAACAGATCGTTCCAACTGAAACTCCCACGCACATTTTATCAGAGCAAAATACTTTTTGTGTAACTCGTAGTTACGAGGAAGCCTTATTGTAACTTTATATACTTTCCCGATTGTCAGTTTAAGTTTATTGTCATAATCGGAATCATCCATCGGAACTAATCCACGCATTGTATTTTTGCAGTATATGTCCATAATCAGAATGGTAAATCATCACCCGGATGCGGTGGGGTACTTTGCTGATTTGATGAAGTATTTGTATTGTCATTGCTCTCAGGCTTACGTCCAAGCAATTCCAAATTATCTGCGTATATCTCAGTTACATATCGTTTGATACCATTGTTATCATCATAGGTTCTACTTCTGATTTTACCTTCGATATATACCTGCCCTCCTTTTCTCACAAACTGTTCAGCGACTTTAGCCAGTCCTCGCCAACAAACTATATTATGCCATTCGGTACGATCAGGTATTTGAGTGCCATTGGTTGCTGTATATCCTCTTTCTGTTGTTGCTATGGAAAATGTGGCAACCGAATTTCCATTGTCAAAATATTTTACGTCAGGATCTTTACCTACATTTCCGATAAGAATTACTTTGTTTACTGCCATGATTTTTATTTTTTAGGGTTTAATGCTGCACCAAGTATATCAGCAGCTTTGTTATTATCATCTTCTGTCTTTTTAGCCAGTAGTTCAGATTTTTTGTTGTCTTTTTTCAGGATAATGAGATCGTGAGTTTGTAATGAACGATACATACTCCAAATACCTTTGAGTTCTTCTATCGATTCACACTTGTCAATTTTTTCAGAACATTCCTGAATTAACTCTGTTTCTGTTTTCGGTTGATTCTCTTTATTATCAGGACTTTCATTTCCAACGACTTTAGGAAATCGATAACGTTCTTTTCCAAATGAGTCTGAGATTACCAGTTTTGAAATCTTATCTTCCTCATATTCGACTTCAGAAACAGAAAAATCAGTTTTGCAGTAATATTTCCCATTCTTTTCATTGATCTCATTTGCCTCAAGGTTCACCCAAATAAAAGGTGCTGTGTATAGTTCACGCCCGATACCCCAATTCACACAGGCTCTCTTGAAACTATCCGAAGCATGACCTTTCTCTTTTTCAGTATTACTCTCTTTTCCTGCATCTTGCTTACTGATCCATTGCTTTTTTGTATTGTCCCAAATGGATACTGAACAGAATAGGTTTCCATTGACCTCCTGATGGGAACGTTGCCAACCATCCGTGCCATAGGTTTCGTCAAGAATACGCTGATCGCAACGAGCATCTTTGTATATCAGCAATACACATCCGTTTTGTCTTACAGTCTGAGTTCGCACTTCGATTTCATGTGCAAATAATGTTCTAGGCTTTTCCATCTGTTTTATCTTTTATTCTGATGTTTATATATGCTTTCCTTTTCTCTGTACGAGCAAACTTTTTGTAAAGTCGTGGATGGCTTTTCTTAAACTGTGGTGTATTGAATTTCAATGATTCTCCGGAAGATACATAGGAAATATCCATATCTGGAAGAGAGATTTTGTTGATATTGTTTTCCTGCATTGCTTGTAACAGGTTTTGTTTGAATGACTCAACATCCTGTTCTGCTTTCTTTATTGATAATATCTTAGCATGGATCTGACTGATAGCCTCGTTCAATTCTTCAGGTAAATTTTCAGCCTGAATTATTGTTCCGGCTTCGTATTGAAACCTGTCCAGTTCTTTTTCGACAACATCTATCCCTTTTTGTATATCATCATAGATGGATTCATCAAATGTTATAGATTGCAGAGTAAGTTGTTTGGGATTAAATTCACTATGCTTATCTTTTGTGTGATAGTGAGCCAAGAATAATTCGACAGTAACATCCTGATTCCTGTAAATGTGCTTGAGTATCCACCAATGCCAACACAGTTGAGCCTCGTATTTTTTGATGGTTTTCTGTAAATCATCATTAACAGCTTTCACTTCAAACCATATTATTCTATGAGGCTGTTTGATTTCAATATCGATATGATTAAAGCATTTGAAACGATATGGAAGATCATCTACCTGATAGTATGGATTACTTATTACCTCATATTCGGGGTAAGTATTTTTTACTGTCTCGTATATGGCATTTTCTATATAATCTCCATACTTAGTCGATTTTGTACTAAACTCTTTTTGTTCAGCCTGTCCTAGCATTACAGCAATACGTTTTTCTGCTGTTTTATTCAGCTTGCCATTTCTCCCTACCGATAGTAATGTTGCTGCATCGGAAGATCCGAAACCTATACTGCGAGAGTTTATAATATCTGATTTATAATTTTCCATATTAATAGTGTGTATATATGCCCATTCCAAACTGAGTCAGACTTTGATCTTCTTTTATCTGTTCCTGTTGTATTCTTCGTTCTTTAGCATATTTGGTGAATACCGGCATGATTGTATCTTCGAGAGTGCATTTGAGTGCAAAAGAGTCTCTGTCCATAGAGTAGTGATGTATCCGATCCTGTACTGTAACTTCTTTGACATATAGTGTTTCGCCATGACCTGCAAAATCAACATATACAGGAAAACCAAGAACAGTATCATCAAAATCCCAATCTTCGGATATAGGGTTATACAGATGTTTTTCGACAGCTTCAACTATCGCTTGCATTTCTTCTCTTGTCGTATCACAGTTTATAATATGCTGCATTGCTAATACTTTCATGATCTTTACTTTTTATTCGATGTTATAATCACAAGCAGGATTATTATTTGAGTTTGATTCAGTTTCTTTATTGACATGGCTTTTGTTATGTGAAATAGAATGTTTTACCACTACCTGATCCGAATTTCTGTTGCTTGATTGTTGTTGCAAAAGGGAAATCCTCTTTTGGTATCTTATCCAATGCTTCTTTTATCGGAGCAGCATTCGTGAAAAATTTGTATTCAACACCATCGTGTTTGCCTTTGCTTTTCTAATCGGAGTTTTTGGTTTCCCTACTAGCACCTTTTGATTTGTTATTTTCCACCGAGAGGTGAGGTTTTTGCCTTTCAATTTCATTAGTTGTTTCTCACGACTCGGCATATTAGAAGTAAAAAATTCTCTTCTTCTCTCGCTGTTTGAAACATTGTTATATTCTGAGCATAGGTGAGAACTGCTACCTGCATTCGCATTCGAGTTATCGTAATTCGAATCATTGAAGGTGAAAGCTGAAGGAGAGCAATCTCAAAGGCAAACAACCTATATTATTTTATCTGAGTTGAATATCTTTCCAAATGTCCAAGAACTGTTTTGCACAGTATATTGCTAATGCTTCGCTTTTAAAGCAAAGGCGAGAACCGCTACCCGCAAGCGCATCCGAGTCATCGTAACACGAATCATAGAAGGCGAAAGCCGAAGGAGACATAATGAACCATGCTATCCACTTTCTTTCATTACCATTATCCCAATCGGGAGTCCACCCTTCGTTAAGTGCTTCTGCTATAACTGACATCTTGTATTGAGCCACGAAATATGCTCTCATATCTTCTGGTACATCTGAGAAGTCCGGCACATTTGGTCTTCCTGTTTCTGTTAAGGCATCCTCGAATGTTTTAATGCGATCTCTCACATCCTGATTTTGGAATACTTCTTTTCCGTAAAGGTTTTCAAGTAATAACTTCCCATCTTTGTCTGCACTTCTATGTGCTTTGAGTGCATTTACTTTGCTGACTTTTAGTTCTGTTATACACATACGTTTTATGATTGATTTGATTAGACAATAAATTCTCTCCATAGGTCAAGGAATTGTTTTCCTGCATAGTCAGCCAGTTCGCTTGATTTAAAGCAAAGGCGAGAACCGCTACCAGCAGCCGCATACGAGCGATCGTAAGACGAACCATCGAAGGCGAAAGCCGAAGGACTTTCATTGTGATAGAACCACGGATACCATCTATCTTCATTGTCATAAACTTTGGCTACCCATCCCTCATTCAATGCTCTTACTACTTGAGTGAGTTTCAGATAGGCAATGTCATTCTTATTCATGCCTAGTTTCTTACAGGCAACTTCATCTACCGGACTTTCACCTAGTTCGGCACAAACATCCTCATAGGTTTTAATTCTGTCAATTACTGATTGTGAGAAAAAGTCTTTTCCGAAGTTTTCTGCCAATAATTCTTTCATTTCATTAGAGCCAGTCTTATACAGGCTTCTAGCTTTTTGATCTGATAATTGTAATGTTCTCATATTTTTATATTTAAAAAGTGATTGTTATTTAGTGGATATGACTAGCCTATGTCCTTCGCCATGTACATTGATTATCGAAACATTTTCGATAGGCTTTAAATGCTTTCTTAGTTTTGTTATGTACACATCCATTGACCTAGAATTGAAATAGTCGTTGTTTTTCCAAATTTTGAGCAATACATCTTCACGTTTAGATATTGTATTTACGTTATCGCTCAGAAAATCGAATAGTTGTGATTCCTTTGTCGTTAGTTTGATTTCGTTTCCGTTTACTATAAGTTTTTGAGTAAGTGTATTGAACGATAGATTTTTGCATAGATTCTTTACCATAATTGTATTTTTTAATGATTAGTATTTACTTGGCATTAGCAAGTTCTTCGGCTTTGCGTATTTTGTTTTCGATCTGTTTGCCTGACAGTTCAGGGAACTTCTCTTTGAAAAAGGCTACCTGTGCTTTGTGGATATTATCACGACTGATATAGTTTCCAAGATCGAACCTCATTTGGTGTCGATCTGCACCTGTATCCCTGTCCATTTGGATATTGCCATAACTTCCTAGATAGAAGTATGTGGCGTTGTTGATCCGGCGTGGCATTCTAAAATCCATATCAATCTATTTTTGAGGTTCTTCGATTTTGTTTGCCAGTCTCACAGCATTGCCTAAATTGAGCAGAGTAAAAGTATAGTAGGAAAACATAGTGATAAATGAATCTCCTGTGTACTCAGCACAGCATAGTATCAAGCTGATAATGAAGTATAATCCGATTAGTAGTTCTTTCTTTTTCATCTTAGATTTCTATTAAGCTGTTTAACAATCCTTTGTCTTTACATTTATTCATTGCTTCGATGAAATAATAGGGAGCGTTATGTAATGCGGTTTGCCCACTATATCCTTGCTTCCAAAACTCTGAAATCCAATCTTCGACAGTCATATTTTTATCTATCTGATACTGATCGAATACTTTGTTTATCTCGGCACATTCTTCATACAGTTCGTTTATCTCGAATACGTTTCGTACACAGAGAAGGACATATCCACCATAGCTGAGTAATATCTGTTCAAAGAGATTCATAGAGCATGGTTTTAGAGGTTTGCTTCTACCTGACTCTCAAAGTATTTCTCTACGGCATCCTTTCGATACAGGCGTTTGCCTCGAAAGCGTATAGTTTCACCATCTTCGGTAAAATTGCCCTCTTGGACAATCCTGTGAAGTGTACTACTGGATATGCCTAGCTTGTCCATCGTTTCCTGACGAGTGAAGTAACCTTCGGGGGCATTCCTTGTTTTTGTTTTCTTGTCCATGAGAATTATTTTAACCGGGTTACTTTAACTTCATCGACTAGACCTTTTTCAGAGGTTTCAAACAGATAGGCTTCATTGTTTAATCGAGATACTGCTGCTCGTATTCTATTTGCACTTATATCACGAGTTTTAATGATTACCGAACTGCCTAGAGATATAGCAAGCAATGTTGCTCGAACATCGACTGTTTTCTTTAGTGTCGCTTTTTTTGTTTGGGTATTCATAATTTTTACTACTTTAGCTTTATTGTTGAAAAAAGCACGTTTGTAATTACTGTTATAATTATCATAATGCAATATTAGCACGAATATGCTAAACAAACAACCTTTAAATGTTAAAAGTTAGCATAATTATGCTATTTAGAATCGTTCTAAATTATTAATTATGGAAAATAATATTATCACTCGGATTAAAGAAGTATGCAATGATAAGCTGCTTAGTGTAAATGAACTATCAAAGCAAATCGGTGTAGCACAAAGGACAACGAATAGTTATCTGAATGAAGGTCGAATGCCTAGTGTTGAGTTTATACTAAAGTTATCTAGCATATTTAAGCTAAACGCAAACTGGCTTTTGAGTGGAGAAGGCGAAATGTATATGGACAATACTCCTATTTTACTTGATGAAAAAGTAAAAGGGGCTATTCCTTACTATGCAGATCTACCAGTATCAGCAGGTCAAGCAGGGTTATCTCAAATTGCAAATGAGGAAAAGCCAACCGGTTATATGTCTATCCCAAATGTATCAGCAGAAAGGATATTCCCTGTTATTGGATGTTCTATGCTTCCTCGAATAAAAGCAGGGGATGTGATCGGTGTGAACAGGGTTAATAGATGGGAAAGGGTAGAACCCGATAAGATATACATGATTATCACAAACGAAGAACGGATGTTGAAACGTTTGAGAATAGATAATGAGGATAATGATATTCTGTGGTGTGTGTCAGATAACTATCAGGAGTTTAAGATATATAAAAGTGAAATAATTAATATATTCCATGTAGTCTATCATGGGGAAATGTTGTAGATGATTATGAAAATAATAGTTTTTGCTTCATTATTATTGATGATCTCCTCTTGTGTTGATAAAAGCCAAAACAATAAGCAAATTCCATCAAATAATATATCAGATAAACGCCATGCTGTCACCGAGTATATAAACAAGACCTACAAATTAGACAATGACACTATCTATACTGATTTAGATGGGGAAAACTTTACACTTAATCTCAATAAATACTATCTTATATCAATATTAGATCTGATTGTTGGTGCATCTGGAAACTTAGAAAAGATAAAAAGTGGAAAATTTGATTTTTATATAGATGGAAATATTGTATCAGTTTCAATGAGTAAGGATATATCTTCTATTACGCTAGATAATAATGAATTGCATTATTTATTATTTCAAATTACGAATATTGACAAAAAAGAAGATAAGTATTTGGACTTATACAATATAGAAGCTAAAGGGATTGATTTTATAAGCGAAAATTATTTTTATGAAAAGGCAAAATATTAAATACACATTACTCTCTTTATTAGTAATATATTTATGCGTAATACTCTATTTGTTAGCCCTAAATGGCAGGTATGATAGATTGGCAAATGAAGTCGTATTGGACAAATGGAAAAAGGAAGTAATAAGAATAGGTTCAGATGAGTTACCATTAAAATATAATGGAGAAACTATTAAACAGAAATGATCTTTCCTCATGCAAATAAGTGAAGCTGTATATTTAGCCTTTGATACAATACTGGATGATGAAGTCTCTGTGGCAGATATTTCGTGCCATATAAAAACATTTATACCTGATTATGAGGATGTGGATATTGAAGTTATCAGCAAAAGAGTAAGTTCTTATCTCTCAAGGAATATAAACTCAAAAAGTCCTCTTTATAAAAGAGAGAAGCAGGGAATCTATAAAAGGAGAAAAAGTTTCCGGCATCTACAAAATAAAAATGCCCTACTGTGAAGTAAGGCATAGTCAATTCATAGAATGAATGTGGCATCATCGTATTAAAAACAATCTAATCTTTCTGTCAATATCTTCAAATAGCTAGTCATATATCCTAGTTATTGAATCATACGTATCTGTTCTTGCCTATCTATTGAAGCAAACTTTTCAGAGTTTATAAATGGCTTTAGCTTATCTATTTTCTGGGCTAATTCTGACGCTTCATCAAAGACTCTTTGTTGGTAGTCTGGAATTTCAACATCTGACGTGATAAAGTCTATTCTTACAGAGATAAGCTCTCCATTAGCCTGATCTTTATATTCAATACCTTTTACTTTGTATAGGTTAATCCCTAGATGATTTGGTATTGCTGAAATAAAATTGTCATTTTCTTTAATTAGCTGTTCTGTTGTCTTAAATGTAGTTCTCGTATTCTATTCTATTTTTATGTGATTATAATTTCTAGGTATTCCGCATCCCATCTTCCAATTATCACAGACTCTATCTGTGAGTAGAATGTCTTTTCCTGTACGTTTACATCTATGCCGATAATTTCTTGATTCTTCACCATTCTTTTTCAAAGGATGATAATAACCGCAATAGATACAGTCTTTGCACTTAGCAGGTCTTGATGGGTATTCAATTATTGCCATGATTATGATATTTGTTAATCTCTGAATTTACGAATAATAAATACTCTTTGTGCTTATCGATCATTTCCTGAAACTTATCT
The DNA here is from genome assembly GCF_010501065.1 of Dysgonomonas sp. 216. Classification (GTDB taxonomy): domain Bacteria; phylum Bacteroidota; class Bacteroidia; order Bacteroidales; family Dysgonomonadaceae; genus QVMM01. Next base: position 23,584 of record NZ_QVMM01000019.1, on the reverse strand, counting down.
TCAATCCTGTAAGAAAACTCATAAGATCCGGCAGGAAGAGGAAGTATTTTACTCTGATGTTTCTTCCATTCTTCTACAAAAACATTTATATCAGGTACGCTCGCTGTATCTACAATAAGAACAGGCATTCTGAACATTGTTTCTAAATCGGCAATCGTTTTTACTAGATTGTCTTTTAGTTTTTCGAGGTGATGTAATGTACTATCCATAGTTGATTATTATCGAATTATATTTCCTGCGTTATAATCATAAGAAAGATAGCTTTGGTCTACTCTGAGTAAACCTTTCTCACTTGTAATCTTAATCAAGTTCTCAAAGTTATTTCCCTTATAAGCCACACATCTATTGATGACAATAGTAGACAATATAAGTAAATCCCGGTCGAATTTGACTGTATGCTTTTTCCTATCTATGTATTGATAGCTTGGATTTTCTATATTGAACTCAACAAATCCGTCTTTTCCTGCGTCTATGATTGCATTCTCAATGACACGCATTAAATCGTATTCAGTACCGCCAAATATTACCTTTGTGTTTACAGGTATATATCCAGTAAAGTCTATTGCTCCTTTAATTTGAATTTGAAAATATTCTACAGTATCGTCCATTGTCTTTTATTTATAATAATTATATGGTAATTCTTTATTATGAAATGTAGTGTATCCGAGTTCTATACCTGTGGATGGCATATCTTCCATAAGAAGGAATTGTTTCTGTTTTAATTTATCGACCAGAATATATTGATGTATCCCTGCCGGTTCAAAGTAAAGGTTACGTAACTCGAAGCGTTCATGTCGTACACGATCATCAATCACCTGTTCGGGGAGATAGCCACAGGATATAATTGCATCACGTAATTTTTGTTCTTTTAGCTTCCTTATCTTCTCATCAAATGCAGATTGTACGCACGGAATAGGAGCATCTATCTTCGACATAGATAAGTATTTAGAGCCTAATTGTTGCATACACTCTTCAGCAGTTACTTGCTTGTTGTAAAAGTTGATGAAAGATTGATCGTTTGTCATAAGTTTATCCTATTTAAGTTGCTCTCTAACATATTCGTCAAAGTCTTTTTGAGATATTTTATTCTCTATGTGAGAGATGACTTCCTCTGACATATATATTGTTGCGTGAGCATAGTGCTTAATAAAATCACATATTTCTCCAATAGACCTAAAGCAATATTGCTCTTCAATATTTCTAATATAATCTCTCTCTTTATGATAAGGGCGGGAAGTTTTTGCGATAGTATACATATGATACATATTTGATGATGTATTTATCTCAGTAATTACTCCCTGTACTGGAATCACAGTATTAATAATTACCCATATCTTATCTCCAATATTAAATTTTGTTTCCATTTCCATTAGCGTTTTATATTGAATTGTTATTCTTCTTTTGGTTTACCGAATAAATGAGCCAGTCCACCCATTAATATATTGGCATTATCTTGTTCTTCATCACTGACTGGTTTAGGAACTACCAGTTTTGATGCTTCAACATATAACTTACCTCTCAGGTATATTGGAGTTTTCTCATCTTTTAAAGCATTTTCCAAAATACTTACATTACCATCTAATACATCTGTGATCTTTACTTTAAGTTCAGCAGATACTTTATTTTTACTGCCCTTTTTTCTCCCTGCTTTATTATTTGTTTGTCCGGGTTTTAATCCTGACTTTCCTTTTGCTCCTGCCATAATCTGTTTTTGTAAAATATTCGTATCAACAAAAATAAGATTGATAGTTATCGTATTGAAAAACACAGGCAAATACTTTTCTATACACTCACTTGTATGTCTCATTAAGGTCATGTAAAAGACTCCCTAAATATTTTATTTGTGGCTCAACAGTAATCGAATAGAAATAAAACAGATATAGATATGATTGGTGCAGCAATAGGAGCAGGAGCAGGATTAGCTACTTCGATATTTGGAGGAAGTAAGGCAGCAAAACAGCGTAGGAAAATGGATCGCTACCTTAATCAACAGGATGCCGAAAATAAAGCATGGTATAATGCTAATGCTTTATCTGACTATACACAGCGAGCCGATACACAAAACCTGATGAAACAGTTGAGGGATACAATGGGTAAGCAGAATAAGATAGCTGCTAACACGGCAGTTGTTACAGGTGCTACTCCCGAACAGCAAGCAGTACAGAAGGAACAATCGAACAAAGTAATATCCGACACATTTGCAAATATAGGTGCTATGGGGCAGCAATGGAAGGATAATGTCACCGATAAATATTTGACAAGGAAAGATAATATTGCTCAACAACGTATGGGTATGATGGGACAAAAGGCTCAGTCATACGAGAACCTGATGAACTCAGGATTAAATATGATGAGTGGTTCGTTGGGTGGATTGTTAGGAAGTGGTACAGGTGCTACGGCAGGATCTTCGGGAGTAAGTGGATCGCTTGGCGGTTTAGGTGGATTATTGGGAGGAATTATTTAAAAGAGGGTGTTATGACAATATTAGAAGATATAGTAAATAAATATAACCAAAAGAAGGGCGCAAACTCTTTTCTTCCCATCAATGAACAGGACTTGGATACACAGGCTGATGTCTCTCCTATTGCTCCTGAGATAAAGAACGAACAGACTGCTCAGGAAAACAAGGAGGCTGAATCATCGAACGCTATGCCTACTGTGAAGTATCCGAATAAACCTGAGTCGATGAGCGATGGTGATTATGAGCACTTGATGAGTGTAGGTTTCTCTCCTGAAGCTATATCAAGTTATACAAAGCCTTATGATCCTTCAACCAATGGAAACTATCTACAACGAATATTTGAGGATTCCGTTCCCAAACCGACTGCACCTGATGAGAAGAAAATGAGAGGTGCTAGAATCGTTAGTGGTATTGGTGATGCTTTGGGCTTAATCTCTCAGATGGTGAGTGCCGGGAAAGGTGCATATATGAAAGAACGTGACTACAATAGCTCAGCCCTTGCACAGACAGCAGCAAAAGAGAAAGAACTATCCAACATCTATCTGCAACAACAGAACAAATATAACGAAGGATTCCATAACGCTCGGTTAAAAGACTTCCTGATGGGGCTTGAGAATCATAATAGAGAGAGAAAAGAACTTCAAGATATATTGACTAATAAGCATAAAATTTATGAAGCAAAACGTCAGTTTAACGAAAAAATGGAATACAATAAATCAGAGCAAGATAGAAAACAAACGAATGCTGACAGAGACTTTGATCTTAAAAGACAAAACACAGAAAGTCAAATAGATCAACGTAAGGCATCAGTTGCACAAGGGTGGGCACGTGTAGCGGATGCTAGGAATCGTACTTCTGCTTATGTAAAGAAAATGTCTTCGGGTAGTGGTGCTAATAGTAGCTATCAGATGATAATAGAAGCCAATCCGCAGGACAATCAGGCACAGACAGATGAACAACTAGGGGGCAAATTCCGAATGTTTGAAATGAACAAAGGTGAAGTGGATTACAACTCAAGAGCAGCGCTATTAGATACTGAGTTCTTAAAAGAGTATCCTCAATTTGACCGTAAACCCGGAATATTAGGTGAAGCCCCTAAAGCATTTACAGAAAAAGAGAGAACTGATATATCTGCTGCATATATAAAATATAGGTACGATAAACAGTTTGAAAATGCTTCACAATATCAATATCCTGTATATAACCCAACACCTCAATGGGGTAATAATTATGATTTTCTTCAACCTGATTATGATTCTGATAATGTAGAGGATGATGAATGGGGGCAATTTGAAATAAGTGGTTTCTAACAAAAAGTAAATAAGTCATGCCAATATACGAAAGTAACGGAAAGAAATATAATATACCCGATGACAGAGTTAACGACTTTCTTTCTACAAGGAAAGATGCAAGGTTAATAGATTCTCCTTCAGAATTATCTAATATTGAAAGTAAAATTGCTGACAATCGTTCGTCAACTCATCGAGAGTCGAATATTCAGAACGATCAATACAGTTCTACAACTATAAACTCTGCAAATACTGGTTTAGGAGGTATAAATCCATCTTTTACACAGAATCAGTTCAATTTTAATACGCCAAACCATGCTGAAAACTTTGGAGAAAACAGAACACAATTAAATATTGGTTCGGGTAAACCGTTACAGGAATCTATTTCAGGTGCAATAAATAAAGCTGCAGTCGAACGCAGTAATGAATCGGACTATATAGTAGGATCTGCTATTGATGAATACCAATCGTATAAAAACTGGATTGACAGTGTAAACAATGACACTACAATATCACAAAAAGTAAAGGATGATTTAAACAGTTGGTATAATCAAAATTTTAGAGACACCAACAATCCGACTGATGATATACGTATACCAAACCTAGTAAGAGAATACTTGGATAAGAATAAGCAGGATATTATAGAAAAAAGATGGATACCTGCAAACAGACAACTGGGAGAGTCGGGTTATTGGCAGGAATACACAACACAAGGTAACAGCCCCGAACAATTAGCTATGATTGCTGATTTTCTTGTTAACTCTCCAAAAGGACGTTTGGTTGTTGAGGATGAAAATAAATACCTTGAGACTTTAGAGAATAGTATTGATGAACTTGAAAAAGCAATAAGTGAAGAAAGAAGCAATAGGAGAAGTAACACATCACGTAATATACCACTATATGATTATTTAAAATTATCGGCAAAAGAAAAAGAAGAGTATAACCGACAAAAAGAACTTGAAAGTCAAGGTTTGGAAGACGTATATCCGTTTGCTGATCCTTTTGCTGCAAAAACTCAATTAAACGAATTAAAGAAGCTTCGTGCTGCTTATAAAGATGGAGATAAGGGTGCTATTCGACAAATGCTAAATGAGTTTGGAAGACGTTTACCGTATGATTTAGCCAATGCCGGAAGTTTAGGAGGAATAGGACTGGCAGATGAATCAGACTTAGCTCGTACTTTAGAAGATCCAAATAATAAATTAGCTAGAGAAGCCTATAATTTAGTTGGCGAATATCAGCAAGCACACCAGTTAGATAGGTCAATTGCTCAAGATATAGCGCAAAGTACTTCTTATATGCTACCTTTTGTCGCTCAATTTGTATCAAGCGAAGGTATTGTTTCTGCTGCTACACGTCTGCCACAGGTTGTTGGTGCAGGAAAGGGTGTAAACTTTGCTCTTCGTGCATCAGAGACATTACAACGTCCGCTTGTTAGAATGGCTGTTACACCGCAGTTATTAACGGAAGCATACAGGAACAATATAGAGAATCCCGGTAGTTTTTTAGATGCGCTTGCTACTGCTATTCCATCTACATACGTTGAGTTCTTTACAGAGGATTTAGGAAGATATATTCCTGAGCCAAAACCAAAGAACCGTACTATCCGTAAAATAATGGAACGATCAGGAGTTCAGGGTGCAATTGGAGAAATGGCAGAGGAAGAAATAGGAATGCTGCTTCAACCTCTTGCAGATGGCACATTTGATTGGTCTGAATTTGTTAATCCGAGAACGCAGGCTGTAACAGCAGGTACTATTGCTATGATGCAATTACCTTATGCTTCTATTGCTGCCGGTGGATATGCAGCAGGCAAAGCAAGGAATGTAAAACAGAAACGGTCTATACGCAAAGGATATGATTCTAACCTTACAAACATGAATAATGTTTTCGGCAATGAAAGTCCTGAACTTATTCAAACTATAAACAACATTATCGATTCAGACAATACAGGCGGAGAGAATATAAACAATCTGCTTGAAGGTATTGTAAATGATAATGAACTAACCGATAAAGAAAAGGATGCAACGTTTAAGTATTCCCTTTCTTATATTGCGATGGGTTCTCTTGATAAAGCGAAACAAGAGCAAGTGGAGGAAGCTATTCAGGAAATACCGACTATAATAGAAGAGAATGCTAATCATGAAATGGGTGCTGTTGTATCGGCTACTATTGCCGGAATGGATACGCCTGTACAAATTACAGGAGGAAACATCGTGCAGAATGAAGATGGCACAATCAACAGGGAGCAATCGGATCAGGAGATATACTATACTGATGCAGAAGGCAAACGTCAGGTTACATCTATCAATTATGTAGAGAACATCACCGAGAATGTTCCTACTCAGGATGCCATTGCTCAGGTTACGGAACAAGTGGCTGCTCCTATCATTGCCCAACAACAGAATGAAGAGGTACGCCCATATCAGGAAGGTGAGACAGTACGTTTTTCTCCCGTTGGTAATACCTCGTTGATCGGACAGATTGAAGGGCAGGATCAGGCTACCGGGAATTATCTTCTTTCGGTAGAGACTCCGAACGGAATACAACAGATGCAGGTGCAGCCTCGCCAGATAATCAATGAGGATAATATTGAAGGTGTTGAGAACGGAAGCCCTGTTATTTATACCAATCAAAACGGAGAACAGGTACAGGATGTTGTGGCTACTACTCCCGACCTATATGCTCAGGGATTGATCGGTTTCGAGAATGGAGATGTAGTCAAGATCGATAATGTTATAGGATTGGCACAAGTAAACGAGCAAGATAATATATCAAATAGTCAAGAATCAACACAAGAAACACAACAAAATGAGCAAAGTGTTACATCACCTCCGAGTGAACAAAACATTTTGTTAGTAAATGAGCCACGAGTATTTGAAATAGAAGAAGGACTGTCTGCTGTAGAAAACTCAGATGGTACTTATTCTCTAGATAAACAGTTTGCAAAGTCGGAACTAAAGAAAGCTGATAGCCTTGTGAAAAGATTAAATGAGGACTATTCGGATAACGGACTTTTATTTGAGACTGTGCAACTTCCACGAAAAGATGCAAGCAATCCATTTGAGAAGCCATTGTGGGGAGTTGTTGCAAGAATGCAATCTGAGACAGTCAGTAATCCACAACAGACAGTAAACGAAAATGTGCCAGTTCAACCATTGGAGCGTAAACTGGAGAAGTCTGTAAAAAAAGATACACGTCCTAAGAAACTAACTCCATTCCAAAGAAGGTTGCAAGCAGTAGAGCCAAATGTATCTTCTGTGAGAGATCGTATTCTTTATGGTATTGCTTCGGGTGCTTACAAGTTCAGATGGAAGGATCAGGGCGTGAGTATGGGATTGGCTAGAGAGTTAGGACTAACAGGTTCGGAAACTGAGAGAAGATCGAGAATCAGCTTGTTATCCAACAATGGCTATACATCTTCGACATTGGCTCATCGTATATGGGAAGATATAGGATCAACATTAAACGACAATGATATTCGTAGCGAAGTTATTGAAGTGTTATCCTCTATATCTTCTCCGAAACAGGCATTGGAAACTTTGGAATCTTCATTGAGCATGAATGAGGATACCTACTATCAGGAACAACAGGATGCTGCCGAATTTGAGCAGGAACAAATACGTAAGGCTCAGGATTTTCAACTTGAAATTTCTGAGCAGTTGGCTGCTATGGATATTGATAATTTGCTTACCTTAGCAAAAGAATTAGGGCTTTCTCCTGAAGAGATTGATAATATCCATACAGCTTATGAATTAGCTGAGCAGATTGAACAATTAGAACAGATACAAAATGAAGAAACGGAATTACAGTCAGGAAGAGACAGAACAAATGAGGAAACGGATAGCGTTGCTAGTCGGCCAGGATCTTCATCTGAAACAACTGAACGAACAGTTGGCGAACGAAACCGATCCTCAGAAGAGACAGGAGATAGAATATCAGATAGATATAGCCAAAATGACTACTCAGATCTAACAGCCGAAGAGCGAAGGATAGTTGATGAGACTAATGCCCTGATAGATGCTGAGGTAAATGATGTATCTACCCAATTACAACAAAAGAAAAGCGAACTCAACGCTGCCAAGAAACGTATAGGTAATGCCTATGCGGAAGATAATCAGACAAACTTATTCGGACAAGAACAAACATCGGATACTCTTTTCGATGTTCCTCGTGATTTCAGCCAGTCGAATGTAGCCAGTATCATTGAGCCTATACAGCAGGAAGTAAATGCCCTTATAGGCAAACTCAATGATTTGAATAACTCCCGAAACGAGAGAGTAAATGAAACCCTTGAAAATTTCAGAAGTCAGGGAACTATTGACTTTGAAAGGGAACAGTATAATGTTGCTATTCCTGAATATAATGGGAATATTGTAGAGTATATCAAAGCTGTCGGGAAAAATTTTGAGGTATCAAAGGCAGAATCCGCAACCAATACTAATCCTACCGATGCACAGAAAGAAGCAGGTAACTACAAGAAAGGTAAGGTTACCATACAGGGGTTAGATATATCCATAGAACAACCTCGTGGATCGGAACGTACAGGCACAGATGAAAGTGGTAAGCAGTGGAGCGTTACCATGAACAATGCCTATGGATATATTCGTAAGACTAAAGGTAAGGATGGCGACCATATAGATGTGTTCTTGGGTGCTAACCCTGAAAGTAAAACTGTATTCGTAGTGGATCAGGTGAATCAGGATAGCAGCTTTGATGAGCATAAAGTGATGTTAGGCTTTGACTCTATCGAACAAGCGAGGGAGGCTTACCTGTCGAACTATGAGCAAGGATGGCAAGGTTTGGGTAATATCACTCAGACAGATATTGATACATTCAAGAAATGGGCTAATAGTAATACCCGAAAGATTAAACCTTTTGCGGAGTATAAAGAGATACAGGAGAAAGCGAATGATGGGGATTACATTCCTTTTCAGTCGATGACTAATGAGCAGATAGAAAATGTTAATTCTCAATTTAATGATGAACTACAACAACAAATATCAGGAACATTAAAGAAAGGTCATACTTATGAGTTGGGTACTCCTTCTGCTGTTTTACAATCGGCAGGTATTCCGAACTTACCTATTCAATTACAGGCTTCGAGGTTATCAGATAAGTCTATGCAAGACAATCATCCTTTTGATTTATCGGAAGTAATGGATTTGCCGAAGGCTGTTCAGAATCCTTTGGCTGTGTTCCGTAGTGCAACTCATATAGGCAGCTATGTGATAATGACAGAACTGGAACATCAGGGTAAAAACTATGTTGTAGCCTTACAAACCAATAAGAGAAAAGGTAAGATAGAGATCAACGATATTCGCAGTATCCACTATCGTAACTCAAATGCTCACATGGCTAACTGGATAGAGGAAGGTTTGTTGGAATATGTGGATAAAAAAAGAATGGTTGAATGGCTTTCCAAACAGCGGTACAATTCCGCTGAGGTTAGAAAACTATTCAACCACGCTTCAAAGATAGTGAATGATTTTGAAAATCCAAAACTACATAGGACAAATAATCACTTTAAACCTATTAGTGAACAGCGATTTAACACATTAGTTGACCGATTAAAACAAACAGGTCTTGCTAATGATGTTGTTACCGACAAAGTTGCTTTTGATGCAAAACTGGATGAGGTTATCAATGACAATGCTACTATTAAACAAACGTTATTCGGAATGCAGGTGTTAGAGGATAGTAAAGGGAATACAATAGGTGATGGAAGCTATAATGTGGAACCGTCAATCTTTGACTTTAATAATGAATATCCGCAGATAACAACGAGTATTTCTTATAGTAATACAACAGAAAGTACTTATGTTACTTACAAAAACAAAGACAATGATAAATCAATTACAGTAAGATTTTCGAATCATGAAAATAATGCAGTAAAATTTGGGGACCAGCTAAATGGTTATCTTGCTACTAGTGATGAAATATTATTTCATCTAGGATTGAAACAAAGACAATTCATACCGAAAACATATCTATCTATATGGAAAAGGTCAGTATCTAAAAAAGATCTAGCGAAAGGCACATATGAATTTGCAGATAAAACAATACAAGAAATGTATTCGATGGGCGAAAATGCTGACCTATCTAAATACAAAGGAAAGATAGCAAAAGATAGCAATTATTTAATATTAGGAGATAAAGTAGAACTAGTTGAAGATAAAGGTAGTGATGATTTCGGAAATGCTACTACGATAGGATCGTTTGTTTATTTTATGCGTACTAATGTGGGTGATATATATGGCTTCGTTACTCCTGATGGAACTGTTTACATTGATAGTACCCGGATGAATGCCAATACTCCTATCCATGAGTTCGGACACTTGTGGAACTCTTTTACAAAGGAGAACAATGCGGAACTGTATAATCGTGGAGCTGAACTGGTAAAAGAATCGGAATACTGGCAGCGTGTCAATGATAATCCTTCTTATCGTGATCTGTCTGATGATGCTAAGGTGGATGAGGCACTTGCAATGGCTATCGGTGATAAGGGTGAAGCAATAGTAAATGAAAAAGGCATTGGGTTAAAACTTAAAAGATGGATAAGAGAGGTATGGAATTGGATTGGAGATCAATTAGGTATTCGAAATTTGTCTTCGGAACAAATACAGAATCTTACATTAGAACAGTTTATTGATGGTGCTGTTGCGGATATTCTGAATGGTAAGAAGATAAAACAATCAGAAGCAAAAAGAATAGTACAAGAGTCGCTTGACAATGGTGTATCTCAGGTAATTTCCGAATTAGATATTTCGGACAAGGCTTATTCTGATGCCATAGAAAAAGGTGACACAGAAACGGCACAAGCTATTGTAGATGCGTTTGCTCTCTCGAACGGATATATTACAGAATCAGAACACAGAATGAACCATCGTGCTCCAAGTGCTGATAATACACCATCAGAAGAAAAGGTAGAAGAGGGTGGAGACTTTAGTCTATTAGAGATTGCACAAGGCTACTCTTCTCAGCCTTCTGATTATTTTGATGACCCAAGAGGATATATGTATGATGATGTGAGTGGCATGGAGTCGAGGGCATCATTAATGTCGGCTATGAGATCAATACAATTACAGGGAGACAATATATCTGAAATGCCTACTGTAACTGTATATCGTGCAGTTCCAAAATCACTAAAAGAAGGATTGATAAGGAATGGTGATTGGGTTACACCTTCATTGTCTTACGCAAACACACACGGAAATAATGCTCTTAATGGATATTATAAAATAATATCAGAAGAAATACCTGCAAATAATCTGTGGTGGGATGGAAATGATATTCGAGAATGGGGTGTAGATGATAATGTAAATTATGCTTACAAGGATACTAAAAACAGTCGCAAACTTATTGATGTTGTAACGTATGATAACAATGGAGATATTATTCTACCGTCTAAGAGGTTTAATAGTGATATAAATGACATCCGCTTTCAATCGGTGAATGATGTGGCTGATGCTGCCGACTCTACCATGACAGAGGATATGCGAAATGAACTGGACAAGAGAATAAAAAACTTTCGTTTCAGAATCAGGGAAGCGTATGAGGACAGGCATCTTGCCGTTCAGAAATTCCTTGATGTACTTCGTGAGAATGGAACAGAAGTAGCCGAACATAATGATTTCTATAAGAAAGCCACTCATATCAATGGTGCTATCGATGCCCAACTGGAACAATACAACAATAAGTATCAGAAGCCTCTTAACAAAGCTATATCTGAACTGGAAAAAGCAGGGTTCGACTATCGTGATATAGAGAACTATGCCATACTGAAACATGGTTTGGAACGTAATGCGTGGATGAAACAAGATTCCATCAATCAGTATATGGCAAATAATCCCGAAGCTACTCCTGAACAAATTGCTCGTTTTGAACAAAAATTGCCGGATGATTTCTCAGGTATCACAGCCGTAGAGAAAGAAGTGGGTAAACACGCTGAATGGTTTATCAACGACTTTGAAGAAAAAGCCGGAAAGGATCTGATCGACAACCTGTGGAAACGAGTGAAGGATGCAACTTCATATTCTTTAAACAAGCAACTTGAAGGGCAACTGATAGATAAAAAAACTATTGAGGATCTGAAAAGCAGGTATGATTACTATGTTCCTCTTCGTGGGCATGATGCAGAAGTGGCAGAGGACAGGTGGGATTACAGCCCCGACATGGGTACATACTTTGTTGCTCCATTACTGAAAGCCAAAGGACGTAAGACAAGATCGGAAAGCCCATTCGCTTATATTGCATCTATGGCTCAGAGTGCTATCAACTCAGCGAACAGGAATATACTGAATCAGACTATCCTTCGCCTTGCAAGAAAGGATAAGACTGGAATGCTCAATGTAGATAAGGCATGGTATGAAAAGACAGGTGAGCGTGATGGTAAGCCTGTATATGAAGTGCGTAGCCCTGAGTACAATGAAGATCCTGAAATATACAGGAAAAACATCGAAGAGTTCGAGGAACGTATGGCAAAACTGGCAGAGGCAGGTTTAGCGGTTCAGAGTGGAAAGAAACTGGACATTGGTGGACTGTTTATCAAACGTAAGCAAGCCGATCAGCATGAAGTTCATGTATTCCAAAACGGAACTGAGTATGTCGTTTATATCAATGCTAATCCGGCAGTTGCTCGTGCCATAAACGGATCAAACGCTAAAGATTTGCATAAGGACTTACGCTTCTTTGCAAGGGTATCGAGACAGATGGCTGCCAACTTTACGACTCGTAACCCGATATTCGTATTGTCGAACTTCTCAAGAGACTATATTTTCTCTTCATCTATATTGCCAGTAAAAGAGAATGCGAAATATTTTGTACAGTTTCAACGCAATATGTTCCCTTCAGCAGATGCCTTGCAACGATATGTGAGAGGCAAAGCTGATCTGAATAAACAACAGGACATATACCTGAACGAATATATCCTTAACGGAGCAAAAACAGGATTCTCTCATATACTGGAATTACAGAAGGTACAGAAACAAATAGAACGAGACATCAAAAAAGGTGAAGGACGAAATGTATTCCGTTACCTGTTGGATGGACTGGAAGGGATGAATGAGTTTGCCGAGAACTTATCCCGATTGTCTGTGTATATCACTAGCAGGGAACAAGGACGAAGCATTACCCAATCGGTATCGGATGCTAAGGAGGTAACTGTGAACTTCAACAGAAGCGGTGCAGGTGGGCTCGGTGCAGCTTGGTTCAGAAGTTTATACTTATTCGTGAATGCAGGTATTCAAGCATTGTCGAACTTCGCTAAGGTAGCACAGAAGAATAAGGCTAAGACTTCCATGCTTATCTCATCATACGCCATGAGTGGATTCCTTATGCCGATGCTTACAGCATTGATAGGAGGTGATGATGGACTAGATGATTATATGAAGTTGAGCGATTGGGAGCGTCAGAACAATCTTTGTATTTATACCGGCAATGGATTCATTAAAATACCTCTTCCACACGAGTTGCGTGTATTTCACAAAATGGGTGATGAGATATATCAATCTATCTTCGGCAAAAAAGATATTACTCAATCGTTACTGGATACCGCATTAGGATTCAGCGACCTGATACCTGCTAATCCGATGGGTGCTGTGGATGGTAGTTGGGCAGATATTATGCCTGATGCTACAAAACCATTCTTCCAACTGGCAGCTAACAGGAATTTCACAGGTAGCCGTATCACTAACGAATGGACAGATCCGAACAAGCCCGGATACTTACGAGTGAGAACAAATAAGAAAAGTGAACCGTTTGCACCTGCCTTCCTTGTGAAACTTGCCGAGATATTGGATAATGCGACAGGAGGTGATGGTGTGGAGAAAGGGCTTATCAGCTTCAACCCTGATGTAGTAAATCATCTTATGAGAGGATATTTTGGGGGATTGTACAACATGGGTATGCAAGGGCTTGATGCAGCATCAAAAACTTATGACTGGACTAAGACAGGAGAGTTAAAACTGAAAGTGCGTGAGACTCCATTAAAAACATTCTATACTTCGGAAAGTGATCTGCAAACTTCGGGTAGCGGACTGAATACAAAATACTTCAAAGTGGTGGATGATACTCAGGAAGCTATACGGAAAGTAAAAGGGTATAAAGATCAGGTAGGCGAAGGCAAATTAAGTGTTACTGATTTTTACAAGAAGATCGAAAATTTAAATGTTCCGAAAGCAAATGAGTTGTACGGCCGTATTAAAAAGATCAAGAAATACGAGAGCGCATTGAAGGAACTGGATGGACAGGATCAGAAAGATCTCGAAAAGATTATTTCTGACCTAAAGAAAGAAGTGATTGAGGTAAATAACAAATTGAGCGAATGATGATTTTCCCATCAAGGTACTCAGTTCCTACTATCAATTAGCATATTTGCCGATACAGAATAAGAAAAAAAGCATCATATATGAATACAACAATAAGAAAAGCGAATCCGAAATTAGCTGCCAAGTTCTTCCCGAATAAAGAAAGGGAAAATATTGACACAATACAGAAGCGTTCTACTTTCGATAGAAATGAAAATGTGCTGATGGATGCCTTTCTTGCATGGACAGGATTAGACAGCTTCCGGAAAATGTGTGATAGAAATGAAATGTATACGTTTGTCGACCAATGGAGTGATAAGGTATTAGATCCGAAATCTTGTAAATGGATCACCGAGCGTCAGCATATTCTCAATCAGGGTAACATCCCATTACAGAATAACCGACTAAGAGGTATAGTCCGTTCTGTTTCGGGTGTATTCCAATCGACACAAACCGAGCCTGTATGTGTATCGAGAGATAGAGATAAACAGGCAAAAGGTGAAATGATGTCAGCTACAATTCAGTATGTTTATCAACTGAACAAACTGTGGGGATTAGATGCAGCTTGCTTCACCAATTTCCTTGTTACAGGTGTGGGTATGTTCCGAAGCACATTCGGATGGCGAAATGGAAAAATGGATGTGTGGACAGACCTTGTAAACCACAGACGTATTTTCTTTGATAACCACATGGAAGATCCCCGACATTGGGATTGTCATTTAGTAGGTGAAATACATGATGTAGGATTATATGATGTGATGTCTCAGTTTGCTGATGGCTCACCCGAAAAAGCGGAAGAGATACGCAGGATTTACAGTTATTGCGACAGAGACAGAACAATATCACGAGTTGAGAATCTTGTGAAAGATGCCCGAAGATTTCAAAACTTCTTTATCCCGGATGATGAAACCCGATGCCGGGTTATCGAGGTTTGGAAAAAGGAAAGTAAAGAACGCCTATTAGTACATGATAAACTTACAGGTGAGTTCTACAAGACAGAGGTAGAGGATCAGTTGCAGCTTATTCGGGAGAATGACAAACGGAAAGCTGAACAGTCAGCAGAAGGTATCGAAGTAAAAGATATGAAGCTGATCGAGTATCAATGGTTTATAGATAACTATTGGTATTACTACTATATGTCGCCTCAAGGTGATATACTGAAAGAAGGTGAGACTCCATTTTGGCATGAGTCGCATCCATATTCATTCAAGATATATCCGTTCTTTAACGGCAGAGTATATCCATTTGTAGGTGACTTCATTGATCAGCAACGTTATATCAACCGACTTATCACCATGCAGGATTTTGTAACACGTGCTTCTGCAAAAGGTGTACTGGCTATTCATCAAGACTCTATACCAGATGGTATGACAGCAAAAGACTTTGCTGATGAGTGGGCTGTATTCAATGGGGTTATTGTATATAAGGGTAAACCCGGAATAGAAATGCCAAAACAGATTGTAAACAATACAACTCAGTTGGGATTGACAGATATGTTGCAGATACAGTTGAAGCTACTGGAAGATATATCGGGAGTACAGGGAGCATTGCAAGGACAAGCACCGAAGTCCGGCACTCCTGCTGCTTTATACCTACAACAGACACAGAACTCAGCTACTTCATTGACAGAACTATTCGAGGCATTCAGGGAACTAAGAGAAGAAAGGGATATGAAGAATATGAAACTGATACAACAGTTTTATTCCGAACCTAGATATATCAATATAAATGGTAATAATGCCCGACCTGATACAATGGTGTATGATCCGAAAACTGTTCAAAATGCAGAGTTCGATCTATCGATAACAGAAAGTACATCCACTCCTGCATACAGACTTGTAATGAATGACTTTTTAATGCAGCTATTCTCGGCACAGCAAATTACATTGGAAGAATTGCTGCAAAACGGAGCATTCCCATTTGCAGATAAATTACTTCAGTCTATCAATGCCCGGAAAGAAGAGGCTATGGCAGCACAGCAAGCGATGATGAATGGAGGTCAGGTACAACCAATGCAGCAAGGTATCGTGCCACAGGATATACAACAACAGATGAATCAGAATACTAACCCACTTGTACAGCAAATGTTGGCAGGTAATAATGCAGCTTGATATGCCACTACTCACTTTCATATATTCACATGATGATATGTTCGATGCCGTAAAGCAGGAATCATCATTGTACTCAATAAGGCAAACGGATAAAGATGGAAACCCCATGTTCGAGACACTTGTGTTTGATGAAGCCTACCTGCCTAAATTCAGGGAATTATTTTTCAATGCTCAGGCACAAATAATCCCTACTTTGTCAGCATATCAGAAAAATATACCTATAGAACCTGAATATTTTGAACGAAAAGACTTCAGTAAGAAAAGGGATTATATCTGTTACTTGAATATGCCTGATGATTTTATGATGTCGATGGCACAGCCTATTGAAGATTATATATTCAGTTTTCTGAAAGACTGGATCATGTATAAATGGCTTGAGACAAAGATGTCGAATATAGCTTCTGTGTTTTTAGCAAACTGTATTGGCGTGGATGGTAGCGGAGGTTATAAGAGTGATATAAAAGGTGCATTGGAAAAAAGAACACAACCTATACGAAGATGGCATGGTTACTGGTAATTATGCTTATATTTGGAGATATAAATAAAGCATATAGATATGAAAAATAAAGATGTACCTATTTATTATCTCGAAAAAATAGAAAGCGTAGTATTCAACTTTAACACTAGAGATAGATTTTTATTTACAAAGTCGGATAGTAATATCATCGAAGTTAGAGAAAGAGATTCAGAATTTTATTTTAGAATAGTTAAATATAATTTTACAGGAGGAAATCATTTGATAACAGTATCTCAATATCCCAACTCTTCAGTGATAAACAAAGAGGATACCTATCAAATCGATGTTGGGATATTAGATGCAAAACTTAAAGGATAGATTGATATTCTGAACCGTTATGATAAAATTAGTATAAATATTGATGATGTTATTATTAAATCATTTACAGATGATTATTTTATTGATATTGATACGGCGGATGAAGATGCAGACACAAACCCTTTTCATGTAAAACAAATATTGCTGATAGATGCATATCTTACCGAATTACAAAAAGCCTTGCCTCAATATTTTGAAGATGAGAGTGTAGTGGAAGAGTTGACAGATGATATTAATAATTTAAGAAACTCATTAACCACTAAAACAAAAAGATATGTCATAAAAAGCATTTGCTACTTATGGGGTAAGGCTTCAAAATATAGTTTGAAATTTATTCAAGATTTACATCAAGAAGGTCGAAAAGAGGCAATTAAGGCAATTGTAAAATCGGCGGCTAAGTTGCTAAAAGACAATATAGACACAATATTAACTATCTAGTTTTATGAATAGAAAAAACTACTGATACAATAAATCCAAATATCAGAGAATAGATATGTATAAGGAAATTACTGTTATGTATAAATGCACTAATTAATAAACATAATGCAAGTCCACAAATGAATAGCAGATACCTACGGGTGTTTGCTATTTTTATTTCCTTACAAAGCAATGTCATACCAATATCTATTCCTACCATAGCATATATCATAGATGAAGCACCGACAGTAGGTATATCGTACATGGATAGAAACGATGCAGCAAAGCCACAGACAAATATAGAAGCTATAATGATCCATATATTCAATAGCTTCTGTAAATTATGGAACATTACAATAAAAGCGATAGAGTTGATTGCAAGATGTATAATACTCAAATGCTGAAACATATATGTAATATGGGTATAAAACATTGATGTAGCTGTGTATCCTAATTCCAAACCGAACAGACAGTAAACAACTATAAATAACAGAACGAAAATATATTTTACTGCATTCATTTTACCCTTACCTCCTTTATCATTTTATAATAAATCTCTTTAGCTGTCTTTTCAGAGATATAAAATCGTGGAGCATCCTGATCGGAAATTATTTTGGCAATTTCATAAGGTTTTAGTTCGGGATTTTCTTCTGATAACTGGAAGTATCTTCTGCCAATCTCTTTATGCAGTTCTATTTTGGATTCATGCTTTAGATTAATAGTCTCATGATTAATAGCTTTGTTTATAATCTTCATGCACTCTTTGGGAAGCAGGTAGAACGATTCGGCAGGGGTATTGATAGCCAGTCTTGTTGTTTCGCTAACAGATAAATAAACACCCTTGTATTTATCTCTGACTCTCTCACAAGCCTTGTAAAAATCTAAATTCCTTTCGTACAAATAAAAAAGCATACCTATTTATATTTTCCTATAAAGGTATTCTCATATAAATATTTATGCTAAGTAACTGTAGTATAGTTTTCTATACATAGAAAACCTTATCCCATTAAGGGAACAAGGCTACCTATTTAATTCATTTTTTTGTCCTGAAACATGAAACAGCCAATAAAAACAATAAATAAAGAAATATGGCAACAGAAGTAGATAAAACAGTTGTAGAAACACCTCAAGGAGAAACAGCTTTAACACAGGTAGAAACTCCGAGAGGACGTGCAGGTGTTCTCGCAAAATTCCAACAGGCAAACCCTGACTTTCAGGGAGAGCCATCGGATGATGATCTGTGGGGATATGCAGGTCAGGACTATGATGATGTGAAAGGTAAATACAAGGAAATGAGTGGAGCAAACGCCCGATTAGCAGAACTTGTGGCTCAAGATCCACGATTGGGAGCAGTACTGTCTATGATAGCCGGAGATAGCCCAAAATCACTTCCTTATGCGATGGGTAATGTGTATGGAAAGGATTGGCTTGATAGTGATCCTGAAGAATTTGAAAAAGGTTATCAGGAGAGTTTAACACGACTTGCAGAGAGCAGAGCAGAACAAGAACAAGCTGCTAAAAACATACAACAATATCAGGCAAACTTAGAGCAATTCAAAACTGATAATGGACTAGATGATGCTCAAATAGCAGAACTAAATAATGCAATATTCTCAGATGCAGAGAACTTCCTTATGGGGAATATATCACCTGAATACATTGACTATAAATGGAAAGGAATGAACTATGATAAAGATGTACAGGAAGCAGCCGTAACAGGAGAAGTAGAAGGAAGAAACCAAGCCATTGAAGTGAAAAAGAAAAAAATAACCGGTGATGCTCCGCTTCCTGATCTTGCTAATGGAACTGGTGCAGGAAAAAACAGAACAATTCCTAACAAACGTAAGAAGAAAAGTGCTTACGATGATATGGAGGAAATTACAATATAACATTAACAGTCAAATATTTATTCAACAATGAAACAGAAATTATTAAAAATTAAAGATAGCGGACTATTCTTAGTCGTAGTTATGCTATTATGCTCCATTTTTGGGGTATTTGATGGTGCTGCCATGACAGCAGATGCCATGCCACTTGAGAAAGGAGGATCTGCGGACACCAATGCCATGACCTCAGTAACCGAAACTCGTGAAAGATCTGAAAATCTTATACTGGATGATCTTGATGAGCGAGTAACCAAAATCAGGCCGCATGACGTTCCATTGGAAACTATTGCCCGAAGTATTGACGATCAGCGTGTAGTAGGTGATGGAGAGAAAGATGCAAGCGGACAGGTTGTAAGGCATTATGCTATCAGTACGATTGAACTTGTAGCCACTACAACTACAGCTATCGCAGATGGAGGAAATACTCAGGAGGTATTGCAAACTTCTGATAAAGACATTTTCGCTTGCGATCAGACAATTCTTGTAGAAGGTGTTCAAGGATATAGACCTGATGGTTCTGTCGATCCTCTACGCCAGTTAATGCTTTATGTGATTCAAAAAGACACTTCGGGACATCCAATTGTTGTCGCTGTAAATGGTAAACCATCAGTAGGAGGTGGATTGACTACTGTTCCTGCCATTGCATCAGGCACAAAAGTAACGAGAGCCGGACGTGCCGGAGCAGAAAGCCAAATACAAACAGATGCTTATAGTGCTGTTCCTACCGACTTTGAACAATACCTGCAAAAATTCATGGCTCAGGTGGAGGTTACAAGTCTGTTCGAGAGAGCCAAGAAAGAAGTAAAATGGACATTTACGGATCAGGAAGAGGAAGCTGTTTTTGATATGAGACGTACAATGAACGTTTCGTTTTGGAGAGGTGTAAAATGGAAGATCAAAATTAAGAATGCCCATACTAAGAAAGCCGAAGATATTTACTTCACAGAAGGTATATGGACACAAGCAGGTAAGGAATTTAGCTTCAATGGTGTAGCTGTAACAGCGGATAGTATCGTTGCCCTGATGAAACACGCCTTTACTGGTAATAACTCAGGTAAACGTAAAACATTCATTGTAGGTAGCGACTTGTTGGAAGCACTCGAAAAAGTTGAATACACTAAGGTTGTAAACGTAGGCTCTAGACTACAAGCACATGGTATCGAATATACTACTATCATATCTAAATTCGGCACATTACTTATCGCACACGATCAGACACTTGACGATCAAGGAATGGCAGATAAAGGATTTATTCTTGACGCAGACTTCCTACGCAAATGGACTCATGGTTGGGATGTGCAAGATTTTGATTTCAGGAAAGCAGGTATATCTGATTCTGATGGACGTGCTTTGATAGAAATATGTGGACTCGTTCTTCGTAACCCGGATGCCCACTCACGAGTATCATTGTCGTAAACATAAATAAGCATGGAGGGGTATATTTCCCTCCTGTATTTAATAATAAAAATAATAGATCATAATGGCAGCAAAAAGATATATATCTAAGACTGGTGTAAAATATTCATTTCTCGTAGAAGTTAATGGAAAAGTAAAATCGATTTCATTCAAAGGAAACGAGAAAGATTGTATTGTGAATGATCCTGCAACTCAGAAAGCCGTAGAAGAATCCAAGTTCTTCAAAAGTGGATGGATTGGTGTTGCTCCCGGAACTACTGCCGGAGGATTCGATGAAGACGTAGAAGGGATAGGAGGAAAACCTGAAGGTACTGAAGAAAAATTGAATGTACCTCGTGCCAATTCCAAAACAAAAGCTGAATTGGAAGCCGAAGCAGCAAAAGGACAATCGGGAGAAAATGCAGCAACAGCCGGAGGCGAAGCTACTGGTGAAGGTGTAGATGGTGAAGCAACTCCTTATACTGAAGTTACAGACATCAATGGTGCTGTGGCAATACTGAAAGGTGATCCATATAAGGTGCATCACATGAAGCTGAAAGATCCCGCATCGGTAATGGAGCAGGCAAAATTAAACAGTGTATCGTTTCCTAACTGGAATATACAGTAAGTAATTTACTCATAAGTCAAAATAAATTAAAAGGCTGTTAGTGCTAGAATACTGGCAGCCTTTCTTCTTAAAAGATAAAATGATGAAAGCAGAATTTATATCCCGTGTGATGCAGATAATGAATGAACTCGGATGGAATGATATCGAGTCTGATGCTTTTGTCGGTTCTGATACATCAAAAGTAAAAGGACATATCGAAAGTGTATTTGTGGATGCGTGGCGTAAAGCTGTCAATATATTCCCAAAAACATATTTTACAATCAAAGATTTTTCGGATCAGAAATTAGTTTCCGATATACCACATGGAACAGGCTATATCGTATTGCCTGAAGATTTTTACAGCCTAGTCTCTTTCAAGATGAAAGGTTGGCAGGTAGTAGGGGAAACATTGATACCTAGTTCAGATCCTATCGCTAGAATACAAGCAAATGAATATACAAGAGGGAATTTTGTTCGCCCGGTATGCGTACTCAGTAACAAAGGAATAAAAGAGCGAGTAGATGATAGTTATATATATCCGCAAAAGGATGTATTGGAATATTACTCTGTACCAGTAGGTAGCAAACAGGAAATAGAAGAGGCTTTATATATTCCTCTTATCAGTCCATTAAGCGACAATACAAAATTAAACGAAAAACTATTTGTACCACTTGCATATCTGTGTGCGAGTATGGTATTCTACATATTTGAAAAGCCTGATATAGCACAGGTATTAGAAAATAAAGCAACCGAAATAATTAAATAGTTATGAATAACTGTCAAGATAATAGACCAACTTTCCTTTCTGAAACTGTTTGGAGGGCTTTGATGAATCTCCCTGCATTAAGGTATATGAAAGCACCTGTCGATACAGTTGCTCAATTATACGAAAAATATCCTATTGGAAATGAAAAGGGAACATTTGCATTCGTACATGATAAAAATACATTCTACACTTATCATCCGAGAGGTTGGCATCGTGGAGAATGGAAACCTATATCATCCGATAGTTTATCTTCATTCTTCGAGATAGATACAGAGTTTTTGCAAGAAGGAGATATACTTGTATATGATAGTAACAAAAAAAAGTTTGTTGTTAAGTCTGGTAATGTTTGGAATAAGTTACCGACCGGTATAAATGGTGTTCTCTCGCAGGTTACCAAGTTTCTAAACCAAACAGAAGCGATACCCTCCACTACAAGCGATTCTGGAGTTTATTTTGTAAATAATGATGCATTAGCGGGATTGTATATTGTTTTGGGTAATACTGTTATCAAGATATTTAACACTTCGGATTGGTATAAAAAAGAAATCGTACAGCAAAAGATTGACGATACTTATACTTATATAGATGGTCAAGTAAACAATCTTGATCAACAGATACAGAATAAAGAAAATGTTGGTATTTTAAAAACATATGCAACTTATGCAGCAATGCTGGCTGATATAAACTCGCCTATTGGGGATAATGGACAACCGATACTTAACGGGCAATTAGTATCGGTAAATAATACTGAAGATGATACTCAAAATGGAATATACGCATATACTATAAAAGGTAATAATAAAAGCTGGATTAAAAGAAGTGACATAATTATACCTGATGATATGGCACGAACCGGCGGCTCCATCCTCACCATGCAGGATATGGACGACAAGGTCAAAGGTGTTAAAGAAATCATATTCCCTTTTGTTTCGGAGATAGACAGCGACCCCGAATATACGCCTATCGTAGTCGATAATTTAGGGCAAATTATTTTCGCTCGCAAAAAAGACGGTACACCCATTATTCCACGCTTGAATGAAAGCATGGATAATTACCTTTTTCGATTTTATCAGGACAAAGAATGGGTAATCGCTGTAATGGACAACAACAAACAAGTATGGTGGGGTGTCCGTAACGATGGGAGTGTATTTCAGAACAATCAAATCGAAAAGGAACTTTCGGATAGACTATTAACTGTTATTAGTGACAGAGAATGGGAATTTGCGGTTGTCGATAAACTTAATCAGGTGTGGTTTGGCGTGCGCTATGACAGTTCGATATATCCCTTTGATTTTTTGATGAATAATATTGAGGACATAATCAATAGTTCGTCAAATGTCGGACATGGCAACCATACAAAAGAAACCTCTTTGCAATTGCCGTTTCCCCGTTCTTTGGCTCGTGTCGATTTTGTCGGTGATTTAACGGGTATCGGCAAGGATGATGCCGTAAACGTAATGTTGAAATTCAACGACATGCAGGGCAATTACTTCGAAAAACCTATCGAATT
>NZ_QVMM01000018.1 GCF_010501065.1 Dysgonomonas sp. 216 | reverse complement strand
CATCTCGTCCGAGACACTTAGTGGTATACTTTTCAATTACTAAGTGGACTACTTTTCAATTATATTATACATATTGAAAGTAGTGTAGATGAATATGTTAATTATTTAGAGTCGTTTAGCATATGAAATAAATACAGATAAAATAAATAAAGGTTCTGTTAGGAAATAAAGCCCCTTAAATCAAAATGACGATTTCAAGGAGTGTATATTTAAGAAATCATGTAGGTTCTATTTTGATAATAATCAAGAGGCTGTCCCAACAGGGTAGCCTCTTGATTATTATAGAATCTCTCAATAACATCTTCTCTGAATTAGCCCTTATAGTACATGACACATGGTAGTCATTACATATTGTGTCTGTCATTCTTACCTTGATATTTATATCTATAGATATCTTTCAGCATAGGAATTAGTATATTAGCTGTCAGAAGGCTACAAACTCCTAAGAATGATTTACTAGAAATATTAAGTAAATTATATATTCATATTGAGGCTTTTGACAGGCGTTAATCTTTCAGTTTGATATAGGATATTTTTACAACTCCATTTCCGTAACACATACTATGCCGCAACTCCCATCGGGATTCTTTCGGATTGTCAGGGAATAAGAGAATTCCCTGACCAAGAATAATAGGAATATAGGCAATCTGCATTTCATCTACCAAATCGGCGGCAAGAAGCATTGAAATCAACTCACCTCCGCCAAACAACCAAATATCTTTTCCTGGCTGATTACGCAGATCGAGAATGCGTTCAATCACATTTTCTGTAATGAATTTAATATTTCCTTTTTCACTCCAATCATTGCGGGAAACTACATAAACTGCCTTGTCGTCATACGCACCCATTGCATCCATATTTGATAATTCACGCCAAGAGCGACCACCCATGATGATAGTGTCAATAGAAGCCATAAATTCTTTATAACCATAATTCATTTTTCTGTAATGGGAAATTCCGAAAGCCACTCGATATCACCGTCCGGTTCGGCAATTCGTCCGTCAATAGATGCAGCGATGTAAAGGATAATCTTTTTCATGTTGATAATATTTGCGTTATTTACTCTTGTTATGTTCGCCGGAGTAACACGCAAAAAAGAAGCGTGGAACTCACACACTTCAATGTAGAGGTACTGGTATACCCGAAAAGGAAGACGTGCAAGCCCACGCCATACTTTCGTATAGCATGAACATTGCGCCATAGTCTCCTTTTCTTGAAAATTACCAGTTTTCTACATTGAGACGTTCAGCGAACGTTATGTTATATCTAACGGAATTAATCCGCGGTTATTCTAAATTTCTGATGCAAAGGTACAAATCTTAGCCGATTTCAATTACCTTTCCGGGATCAAATGTGTGATGCTCATTATGAAATACATATCCCAATTGGTTGCTCACGCATTGTGTTTTCCCTATAACCTTATCTATATTCCGGTGTGAATGCCCATAAATCCAGTATTCAATCGGACTATTTTCGATGAATGATTTCAATTCGACCGTAAATGCTCCATTTATTTTGCTTCCGGCAAAATCAGGTGAAGCTAATTGGAATGACGGAACATGATGTGTTATGACAATGATATGGTCAGCTGTACTTCTTGCAACTTCATTCTGAATAAAATGAAAACACTTATCGTGTTCACGGTTAAAATCAGCAAAAGTCAATGTTTCTCCTTTGTACAAAATTCGGTGAAAGTCAGTAACTCCACGTTCGGTAGGGTAGGCTTCTTCCAATGGGATTTTCGCCCACAATGTTGAAACAATAATATCAACATTCTCAATCCTAACAACAGCATTGTAGTAACATTTTACATTATCCCGGATTGAACAAACCAGACCTTGAGGCATTTCCGCTAAATCGTAGTATTTGTACAGTTCGTGGTTACCCACAGCAACGATAACTTGTTTGTAATTCTCCGAAGCCCAATCCCAAAACGGATGCTTATTGTAATTGTCATCGTTCAGGTATCCTATATCACCTGCAAGAATGAGAATCTCTCCTGCCGGGAGAAGCGGATTCTCTTTTAGAAACCTCGAATTATCATGAAATTCAAGATGTAAGTCTGATGCGTATTGAATTTTCATAGCTATTTAATACCGAATATTTCTTTCATAATGTCTATAAATCCCCTGATATCACTGTCGGTACGTTGCAGACTATCCCGCAAAGATTGGTTTGGCAGAGAATCTTCTATCATTTCAATAAATGCAACCAATTCACTCTTCATCGTAGCCGATAATTCAACAGGAGTGAATGGGTCGATTCGCATAGCCAACAACTTGAAAACATCATCACGGTGCTTTTTGATATCACTGCTACGAACATTCGGGTTTGTTTTCTTCTCTTCTGTAAGATTCAGAAACGCTTTTACCTTTAAGCATAAAAGAGATAATGGGTCTGCAATACGAACACCTTCCTCGATGATACTACTATTAATCGTATGATGATAATATTCTTCGTCCATCAGAATAGCTGATAAACTTGAAATGTCTTCGCCAGCCGGAATGGGTGTCAAATGAAATCCTGTCGGTTCTCCCAATACGTCAGGAAACTTTGACAACAATTCAATTTGAACCGGAAACCCATTTTTAGGATTGATAAACCGGAATAATTCGGTTGCCGGTTCTTTGTCGTCTCGTTTTCGTTCACGGTTTTTGTATTCACCCAAGTTAATAAACTCCCAAAAGCGCAGAGCAAATTCAGGGGTCATCTTCTCAATGACTAATATCATGTCGATATCGTCGGTTGCTCGTGGGCGCATATCTGTATCCCGCAAAGCTATGTCGCAAGCTGTTCCGCCAATGATAACATAGTTGTCTTCAAATCCGGCGAAGTGTTCTTTGAATATTTCCAGTCCTTTTACCATTTCATTTCTTCAATCATAATTTCCAACTCCTTTTCAATCCGGGAATCCGGCTCGTCCTTCATTGTCAAATACAATGAAAGTTTATCGACAATACCACCATTTGACTTATAAGGTATCGTTGCCGGATATCTCCATACTTCTATTTTGTACAGACCTTCTATTTCGTTATAGTGTCCGACTTCTGAACTAAATTGCTTATCCCATATTGCCATTGCACCATATTGTTCCGGATTTAGGTGTGAATAATGCGATAAGGCATTCACTCCGCATGTACTGAAATTACCTTCGGGTATCGAATCGCAGTAAAGAACTTTTTTTATAGGTGACGACAAGTAGTTCTGTGCTCTCAACCAAAGTTCCCGTTTAGAATCCTTGAAGCAAATGTATTTAATCCCTGCATCCCGTATTTCAGCAGTACATAGCTGACAATCTTCAAGGCTTGTAATTGCACGTGCCAATGTCACATAATTATAGGGGACAAGTTCTTCCAATCTCTTAATTGTAAACTCATTTTCACTATTTTCCTTCAAAAGATAGTATAACAGCACGTATTGTGCAGCGGGTGTTAATTTGGGCTGCGTTTTCTTCTCTCTTCTTTTAGCCTGAATATTAGCGATTAAAGAAGGTAAGAATGCATATTTGTCTGAAATGATAAAGTACACACCCTGGCTTATCAATCTCTCCCGTTCATAATAAGGCAATGAACCCAACAAAACGACAACGGGCATACCCATGACGTTACCAACCTGTTGGGTGATTTTCTTATACTTCAAGGGCGTTATGGTTTCCTGCTCATTTTTTGCTTGGATAACGCATAAAATCTGATGGTTGAAGTCAATGGTATAAAACGAAAACCTCAAAAGCATATCGGCATTAAGTCCCCGTAGTTTATCCTGCTGTACCGGAATCAACTCTTGTGATGCTCCTAATATGGATATAATTTTGCTCATATTCAGATGTTATCATTTGTATTTTGCATCGTTATCATACATAGTGATAATGGTGCAAAAATAGTGATAATAATTGAAACCGCAAATAAATATTACACAGAATTGCTTTGAAACTACTAAACCATTTGAGATGTCCACCTAAAACGAGAGGAGAGTTTGAGGTTTATATGGACATAAATAATGTAATGACCATTAAGTTAATGACGGTTACATTAATCAAGGTAAAAATAAAGCAAATGTTGTCCCTGTGCAAGGTGCAAGTATCTATATAGATAAGCTTGCACCTTGCACTGGGGATAAATATTTGATATACAGTATAGTTGTATATTCGAAAATAAATAGTAATTTTGAACCTAAGATTATTGCAGACAAAGGTTAGACAGAGAAGGACAAAGTAGTCATTTTTTCTCGTAACCAATTCGTAACCTGCATGTCGATTGCCGACGAATCATTCTGATATATAGGACTTTGGAGAAATTGGTTCCGTTCCCTCTCTCTCCGCTGAGAAGACTGAAAGTCAGCAAATCGCAAAACAAACACCCGATTTTACACCCAAGAATGTAGAGTTGGGTGTTTTGTTTCTCTGAAGAGATGATTTTCCAAAAAATAAAAACCACTCTATTTATTAAAGTGGTTTTTTAGTCTATTCGCTATTTAGAATTTAAAGATTTTTTGGTTTTATAAGATATCTTGTAGTTAGAACTTTCGATATTCCATAATTGGGATATATTAATTTGTAAAGTTCTGTTAAGTCTTGTTCCAATCTTACTCCATGATATTCAATTGGATATAGTGTAAATAATTCTGTAATATCATTATAATTCAACACCAAAATGGATTTTATTTTATCATATTCATAAGTGCCTATATATTTTACTACATTATTGTCTTTATCAATGTGCATTATTTCGAGATTATTGTCATTTTCATCAAATGTATAAGTAGAACCTAGCTGGTTGATTAATCCTTCTTTGAGTGTAGCCTTTAATTCTAATGCGGCATTTTGATTCTCCGCCAAGATTTCAACATCACTTTGGTAAATTCCTATTTGCTTTTCTTCCCATATACCTTGTTGAATAGAACCTACAATAACAGAAAAAGAAGCTTCGTTGTGTAATAGGTCTGAAATATATACAGTCGTACTTCCAGTTTTAAAAGTAGAGATATGAATAGAATTATCTTTAAATTCCACCTGAGCAATATCTGTATCATCAATTTTTAGCGTCGGACTGCTCAAGGTCGTTTTAATTTCAACTACTGAATTTTCGCCTTCCCAAATATATACTTTTTTAGATGGGATTTCAATATTATCTTTTGCACTCTCAGAATCTCCGCAACTATAAATAGATATAGCTAATAATAAGATAAATGCCAATTTTAATTTCATAGGAATAGTTTTTTTGTTTTTTCTATTATGAAGCAAATTTAGCAAACATTTAGCAATCAGTACATATAATCTTCTATATATCTGTAAAACATCTCTATTACGCCACATACTGCCAAATCGAAACCACATGCTTCCACCTGCTACAAAATTGCCTTTTGCCGCCAACGCTTCAATGTAGGAAGTCGTTTATTTTGCAGAGTCCTTAATTCCTGTGGGGTATAGTTCGTATTGGAATACCAGTTGTATTTATCGGTGTACTTCACCCAGATATCCACCATTTCGCTCATGGGAATATCCACCGTGTAATCCCCGTCTTTCAGGCAATAATAGCAATACTCGTCGCTAAGAGAATGATTGGAATTTGTTCCCATATATTCCTCCACATCGAAGCGAAGCGGCATTCCGCAACTCTGACAGTATTGTTTATCAGCTTGGTTCATATTACAAAGATATGATGCCTATTTCGGATATCGTTGTCCAAAATAGGCATCTTTTTAATAACAGCAGAATTTATAATTTCCGTATAAGTTCCGCTATACCCAAAGCGCACTCTGCGACCCGTTCGTTATTTACAACTCTCAAATTATCTTTGGGTGTATGTATTAGTTCCTGCATCTCGAAATTCTCGATAAACCACTGCGAACTAACAGCGATTGCCGGGCAGCCGTTTTGTAAGAACATACTATGCTCGCCCTGATACCTTCTCCTTATTCCTATTGCCTCTTGTCTTTATAACTCTTCTTCACCATTCGGGTAAAGACTCTCTCTTGCTTCCGTTTCTCGTGCACGGAAGCCGTGAAATGCCATGCTTCCCGACGGAGTTTTAGGTAGCTTTCATATACGCCTTGATCTATTTCTCTATTCTCTACTGCTTCAATTACGGCACATCCTTTTTCATTGATATGCTGACAGTCGCTAAACCGGCATTTACCTTCGTAGTCTGATATATCCAAAATATTAGACAAACTATCGGTGTTGTCATTAGTGACGCCGAACAGTTTTACTCCCGGAGTATCAATCAGTACACCTGAATCCGGTATCAATACCATTTCCCGGCGGGTTGAAGTATGTTTACCCTTCCCTGTTGAATCGCTGATTGCTCCTGTCTGCAACACTTCTTGTCCGTAAAGGGCGTTGATTAAGGAGCTTTTCCCGACACCCGACATACCTGTAAAAACAATGGTTTCACCGGGAGAAATGAATGATCGGAGATTAGCTATGCTTTCTGCCGATTCCGTGCTGGTATAGAAAACGGCTATCTTATCCGAGATATGCTTCAAGACATTTGCTGTCTCTTCCCGGTCGAATCCTAAATCAGTTTTAGTCAGAATCAATACAGGTTGAATGCCCTCATCGGCGGTTTGTAACATGAAACGCTCGATGCGGCGAACATTAAAGTTCTCATCCAGACTTTGCACGATAAAGGCTTTGTCGACGAAAGAGGCAATGGCCTGTCGTTCGGAAACTGTGCCGCTTTTTAGGCGATAGAGTGTCTTCTGCCGGGGCAAACGGTCGAGAATAATACCTTTATCTGTGTCAGTGGGTTGAAAGATAACCCAATCGCCTGTGCAGGGATATTCGGAAACATCCTTTCCATAGAGCATATTGCCTGCCAGTTCACAAGTATAGAAGCCCGATTCGGCAACTACTTCGTAGCAAGTTTTATGGGTAACCGTTACTCGTCCATGTATGAGGTCTTTGTAATTTGAATTTTGTTTTTGTTGGAACAGTTCTTCATTCCAACCATATAATTGTAAATTATTCATTGTATAAATGCATATAGCAGCATACGCAAAAGACAGAGCCATGCTCTCATCCTTGTATGCAGATTAAAAACCAAATTTAATTAATAGAAAACCACTCCCGAAAAGACTTATCCGAGAGTAAACGAAAGGACAATCTGTACAGAACGCACAGATTGTTTACTAAACCAAATCCTTCTTTGTAATTGTCATAGGAGGGCAAAGATACGATATTTTTCTATATCTGCCTTAAAAGCACTACTTTTACGATTCAAATTAGAACAATGATAATCAAACAAATTGAGTTGTCTCATCGTATTGAGAACTTCTTTACGGATAATTACGGCCATATAATATTTGATGAAGGCATTCAGTTGGTTGAGATGGTTTACTTAACGAAGGATTTGAAATAAATAAGGGAGCAAGGAATTTTCTTTCTCCTTTCTGTCTTCTCCTTTGCAAGAAGTGCGTCTTTTCTGCTTTAGTTACTGTACAAAAGACCAATGGGTATGTATGATTTTCCACTGATTAGAAATATCCAATTGATAGACTTCCGTACAACTCATTCTGAATATTAGGCCATCCCTCTGAACAACATAGTTATATATCAACACAGCAACGTCTGCCGATAGCTGTACCGTTGGATTTATCATTTCATATTGATCTATTTTAATCTTACCCCTAACTGTGTTGTAATAATCTTCCAGAGCTTTCTTGCCTTCTAGTTTGCGTTCGAATGCAGGGTCTATATAAACAACGTCCTCAGATGTCAATTCTAAAAAGCCATCGGGGTTTCCATCGTTCTAGAGCGCTAATGCTTGTTTTTCTAAGGCTATAATTTTCGCCTTAACACTCTCATCATCTGCTAATAAGACATCTTTTCTATAATCTCCGTCTTTCTTTTTCATAAATCCATTACTTAATAGTGCCTTTATGGAGAAAGTGTTTTCTTCGGAAGGATCTGCCGCTATCTCACGTCCGCCTAAAGAAATGATTCTTTCTTCTAACTGCTGAATAATGATTTTGCTGATGCCTTTATTCAAGTACTCCTCTTCGCCAATCAGGTAACCGATTTCAAAGGTATGATTTTCCACTGTTACGTCTCCATACAAGTCTTCGAAATCATGTCCTTCTTCTTCAATATCTTTCAAATAGAAGCAATCGGCATAAAGGCAATAGCCTATTTTATGCTCGTTGTGGTAGACAATAAAGTGGGTTAGGAAATTGTACTTGCCGTCTTTGTTATTAACTTCTTCTAACCACGCTTTGCGTTGTTCTTCTCCATCAGGACAGAGCCATTTATAGACATAGTCTTTGTTCAACCATTCCTCAAACAGAGGCATATCTTCTTGAAGTATAGGCTTTAACAGGATGTTTCTTTTGTCTATTACCATGCATTCTATTCTTTTATTGCATCTCTTATTTCTTTTATCAATTCATAGAAGCTTTCTTCTGTCGATTTACCTGCCGTATCAATCAGAATTCTATCAGTTACCCATGCATGATACTCCCTACTTTGGATTTCATTCCATGTAGGGAGTTTTAAACCTTTCACTTCAGTGCATCGGTTTTCAGCTCGTCTTTTATGGTCTTTCTTATCCGAACAAATAACTTCGATATTAATGTACCGGCTATTGCTTTGTGTTGCTACGTCTTCCCATTCTCTGCGGGTAATATCTATCGGATTGCATGAATCGGCAACCACATTATGTCCCAAGTCCAGATTGTTGCTTGCTATGCGGTAAGCCAAACGGTATCCTTCGCTTTGTACATTGTAGCTGCATAAATCTCGCAATGCTTGTTCAATGGTATCGATTCTCAGATAGACAGCATTGTACTTTTGGGCAATAAGCTTTGCCAAACTTGATTTTCCCGAAGCAGGCAATCCCGACAGAATAAACAGTATAGGGGTTGAAGTCTCCATTTTTAATCCTTCTTCCAACGCTTAAGACCAGACAGAAACTCGCGCAATACAGGACGAGCTTCATCCGGAGTAAAATTGTTTCCAGTTTCTTTGTTCCAGTGATCGAGGTATTTCATATTGGTTTCCAGCATCTCCACCATTGTTACGTTGCGGGTAAATGTGCCGTTCTGATAACAATAATGGCAATACTCCTGATTGGGAGTTCCATCGGCATTCGAACCAAACTCTTCAGCCGTTCTCATATTCATGCCACAGCTTTGACAAATCGGTTCGCCAGCAGCCTCTTCTTTACCTATCGCAAAACTGACTGAGTTGAAGTTACTGTAATAGCGAGCAGATTCGGCCGTAAATCTTAACAGTATAAAATCTCCGCCATCCACTCCACCTTTGTAATAGATAGAAAAGTCGTCTTTCCAGATAGCCTTTTTGGTATCCAAATCATCAACAACCTCCATTGTTCCTTTCAACATCACTCCCTCGAAAGAATCTTTGTCGTAAAAGTAAATACAAGCTTTCGGATTATTTCGGTATTGCTTGATTCTTACCGACAGGCTATTAGTGTGCCAATAGAATGTTCGGATACCTTCCTGCTTAACAGGCGCCAACATCGCCTTTGTGTTTGGACAACCATCCTCATCAACAGAACTTATAAAGCTAACATTCTGTTTGCGAATCATTTGTCCAATTGCTTCTGCATAGTTTTTCATTGTTCTGAGTATTTAAGTGGAGAATAGAATTCTATCAGATTCTCTTCCGGATCGTATAGATGCACTACACGCATTCCCCAACCGGGCATATCCATTGGCTCGTTAATGAACTTAAGTCCTTTTGCCGAAAGTGCTTGATAAGTCTCATCTACATTATCAACTTCAAAAGATATCATCGACTTTTCGCGATAACCTGTGGGTTGTGTTCTGTCGGCATTACCAACAGCGGGAGCCATTAGGTCCGATGTAAACAAGGCAAGTCCTTCTATTCCGTCGGCTACTTTGAAGCTGGCATAACAATCTTCAACATCCCAGGCGGCCTCCAAGCCAAGTTGTTGGGTGTAAAAATCGAAACATTTCCGATAGTCTTTTACTAATAGTCTTACGTTGTTGAATCTCATAATTCTTCTGTTATTAATTTATTAATCTCTTTTATAGTCTGTAAATCCTAATCTATTACCCGAAGGGTCGTTTAATTCTACCGCCCAACCTGTGCGTATCTTAAACGGTTCGGATAAAAAGACAATGCCTTTGGCTTTCATCTTTTCATAAACCGCTTTAGTGTCTTCAACCACTATCCAAATGGAAGGTATTGTATTTGGCATCTTGCTTTTGTCTTTCAGAATGATTGCCGGCTCTTCGTTGCCGACCTTGAAGGCTATCATACCCTGTTCTGCAAACTCGAATTTCTTTTCCAATCCCAATACTTCGGAATAAAAATGTACGCTTTCCTGATAATTGTTAGCTGGCAGGAAGTAGTTATCGTAGTTCTTGATTGCTGTGGGCTCTACGGTATCTTCCGTTATTGTCAGGATATGTCCGTTGTTATCGAAGATGGCGAATTCGTCGGCTCCGTAGAATGTTTTATGCATTTCTTTGGCAAGATACTTTGTTCCCTGAAGTTTCTCGTATAATGCTTGCATACCTTTCATCTTCACATAAAAGGTCATTACGCCCAATATCGGCCGGCCGGCTAATTGCGGATATTCCTCGGTTAGGTTGCCCATTTCCTGAAACATAAGCGTTGCTTCGCCATTAGCAACCATTGCCCATTGCAAGCCTCCGGTTGGAGCAGGAACACTCATAATCAGATTGAAACCTAATGTCTCGGTATAGAACTGTACTGTTTCATCGACGCTTTTTACGCCAATATTGGGGGATAGAGTTTGATATTCCATGACTTTCATCTTTATTAAACACAAAAATACAATACTTATTTGATGTATTTCGTGTAAAAATCCGACATTTTACACGGCGTGTTCCGACGGAGAGAGACTTTCCAATCGCTGGAACTCTTTGTTCATGTGTGAATGATCGTGATAACCGCAGGCAATGGCTATTTCGTACATGAAATGGCGAACTTTATCGATTATGGATAATCATTATAAATTTAGGGAATCACCCGCCCATCATCGCAAGAGAATCAGCATAATCCCTCCAATGAACTATTTTTCGATCCTTTAGTTTTACGATAGAACAAAATCGGTTATCGTATTCTTTAGCATGTACTGCATATTCCAAAACCACCTCTTCGGGATCGGCAGCTTGGGTTACTATAAGACCATCCGCCGATTGCAGGGGAATCGGATAACCACCAAACCATTCCATATACGCATCCCGCCCCACTATTTTGGTGGTAAAACCCGGAACATGATACATAAACTCAAAAACAGCATTTTCAGCTACCGCATCCCAAAAATGCTCTCCATCTACATTGCCTTTTAATCCTTCCATAACGATGCTGAAGAAGGGTTCTGCATTTTTGTTAAACCCCGTATGATTCCTGTCTACAACTTTTGATTTACTTGAATTATCTGTCATATTTCTTATCATTTAATTATATCGCAAAAATACCTATATTTGCTTTCCGATTGATATTACTTTCCTTTTGGAAAGCGCTATCAAAAAGGAAAGTAACAGGCATCGTATGGAAGATTATAGAATTACAAGAAAAACAACCTGCCAATCCATGAGTGAGGCAGAACGTCAACGTGAAATACTTTCGGTTCTTGATACAATGGCGGTTTTATCCGGGAAATGGAAAATTCCTATTATTACAACATTATGGCTTGGCAGCAAACGGTTTAAAGAGATTATAAAAGCTGTGCCGGGGTTGACTGATAAGAGTTTATCCAAAGAATTAAAGGATATGGCGGAAGACAAGCTTATTGAACGGATAGTATTTGACACTTATCCACCCAAAGTTGAATACACGCTGACAGAGCATGCCGAATCTTTAATTGAAATTATTGCGGCATTGCGCGACTGGGGAGTGCTGCATCGAGAGAAAGTATTGGGAACGAAAACATCCACACACTGTAAATAAGATTTGTATCATGGCAGGGATTAAAGATTTAGATATATTACTATCCTGTATGGAGCCTGTATTGGATGAGCAAGATTTTGTTTTTTGTACGTTCCCGAATTTATCATGGGACAATATCAGGCAATTTAACCCCATTGGTGTTTTTTCTGAAAAAGAAGGTATGACTTTAATTTTGTCAAAAAAGGAAGCTGACAACCAAGAAGTCCCTTACGAATCGGTTTACAAGCTTATCTCGTTGAATATACATTCAAGTTTAGATGCAGTTGGATTAACAGCAGCTTTTTCGGCTAAGCTTGCTGAAAATAACATCAGTGCCAATGTTGTCGCCGCTTACTACCACGATCATATTTTTGTGCCTGCACAAAAAGCAGAGCTTGCGATGGCGGTGCTTAATGAATTTAAAGTCGTTTGATACAAAATTAAAGATTAAGACTGTGTGTCGGAAGCTATAACAAATAATCTTCTAAATACTCTGCCTGTGTCTTTTTGGGTAGCTTCTTCAGCACTTCTTTTATGGAGTGGCGAATCCAAAATTTCACCATTTCGTCGTTCATATCTCCGTTAAGGGTAATGCTATTCCAGAATTTCTTATTGAAATGCCAAGCCGCTTCTACGCTAGCATAGCTTTCGCGTAGGTCAATGGCTTCGGAAGGATCACATTTTACTGTTATTTTCAACACAGGGTCATCTAATCGTATTACCGCAAACCATTTGTCGAATACCCTGAAGATAAGGTATTCGTCTTTAAAAGGCATATATTCTGTTGCCCCCTTTATAGAAAGGCAATATTCACGAAGTTCTTCTATATTCATTATTAATTATTCCTTTGGCATAGGCAATCCCGAACAATAGCAGCATTGAAAGTTGATCGAAAACAATTCAGGCTTATTTGCCCCTGCCAATCAATATCTAATACGATGTTTTCAAGCAGTTAATCTACTTCAGCGAGAAGACGATATTAATTTCGGTACTTACTCCTTGTTCTCCTGTAGGGATACCCGCATCTTCGGACATCACAGAAAGCTCCTCTTCTTTCAATGCAAAATTATTCTGATATGCACGAGCTTGCGCAACATCCCGATTTACAGTTTCTGAAATTGTCAACACTTCCCCTAATTTACGATTTGAAAGTTCGGCATATTGCTGAGCTTTGTCAAATGCTTTTTGATAGGCTAATTCGCGACTTTGTTTGAATAATTCCGTTTTACGTTCAATATCAAACCTAATATCTTGTACATCTACTTTATCTATAGCCGTAATCTTATCCAAAATAGTCGAAAATCTTTCGGGAGTATTTATCATATCATTTACAGTTACAACAATTGATTGTTGGGCTCGTTGTCCAATCCGAACCCGACGTCCGCTTCTGTAATCATACTCCACATCGTAGTTGAGTGATATAGTTTTCATAAATTTATCTTCCACTTTTTCTTCCTGCAGTATTTTCAATATTTTCTGCATGGTTTGTTCTACTGACTTTTTGGCTTCTTTTGTTGTTGGTGCTGTGTGAGAAAAGCTGACGTTCATCAACACCATATCGGGTTGTACTAATACAGTCCCGATTCCCGAAACCGAAATCGAATTTTGGCTTTCCTGTACTTTTGAATTACAAGAAGTTACTAAAAAAAGCATTAGTAAAAATGTTATACCTGTGAAAAGTTTCTTGCTCATAGTGCAAGTTTGGCTAATTTTATCTTCCATTATTTTTATTGTTTTAGATTATTTAGGCGAAAGTTCATTAGTATAATATTGTTAACTATCTTCTATTATTTCGGATGTATCGGTATTAATATATACAAAATTTAGCCACAAAAAGCCAATGTATCAGCTCCGTTAACAGTAACAATATTATATTTCAGCAACTAATTTATTCTCTTTTGTTTGAAAAAACAAAAAAAGCCATCCAAAACTGGATGACTTTTTTGAGCCTCTTGTCGGATTCGAACCAACGACCCCGAGATTACAAATCACGTGCTCTGGCCAACTGAGCTAAAGAGGCAAGTGGGCAAGCTTACTACATCGCGTCGCTACAACCAACTACCCTTGCTGCGATCAAACCCTGGGGGATTAATCGGGAGCTGACCGTATAGGACTTACCCGGGCACAAAAGTACATATTTTTTTTTATTTACAAAAAACACAAGCCATTTTTTCTTTACTTTCATTTTGTTATCTTTGTTAGTTAATGTAGTATCGAAAAATAATATTTTCATATACAGTTGTTTATAAAAAGAAAATAATTGAAACTTTTTTCAAAAAAATAAAGATTATGAAACAAACAGTAGTAGAAAGGTTGCTTAAATATGTAAAATTTGATACCGAATCTGATCCTGAATCCGAGACAACCCCTAGTACAGCAAAACAATGGGATTTGTTAAAAGAGTTGGATAAAGAAATGAAAGAAATGGGCCTTGAAGATGTATCGCTTGACGACAAAGGCTATTTAATGGGAACATTACCTGCAAATACCGACAAGGATATCCCTGTTATAGGTTTTATTGCTCACGTAGATACAAGTTCCGACATGTCAGGTAAAAACGTAAATCCCCGTATTGTAGAAAATTACGATGGCAATCCTATTATCTTAAATAAAGAATTAAATATTGTATTATCTCCAGCCGATTTTCCGGAATTGCTTAATCATAAAGGAGAAAACCTTATTGTAACGGATGGAACCACATTACTAGGCGCCGATGACAAAGCTGGTATTGCCGAAATACTTACCGCAATTCAATATCTACAAGACCATCCTGAGATAAAACATGGCAAAATACGTATAGCCTTCAATCCTGATGAAGAAATAGGCAGAGGTGCCCACCATTTCGACGTTGAACGTTTCGGCGCAAAATGGGCTTATACTATGGATGGTGGCGAATTAGGCGAACTGGAGTACGAGAATTTTAATGCAGCCGGAGCAAAAATAACAATACAAGGGCGTAATGTGCATCCGGGAACAGCGAAAAACAAGATGATAAATGCGCTGTTGGTCGCAAATAAATTAATATCTCTGCTGCCATCGGATCAACGTCCCGAACACACTGAGGGCTACGAAGGTTTTTTCCACCTTATCGGATTAAACGGAACAGTCGACTCTGCTAACATGTCGTACATAATAAGAGACCACGACAAACAACTGTTTGAGCACAAAAAACAATTATTGAAAGATGCTGTCGATTTTATAAATAAACTATACCCGGGAAGTACAACTATCGAAATTTCGGATCAGTATTATAACATGAGAGAAAAAGTTGAACCCTTAATGTATATAATTGATTACGCATATCAAGCTATGGAAGCCGTAGGAGTAAAACCAAACGTTAAAGCAATAAGAGGCGGAACCGATGGTTCGCAGCTTTCGTTTAAAGGACTGCCCTGCCCTAATATTTTTGCAGGAGGGATGAACTTTCACGGGCGTTATGAATTTGTACCTATTCAGTCGATGGAAAAAGCCGTTGATGTTATAGTGAAGATTGCCGAACTTGTAGGACAAGGCAAATAAAAAAAGAAAAATCATGAAAGCTACACCATTTACAGACATCCACATAGCTTTGGGTGCAAAAATGCATGAATTTGCAGGATATAATATGCCTGTAGAATATTCGGGAATAATAGACGAGCACATGGCTGTATGCAACTCCGTAGGCATATTCGATGTTTCTCATATGGGCGAAATATGGGTAAAAGGACCTAAAGCCCTAGCCTTTTTACAGAAAGTAACAAGTAATGATGCATCGACATTGTCTCCGGGTAAGGCTCAATATTCTTGCTTTGTGAACGAAAATGGAGGCATTATTGACGATCTTATTATTTACCATTACGAACCCGAAAAATATATGTTAGTGGTAAATGCATCAAACGTAGAAAAAGACTGGAATTGGTGTATAGCCAACAACTCTGTTGGTGCAGAATTAGAGAATGCCTCTGATAATATTGCACAATTAGCTATACAAGGCCCAAAGGCTTTAGCTACACTTCAGAAGCTAACAAAGGTAGACTTAACAAAGATTCCTTATTATAGATTTATTACAGGGTGTTTTGCCGACGTCGATGATGTGATTATTTCAAATACAGGATATACCGGTGCCGGAGGTTTTGAGTTATATTTCCATAAAGAAAATAGTCTCCGTTTGTGGGAGGCGATTATGAACGCCGGAGCTGAATTTGGTATAAAACCAATAGGATTGGGAGCTAGAGACACACTTCGTCTCGAAATGGGATTCTGCTTATACGGAAACGATCTTGACGACACAACATCTCCACTCGAAGCCGGATTAGGTTGGATTACCAAGTTTATAGATAATAAAAACTTTATAGGACGCGATATTCTCGAAAAACAAAAAAGAGAAGGAGTTACACGAAAGTTATGTGGCTTCAGTATGATTGAGAAAGGAATTCCCCGACATGGTTACGAGATCGTAGACAAATCGGGAGAAGTTATAGGTAATGTAACATCAGGAACAATTTCGCCAACAACCAAAAATGGCATCGGCCTTGGTTATCTGAAACCTGAGTATACAACTATAGGCACTAATATATATATAAGGATAAGAAACAAAGATATCGAAGCAGAGGTTGTAAAACCGCCTTTCAGAAAGATTTGAGATTATTGTAAATATATTCATTTAATAATAGTGCCTCTCCTTAAGATAGGCACTATTTTTTTTCTATATATAATTCATCGTAACTTCTCGTGAATACAGAGAGTCGTGTTTGGCTATTTTAAAGAACTAGGGTGCCGCCACAAGTTCAACATAATTACCCTCCGGGTCCAGAACAACACTTTCGTAATAACCATCCCCCGTTGTTCTTGGCTCTCCTGCTATTGTATACCCATTTTTGCGTAATTTTTCGATAAGAGTATCCACAATATCTTTCCCTCCAACAGAAATAGCAAAATGCGCAAATCCTTTCATCTGTCCTCTGCTTGTTGGTTCTAATACATCAGGAATATGCATTAATTCAATACGACTTTTATTCTCTCCAAACGATAAAAAATAAGATGTATAATTTCGTTTAGTATTTACATACTTTTCTCCGCAAATAACGTCAAAATACTCCATATAAAACTGACGCATCAATTCTATATCGTCTACCCAAATTGCTAAATGTTCGATTTCCATATTATTTATTTTATTTAAATAGTTATATAATAATACAAAGTTACATCCCCCATTTACATGAAGAAATGACCTGCGTCAATTTCATCAATAACAACAAAAATCGTTATCTTTGGAATACTATAGGCTAGTTAGTTTAATATGGATATAATCAGAATAATAGCAAACAAATATAATGTCAGGGTTTCAGAAAACTCGGTAGAAGAATTAGCATCTATACTAGAACGAAGAGAATACAAAAAAGACGAAATCATTCTGGAACAAGGGATAATAAGCCGCTATTTGTATATCATAGAAAAAGGCATTATTCGCCAATTCTATTATAAGGATGGGCGTGATATCACCGAACATTTTTCGAGCGAAGGCAACGTTGCTACCTGCCTCGAAAGTTTATTTCTGAAAGAACCTACAAAATTACTTGTAGAAGCATTAGAACCTTCTGTTATATATCTTTTGGATTATGAGAAATGGAAAGCTATATGCAACAGGAATCCCGAGATCAATGAATTATATCAGCGTATATTCGAATACAAGCTAATAGTATCGCAACAAAAAGCAGACTCTTGGCGTTTCGAAAGTGCACATGAACGATACGAACGTTTCTGCAAAGAATATCCTATTATTGCAAAACGAGCAGCAATAGCCCACATCGCATCATACCTTTTAATGACTCCCGAAACATTAAGCCGGGTGCGATCAGCTGCTTTGTAATCAAAGCTTTAATTCTTTTTATTTGATTCGACAATAAACTTTGTAGTATAAAAATTATTCCGGTATTCGGCAGGGGAAATCTTTATATACTTAAGAAATATTTTTCGCATGTTATCAGAAGAACCAAGGCCCGATAAAACAGCTATTTCTTTTAACGAAAGACGAGTATCTACTAAATAACGGCAAGCCGCTTCAATTCTTAATTTATAGATATATTTACCGGGCGTAATCCCTGTTTCGCGGACAAAAACCCGTGCAAAATTTCGAGTACTCATTGATGCCCTAACCGATAATTCTTCCACTGTCATTTCTTCATGC
Source organism: Dysgonomonas sp. 216 (assembly GCF_010501065.1). GTDB lineage: Bacteria > Bacteroidota > Bacteroidia > Bacteroidales > Dysgonomonadaceae > QVMM01. The sequence continues at coordinate 58,886 of NZ_QVMM01000018.1, read as the reverse complement.
AAATGCTCTTGAATCCAACTACATATCTCTTGAATAGGTAAATAATCAATCTTCTGATGAGTCAGTACAGAACTGAATTGCGATTGGCTTCCCGGTCGTTTCAAATATAAGACCATCTGTCGGGCAACATCTAAAGCAAACGATTTGCCCATATCCTCTTCGACCAAAGCTAAGGCTAAATCCATACCACTCGATATTCCGGCAGAAGTATATATATTTCCATCTTTGATAAAAATAGGGTTATCATCTACTTCAATATCCGGATAATTATTACTCAGCAAATTACATTTCTCCCAATGTGTAGTCACCTTCTTATTAGACAATACTCCTGCATCGGCCAAGAAAAAACTACCCGTACACACCGAACAGAGCCTTCGCACCTTTACCGACTGATTGCAAATCCATTTCAACACACTACCTGAAAGTTTGTATTCTTCAATCTTAGAATTTGGCACTCCGGGAATAATCAATGTATCAATAGGATAGTCAACAGTCGTTATATTTTCGAGACACCGAATCGCAACACCCGAAGATGTACTAATATTTTTCTTTTTGTTTATAGATAAGGTATGTAATTTGTATATACAATCAGCTTCTGTTTCATTGGCGCGAATACATTCCAATGCCTGAGAAAAAACTTCGTAAGGACCGGCTATATCCAGAAGAGTAGCATCAGGTATTACTAAAAATACTATATGTTTTATTTCTTTCTTCATATCACAAACAAAGATATAATATTTTGGCAGTATTAGATGTATTTATGTCATTTGAGACAAACAAAACATCCATTACCTTTGCCAATATTAAAAATAAAATCATGGCTATAAAAACAGTAACAGCTGCCGAAGCAGCATTATTAATAAAAAACAACGACAATGTTGGCTTTAGTGGTTTTACACACGCCGGCTGTCCGAAATTGGTACCTTTAGAAATTGCAAAACGCGCCGAAAAAGAGCATGCAAAGGGCAATCATTTTCAGATAGGAGTTTTTACAGGAGCATCGACAGGCGACAATATAGACGGGGCATTATCGCGGGCAAATGCCATAAAATTTCGTACCCCATACCAAACGAACAACGACATAAGAAAACAGATAAACAACGGAACTATTCGCTATTTCGACTTACATCTTTCGACCCTAGCCCAAGATTTGCGTTATGGATTTTACGGAAAAGTAGATGTTGCAATTATCGAAGCATCGGACATCACTAATGACGGAAAAATAGTACCCACCTGTGGTGTAGGAATTACCCCTACTATTATAAAGATGGCTAAACTTGTTATTGTGGAACTAAACAGATGGCACCCTAAAGAATTAAGGGGAATACACGACTTATTGGATATGCAAGATCCACCGCATCGAACCGAAATTGCTATTACTACCGTAAAATCACGTATCGGAAAAGAATATGTAGAAGTAGACCCTTCTAAAATTGTGGTAGTAGAAACAAATATACCAAATGACGGGAGTTGTTTTGCTCCTGTTGATGAAACAACAGCAAGAATTGGAGAAAACGCAGCAAATTTTCTTGTCAATGAAATGATTAAAGGAACTATACCAAAGTCTTTTCTTCCAATTCAATCCGGAGTAGGAAACATTGCCAATGCTGTTTTAGCTGCAATTGGCAAAAACAAAAACATACCAGACTTTGAGGTTTACACAGAAGTTATTCAGGACGCAATTATCGATTTAATGGAAGAAGGGCGTATTACTTTTGCCAGTGGAGGTACGCTTACTGTAAGCAATGCGTGCATCGAACGTATTTACAAAAACCTACCCTTCTTTAAAGAAAGAATGGTATTGCGAACATCTGAAATATCAAATAATCCCGAAGTAATACGCCGTCTGGGAATTATTTCGATGAATACTGCTATAGAGGCTGATATTTTCGGGAACATAAATTCAACCCATATTACAGGTAATAAAATAATGAACGGATTAGGCGGTTCCGGCGACTTTACCCGTAATGCATACATATCGATATTCTTAACTCCGTCAACAGCAAAAGGAGGAAATATAAGTGCATTTGTGCCAATGGTTTCGCATGTCGATCACAACGAACACTCTGTTAAGGTTATTGTTTCGGAATATGGAGTAGCCGACCTGAGAGGAAAATCGCCAAAAGAACGAGCCATTGCTATAATAGAAAATTGTACTCACCCCAATTATCGCCCTCTATTATATAAATACCTCGAAAAAGGGTTTATGGGTCAAACTCCTGTTAATTTATACAATGCATTCGCTTTTCATAAAGCATTTATAGAAACCGGAAATATGCAAAATGCAATTATCGACTAACAATTATTTTTCTTTTGCCGGAATTCTAGCAGACCGAAATTTTCCGTACCCGTTAAGATGCAAAGTGTAAGACGACACACTTGTTATTTACTGTAATTAGATTAGTGATCTGATGTAGACAAAAAAACACCCTAAAAATCATATAAAACTTTCAGGGTGTTTATCTATAAAATGAAGAGTATTAATTTAAATTGGCTTTGCCTGTAGCTTTAGCCCGTACTGTAAGCGCTTTCTTTTTCTGTTTATCTAATTCACTTTCAAGTTTCTCTATTTCGTCAGCCTGATTGTGTATAGTTTGCAACAAAGAGTTAAGCTCCTCATTATCAATAGAACTTGGGTACTCAGAGTTAACTCGTTCTATAAAATCGCTTAACACATTCATATAGTTGCTAAATGCCTCGTACGGAGACGGATATGGACTATATGGCAGTTGCATTTTAGTGCTCATATAATAAAAATGGTCGCTAGCCTGTAAGTACATCCAGTCTTGTTTCAAGCGGCGTACATCGCTAAATCTTATACGTTCTTTCAGTTCATATAACTTGTTGAATGCTTCTTGTTGCAAAATATTACCCAACCATGGCGAAACATCTTTCTCTTCACCTGCCCACGAGATTGCATGAGTTGACGATAAACTATCTACAGGTTTTAGTGTGCTTAACACTTCCGATGGCGTAGAAAAGTTTATTTGCCTTTCTGCTGCATATTTAGGTAACACTTTGGTAAAATCGAAAATACCCGATCCCCGAGGGTTGTTAAGCCCTAACGATTCGTATGGCATAAACATGTTGATAATCTGCTCTTCGGGTGGAGTTTGTGCAATCCAATTCATAAATTTTTCAGCAGTTAACGGATATTCGTTCCATGTGTAATCAGAGAAACGATAAGCCATATCTGTACTAAATTTCGGATTTCTCAACAGAAGTTTCAATTTGGGTTGTATCGCCGATTGATACACATAATTTGGACTTTTCCAACCAAGGGTGCGCTTAGCACCTTCAATAATCATCCCTCTATAACCCATATCATAAACATCCATAGCTATATCGTCCGAAAATATCAATTCAGAATTGCGTAGAACTTTCGGTCTCTTATCAAATAATTCTTCAATCCTATCAGAATGGGCAATAACCTGTTGCTTAAAGCCTTCCGGATCGATTAAAGAAGCTAACGAATGAGCAAAGGGTTCTGCCAAAAACTCAACACATCCAGTCTTTGCCAATTCGCGTAATCCGTCTACCACTTCCGGAACATATATAATAAGTTGTTCCAGAGCCAATCCCGATATAGAAAATGTAACTTTAAACTTCCCTCCCGATTCATTTATCATATCCAGCAATAGCCTGTTAGCCGGAATATAAGATGTCTCGGCAATGCGCTGTATTATATCTTCGTTAGCGAAATCGTCATAGTAATAATGGTCGCCACCAATATTAAAGAATCTGTAACGCTTCAACCTGAAAGGCTGATGTATTTGAAAATATAGACAAATTGTTTTCATTCTTATAATATTTTTATTATTTACAAATCAAGACCTTAACCTATTAGTCGGTCATATATATCCCGGACTTTTTGTCCTGCATATTCCCACTTTATCTCATCAACTTCTTTTTTGCCTTCATCTTTCAAAAAGTCGGCGAGAATCTGATGGGCACATATAGAATAGATTGAATCGGCCATACTTTCGATATCCCAATAGTCTACCTTTATGGCTTTATCCAAAATCTCGGCACACCCCGATTGTTTTGATATTATAGTCGGGATTCCACACTGCATTGCTTCGAGAGGAGAAATACCAAATGGTTCGGACACAGATGGCATTACGTAAACATCGCTTCGTTTCAACATTTCATACACCTGCTTCCCTTTCAAAAAACCGGTAAAATGAAATCTGTCCGAAATACCATGTCCGGCAGCTAAATATATCATTTTCTCCATCATATCGCCGCTTCCCGCCATTACAAATCTTACGTCTTTTGTTTTTTGCAGCACGCGCGCAGCAGCTTCAACAAAATACTCAGGTCCTTTCTGCATTGTTATACGTCCTAAAAACGTTACAATTTTATCTTTCGGTTTCGACGGTTTTATGGCTTGTATCTCTGGGCTCAGTGGCTCTACTGCATTATGAACAGTTGTTACTTTACGTGGATCCTGATGATATTTCTCAATAACAATGCGGCGTGTTAGGTTACTCACACAAATTATGTGATCGGCATAATCCATACCATTTTTTTCAATAGCATACACCTGAGGATTAACACTTCCCCTGCTCCGGTCAAAATCGGTAGCATGAACATGTATTACCAGTGGTTTTCCCGAAACGTTTTTTGCGTGTATTCCCGCTGGATAGGTTAACCAATCGTGCGAATGAATTATATCATAATCCAATGTGCGGGCAATAACTCCTGCTGCTATAGAATAGTTATTAATCTCTTCCAACAAATTATCAGGATAACGCCCCGAAAACTCAAGACAACCCAAATCGTTTGTATTCATATAACTAAAATCGGCATATATATGGCTCCTCAAGTCGAAATATAAATTAGGATCCATATACTTAGACAATTTAGAATTCACGTAATCCCATTGAACATCACGCCACACAACAGGTGTATTTCCTACTCCTATAATCTTAAGGAAACTCTGATCTTCATCTCCCCAAGGTTTTGGGATAACAAACGTTATATCCATATCGTGCTGTTGAGACATGCCACGTGTTAAACCATAACTGGCAGTACCTAATCCTCCTAATATATGAGGAGGAAATTCCCAACCAAACATCAGCGCTTTCATATATGCAAATATTTAATATTCATTTTCCAGAGATCTTAAAAGATCAAGAACAAACAATACACCCGAAACATTGAGCGAATATGATGGAGCTCCATTACCATCGTAAGGCGGATTACCATCGTATACCTGCGAGAATGTACCAATACAATTATTCGCCATTTCTTCCTCCAGACCTACAAGCAACCTATCTATCGCAAATATTCCACTTTTCTGAAATATTTTATAGTATGCATCGGCATACGAAGCTAGTAATCCGGGCCATGCAGCACCATTAAATGCTGCATAATCTTTTTCGAATTGCGTACCCTGATAGTATGGACTATATCCCTCACTTTTAGGGCTTAATGTACGAAGACCTTTAGGCGTTAATAACTCTTTTGTTGCAATATCGAGCATCGAACGGCTTATTTTTTTATCCAACGGAGTATAATCTACCGATATAGCAGTCAACATATTGGGCCTTACACTCCAATTCACATAGTTCCCATCCACATAGTCGAACAAATAACCCGCATCATTTACAAAAGTCTCATTGAAAGCATCCTTTACCTTTACAGTCAAAGCCGATAACCTATCCTCCAATTCAACATCACCAATCTCTTTAGCTACATCCAAAGTAAACATCAAAGCATTATACCACAGTGCATTTGTATCAACAATACATCCTGTACGCATAACAATCGGGTGCCCATCACTCATGCCATTCATCCATGTTGCAGCTTGTTGTTTCCCATCAGTATACAACAGACCATTCTCTAATACTTTATTCTTGGGATGGGAATTTTTCAGCAAGTATCTTATTATATCAACAGTTAAAGAGGCATACTTGTTGAGATAAATATCCTTATGTTTACTGTTAAACTTACATAACGACCATATTACCCATAACAAAACATCGGGTGCTTCTATATTGTGAAGATGTCCTGAAACCTGCTCTCCATTCATAAATTTTCGTAAATATGGAATGGCGGTATCCATAACCTCTTCGAACGATTCATCTTTGCCAATTAACATTGTAAGCCCCGGAAGAGTCATAAACTGAATTCGGGCATCAACCTTAAACCAAGGATAACCTTCGAGCAAAAACAACTCGTTTTTATTTGGACGGAAATAAAACTGATGTGCCGAATTTACTAAACAGTTAAGCAACGAAGAACGAGGCGTTCTGACTTTTATTCCATCTTCAAACAACTTTAATAATGTCTGAGGTTTTATTTCTTTATCTCCTGCGCAAAAAACAATGGTTTCGCCTTTTTTAATTGGGAGTTCAAAATATCCGGGAACATATAAGTCTTCTTTATAAGGAAAGCCCTGCTCCATATCGGTTTTATATTCAATCCCTTTATACCATGTCGGATCAAAAATAAATTTAACCTTCTTGCTAAATTGCATATGTAAATTCGGATAATCGATGTACATACAAGTCGATATTCCATTGGTAACTTCCTTATACCCTTTGTTTACCCTATCATTCTCCGATGTTAAACTATTTATCTCCCTAAACGCCAAAAAGGGTTTAAAACGAAGTATTGTTGGCGAATGGGCATCAAGCAATGTATAACGAATGTATATACTATTATCGATTAACGAAAACATCTTTTCTTTCGAGAGAACAACCCCTCCTACCCTGTATATTGTTCGGGGTAACGATTCGCAGTCAAATTCCCTGATATACTTATGCCCCATCGGGCTATAATTATCTCCATCGTATTTATGAACACCAAGATTAAACTCGGCACCATGTTGTATTACTGTTTCATCAAACGAAGAAAGAATCACATGATTAGAGTCGTCTATTGCCGGAACCGGCATTACAAGCAAACCATGCTGTTTCCGCGTATTACATTCAACCAAAGTCGTTAAATGATATGCTCCACGCCTATTTGTCCTTAATATGGCTCTATTAAGAGAATATTCAAGATTAACCATTCGATTTTTATCGAATTTTAAATAACTCATAGATAAATCATCTTTTTAATTTAACAAAAAGCAAGCATCCAAAGCAGTTCTTTTTGCTCTTACAACAATCTACAAACTCAACAAATTTACAGATGGTAATTTATTGTAGAACAATGTGTGCAAAACAAGTGACGCTACCGATTTAAAGATAAGAAAAATATGATTGTCTTATGTATTTTTCATAGCTGTTTTATAACAAGTATTTTTCTTAAATTTAACAAACGTCAGATATCTAAGTTTTTTTCCAGAACATAATCGTCCATTACATATCCATTACCAATATCATTAACTTCTTCTTTTACAATATCAAATCCCATTTTCCGATAAAAATGGACTGCATTGTTTTGTTTATTCATGTTTAAAACTAGAGTACGATTATTATTATCCTTAGCTATACGCTCAACCCTATCTATCAATATACGGCCTGCTCCTTTCTTTTGCATATTAGGCAGTATATATATTTTATGGATCTTAGTTTTGGATTCGTTTTTATAATTTACTTCGTACGAAATAAAGCCTATAAACAGACTCTCATCTTTTAACAATAAATATTTATGTCCCTGATTTTGTGTTTGATCCTTAATAGAGTCAACGCTATACATCCATTCTAGCATATACTCGATCTGATCAACTGACAATAAGTTAGCATATACATTGTACCAAGACTCTCTTGCTATCTTACCTATTTCGAAGAATTGATTACCTTGTGCTTCTATTATTTCCATTATCTTTTTTTTGAATATCACAAATATATATCAAAAAACAAACAGAAAACATAATTTCCCCACCAAAATAATCATTTAGCAAGAAATCTCTTTTATCTCACTATCATATAGAAATAAGCTATAACAAAGTAGCTGTTTTTCTTTTAATAAAACAATTTAAACATCTTCTTTATTCGAAACTACACTCCCCAAAAAACTCTTTATTCAGCATCCTTATCCGGTTATTTTCATTTTTTGATACAATTAAAAGCTTTATTCTATAAAACGAACAAAGCATCCGGAAACATGCCCGAATGCTTTATTTCTGTATTTAAATAATGCGAATTTATTCTAAAGCCGAAGCACCGCCAATAATATCCAACAACTCATTAGTAATTGCATATTGACGTGTTTTATTATACTGAATTGTTAATTCCTGAATCAGGTCATTAGCATTATCCGTAGCCGTTTGCATAGCTATTGTTCGGGCGGCATGTTCCGAAGCCACAGAATCGAGCAAAGCCGCAAATAATCTGGATGCTAAAACCTTAGGAATCAAACTTGTCAATATTTCATCATGAGAAGGCTCATAGATATAATCAAATTGCAAACCTTTGCTGTGCCCCTCGGCCTCTTGCTGCACAACCGATATGTCAAATGGCAAATATGTTTTATTCTCTATAACTTGCGATGATGTAGATTTAAAATGGTGATAAATAAGAATAATCCTATCAAAATCGCCAATAATAAATTTGTTAATCAAGCTTTTTGCTAAATCCGATATAGGCTGATAAGCCGGCACATTTAACATTTCCTGATAATCGCCATCATCTGTATTCCATTTGTTTTTTTGAGCAGCATCCGCTATTTTCTTCCCAATAGGGTATAGCAATACATTTCCGGCGCCAAATTCCGTAACTAATTTATCATAGGTTAATGAAGTCTCTTTTATTACATTAGCATTAAAAGCTCCACATAAGCTGGAATTTGAAGAGAATGAAACTATTGCAACTTTCGTCACTTCTCTTTTCTGCGAAAAAGGAGAATCGTATCCCAAATCAGAAGACAACAAATTGAGTAATATAGAATCAAGTTTCTGTGAATAGGGTAAAAAATTAGTTATGGCAGCTTGTGCCTTATGCAATTTAGACGAAGCGATCATCTTCATTGCCGAAGTAATTTTTCTCGTACTATTTACCGAACTTATTCTATCTTTAACCTCTCTTAATGATGCCATAATTCAAAAATTAAATTTTATACTGAGATGCAGTATCTTCAGCAACCTTTCTTATTATATTGGTTACTTCATCATTAATGACTCCTTTTTTAAGAACATCCAAAACATCAGACTGATGTTTCATCTGTAATATACTGAGAAATTCCTTTTCGAAGTCATGTACTTTATCCAATGGTATATTACGCAACAATCCATTTGTTCCACAATACAATATAGCAACCTGTTGTTCTGTCGACATTGGCGTATATTGTGGCTGAATCAGCAACTCCGAATTTTTACGGCCTTTATCAATTGTCAGTGCCGTCACAGGATCTAAATCGCCACCAAACTTGGTAAAAGCTTCTAGTTCGCGATACTGAGCCTGATCTATTTTCAGAGTTCCGGCAACTTTTTTCATCGCTTTAGTTTGAGCGCTACCTCCTACACGCGAAACCGAAATACCAACATCAACAGCCGGACGATTACCTGAGTTAAACAAGTTCACATCTAAGAATATCTGTCCGTCGGTAATCGAAATCACATTAGTCGGAATATATGCCGATACGTCTCCTGCCTGAGTTTCGATAATAGGCAATGCGGTTAACGACCCGCCTCCTTTTATTTTATTTTTCAGGGCATCGGGCAAATCGTTCATTTTTTCAGCAACTTCCTGTTGTTCTATTATTTTTGCAGCACGTTCTAACAAACGGGAGTGCAAATAGAATATATCTCCCGGATAAGCCTCACGCCCCGGAGGACGACGAAGAATAAGCGATACCTCGCGATAAGCTACAGCTTGTTTCGATAAGTCATCATAAACAACCAAGGCATGACGACCTGTATCGCGAAAGTATTCACCGATAGCAGCCCCTGCGAATGCCGCAAAATATTGTACAGCCGCGGGCTCTGCCGCAGTAGCAGAAACAACTATAGTATAATCCAAAGCGCCTTTTGTTTTCAATGTTTCGACAATATTTGCTACTGTCGATGCTTTTTGACCAATGGCAACATAGATACAATAAACAGGATCTCCCGCCTCATAACTACTTCTTTGGTTTATTATAGTATCAATAGCTATCGCAGTTTTTCCGGTCTGACGGTCACCAATTATCAATTCGCGTTGTCCTCGTCCAATCGGAATCATTGCATCAATAGCTTTCAATCCGGTTTGTAAAGGTTGAGTTACAGGCTGGCGAAACACAACTCCCGGAGCTTTTCGCTCTAATGGCATTTCGTAAAGCTCTCCCTTAATATCGCCCCTCCCGTCTATTGGTTCCCCTAACGGTGTTATTACACGTCCCAAAAGGCCTTCACCTACATTTATCGAGGCTATTCGTCCTGTACGTTTTACAGTAAAACCTTCTTTTATCTGATTGCTTGGCCCTAACAATACAGCTCCAACATTATCTTCTTCCAAATTCATAACAACGGCTTTTATTCCATTATCGAATTCCAAAAGTTCATTTGCTTCTGCATTTCTAAGCCCATATATACGGACAACCCCGTCTCCTACTGTAAGAACAGTTCCTACTTCATCAAACTGGATGCGGTTTTCAATACCTTCCAGCTGCATTTTCAAAACCTCAGATATCTCACTGGCTTTTATATTTTCAGACATATATTTTCTTTAGTATATTTTACTTAATCAGTCCCTTACCGAAGACTTATTTCATCTTATATTCTCTCCCCTATCACACACCTTTATTATTCTTGTTTATCAGTTGCCTTTTTATATTTCGCAACTGAGTAGCAACACTTGCATCTAAGCGGAAAGTATCTATGTATAAAATAAATCCTCCATCAATATCAGGATCAATAACAGATTCAAATTCCAATATATCCGATTTACCCGTACTTAAAAAATTCTTCATTTTACTAATAACCTCATCGTTGACAGGATATGCCGTAACAAGTTTACCTAATCGGATATTTTTATGTTTACGATATAAATCAAGATAAATAAGACTTATCGTTTGCAGATGATTTTCTCTTCTTTGGTGCAGTAGCAGTTGTATAAAACGAATATATACATCGCTTGGATTATTACCCGCTATCGATTTCATTAAATCGAATTTGGTTTTGAAATCCAACACAGGATTATCTAAAGCAACCCGTAATTTTTTCGTTTTTGAAAAAGCCAGAGATACGCTCTTCATTTCATTAAAGACCACATCCTCTGATTTTTTATCCAACGCAAACTCAAAAAGAGCCCGGGCGTAGCGCATTGATATTATTCCTGAATTCATAATTGTTAAGATTTAGAAACCAATGTTTCGTCAAGCATACGATCAATCATATCCATTTGTTCTTTCGAATTATCAAGCTTGTTGCGTAAAACTTTCTCGGCAATATCAACCGAAAGAATTGCAACCTGACGACGAATGTCTTTTATTGCCTCATCTTTCTCTGCCTGTATTTGTTTTCTTATTTCTTCAAGCTCTTTTCTACCTTCAACTCTGGCTTGTTCGCGTGCTTCATTTATTATACGATCGCGTGTACTTGCTGCTTCTGCTAAGATTTTCACCTGCTCCCTTTGGGCCTCGGCCAGTATGGCCTCGCTTTTTGTTTTTATTTCAGCCAATTGTTTATTAGCCTCTTTTGCCGCATCCAACGATTGCTCTATGTAGTTTTTCCTTTCTTCAACCATTTTGGTGATAACAGGAAAACCCCATTTAGCCAGTATAAAAAATACTATACCAAAGGATAACAACATCCAAAACAATAACCCAAAATCAGGTGTCAACAAATTCATAGCTTAATTTTTTGTTTTTATTACAGGATGAATCCGCAAACAACAACAGCGAATAAAGCAACCCCTTCAACCAAAGCTGCAGCAATAATCATAGACATACGGATATCTCCGGCAGCTTCGGGCTGACGAGCAATACCTTCCATTGCCGAACCACCAATCTTACCGATACCGATACCGGCACCAATAGCTGCTAAACCTGCTCCTAATGCAGCGCCTAAACCTGTTAGACTTCCTGCTGCTTGTAATAAAACTTCTAGTAACATAATCTTCTATTTTTTAATTGTTAATTTATAATTTAATCTTGTTTATATTAATGTTCCTTCGAATGATGTGGTTCGACCCTTGCCAAACCGATAAATACTGCCGATAGCATTGTGAACACGTAAGCCTGAATATAGGCTACCAACAACTCAACCAAGTTGATAAATATAGACAACAACACCGACACAAACGACATTGAATAATTAATAGCCGTACCCAATCCCACGGTTACAAATATCAAGCATGTTAACCCTAAAACAATGGAGTGTCCTGCTAAAATATTGGCAAAAAGACGAATCATTAATGCAAATGGTTTTGTAAAAACCCCTACCAACTCAATAACAGGCATTATAGGTAGTGGTACTTTCAACCAAGTAGGAACTTCGGGCCAAAATATTTCTTTCCAATATTCCTTAGTCCCCGAAACATTTACAATAATAAATGTAAACAATGCCAAAACAAATGTTACGGCAATATTTCCCGTCAGATTTGCCCCTCCCGGAAACAGAGGTATCAATCCTAATAAATTATTCAGAAAAATAAAGAAAAAGGCTGTTAATAAATATGGGGCAAACCGTTTGTAATCTTTTCCCACACAAGGCTTTATAATATCGTCATTCACGTTCATTATAAACATTTCCATGAAACCTACAAAGCCTTTAGGAGCCTCCATTTCGCCTTTTGCTGCCCGTTTCTTATACCATCGGGCAACACTTAATACAATAATAACCAATAGCACAGATGCCATAAGAAGCGATGCTACATTTTTTGTTATCGATATATCCCAAGGACGAACCTCTTCGCCTGCACTATTTTTCTCTACAATTTTTCCCTTATATTTTTCTTCCTGCGATATGTAAAACCCTTTGTGCGCTTCAGTTCCATGATGAAAATGAGAGGATAGGAATATATTCCAACCACTGTTTTCTCCTTTTACAATCACAGGCAAGGGCACCGATATATGCTTTCCATTCAATGTTGTGATATGCCATTCATAAGCATCCCCAATATGTTCAAGAATTAGTTCCTTTACATCTAGCTCGCTTTCCCCACTTGCAGCATTACCGCCTGCCATTACTTGCGGTACAGAGCAAAATACAAGCAGACACATGCAAACAATTATATTTTTTATATAATTCATAATAATTGGTTATTACTTTCTTTGAGCCTTTTCTCGATTTTCGAAAATAAGAATGTTTCCATTACTATACTTAACACATAAAAAATGATGAATGTAAGTACAAAATTTTTAATATTTTCTTTTACCACCAAAACATATATAGTAATAAATATAAGCGATAATAACATTTTAACAACCTTAGTCAGCATATACATATTAACCATCTTTCTCGAAGTTGTTTTTCGGCTAACTGATTCGATAAAACTAATTAAAGCAGTCTCCAATATTAAAAAGAAGAATACTATTTCGAAATACCAGCCCGGATAAAATTGCGGGAATACATAGAAAAGCAAAGCACCTAAAATAGCAGCACATACAAACGTAAAGGCTACCAACAAGGTTATTAATTTAGCTTTAAACATATCCATAAATTATTCTACACAAACTGTTACAACATTCTGTTTCACTTCCACAAAGCCTCCTTTTATTTCAACCTCTTTAACCGAACCTTCGGTTTCGTAACTAACAATTCCCGAGTTTAGAGTAGAAACTAAAGGCGCATGCTCTGGCAATACACTAAACTTACCTCCAACACCGGGAAGCGTTACTATCGAAACTCTTCCACTGAATATTGACTTTTCGGCCGATATTATATTTAGTTGCAATACTGTATTGTCCATTATATGATTTTTATTTAGAATCGGCTTGTTTCAATAATTTATTACCTTTTTCTATCGCATCTTCAATTGTACCCACATTTAAGAATGCTTGCTCAGGCAAGTTGTCCACTTCTCCATCCAAAATCATCTTAAATCCTTTAATAGTATCTTCTATTGGCACAATTACACCCGGAACTCCGGTAAACTGAACGGCAACATTAAACGGCTGAGATAAGAAACGCTGTACACGGCGCGCCCTGTTCACAGTCATACGGTCTTCGTCCGAAAGTTCTTCCATTCCAAGAATCGAGATAATATCCTGAAGTTCTTTATTGCGCTGCAAAATTTGTTTCACACGTTGTGCTATATCGTAATGCTCTTGTCCCACAACATTAGGATCGAGACTACGAGATGTAGATTCGAGCGGATCTACTGCCGGATATATTCCTAACTCCGTAATTTTACGGCTTAACACAGTAGTTGCGTCCAAATGGCTGAAAGTGGTTGCTGGTGCAGGGTCGGTTAAGTCGTCGGCTGGTACATACACTGCCTGAACAGAAGTTATCGAACCTTTTTTGGTTGATGTTATACGTTCCTGCATAGTACCCATTTCTGTAGCTAATGTAGGCTGATAGCCCACAGCAGAAGGCATACGTCCTAACAATGCTGAAACTTCGGACCCTGCTTGCGTAAAACGGAATATGTTATCGATAAAAAATAAAATATCTTTAGTTCCATCTCCTGAATCGCGAAAAGATTCGGCTACAGTTAATCCTGTAAGAGCAACCGACGAACGTGCTCCGGGTGGCTCATTCATCTGTCCGAATACTAAAGATAATTGAGATTTTTCTAATTCGGCAGGATCAACATCCGACAAATCCCAATTTCCTTTTTCCATACCTTCTTTAAATTTTTCGCCATAACGTATAACGTTGGCCTCTATCATTTCCCGAAGCAAATCGTTACCCTCGCGTGTACGTTCTCCAACACCGGCAAAAACCGAGTAGCCATCGTGTTGTTTTGCCATATTGTTAATAAGCTCCAGTATCAACACGGTTTTACCAACTCCGGCTCCCCCGAATAACCCTACTTTACCTCCTTTTGCGTAAGGGGCTAACAAGTCTATAACTTTTATTCCCGTAAACAAAACATCGCGGGTTGTTACTAAATCTTCAAATTTAGGAGGTTCACGATGTATAGGCAGCATGTCTGTTTTTTCGAGGGCAAAAATGCCATCTATCGATTGCCCTACAACATTCAACAAACGCCCCTTAACCTGAGTTCCGGTTGGTATTGATATTGGTGCGCCTGTTGCCACAACTTCAAGCCCCCGGCTTAAACCGTCGGTACTATCCATTGCAACAGTTCTCACTGTATCTTCACCAATGTGTTGTTGAACTTCTATTACAAGTATACGCCCATCTGCTCTTTTAATTTCAAGCGCATCATGTATTCTAGGCAATTTAGATGCATCGTTATCGGTATCAAAATAAACATCCACTACAGGACCTATTATTTGCGATACCCGACCAATTATCTGTGACATAAGCGATTTATTTATTATATTTTTTTGATACTTTCTGAAAAATAAAAACAAGCTACAAGATAAGACTAAAGTCTTTCATGTCAAAAAAAAAGATTACCCTTTTCTTTTATAACAATTAATATCTTCCTTCATTTTTTACAAAAGCAAATATAAAAATTTATTTATTCCTTTGTCACAAATACAGAATCAAAATATAAGTATACTTATCATTTTTTAATCTTTACTTAACATTGCCCATCTTGTTAGTTAAAAAAGATTAGCTATGTCTATCTTTTGGAGAGAAGTAGGCTTAATAAAAAAAATCGAGCTTCAACCCGATTTTTTTTTATCTATAGTATCATTTTTTCGATGGGTAACACCAATATGCCTTCTGCCCCCAATGCCTTTAGTTTACTTATTATTTCCCAAAAACGCTTTTCGTCAACAACGGACTGAACCGAACACCAACCAGTGGTTGCCAAAGGTGTTACTGTTGGGCTACGCATACCCGGAAGCACATCAAATATATCCTGAACTTTATCTTCGGGGGCATTTAGCACAATATATTTCTTATTCTGTGCTGCCTGAATAGCCTCTATACGAAAAAGAAGTTCATTTAAAACATTCTTCTTTTCTTCATCTAATTCCGAATTAGAAATCAACAAAGCTTCCGATTTCATTACAACCTCAACTTCTGTCAACCTGTTGCTAACAAGCGTGCCTCCCGAGCTAACAATATCGAAAATAGCATCGGCAAGCCCAATGCTTGGCGATATCTCTACAGAGCCTGTTATCACATGTATTTCGGCATTCAAATTATTAGACTCCAAATACTGTTTTAATATATGGGGATATGATGTTGCAATCTTTTTATTATTAAACCATTTGTTCCCTTCGTATTTTTCATCCTTTGGTATAGCTAATGACAAACGGCATTTACTAAATCCTAATCGCTTTACGATAGAAGCTTTTTCATTCTTTTCTACAAATTCGTTTTCTCCAACAATCCCTATATCGGCTACGCCTGTAGCAACTGCTTGGGGAATATCATCGTCTCTTAAAAACAATATTTCTATAGGGAAATCAGTGGCAGGAACCAGCAATGTCCGTTTTTTATTATTAAGCTTAATACCCGACTCTTGCAACAATTCCATTGTCTCTTCAAAAAGCCTTCCTTTCGATTGAACAGCGATACGTAATGTCATTTTATATTATAATTTAAAGATTAATCAAAAAAACAAAAGCTTACCATCATTAAAGTGGTAAGCTTTTTATCTCTTTATACATCTACATACAAAATCATACTTACCTTTCTTTATTAAGCAGCAAATGATGTGTATGATGTATATGTTTCTTCATTTAGATATTTTATTGCAACAAAAATACAGAAATAAAACAGAAAAGCAAACAAATTGTTTGCTTTTCTACGTATTTAGTTTAAATCTCATTATTTAGGATTTCCACTGCCTCTAACTGTGCTTCGCGTAAATCGAGATTCTGCCTTCTGATATTTGTAAAGTTTATCAATAGGTAAAACCTTTTTAAACTTCAAAAAGTACTCTTTCTCAAGCTGGGCTTCTTTCATTCTGACGTCCAATAATTTATTTATTAGACTTTCGTATTCTTCCTTTGTTATATTGCCCCGCTCTATTAATGCACGCTCTTCACGCCTCACATCACGATTCAGTTCAAATTTCTTCCTCAACAGTTCATTTGTCAGGGGTATAAACTCTTTTTTCTCTTCGCTAGTTAGCCCAACTTCTTTTATAATAAAGTCGACACGTTCTTTCTGATATTCCTCAAAATTAAAACGCTTATGCCTATCCTGATTTCCTCTTCTTTCATTCTGACTTTGCCCCTGTACCATAAACAAGCTTAGGAAGAAACACATTATCACAACAAAAAATCTAATTTTCATTTTCTACTTGTTTAATTAAAACTCTGTATTACTAGTAATTAACAACATCGGTATAAATAGCCTGACGTGTAGCTTCATCTTCCAAGAACAAATAAAAATCTTCGTCATCTGCCGAAGCGTACACCGATTGGTCTCCCAATACTTTTTGATTTAATCCAACATTTGTTAATTGTAAATTAACCTCCGAATCGTTATCCTGAATATTGGCATAAAATATTATACCACCCATCACTGCTGCTACAGCTACCCATGGCATTATCTTTTTCCATAAAGGTACTATAACTTTACTCCTTCTTTCTTTTGGAATTTTATCCAAAAGCTCCTTTTGAAAATTATCAAAATAATTTTCAGGGACCTTAAAAGGCGCTTTTTTATTTACATTTTCCAACATATCAATATTCCTTCTATATCGTATTCTAAACTAATAGACTATAGTTTTGCAAAAAGGTTTAATTTGATGAAATTAAAAATTCCTCTATCTTTTTCACTGCATGATGGTACGAAGCTTTTAACGCTCCTACCGATGTTTCTAAGATATCGGACATTTCCTCGTATTTCATATCATCAAAATATTTCATATTAAAAACAATACGTTGCTTTTCGGGCAAAGTTAAGATTGCTTTTTGCAATTTCTTCTGGGCTTCGTCACCATCAAAATAAGGATCGCTTTCTAATTTCGAGTACATGAAATTCTCTTCGTCATCTAACGGTATATTATTTTGTGTTCGTTGTTTATTTAAAAAAGTTATTGATTCATTTGTCGCAATTTTATACAGCCACGTCAACAACTTCGATTCGCCTCTAAAGCTTCCGATATTATTCCACACCTTAATAAAGGTATTTTGTAATACATCGTTAGCATCATCATGCGATAAAACTATTTTTCGAATCTGCCAATATAATTGTTCACTATACTCTTTTACCAGCAAAGAAAACGCGTTATGCTGCATATCTTCTTTATGCAACATAACAATCAACTCTTCTTCTTTTATTTCTGATAGCTTCATTTAATCGTTATTCTTCATCCAAGTCGTCTCCGAACTCCAATTCCGAGTCCATTTCAGTATTTTGACCTCCTTCAAACCACGAAATAAAGGTTTCGACCGATTCACTATTATTATTCCACCAGTCTAACGATGTTGGAAAATAAGATACACTTACATACCTACAATATACATCAATATATCCTGACGCAAAAATTTCGCTGTAAGTTGGCACAAAAAAATCCCACAACAGCCCTCTACGCGAATCATCTTGTAACTGGTTCAATGTCAGTATTATTTTTTTTGTAACATTCTCGAAAAATTTAAATTGCTCTTCCGAGTCATTTGTTTGCGGTTTGTTCTTCTGTATAAACTCGTATATCTTACGCCTATCTATTCCTTCTTCCGACAACAAACGAGGAGAATTATCGGGTTGTACGACTGTTATCATATCATACATTTCGTTAAAAGCATCTTTCGAACGATCGGTATTCGGTTCTAACAACAGAAAAAAATGGAAGGCTAAAAAACTTTGCACCCAACGATCGGAATCGCTCAAAGCATAAGCATATAAAAGATACGAACTAGGATGAGTGGTATCTATTTCTATAGCCTTTCGCAAATGTAATATGGCCGAGCTCATATTTTTTTTCTTAAAATAACTAAGCCCCAAATTATAATGCAATATATACTCGTCGCCACAACGCATCAATGCTTCATTTAACAATTTAATTGCATCGTCAATACGGTTCAACTCGGCTAATGCCGAACTTTTCACACTATAGGCATCGACCAATAAAGGCTGAAAATTTGCATTAATAACCTTTGTACTATATTTAAGAGCATTATTATAATCTTCTAACTGTAAGTAAGACAACGACATTTCGTACGTCGCCGACATTGATGTGGGATTTACTTTCAATGCCTGTTCATAATAGTTTATCGCATCTTTATACCGGCCTTTATCATGAAGACTAACCCCCCTGCGTATTAGTTTTTCCGAAGAGACTTGCGAATACGTGTTAAGATTAACAGACAACAGTATGATTATTAATATAATATATTTTTGCATTCCAATTTCCTTATTAATAGTGGCTATAAAATTATAAAAAAATCCAAGCAGTTGTAGTATTACAGGCTTATGGTTTCATTATTTTTATATTTTCGGAGCAAAACACCTCCTCTTTTTCATTTTATTAGACTAAAGCTAAAGGTTTTTGTTTAATGTTGTAAATATACTATATAATATGAGTAATTTAAAGAATAATTTTGCGGGTTTCCTTATAATATTTATTAGACATTTTAATAATGTAAACCCCTTTTTTGAATAGCGAAATCAACTCTGTTTTATGACTTGTCTTTATATCTCTAATCAATCTCCCCGACATTAAAACATTATAGGCTTCTATATCTCCAACTTTCAGTTCTGTCCAGTTTTCAATCATATCAATATTTTCCAGTTCTTTGTAATTACCATATACAAAATCTTCCTCCGATCGTTCCCTTATATTTATAATTCCCCAATATTCTCCATTAACAAAAATCACAGTAGGCTGATAGGCCTGATAATCAATATCAACTTTACCTGCCATCATCGATTGTACCCATGCATCATTTAAATACCCTGCCGAAAAGTCATTCCCTGCATTTCTTAACATAAATGACTTTATTATAACATCTCTTTTATCATCATTCTGAAAAAAAGGATATGAAAAATGTTTTGTTCCAAATCTTTTGTTAGAATACACAATAAATGTTTTTATAGAGTTACTCCTAGAGCAATTTCCTCCAATACGTAATTCTCCTAATTGAGATAAAACTTTTTCCGATTCTTGATTTGGAAAATACTCAAAAAACACAGGCCTTCTCCAATCCTGAAAATAATTGAACTTTTCATCACTACCACATCCAGCTCTTCCATTATGCCCTTCTGTATATATGCCAATCATATCATCCCATAAATACTTATTATCTAACGACAACGATACTATTGGGAGAGCTATATCCCTATCGGATATTATATATGTATTTATTGTTGCCCGAGGTATTAAATAACCATCCGCAATAATTTTAGCTCTAACTACTGTACTTTTTTCTATTATTAAGGGAGTCGTATAAATATCTGACTCACTATTAGGCTCCGACCCGTCCAAAGTGTAATATATCTTCGAATTTGGTACAGATTGTTCGTCCGCCAATTCAAGTTCAATTGCTGAATTATAAACTCCTGCTTTTTTCGAAAACTTAGGTGCTTGCGTTAACTTAGTCGCAGCACATTCCGAATTTTCCTTTCCCGGCGTACTATAAATAAAATATTTTAACGAGTTATCCGATGTTATCCCCATAGATATATTCGGATTTGGCTGTTCGGGTATACCTTCAACTTTATCAACCAACGCACCTTGTTCGTTAAATAAATATATGTTTGATTCTTTAGTTGTCTCTAATCTGAAATTGGTATGTAGCCCCTTCCCTACCTTATCGCAATATATAAGTAAATATCCTTTTGCCGGAATATTTGTATTGCCCGACAGTCGCCAACCTTTTGTATAATTTTTTTTTAACGAAATATGCCATCCATCAATATTTATGTCTTGATCGGATTGATTATACAACTCCACCCAACTATCAGGAAACTCATACAAATCATCCATAATACAGTCAATGTTACTTTGCATGAACTCATTAATCCTGACTTGCCCATAAGAATATAAAATGTTTAGATAAAAACAAAAACATAAAAGAATCTTCCGAAACATAAAAATCAAATATCCTATTTGTAGTAAACATATTAAGTTATCAGACACAATCACAGAGGAAAAGGATAAACCCTGTCACTTTGTACAATCGTTAATGTAAAGATAATCTCTTTATTATATCAAAGTCTATTTTGGGTTGCTTTTTATCTCAATAAACTTATATAAGCATAAGTGATTATAGTGTTAATAAAGATTTTCGGCTTTTAGTTTATCACAATTACAATTTTATGTAACTTGCAATGTTTTTCAGAAACAAGGATAATTAACTGTATAACGAAATAACCAATATGAATATTTCCGACTTAAAAAATGACAATTTTTTCCTGCTGGCAGGTCCATGCGTAATAGAAGGTGAAGATATGGCACTTGATATTGCAGAAAAGATAATGAATATAACTTCTAAACTGAATATCCCCTATGTATTTAAAGGTTCGTATCGCAAAGCAAACCGTTCGCGCATCGATTCTTTCACTGGAATTGGAGACGAAAAAGCCTTAAAAATACTGCAAAAGGTTGGTAAAACGTTCGGAATACCTACTGTTACCGATATTCACGAAACACATGAAGCTGCATATGCCGCTGAGTTTGTTGATGTATTGCAGATTCCTGCTTTTTTAAGCCGACAAACAGACCTGCTTATTGCTGCTGCTAAAACAGGAAAAGCTGTAAACATAAAAAAAGGTCAGTTTATGGCATCCGGAGCAATGAAATTTGCGGCTCAAAAGGTTGTAGATGCAGGCAATAACAATGTTATGCTTACCGAACGAGGAAACTCTTTTGGTTATGGTGATCTGATTGTCGATTTCAGGGGTATTCCCGAAATGCAAGAATACGGATTTCCTGTGATTTTAGATGCAACACATAGCCTTCAAAAGCCAAATCAAGCATCAGGCGTTACAGGAGGACAACCCCAGATGATAGAAACAATATGTAAAGCAGGAATTGCTGTTGGTGTAGACGGATTATTCATCGAAACCCACCCCAACCCGGCTGTTGCAAAATCCGATGGTGCTAACATGCTTCCGCTCGATCAGCTCGAAGGCTTGTTGCAAAAACTATCGCGAATAAAAGAAGCATTAAAATGATAACCGATTATCAACTGATATTAGCCTCAAACTCGCCCCGAAGGAAGCAACTCCTCTCGGGGCTTGATGTGAAATATGAAGTAAAAACATTACCTGATATAGATGAATCGTACCCCGATAATATTGCCAGCGAAGATGTGGCTCAATATTTAGCCTGCAAAAAAGCTGAAGCCTACCAAAAAGACATTTCGGGCAATATGTTAGTTATAACAGCAGATACGGTTGTCATTCTGGATAATATTATATACGGCAAGCCAAATAACGAAACTGAAGCTAAACAAATGCTTCGCAACTTGTCGGGGAAGACTCACAAGGTAATAACCGGTGTTTGCCTGACCTCTGCCAACAAGCAAAAAGCCTTCAGTGTACACTCAGATGTTCGGTTCAGCGAGCTGGAAGACGACGAAATCGATTATTATGTATCGAAATACAAGCCTTTTGACAAAGCCGGCGCTTATGGTATTCAGGAATGGATAGGATACATATCGGTCGAGTATATTTCGGGTTCGTATTTCAACATTATGGGGCTACCGATACAACGGCTTTATAAAGAATTGAAACAATTTTAAGTGTTATCAACTAAATTTTAACTGACAAAATGAAGACTGCAATTATAACAATTGGAGACGAAATATTAATAGGACAGATAGTTGACTCCAATTCGGCATGGATAGCCAACAAGATGACAGCATCGGGTTTCGAAATAGAAGAAATGTCGTCGATTGGAGATAATTCTCAACAAATAAAAGATACAATAACCGATATATTTCAACGTGTTGACGTTATTCTCACTACAGGAGGACTAGGTCCTACAAAGGACGACATAACGAAACATACACTATGTGAGTACTTCGGAACCGAACTGATATTCGATCAATCGGTACTCGACAATATAGAAGAAATGTTCCGAAACAGGCTACCTGTAAACGAACTTACCCGTAATCAGGCATACGTTCCTAAAGATTGTACTGTTATACAAAACAAAGTTGGAACCGCCCCTATTACATGGTTCGAACGTAACGGTAAGGTATTAGTATCAATGCCCGGAGTTCCTTACGAAATGAAGTACAACATGGAGAACGAAGTTGTTCCCCGTTTACTCAAAAAATATAAGAATGAGGCTTATGTAAGCAAGGTTTTTATTGTCGAAGGATATTCCGAATCGGCATTAGCCATGTACCTGACCGATTTCGAAAACAACCTTCCTGAAGGATTCGGACTAGCATATTTGCCCGACTTCCGGATGATGAAACTGCGCCTATACGTTAAGGGAGAACATCGCAGAACTGAATTTAACGAACAGGTTGATATACTCGAAAACTTATTAGGCGAATCAATAATATCGGAAGAAGATGAGCCTGTACAAAAATTGTTGGGCAAAATACTTCTCGAAAACAACCTGACTTTAGGTACTGCCGAGAGCTGTACGGGAGGCAATATAGCCCATCTGATAACAAGCATACCCGGAGCTTCGCAATATTTTAAAGGAAGTATTGTTTCGTATTCAAACAGCGTAAAAAGCAACATCCTGAAAGTTTCTACGTCTAATATAGAAAAAGATGGCGCTGTTAGCGAATCGGTTGTAACCGAAATGGCTATTGGAGCCCAAAAGACATTAGAAACTAATTGTGCCATAGCCGTATCGGGTATTGCCGGCCCTGACGGAGGGACTGATGAAAAGCCTGTTGGTACAGTATGGATAGCAACAACTGTAAATAGTAAAACTATTGCGAAAAGATACCAATTAGGGCGTTATCGCGAAGCTAATATTATGGGGGCTTCAAATATTGCAATGTTTCAGCTTATAAATATGATTGTAGATCAAAAAAAATAATTTATTTTGTTCTATCATACGTAAGTCTAAAGAGGAAACAGCCTCTTGTTACAGATAAAACTTAACGAAGAAAAACTATTTTATATGAAAATTATGAGAAAGATTTTAGGTTTATTAGTACTAGCAACATTAGTATTTACATCGTGCGGAGATGATGACGATTCTCCCGACTATACACTGAAAGATAAATCGGAAATTATAGGGAACCATCAGGGTAAATTAAAGATTACCGTTAATCTGATGAACGCTCCGACAAAAACTATGGAAACAGATGTCAGATTTCAAAAAACAACAACCAACGACAACCAGCTGAACCTGTTTACCAACGAGTTAGGCGGGCCTATTATTGCTTCCGACTTCAAGAAAAGTAAAGATTACGACTTCTATACATTTAATTTGGCAAACATAGCTAAAAGCGTGTTTATAGGAAACGAGATTCCTGATTTTTACCACGAGTGGTATTCTATTTATGATATAAGTAAAATTGAACTTATAGGGCTTACACTCGATAGCCGGGCAAAATATGTAAGAGCCTCAAATACTATGTCTTTTACTTATAAAGGAATGGTATATATTTATCAGAAAGTTGATGGTATCGACAAAAAAGTTTCAGATAGCAATATAACTTTAGAATATTACGACCTGAAAAAGTAAATACAACTTTTATCAATAACATCAAAACGGGTATCTCCTTGCGGAAATACCCGTTTTGATTATATTACAACATCTTTAACCTTAAGGTTACCCCCCACTGTGCCGGTTTTCCTTTCTGAAAAAATGAATTGCCCATCGATTCGAAATAAAAAGCCTGATAATCTCTATCTAAAATATTCTTTCCCCAAAACTCAAGTCCAAACATTTTGGTTTCAAACATTAGACGGGCATTTGCCGTACCGTAAAATCCTTGGGATAAATCATTTTCTTCTGTCCAATATATTTTACCTGCTCCTGCATAATTAACGTCCAGCAAAATACGGTCAATTATAGGGCAACGTTTCAGATTATAAGTTACACTCGACCCTAAACTTACTGTTTGACGCGGAGCAAAAGGAATATAATTGTTCATATTATACTCGTGACTCTTGAATTTGGCATCCGAGAATCCATAATTACCATAAAGGTAGAATCCCGAACATGGGCGAGCTTTCAGTCCTATTTCAAAACCCTTACTTACGGCCTTACCCGCATTAGTAGTCATACGCCCCTGCCCTGTTTTGGCAAACTGCGAAATCTGTACATCCTTCACATCGGTATAATAAACTGCAAAGTTAGTAGATAAAGCATCCTTTATTATATCTATTTTACCGCCTATTTCGGCAGTCCAGCTATATTCAGGATCGAAAGTTATCATATCTTCAACAGGTTCGGTACTTGGTCTATTAATTCCCATGTTTTGGATCGAAGACTGCAAAGCACTGCTAAGTAATTCTGCAAAAATCTGCACATTATGCCCACCTGTTTTATAGCCTCGCGACCCTGACACATAAACATACGACTGCTGATCGATATCGTATTTAAGCGCAAAACGAGGTAACAACTCAAAATAATCTTTCGAAGCCGTTCCTTTTATTATCGAATCCACCCTCATCGGAATTATTGGCGCTCCGCTTACCTGACGTTGTATTGTAAGGTTAGTACCTGTATTTCCATCATAATCGAGGCGAGCCTTCTCGTAATCCAAACGCAAGCCCACCGTAAACGATAAACCTTCGGTATCAAATATATTATTAAAAGTAGACTGATGAAATACAGCCCCGCCATATATAGGCTTTCGGTATATACCATCAAAATTAATCCGATCGTCTGTTATCTTTATAAAAGGCATATTAGGGTTATTTGCTGCAGCATTATCCAGCTGGCTTTGAAGCATGCGCACTATACCATCCTCCAATAATAAAACAGGCGATGTTATTTTCTGATAATCATAGAAACCAAAGACTCCGTTCAACCATTGGTAATCGGACTTGGTATTCGATTTTATTGTAATTTCCTGACTCAGCGAGTGCTGATTCTGTTTTTGGTTTATTTTGAATATCGAAGCAGGTGTATAATCCTGATCCATAAACATATCGTCGTTAAGATATTGATAACCGGTTGTCGAATTTATCAGGTATTTTTCTCCCTTATACTGCAAAGTAATGCCATTGGTCAGCAGCCTTCGCGTATAACTTCCATCGCCATCGTAATTAACCTTATCTTCCCCTACCTTTATATAAGGGAAAGCACCCTGATCGCTATAATCGAAATTTCCCGAATACTGAAACAATAAGCGAGGATTTATTTGCCAACTATACTTTATACGCCCTCCTGCACTTTCCGAATCATCTGCATTTTTTCCGGTATAGGCATTTTCAAAAAAGCCATCATCTTTTTTATAATAGCCCGAAACAGCGATACCTGCATTATTGGTCAGTAATCTGTAATGCGACGCATTAGCCGATAGATAACCATAATTTCCCCCACTAACAGCAGCAGTTGTTCCCTGATAATTTAAAGGAGAAAATGTATATATATTAATAATCCCCCCCATTGAGTTCCGCCCATAAAGCGTACCTTGCGATCCCCTCAAAAGTTCGACACGCTGAATATCAAACAATTCGGAATCAAATACACATGGATTGAAATATGGAACATTATCAATATATAAACTCACGGTTTGCGCTCCTGTACGTGCACCTATTCCACGTATATAAAGAGGAGTTGTCATTTTAGAGCCGTAGTTCGGTATAAAAAAGTTTGGCACAACCGCACTTATATCTTTTATAGACGAAACCTGCAAACCCTCCAGATTTTTAGGCGAAAATACAGAAACCGCCGCAGGTTGCGATTTTAAACTATTTGTCTCTTTGGTAGATGACAGAACCACAATATCATACTTCAGTTCGGTATATATTGTATCGTTCTCATTTACTCTGTCTTTTTCCTCCGCAAAAGCATAAAATGGCAGGATACAAACAAGTAGAAAAAGTACCTTTTTCATTTTTTATGTTTTAGTTTATCATTCAGTACAAGTTAACCTAAAATACCGCTGCAAAGGAATACTTTTATGAACAACCAGTCAATCACTAATTGTAGTGAATTTTAATAAAAACTTACAGAAGAATATTTATTAATAAATAGGATGCAATAAACAATAAATACGAAGTATGCCTTATTTATTACCCAAAATAAGGTCTTTATAACAAATATAGTTTGCGTCGTCGAAACAAATGAAAACAACTTTATTTACAACTTTATTTTCATTCTCCATGAAATTCTTTACAGCTTCGTAAGCAACTAATGCAGCTTCCTTTTTAGGATAATGATAAATTCCGGTACTAATATTCGGGAACGCAATACTCGAAACCTCCAATTCGTTAGCAATCCGTAACGAGTTTGTATAGCAAGCAGCCAAGAGTTCAGGTTCGTTAAGTGTTCCCGCTGCCCATATAGGACCAACCGTATGAATTACAAATTTCGAAGGTAACAGCCCAGCAGAAGTATAAACCGCTTGTCCTGTTTTACATTTACCCTGTTTACAACGGATAGCAATACATTCCGATAAAATCTGCCGCCCTCCTTTGCGGTGAATTGCGCCATCGACCCCGCCGCCACCCATAAGAGACGAATTTGCCGCATTCACAATTGCATCAACCCTCAAAGAGGTTATATCACCCTTAGTAAGCTCAATTTCATACGGAATTTTATCTGTCATAAAAGAATTGAGGAATGTTGTTTCAATTTCACACAAAGGTAAAAATATTAAAACAATACAGATAAATGAGTTGCATCTTATTTTTTATGAAAGGTAGTTTTAACAATCATAGATTATTGCTAACTTTAAAAACTAAAAAAGGAATCAACATTTTTCTATGTTATAAACCTATATTTCTAGATAAAACAGGACATGGCAGAAAAAATAGATATACTTCAGAATGCATCGAAAGAACAGGTATACAAACATTTATTACCACAAATAGAATCTTTGATAAAAACCGAATCGGATACAATTGCAAATATGGCTAATATATCGGCTGTGTTAAAACATGCTTTCGATTTTTTATGGGCTGGATTTTATCTGGTAAAACGCGAACAATTGGTTCTGGGGCCTTTTCAGGGAAATGTTGCGTGTACACGAATAAATTTTGGAAAAGGAGTTTGCGGTACAGCTTGGAAAGAGAAAAAGATTGTTTGTGTGCCAAATGTCAATTTTTTCGATGGTCATATTGCATGCGACAGTTCATCAATGTCGGAAATAGTTGTCCCTGTTTTCTTTCGGGATGAAGTTATAGCTGTATTGGATATTGATAGCCAATTCGAAAATCATTTTGACGAAACAGATATTACATATCTTGAGAAGATTATAAAAATATTTGAACAAACTTTAATGAACTGATAATACATGGAAAGTTCACAAATCGTACTTGCGTTCATCTTAACTGCTATTGCCGGATTATCAACAGGTATTGGTAGTTTAATAGCATTAATAGCCAAACATACAAATACTAAATTTCTGTGTGCTTCGCTCGGGTTCTCGGCCGGAGTAATGATTTATGTATCATTTATGGAAATGATACCTCAGGCTAAGATAGAACTGGTTTCGGTATTCGACGAAAAGCTAGGCACATTGTACCTTATTCTCGCCTTTTTTGGCGGAATGCTACTTATAAACCTTATCGACTTCCTTATACCCGATACAGCAGTAAATCCTCACGAAATACAAGGAGTTGAGGACATGAATAAAAAAGGGAAATTGAAACGCACAGGCTTAATGGTTGCTTTATCCATAGCCATACATAACTTTCCTGAGGGTATTGCGACTTTTACTTCTGCTTTAGGGTCTCTGGATGTTGCTATACCTATAACAGTGGCAATTGCTATACACAATATCCCCGAAGGTATTGCTGTTGCAGTACCTATATACCACTCGACCGGAAGCCGACGAAAAGCATTTTGGTATTCGTTTTTTTCGGGATTGGCAGAACCTTTCGGTGCATTAATCGCCTATTTTTTCCTTCTTCAATTCTGGACTCCAATGATGAACGGAATTATATTGGCAGCAGTTTCGGGCATTATGATATTCATATCGTTAGACGAATTGTTACCCAGTGCCGAGAAATATGGTAAACACCATATTTCCATAATGGGGCTTGTAAGTGGAATGTTGCTTATGGCCTTTAGTTTGTATTTGTTTATTTAGCCGAATTCAAGAAATTTTATTTGCCAAGTGATGAATAATACCGTCGGCTAATCCCACTTTAGGCACAAATATTTCTTCAACATTACATACTTCGCCAAGAGTAAGGAATATCTTTAATGCAGGAATTATAACATCGGCACGATATTCGTTCAGTTTAAACCGATGCATACGTTCTTCAAAACTAAGGCTTGTCATTACACTGTTAAGCCATATCAGATCGGAATGGTTAAGAGTTTCTTTTGCTTTCTTTCCCAGCAGTTTATGCATTTTATTAATATTCCCACCCGATGCAATAACACTAACCCTACTGTACTTCTCGTTTATATTACCAAGCCACCCCCTGAAAGTATTAAGCTCATCATCGGTTACTTTTCCGGCAAGCATCCTGACCGTCCCTATCAGAAACGAACCGGAACTAATTTTCTGCCCATTACTATACAATACCACCTCGGTGCTACCTCCTCCCACATCTACAAATAAGTAGTGTTTCGATTTATCCGAAGCAGAGTCCGCCCCTCCTGCTTCGAAAACCAGAGCTGCCTCGTCGTTCCCCGATATTATGTTTATATTTATTCCGCTACTTCTTAGTATTTTTTCTATTATCTGTTCTCCGTTCCATGCATCGCGCATGGCACTTGTTGCGCAAGCCATGTAGTTGGAAACGCCATAAGCTTTCATTATATACGAAATACCAATCATAGCTTCATTCAATCGGTTAAATTTGTCTTCGCCTATAAAACCCTGAGTAAAAACATCTTCGCCTAAGCGAATAGGGATTCGCATATATGCCACCTTCTTAAACTCTGTTACGTTTTCGGCATCAGTTTCGACATTGTTGATCAGGAAACGCATGGCATTAGAGCCAATATCTATTGCCGCAAAAGTTTTTACATTCACCATTGTCATAGTTTTTTCTTATAATACTCATACAAAGCTTTTTGAGACCGGACTTTATTCTCGACATTATGTATTACGTACTGATTATCGTCGGGGGTTATAAATTCCCTTGCCT
Organism: Dysgonomonas sp. 216; assembly: GCF_010501065.1. GTDB lineage: Bacteria > Bacteroidota > Bacteroidia > Bacteroidales > Dysgonomonadaceae > QVMM01. The sequence continues at coordinate 28,828 of NZ_QVMM01000018.1, read as the reverse complement.
TCACATTATCGCTCCACTGAAGATTAAAGATATCTTTAATAACTTTTTGTATGCTTTTATCGTAAATAGGAACGGCAACCTCTACCCGTGCATCTAAATTCCGGGTCATCCAATCGGCACTCGATATATATATCTGCTCGTTTCCTTCGTTACAAAATATTATCGTGCGCGCATGCTCCAAAAGCGTATCAACAATGCTTATCACCCTGATATTTTCGCTCTGCCCTTTTATTTGCGGAACCAAACAGCACGCACCTCTTATTATCAACCTTATTTCAACTCCCGCCTGGCTGGCCTTATATAATAGTTTTATAATTTTGGAATCGGTCAACGAATTTAGTTTCGCGTATATATAAGCCTCTTTCCCTTTTTGTTTATTTTTTATCTCTTTTTCGATAAGGCTTTCAAACTCCATCCGCATTGTATAAGGAGATACCATAAGCGATTTATAATTGTAACGCTTATGCATATTGAGTAGAAAATCAAATACAGCTTTTGTGTCAAGAAGTATTCGTTGATTTGCTGTAAGCAAACCAAAATCGCCATAAATACGAGCTGTTGTTTCGTTAAAGTTACCTGTGCCTATATATACATATCCTTTGTTCCCTTTTTTTTCATTCCGCTCTATGTATATAAGTTTACAATGCACTTTAAGATTTTTAAAACCATGAATAACTCTTACGCCCGCTTTTTGAAGCCGGTCGGAATTTTCAACATTCTGTTCTTCGTCGAAACGAGCCATCAGCTCTTCTAAAACAATAACTTCCTTTCCATTTTTTGCCGCATTAATTAAAGCATTAATGATTCGCGACTGTTCGGCTGTACGATATAATGTAATATATATCTTTTTCACTTTAGGGTCTATTGCCGCCTCCCGCAAGAAGTTTATTACATGATTAAAAGAATGATAGGGAAAGTTGAGAAATACATCTTTCTTTTTAATGACATCAACAATGCTGGAAAAATGTTTTATATCGGGATGATTTAGCGGTGCAGGCAGAATACTTTCCAAATCGGGACGCACCGAAGGAAACTTCATCAAATCTTTCATCATATGATAACGACCGCCGCCCAACACTTCGTCGCTTTTTAGTTTAAGCTTGCTTATTATAATTTGTAATAAATCGTCGGGCATTTCCCTGTCATAAACAAGGCGTACAGGTTCGCCATGCAAGCGCTCTTCCAAACCCTGTTCCATTTTTTCAATAACGCTTTTCGAAATATCGTCGTCAACCGTTAATTGCCCATCGCGAATAAATTTAAAGGTATATGCCGAAATAGACTCGTAATTAAACATAAAGAATATTTCATCGAGACATAAGCGAACAATGTCGTCAAGAAAAATTATATCTTTTCTGTCTTCCTCCGATGGTAGTTCCACAAAACGCGGTGTTGTTCGGTTGACAGGTATCTGTATGATCGAATAACGGATGTTTTTTCCATTGGCTGACACCATTTTAGCAGCAAGATATATTTTATTATCGCTAAGAAACGGCATTTTAGTTGTCTTACGGATAATAAGAGGAACTAACCACTGACTAATATCGGATAAAAAATATTCGCGACAAAACTGCTTCTGAGGTTCAGACAACTGCGTTTCATTTATAACATATATTCCATGCTTTTCCATTTCGGATAGCACTCCGATATAAGTATCGGTAAATGTATGCTGAAGATCGTCAATTCTCTGATTTATTAAGTTAAGCAGGTCTTTAGCAGTATATCCATCAATTGTTTTATCGGTTTTCTTCTGTTTTCTTCGGGTAATCCTTATCAAATTTGCCACACGAACTTTTACAAACTCGTCCTGATTATTCGAATATATACCTAAAAAGCGTAATCGCTGCATTAGAGGTACGCTTTTATCTTGCGCCTCTTGTAATACCCTTTCGTTAAAAGCTAACCAACTTAACTCCCTGTTAATAATTTTCATACAGAATTTATTATACTAATCGATATCATCATATTTTCATAAACAAATATACAGACATTTAGTTGAAAAAAACCGACCGCCTCCTTCTTTATAAATAATGCAAATCGGTAACCGAAATTTATCTATATATCGACTGCTGTTCGTAACGAGTTTTGGTTTGTAATAAACGACAAACAATATTTACACAAAACAGTCAGGTATGTCAGGTTTTGTAATTTATAAACCTTTTGATATATTGCGAATGGCATAAAATTCTATTAACATAGAATTTATAGTGTGTATACGTATAGGGCTACGAAGTTAAGATCGTTTTCAAGAAATGCTTTGCGAAAAAGTTACCCTACCAAGGAGATACAGAGGGGCTGGCAATGTATAATTTCAAAAAATGTAAAAACTGTCAGATGTGTCAGGTTTTAGGCAAAATGTACAATGCATGGTATCGAAGTTACAACTTAATTCTATTTTGATAGAATATATGTGTGAGCTTATGGATAAAAAACGCTGATTACTTATTGTACTTAGTTATATTTGTATTATTTTTGCACACTAATTAAAACAATGTGCAATATCTAACATATGGCTATCTCCAAGACCCGAAACATGCTTATTGAAGTTGCCCGCCAACTTTTTGCTAAACTTGGGGTAGAAAACACTACCATGAACGATATTGCGATAGCTTCTCATAAGGGTCGACGCACATTATATACTTATTTTAACAATAAAAACGAGGTTTATCAGGCTGTAATCGAGTCGGAACTCGAGAATATGTATAAAGATTTGCAGACCGTGCTTTCTAAAAAATTACCGGCCGACGAAAAGCTTATGCTTTTTTTCTATATCCGTCTCGATGCCGTAAAAAAAGTAGTATTCAGAAACGGAACCCTTAGAGCCGATTTTTTTAGAGATATATGGAGGGTACAAACGGCACGTAAAGCCTTTGATAAAAAAGAAATAGAAGTTTTGAAGCAAATACTTCAGGATGGAGTTAACGAAGGTATACTGGAAATGCCTGATATAGGCCTTACGGCAGAAATACTCCATCATGCTTTGCGTGGTCTCGAAATTCCCTATATCAGGGGGCAAATAGATCCATTAAATTCGGATAGTAGGAGGTACGAGAATATTTCGTCTCTTATATTTCATGGTATTAAAGTAAAAAGATAGATTAAACAATATCAGAAAGTTAATTAATCATTTAAAAGACAGATTATGAAATTACTTGAAGGCAAAACTGCCATCGTTACAGGAGCCGCTCGCGGTATAGGTAAAGCTATTGCTTTGAAATTTGCAGAACAAGGAGCAAATATTGCTTTTACCGATTTAGCTATTGACGATAACGCAAAACAAACAGAAAAAGAATTAGCTGCTTTGGGTGTAAAGGTTAAAGGATATGCATCTAATGCTGCTGATTTTGAAGATACACATAAGGTTGTTGACGAAATTATTAAAGATTTCGAAAGAGTAGATATATTAGTTAATAATGCCGGAATTACCCGCGATGGCCTTATGGCACGTATGAGCGAACAACAATGGGATATGGTTATTAATGTAAATTTAAAATCGGCATTTAACTTTATTCATGCTCTAACTCCTGTGATGATGAGACAAAAATCGGGAAACATTATAAATATGAGTTCGGTTGTTGGTCTTACAGGAAATGCTAGTCAGGCAAATTATTCAGCATCGAAAGCTGGAATGATTGGTCTTGCAAAATCAATAGCAAAAGAATTAGGATCGAGAGGTGTACGTGCAAACTGCATTTGCCCCGGGTTTATAATCACAGAAATGACAGGCGTTTTGTCTGACGAAGTTAAAAAGAAATGGGCAGAACAAATTCCATTGAAACGTGGTGGTACTCCCGAAGATGTTGCAAACGCAGCTCTTTTCCTTGCTTCTGATTTATCTTCTTATATTTCGGGCGAAGTTATTTCGGTAACAGGCGGAATGAATATGTAATAAAATCGAGACACATATATAATAATAAACAGAGGCTGCTTTGTAAAAAGCAGCCTCTGTTTTATCTACCATAGATATTCCTTATTTACATAGGAACACTAAATCCAAACTGCACGTTCATTGCTTTTGTTGTTGTTGGTATCCATTCGGGCGAAACATTTGGTATAATGTAGTCTCCTGCCACGAAAAAATTCACACCCTTCGATGGTGTCAGGTACATTGCAAATCCAACAGTGTTAAAGTCACTATGTAAGAACGAATAGCTTAATGTTGTTGCTAACCACGATTTAGGACGATAATTTCCCGATATTGTAAGTTCGCTAACATTATAGTAATTGCCAAATCTTAAAGAATAAAGTAATCCGGCCGACAGGCGATTATCAAAAAACGAGTATTCGGCACCCATATTCATTGTCGTTCTTAACGATGTTGAACGTCCTTTTCTTTTACCTTCCTCCAAATTTATGGCTTGTTCTAAGTCATCCATTACATCATCAAAAACGTCTTCTAACGATGAAGATCCGTCTGTATGTATTGTATAGTCTCCGGGCTCAATAACAACTTCTTCTCCTGTCGAGGCTAAATGTGTAGAGTTTTTCTTGGTCCACGATATAAAGCCCATATCGGTAAAAGCTAACGACACTTTCAGGTTGCTTAATACATTACCCATGGTTCCGTCAATTGTCCCGGCTAATTTACCGAAGTCGTAAACTCCTCCTATATCGAATCCGAGACCGTAACCAGAGAACGAAGTCCAATCATCGAAATCAAATCCGTCTATTTGGTTTATAGGCTCGCGACCTTCCCTCTCTTTTTCTTTAAATTTAGGTTTTACACCCGGAGCCGATCCTTGCAGCTTTACATTTGATCTGGCTCTCCAAATATCACTACCTGCTGTTAATTCAACCTTTTCAGCATTTAAATCAAAATTGGCAATACCACCAAGAAGTTTTGTCCGTAACCCTAACATCAAGCTATTGTCGAGAAAAGGACGTGAATACGAGACCCCAAGTTCTAAATATGAGTTTGCCGTAGCATTCAAATCTTCAATAACATAGGTTTGTTCTATATCCTGAGCAAAACCTTCTTTCATCAATCTAAAGAAAGATTTAGGTATATTGACATCGGTTTGAACTTTTACCCCTAAGTTTATGTTCCAAAAAGCATCTTTTTTGTAAAAACCCATCGAAAATATATCGTAACCAACGTTTGTCGACAGGTAGTTTTTGTCTGATACATTTTTCATAAACTCGCCATTTGTTACATCAGAATGCATGAAAGTAACACGTTCGCCATTCTTCTTGAATGTGAGATTCTCGAGATTAAAAGTGTTTGTCTTATAATCGACACCTATACCCGACAAAAAAGGAACCCCTATATAACTGCTGTTTGGCCTTAATGCAGGATTTAGATTTGTTCGTACATGAGACGACTCGATAAAATAATTATTACTAGCAGTTTGGGCTTGAGCAACTGTTATCGAAAATGCACCAATACCTAAACATGCTATGATAAAATATATAGATTTCATATTGTTAATCGTTGAATTAAAGGTTTAGAAGTCGAAATGTATTCCACCCGATTTTAGTTTAATATCTTTGATGAAAACAAAGTCGTTATAAGTTAAATGGATTCTTTCGGCACTCAATATAAATATGATATTTATATCTTTTGCATTTTGCATCAACCCGAAATATTGACGAGGAAATATCATTTTAAAACCCTGATCTTTGCCATACTCCAGATATTGATTCGGAATTTTCACAGCATCAATAACATAACCACTTTCGTCTACAACTTCAAATTTTACCTCAATATTCAATCCTGAGTCTTCAGTTAATATTTTAACATCAGCTGTTCCTTCAAACACTACATTTTCTTTAGCATTTTCATTAAAGAATTTATCTATAATATCCTTGGTGAAGATATTGGGTAGAATTTCTTTTTTAGCTACCTTCATCTCCTCAAGAGGTATTTCTATTGGAGGAATAGGTATTTCAGGTAGTGTTTCTATCCAAATAGTGTCGATGTTTCCAAAAGGAACAGTCGGAATCTTAAAATGGGAATCAGTGTTTATGTCGTCAATATCATAATCGCTATCGATACATGACAACATAATAATTCCAGCCAGTGCACAGAGTGCATACTTGAAATGTTTTCGCATAAATTATTACTTTTTGATATAAACTAATTTGATTTTCTAAATATGAGTGCTTCTCTATTGGTTCTTGACATCTAAAGGCAACTGTCTCAAAAAAACGTCTCATTATATTGTGCAAAAATATATAATATTTTACATATATTAATATTTGTAGTGCATTAATCGCACAACACAAGTTTTTATATTGCTAATAATCTTAGTATTTAATTTACTAATGAGTTGAGCCATAATTGCGGATCAGTGAAAAACCTTCTAAAAATTCGTAAATTTTTCGTTGATCCAAGGAGGTTTTTGATTCTAAAACATAAGAAAAGCGACTACATTTAAAGTAATCGCTTTTCTTAATCTTGTGATCCCGACAGGATTCAAACCTGTAACCTTCTGATCCGTAGTCAGATGCTCTATTCAGTTGAGCTACGGAACCTCGCTTTTGCGTGTGCAAAGATAAGTCACTTTTCTTTTTTATGCAAGAGTTTTCTGATATAAATTTAGTTTTTTTTATCGTTATTTTGGTACTTATTCAAAACCAGCCGTTTATCTACCACGCTTGGTATCTCGTTTTCGTAATGGGTTACGTATATTAGCGATTTTGTTTCGTTACAGAACTCTTCGATTATCTGTTTTACCCTTATTTTATTACCAACATCTAAACCGTGCAGAGGTTCGTCAAGAATTAAAAGGCTTGGATTTTTCACAAACACACGAGCTAATAAAACCAATCGTTGCTCCCCTGTAGATACATTCAGAAAAGAAGTGTTTTTAAGATAGCTTATCCCGAATATATCCATCCATTTTTCAGCTTCAAATATCTGTTCGGAATTGCATTTTCGGTACAGTCCAATTGTATCGAAAAAGCCCGAAGCAACGATCTCAATACACCGCACATTCTTTAAATAATACAGGTGCATTTCAGGCGAAATATATCCTATATGTTTTTTTATATCCCAAATGCTTTCGCCCGAACCTCGTTTTCTGTCAAACAATGTAATGTCGTTGGCATAGGCTTGTGGGTTGTCTCCTGAAACAAGGCTGAGTAATGTTGACTTTCCCGACCCGTTTTCGCCAAGTAGGGCCCACTTTTCTCCTCGTTTTACAGTCCAGTTCACATCGTTTAAAATAGTTCGGTTACCATATTTTATATGGATTTTCTTGAACATCAAAGCATTTTCGAATATTGAATTATTAGTATCCGCTTCTGCTAGTCCGTTTATATTTAGATTGCTGATTGATGGAAAAATCTCGGATACTTGTTGTTCATTGCTGAAGAATTCATTTTTAGTACAGGCTTTTCCTATGCGCTTCTCTTTGATTGGCAATACATGTGTTATTAAATCAGGAATATCGTTTGGGTTGGATAAAACCAATACAAGTTGGAGGTCTTCGAATTCGACAAGGTTTTTAAATATCGCATTAAGTACTGCTCGCGATTTATTGTCAAGCCCGATAAAAGGATTGTCGAGAATAAGTATCTTGGGACGGTTTATTAAAGCCCGTACGATTAAAAACTTGCGTAGTTCGCCACTCGACAAAAGGTTTATTTCTTTATCCAACAGGTCTTCAATCGAGAACGATTCTATCAGTAAATCAAGTCGGCTTTTATCAATGCCTTTCCCAAACATATCCCTCACTAAGGGAACTTGGTGTACATCTCCCGCATTCCATCGTTGCTGATAGTAACTATTTTGTAGGTCAGACATACTGTATATGTCTCGGAAAGCCATACTTTTCACAACAGTAGAAATACTTTGATTGTGCCCTGTTTCATCCTTACAATTAATAATTCCCGATTTTAAAGCATATTTACCTGTTAGCAAATCGATAAGAAGTGTTTTCCCTGCCCCATTAGGCCCTATTATAGCCCAATGCTCATCCTTCTTTATTGTCCAGTTTACAGCCTTTGCAAATGCGATATCGTTTAGTCTGGGAATAGCATTTTCTATCTGTATTATGTAAGAGTCTTCCATTGTAATCAGAATTGCAATCGATTAATTGTGTGTAAAAACTAAAGACGCCTTCCAAATATAATGGATGACGTCTTTCTCTGTATTATTTATATAAAAAAGGTCAGTCCTTCTTTATATCTATTTTCAAACATAATTCGTCCAACTGTTCCTGTTCTATTACTGAAGGTGCATCTGTCATAACATCTCTTCCCGAATTGTTTTTAGGAAACGCTATGCAATCGCGAATAGAGTCGAGTCCTGCGAAAAGCGAAACAAGTCGATCGAGTCCAAAAGCAAGACCGGCATGAGGAGGTGCTCCATATTTGAAAGCATTCATTAGGAAACCAAACTGGGCTTGCGCTTTTTCTTCGGTAAAGCCAAGAACTTTAAACATTTTTTTCTGAAGGTCGCTGTTGTATATACGTAGCGACCCGCCACCTACTTCTACGCCATTTATAACCATGTCGTATGCGCTGGCTCTGACTGTTTCGGGTGCGGTTTCTAGTTTTTCAATATCTTCGGGCACAGGACTGGTGAACGGGTGGTGTTTGGCAAAGAAACGACCCAATTCTTCGTCTTTTTCCAACAGCGGGAAGTCGACTACCCAAAGACAACTAAATACATTTTTATCTTTCAGGTTTAAACGTTCGCCCATTTCCAAACGTAATTCGCATAACTGTTTCTGAGCTTTTTCGGTTTCGCCACATATAATAAGTATAAGGTCGCCTTCTTTTGCATCACAACGTTCAGCCCATTTAGCCAGATCTTCCTGGTTGTAAAATTTGTCGACCGAAGATTTATATACTCCTCCATTTTCGCATTTTACATATACTAATCCTTTCGCTCCGATTTGAGGACGTTTTACAAAATTAGTAAGTTCGTCCAGTTGCTTGCGGGTGTATTCGGCACAGCCTTTTGCACAGATAGCTCCAACATATTCCGAACTGTCGAATACAACGAAATCTTTATTGGTAGTCAGGTCTTTTATTTCAACCAGTTTCATTTCGAAGCGAGTATCGGGTTTATCAGAACCATAATACTTCATAGCATCGGCATAGGTCATACGGGGAAAATCCGAAACTTCGATGCCTTTTATATTTTTGAAAAGGTATTTCGTCAAGCCTTCAAAAGTTTGCAGTACGTCCTCCTGATTAACAAAAGACATTTCGCAGTCTATTTGCGTAAATTCGGGTTGTCTGTCGGCTCTCAAATCTTCGTCCCTAAAGCATTTTACGATCTGGAAGTAACGGTCGAATCCCGAAACCATAAGTAATTGCTTAAATAATTGTGGCGATTGCGGCAAAGCATAAAATTCGCCGGGATTCATGCGCGACGGTACAACAAAATCGCGTGCTCCTTCGGGTGTAGAACCAACAAGAATAGGGGTTTCAACCTCAAGAAAATTAAGTTTGTCTAAATAGCTTCGGGTTTCGAATGCTATTTTGTGGCGTAATTCAAGGTTGCTGCGTACTGAATTTCTGCGCAAATCGAGATAACGGTATTTCATGCGAATGTCGTCGCCTCCGTCAGTTTCATCTTCAATAGTAAAAGGCGGAACTTCCGAAGTATTGAGGACTTTTATAGCAGAAGGTACTATCTCTATATCGCCCGTAGGTATATTTTTATTTTTACTCGAACGCTCCTGAACCATACCTGTTATCTGGATAACCCACTCACGTCCAAGTTTATTTCCTTCTTCGTACAAATCGGCGTTTTGGTCTTTATAAAAAGCAAGTTGGGTAATTCCATAACGGTCGCGTATATCGACAAAAGTTATTCCACCTCCCAGCTTGCGGGATTTTTGTACCCAGCCGGCCAACGTTACTTCTTTTCCTGCATCGGCAATTGTTAGTTCGCCACAAGTATGATCTCTAAACATATTATTTGGTTCTAGTATAGTTTCAATCATGATTTATCGGATACAAAAGTATTGATTTTATTGTATGGTTGCAGGTTATATTGATAAAATATTTATTTTTTTGCAGAAAAATTTTGTTCGTAAAAAAATAGTCGTACCTTTGCATCGCATTTGAGAAATCAAGCACGGGATGTAGCGCAGTCCGGTTAGCGCACCTGCTTTGGGAGCAGGGGGTCCCAGGTTCGAATCCTGGTATCCCGACAATTGAAAAAGAGACACTTACAGAGATGTAAGTGTTTTTTGTTTTTATATATATTTGAATGTAAAATGCAATGGTTTTTTTAGTAAATTTGTACAAACTTTTACTCGGAACGAACTTGGATGTTTACACATTGTTTACATTCTAAGTTTAAACAGATAAATGCTTAGACATTTGTATGAGTTAAAAGTTTTTCAAAGTAATATACGTTGTATTATGGCTGATTTATTGAAAATTGAAGAAGATATAGTACGTATGCTGAAAACGGTATACGACCCTGAGATCCCCGTAAATATATACGACTTGGGACTGATTTACAATGTAGATGTTAACGAAGATCAGAATGTAGAGATAACAATGACCTTAACAGCTCCTAATTGTCCCGCTGCTGATTTTATTCTCGAAGATGTAAGGTTAAAGGTTGAATCCATTGAGGATGTAAAAAATGTAATCGTTCATCTCACATTCGAACCCGAATGGAGTAAGGATATGATGAGCGAAGAAGCAAAACTGGAGTTAGGTTTTTTATAAGAAAATTGTGACAAAAAAGAAAGTTTATTTTTTATCCGATACCCATTTAGGTTCGGTTTCGCATAAAAAAGAAGAAGAAGGGTTGCATCTCACAGCATCGGCCCCCTCCTCCCCTAAAAACAATTTGTTTTTCGAACACGAAATTGAACGTAAGTTGTGCCGTTGGTTTGACTCTATCAAACACGATGCTTCAGCAATATATATGTTGGGCGACATATTCGATTACTGGTTCGAATATAAAAATGTAGTTCCCCGTGGATTTACCCGTTTTTTAGGTAAAATAAGCGAACTAACAGATATGGGAATCGAAGTGCATTTTTTTATAGGAAACCACGATATATGGGTAACCGATTACCTCAGTTCGGAGTGTGGAATGATAGTTCATACCGAACCTTTGGTGCGCGAAATATACGGTAAAAAATTCTTTATGGCTCACGGCGATGGCTTGGGCGACGATTCAAAATCGTTCAAAATACTTCGTAAGATATTCCACAGCAAACTATGCCGAAAGTTATTTGCAAACATCCACCCCAGATGGGCTGTTGGTTTTGCACACAAGTGGTCTAACCATAGTAGGGAAACAGGAGGAGTTATAGACTACCAGGGCGAAGACAAAGAACATCTTATACAATTCTCAAAAAAACATTTACAAGTAGCACCTAATATAAATTTCTTCATATTCGGACACAGGCACATTTTACTCGACCTGATGTTAAGCCAAACCGCAAGAATACTTATTCTAGGAGATTGGATCACATTATTTTCGTATGCCGTATTCGATGGCAAAGAAATGAGGTTAGAGTTATTTGAACAAGAATAATATCAATAATATTTAGGCTATTGGGCTATGAAAATGGTAAAAGGCATTTTTATCATCCTCCTTTTTTATTTTATCGGAGAATGTGTAAGCTATCTGATAGAAGGATTTGTTCCGGGCAGCATTATTGGCATGCTCCTACTATTTGCTTCGTTATATTTAAAAGTCGTATCGCCTATAAATGTTGAAGGTGTAGCAAATGCCTTTACAAAAAACATGGCTATATTCTTTATTCCTGCCGGAGCCGGACTTATATCTTCATTCGGAATACTGAGCAAATTCTGGACTGCAATTATTGTTGTATGTTCGGTCAGTACAGTATTAGTTATAGCCGTGGTTGCCCTTGTTCAACAAAAAATGGAACATAAAAAATGAAGGCATTATTCGAAAGGCAAGAATTTATACTACTTCTTATATTCGGCAGCTATTTGTTCGGTCAATGGATATTCAAGAAAACCCGTATTGGCTTGCTTCATCCTCTTGTTATAGCAATCGCTATTATTATAGGTTTTCTGAAGATTAGCGGAGTAAGTTACGAAACGTTTGAACAAGGCAGTCAGTTTGTTTCGTTCATGTTAGGACCTTCCGTTGTAGCTTTAGGGTACGTGTTATACGAACAAATGTCGTATCTGAAAGGGAATGTAATTTCCATCCTTACCTCAATATTCGTAGGAAGCTTAACAGGTATCATAAGCGTTATAACACTAGCCAAATTAATGGGAGCCGACGAAGCCCTTATTCTTTCTCTGGAACCAAAATCGGTAACAACTCCAATAGCCATGAGCATTGCCGAGCAATCGGGAGGAATTCCTTCTTTAACAGCTATAATTGTTGTATTCTGTGGTATATTTGGCGGTATAGTGGGGCCTTATATACTAAAACTGTTAAGGATAGAAAGTCAGGTAGCCAAAGGCTTGGCTATGGGAGCATCGGCCCACGGAGTAGGTACAGCCAAAGCTATGGAAATGGGAATGATAGAAGGCGCATTAAGCGGTTTAGCCATCGGTTTGATGGGGGTAATGACTGCCTTGCTTATTCCGTTCGTTCACCGGATATTATCCTGACTACCTTTCGACAGCCTGAACTTCAGATTGTATAAAGGCTGCAATATATCGACTATAATAAAAGAGAAAATAAACCTGCCTGCACGAAAATACCTAGCCGGTTTGTTTAACAATATTATTTTAAGCATTAGTTGCAGAACGAAAATAAAGCAACAAATGCCTAAAACTCCCCAATTTTCGGTGTATACCGTATATGCAACCGACAACGGAAACAACAGATACGATAGTAAACGGGTAGCTGTTTCAATTGAAAATACCTTAGGAGCAAACTTAAAGTTTCTGAACGATCGTTTTACCTTAGCCTGAAACAACCTCAACCTTTCCCAATGCGATACACTAACCAGTTGTGTTGTTACAAAACTATCTTCCGATAAAGCCACCACAGTATTATCAGCAGTCATTATATGATTAAGGAATACACCTTCGCTATGCTCGTAATTCAGGAAATTTGAAAAACCTTTATTATTAAAAAACAACTCGCGCCTAAATGCTACGTTCTGAGAAACACCTGTATAAGGTTTACGCCGTATGGCTAACGATAAATACTGCAAACTAAAAAGTAAATGATCGAAGCGTGCTATACGTTCGAAAAAACGTTTTGTCTTTTCGAAAAAGCAATATCCCAATACCACCTGTTTATCTTCGGTCATATCTTGCATCATGCTTTTTATCCACTTATCGCCTACCGGAACCGAATTAGCCTCAGTAAACAACAGTACATCCTTTTTTGCTGCCTTAATACCTATAGTTAATGCCATTTTTTTTCGTAACGAATCTTTTTCAGCCCGTTGTGGTAAAAATGTATGGTACAAATGTTTATAACTATTCTGTAAATATTTAAGTAAAGTATCGGTTTCTTCCGTAAACCCGTTATTAACTACAATAACCTCATAATCGGGGTAATCTTGATTTAATACAACAGGCAACAAAACCTCTAATTTATCCGACTCCTCTTTCGCTGTTATAATAACAGATACCGATGGATATTTTCTATTCGCATCGTCTAACGCATCAGCACCCTTCAAGCTCTGTTTCAACGGTTTACGATAGTAGAAGATATAGAAAAACAGCTGTATGAGTAAAAACAGGAATAATAGCGAGATTATTACAAATTCTATCGGTCCGAACTTAAAAAATAAGATAAATTGTTCCATTATATTCTTTATATTATAACAACATGAAAGTCAAGAACTTTCAGGTTCCTGACTTTCTACGATATACTTTTCGTCAGAAGTTTATTCTTCTGCCTGCAATTTGTTCGAGAAATAAGCTTTTGGTATATCCCTCAAATTATATTGCGATGCCATTATTTCGCCATATGCACCAGCCGAACGTAAAGCAATTAAATCTCCACGTTTACATTCGTTTAAAGAATAATCTTTTACAAACGTATCCGACGACTCGCAAATAGGACCAACAACATCGTATTTTTGCTCAGGTAAATTTGATGAAATATTTTCAACTTTATGATACGCCTGATATAAAGCAGGACGAATAAGATCGGTCATTCCTGTATCAAGAATAGCAAATTGCTTGCTCTCGCCATGCTTAATATAAGTAACCCTTGCTATAAGCGAACCACATTGAGCAACGATAGAACGACCTAACTCGAAATGGAGCTTTTGCTTATTTTTAAGTTGCAGATTCTGATTGAAAATTGCAAAATATCCGGCAAAATCGGGAATCGGATTTGCATTAGGGTCGTCATAATCAATCCCTAATCCGCCACCAACATTAATATCGGTAAGGTCAAAACCTTCTTTCTCGAAAAAGGTTTGCAATTCGTTTACTTTTTCACAAAGTGGTTTAAAAGTTTCCACCTCGGTTATTTGCGAACCTATATGGAAATGTATCCCGATAAGGTCTACATATTGAAGCTCCTTAAGTACCTTTACTACATTCGGTAACGACGATAAACTAAACCCGAACTTATTTTCGTTCAATCCCGTTGTTATATATTCGTGGGTGTGTGCATCTACATTAGGATTTATTCGTAATGCTACTTTTGTGCGCTTATTCTTTTTCCCCGATAGTTCGTTTATTACTTCCAGCTCGGGCAACGATTCTACATTGAAGCAGAAAATATCGTAATCCAGAGCAAGGTTTATTTCTTTATCGGTTTTTCCTACACCTGCAAAAACAACTTTACTTGCCGGAAAACCTGCGTTTATAGCAGCTTTTACTTCATTTCCGCTAACACAATCGGCCCCAAATCCGGCTGCTGCTATAGTTGCTAATATTGTACGATTAGCGTTTGCTTTTACTGCATAATGTTGGCTGTAACCATATTTTGATGTTTCGGTTTTTACTATATCGAGTGTTTTTTTCAATAATTCGATATCGTAATAATAAAACGGTGTTTCAATTTTATCTAGTTTATCTACCGGAAAAATTCCTTTAGTCATAAAAATTTATTGTTTGTTATAATATTTGGTTGATTAAAATAAATTATCGTTCAATGTTTTAAGCGTCTTGGTCTTATCATCTTTTTTGATAAGAAAAGAAAAGTTGTAATCACTTCCCCCATACGAAATCATACATACCGGAAGATCTTTTATTGCATTCATTACCTTCGTTTTGGTTTGTGTATTCTTCCACTCCATGTCTCCGATAACGCTTACCAATGTCATATTGGTATTTACCGATACCGATCCGTATTTTTTCAAATCGTCAATAATATTTCCCAGATTCCGCGAATTATCAATTGTAATAGAAATTCCAACCTCCGAACTGGTTAACATATCGATAGAGGTTTCGTGATGTTCGAACACCTCAAAAACACGACGTAAAAAGCCATGGGCAAGAAGCATTCTCCCCGATTTTATTGTTATGGCAGTAATATCATCTTTTGCGGCAACAGCTTTTATTATACCTTTCTCGGCATCGAACGAAATAAGAGTGCCATCCGATTCGGGTGTCATCACACTAAGAATCCTTACCGGAATATTAGCTAATTTTGCAGGAAGAATACTTGTTGGATGTAATATTTTATCGCCAAAGTAAGCCAATTCTGCAGCCTCGTCGAAGCTTAAATCTTTTATGGTTTTAGCCTTACTTACTACCGACGAGTCAATATTCTTCAACTCTTCAACATCTGTCCAAATCTGAATTTCATCGGCATCAATAGCTGCACCGGTCAGAGTTGCCGAATAATCGTTTCCCCCTTTTCTGAAATCATCTATCTCGCCATAAATATTTTTACAAATATATCCCTGAGTAATATATAAATCGGCAGCCTTGTCTTTAACCAAAGCTGTTAGTTTTTCTTTTATAAAATCGGTATCAGGTTCATGATTTTTATCAATCAGCATAAAATCGAGTGCTGACAACTCTACCGAATTCAACCCTCTTTCCTGTGTATATAAATAAAACAAATGACTGCTTATAAGCTCTCCTTGAGCTAAAATTATTTTTTCCTCGAACAGTGTGAAAAGATTTTTACCGAAGGAGCGTATATAATCTATTTTCGAATTAATAAGTTCAATTGCCGCAACAACCGACTTTTCATTTGCAAACAAACTGTTTACTATAGCCATCAGTTCTTTTTGCAATTTGGTTATAGTTTCGTTTGCAGCTTCCTGATTCTTTTTGTACAAATAATCCGAAATATCTTCAAGCAACACAGTTATGCCGGGCATAGCAGGAACAATAACAATATTTTTTTTGTTTTGTGCAGCAATATTAGCTACAAACTTCAATCGCTCGGTAGTTGCGATCGACTTTCCGCCAAACTTTAATACTTTCATGTTATAAAGATATTAATGGATATGTAATGTTTACAAAATTACAATTTTTTGTCGTACCTGATTATAATTTAATCAATAATATTAGGCGAATTACTTCATTTCTCTAAACCTCCGCCTAAAGCTTTGTAAAGAGCAACCATCGACAGCAGTTCGTTCAAAACCGCGTTATTCAACGATACCTGTGCATCAAACAACTGTCGTTGAGCATCGAGCACGTCCAAGTAACTGATAAATCCATTTACATATTGTATCCTTGCCAAATTCTGATACGATTTAGCAGACCTATAAACAGCCTCTTGAGAATGGTGTATCTCCTTTGCTTTTCGAAAAGCAATAATTGCCCCATTCACTTCTCCGAAAACATTCAAAATTGTTTTCTCATAATTATATACCTCCTGTTCGTAAGCAGCTTTTGCAGCATTATGCTTTGCTTTATTTTTTCCCATATTGAAAATAGGTCCTGTAACCGCACCCGAAACCAACCATGCAGGACTTTTCAGTAAATCTGTCAGTTCCGAATTTTCCACACCATATTCTCCTGTCAGTTTTATCGACGGAAACATTTCGGTAAAAGCAACTCCTACATTCGCATTCGCCTGAATTAATTGCTGTTCGGCCTGACGCACATCGGGACGACGTTCGAGCAAAGCCGAAGGAAGATCTACCGGCAAATATTCGGGAATATATTGCCTGCTTAATACTTCACCCCTCCTAATATAACGGGGAAACTCGCCCAGCAAAACAGACAGGTCATTCTCTTTAAGTTTAATACTCTGTTCCAATTCCGGAACATGAGTTTCGGCCTTAGCCAGCTCAAGAAGGCTTTGACGATAAGGTATTTCAGATGTCATACCTCCATCGTACCTGATTTTTGCAAAATGAACTTCTTCCTTTCGCGAATCGAGTGTTTGCCGTACTATCTCCAACTCCTGATCTAGAGCTTTTAATTCGAAATACGTTTGAGCAACTTGCGCTATTATAGTTAATCGTAAAGCCTTGCGAGCCTCTACCGACTGCATATAAGCAGCAATTCCCGCATCGTTAGCCCACCTTAACTTTCCCCAAATATCAAGTTCCCAACCTACCGACAATTTACCATGTATCTCTGTTGTATACGAATCGCTGTTCCCTCCATAATTAGTATACTCTCTTTCGTATGGCAACACATCCAACCCAAGCTCGGGAAACATTCCGGCAAATGTAATGCGCTTATTTGCTATCATTTCCTTTATGCGGGCAGTAGCAATAAGTACGTCTTTATTGTGTTCCAAGGCTTTGTCTATTAAACTACACAATACTGTATCGCCATACAAAGTACTCCACCCTATATCGGCTACCGAAGCCGTATCGGCAGATAATTCGTCAAAAGTATGAGGCATATTAACTTCGGGGCGATGGTACTTACTTCCCACTTTACAAGAAGACACCCCCATAATGCAAAGCAAGCACACTGCCAATATATATTTGAGTTTTATCATTTTCTCCTCCTTGTTTTTTTCAGTATATCCTTAAAACTAAAATCGGGTATACGAAATCTGTTTTTTACTTTATATATCATTACAAAAAAGAACGGAACCATTATAATCCCTATAGAAGTAGCGGCAATCATCCCGAAAAATACTCCTGTACCTATCGAATGACGACTTACGGCACCGGGTCCCGAAGCTAAAACCATAGGCAACATACCCAATATAAATGCTAAAGAAGTCATCAAAATAGGGCGAAAACGCAACTTTGCCGCATTAATTGCTGCATTCACAGGATCGGCACCTTCATCAACCTGAATTTTAGCAAATTCTACTATCAATATACCATTTTTAGCTGCCAAACCGATAAGCGTAACCAAGCCTATCTGAAAATAAATATCATTATCGAGCCCCAGAACAAAAATGCCTAAATATGCTCCTAAAGCAGCCACGGGTAACGATAGCAATACAGCTATAGGAACAGTCCAGCTTTCGTACTGGGCGGCAAGAAACAGGAAGACAAACAACAATACAAGAGTAAATATCAAGCCTGTTTGTCCGCTGGCTGTTTTTTCCTGATACGATAATCCACTCCATGCAATATCTATATTCTCAGGCATATACTTATTTTTCAAACTCTCAACCGCAGACATTACCTGCCCCGAACTATATCCGTGAGAAGGAGATGCCTGCATAGAGGCAGATGTGTACATGTTAAACCTCGCTATATTTCCGGGGCCCGTAGTGTAGCTGGCTTCGCCTAACGACGAAAGAGGGACCATAGCTCCGCTCGAAGTTTTCACGTAAAACAGATTTATGTCGTCAGCCGATGTTCTGTATTGTTCATCGGCCTGAATATATACTTTATATATGCGGTTAAACATATTGAAATCGTTCACATAAACCGAACCCAGATAAGCCTTCATTGTTGAGAATATATCGGTCATAGGTACACCCAGCAACATAGCCTTATCTCTGTCTACATCGAAATAAAGTTGGGGTATCTCCGATTGCAAAGATGTTGACACACTTGCTATGCTTTTTTCCTGAGAGGCATAATACATAAAAGTATCAACGGCCGTAACCAAATCGTCCCATGTGGCTGTTGAACGGGCTTGAAGTTTAAACTCAACACCACCCGCCGAACCAAGCCCCGGAACGGCTGACGGACGGCTTATATATGCTTTTATCTGAGGATAGTTATAAAATTCGTTCTGAGCATCCCTTATTATTTCATCAACACTTTTACTTCTTTTATTCCAAGGCTTTAATATAACTGTTAACGTAGCGCGACTCTGATTACTCCCTACCCTTGGGCTCGATCCTGTTACATTTTGTACATATTCTACAGCTTCTTGTTTATTAAAATAGGCAATCGCCCGTTCTGTCGCAGGTCGGATGCGTTCAAGCGTAGTTCCTTCGGGCATTTCCAATTCTACCGTGAAATAACCCTGATCTTCCTGAGGAATAAATGCAGTCGGCACAACTCTGTTTAGCACAAATATAAATACCAGTACCATACCAAACCCAGCCAAAATACGACGAGGATTGCGTATAGCTTTTTGTAATACGCCTGTGTACTTCTGATTTCCTTTAGCGAGCCACGAATTTATTTTTGTAAAAACCTTGCCCTTCTTTTCGTCGGAAGGACGAAGCAACAAAGCGCACATTGCCGGACTCAGCGTTATTGCCACAATAGCCGAAATTATAACAGAAACAGCTATTGTTATCGAAAACTGTCTGTACAAAGACCCTGTAATTCCGGGTAATAAACTCACAGGAATAAATACTGCAACCAATACCAGAGCTGTAGCTATAAGAGCTCCTACAAGCTCCTTCATTGCCAGATGTGTTGCCGAACGTGCTCCCATGTTTTTCTCACGCATAATACGTTCTACATTCTCTACCACAACAATAGCATCGTCAACCACAATACCAATAGCCAGAACCAACCCTAGAAGAGTCAGCATATTAAGGGAGAATCCCATAATAAGCATAAAGCCAAAAGTTCCGATCAACGATATAGGTACAGCAATTATAGGAATAATGGCGGCTCTCCAGTTTTGCAGCGAAAAAAACACAACCAATATCACTAAGATCAATGCTTCGAACAATGTTTTGTATACCTCGTGAATCGATTCATTTATATAATTTGTAGAGTCGAACGGAATTAAAAAGCTAACACCTTCGGGAAAATCACGCTCTATTTCGTTCATAGCCGCTTTCACTTCGTCGGCCACCGCAATGGCATTAGCTCCGGGCAAAAGATAAACGCTCAATACGGTTGCGTTTCCTCCATCCAAACCACTTTCGGTATTATACGACGAAGCCTCTAACGATACACGCGCAACATCGCGTATACGGATAAAAGACCCGTCGTTATTTGCCCTTACTACTATATCTTCAAATTCGTCGACAGTAGATAACCGCCCTCTGGTTATAATGGGTACAGTTATATCAACATTATCCATCGGCTGCTTACCTAGCTCTCCTGCTGCCGACTCCCTGTTCTGATCCTTAAGAGCATTCTGCAAGTCCTTCACTGTAAGGCCAAAACTTGCCATCCTGTCAGGATATACCCAAATTTGCATACCATAATAACGGCTGCCTATGTTCGACACACGCCCAATACCGGGAATACGGCGAATAACATCCATTACATTTATTGTAGCGTAATTACTCAAATATATTTCATCGAATTTAGGATCGTCCGACACCAACGCTATTGTCATCAACTGACCCGGTGTTTGCTTCTCGACCGATATACCATTCTGCACAACTTCGACAGGCAAACGGGATTCGGCTAATTTTACCCGGTTTTGTATTTCTACCGCTGCAAAATCGGGATTAGTGTTTACATCGAAAGTGACGGTAATAGACAATCCACCCGAATTTGAGCTGGTCGACTCCATATATATCATTCCGGGAGTACCATTCAATTCCTGTTCAATTGGCGTTGCCACAGCCTGCGAAACCGTAGTAGCACTTGCTCCGGAATAAGATGCACTGATTTTCACAACAGGTGGTGTTATTTGCGGATATTGTTCTATCGGGAGTAAAAACAAACCTATTACCCCAACTATAACAATAACTAACGACAAGACTGTGGAGAAAACAGGCCTATCTATAAAAAAAGCTGTTTTCATTTTTGTCCCTCCTTTTTTTGATTCTCTTTTTCCTGAGCCTCTACTTTCAGTTCTTCATCCCGTGTGCGAGGTATAACTTTCTGACCTTGTGTAAGCTTCTGAAACCCTTCGGTTACAATTTTTTCGGCAACCGATAGTCCTCTTACTACAACTATATTGTTGTTATGCTCTGCTCCTACTTCAACAAAACGTTTTTCGGCAATACTATCGGGACGTATTACATATATAAAAGCTCCGCCTTTTTCTATCGATATTGCTTTACGGGGAACTATTATTACATTCTCCATCATATCGAGCATTAATTTAACCCGTGTGTACTGACCGGGGAGCAAAATCTGATTCGGATTCGGGATAGTAGCACTAACACCAAAAGTTCCTGTATGTGGGTCGACTTGCGGGTCGGCGAAATCAACTATACCCTTCTCGGCATATACCGAGTTGTCGGCTAGTGTTATAGTTACCGTTGGTTGCCACGACCGTGTAGTATCAAGTTCTCCTAAATGTACATTCCGTCGTTGGCTTCGCAAATAATCGAGAGCTGAAAGTTTAAAGCTAACGCCCACCGTATCGCTTTTTACTACTGTTGCCAATAACGAAGAACCCGAACCTCCTACCAAAGTTCCGATATCGCCATAATTAGCACTGATATATCCCGATAAAGGAGAACTTACAACCGTATAGCTCAATTGCAACTCGGTTTGTGCCAAGTCGGCTTTACTCATCGACACTGTTGCTTTAGCTACGTTTAAGGCGGCCTCTGCATTGTCTAAATCCAAACGGCTCACAGCATTTTGCTCATACAAGGGGCGTAATCTTTCCAAATCGCGCCTTGCTTTTGTTTCTACAGCCTCGTCTTTCAATAACTGAGCCTTTGCTTTCTCTACCCTTGCTTTATAAGGTGCATTGTTTATATAAAAGAGCGGTTGTCCGGCTGCAATTCTTTTTCCATTCTGAAATGTCACCTTTTCTAAAAAGCCCTCTACACGCGCATGTATTTCTACCTTCCCCGACGGTTCTATTAAACCTACATAATTGCTATATATTTCAAAATCGCCTGTTGCTACATTTTCGACTTCTACAATAGGCAATGCAGCTTCATGTTTTTCACATGAGCTTAAAAGAAAAACACACAAGTAAAGTATAAATATAAATCTGTATTTCTTCATATTAGAAAATATATAATAATTGCGTAAGACATTATCTATACTAAAAATAACACATTTGTTAAATAAATGTTCTGGATTAATCTTTCTAAAAAGAATTTAAAATTCCGATACCTACATTTAGGTATTATTTGAGAAACATTTACCCTGTTTTAGCGATTTCAGCTTTAACTCATTACACATATTTTTGTGCCTGCTAAAAAAAACTACTAATAATGATTCACAAATTATTTCTATCACTAATGCTTTTACTGCCACTGTCGGTATCAGCCAACAGCCTTGTTATAAAAGGGCATATTATAGATTCCAAAACAGGCGAACACCTGCCTTATGTTTCGGTTGGTATAAAAAACACTACAATTGGGGCGTCGAGCGACGAAACAGGGCATTTTCTCATCAAGAACCTAAAACCGGGTACTTATGTGTTACGTTTCAATACTGTAGGGTATAATTCGCAGGAAGAAACCATCGAATTAAACAGTAATAACACATCGGAGTTTCACTTTATGATGAAACCTTCTAATCTCGACTTAAACGAAGTTGTAGTTACTGCTAACCGTAACGAAACATTAAGACGCGAAGCTTCAGTTATTGTAGGAATTGTTGACCAGAAAATGTTCGAGACAACAAACTCGGTTAATCTGGCACAGGGATTAAATTTTCAGTCGGGATTACGTGTCGAAAATAACTGTCAGAACTGCGGGTTTCAGCAAGTACGTATAAACGGACTAGAAGGCCCTTACTCTCAGATACTAATAGACAGCAAACCAATATTCAGCTCGCTAGCAGGAGTTTACGGCATAGAACAAATACCTGCAAACATGATAGACAGAGTTGAAGTTGTACGAGGCGGAGGTTCGGCTCTGTTCGGGTCGAACGCTATTGGCGGAACAATTAATATTATAACCAAAGAAGCACAGCAAAACTCGTTTTCCGTATCAAATACCTTCTCGTTAATAGATGGCGATACACCCGATAATGTTGTAAATATGAATACCAGCCTGATTACTAAAGACCAAAAGGCGGGTATATATATGTTCGGAATGATTCGCGACCGCAAAGAGTGGGATGCCAATGGCGACGACTTCTCCGAACTTGGACGCTTAAATACCGAAACTTTTGGATTTCGCAGTTATTTTAAACCCGACAATTTCAGCAAGATAACTTTAGAATATCATCGAATAAACGAATACCGTCGTGGAGGCGATAGCATAGATAAACCACCACATCAGGTTGAAGTTGCCGAAATGGCACGCCATAATATAAATGGCGGAGGCGTCAGCTATCAGAAATTTAGCCGCGATTACAAACATAGCTTCAATATATATACTTCGCTCCAAAATGTAAAGCGTGATACATATTATGGCGCCGGTTATAATGACGATGCTTACGGAAATACCGACAATATAACAGTATCAAGCGGTACTCAATATTCATACCGTTTCGATAAACTTTGGTTTATGCCATCTCAAATTACTACAGGATTCGAATTTAATTACGACAACCTGCACGACGAGATGTTAGGCTACGGTAGAAATTTAAAACAAATTACCCGTATATATGGAGGATACATTCAAAACGAATGGAAAAACGAAATGTTTACTATTCTATTAGGAGCCCGTTTAGACAAACATAACCTGATTGACGATGCTATATTCAGTCCTCGCGTAAATTTTCGTTATGCACCAATAGATGGACTTAACCTTCGGACAAGTTATGCAGCAGGATATCGTGCCCCTCAAACATTCGACGAAGATTTGCACATTACAGCAGTAAACGGAGGAGTTACTTTTATTGAAAATGCCAAAGGTTTGAAACCTGAATATTCGCACAGTGTGAATTTAAGTGCCGATTACACATTTCAAGTAGGTAGCTGGGGATTTAATATTCTGGCCGACGGATTCTATACGCTTCTCGACGATGTATTTGTTTTAGACAAAATTGGAACTGATAGCGAAGGAAACCTGATAAAAGAACGACGGAATGGCGACGGAGCCACTGTAAAAGGCATAAACCTTGAGTTAAAGGTAATTCCTGCCAATTGGATACAACTTCAGTCGGGTTTCACAGTTCAAAGCAGCAAATACAAAGTTGAAGAAAGTTGGGATGAAGAAAACGATGAAGCTACTACACGAAAAATGCTGCGCACACCCGATTATTACGGTTATTTTACATCTACAATCAAACCCGTTAAACCATTCTCAATATCTTTATCGGGAACATATACAGGAAAAATGTACGTTCCACACTTTGCCGGATATATTGAGGAAAGCGTGTTGAAACATACTCCCGATTTCTTCGACCTCTCAGCTAAATTTGCTTACGATTTCAAATTATATAATAGTATAAACATGCAAGTTTATGCCGGTATGCAAAATATATTCAATAGTTTTCAGGACGATTTTGACAGAGGGATGGATCGTGATGCCGGATATGTGTATGGTCCCGGATTACCCCGTACTTTTTATGTAGGAATAAAACTCGGACAATTTTAATAGCCAATTACATCTGAATATTTTATAGTTTAAGCGGGCATTTTCTGTACAAAAACAGAGATGTCCGCTTTCAACTTATAAAGCATTTATTTATCTATACAATAAAGTAAATAGCCAAAAAGCCATTAACAATAAACATATATCCGAAAAATGTAAATTTCTGTCAGGTTTGTCAGGTTTTTTGATATATAAAATACTTACCTTTGCTAACGAGTCTAACAAAAAGAAATAAACGCAAAATGTTGTACAAATTTCAAGAAACTCTCGATATTATAAATCGAAGAATAGAAGAACTAGTTTTTACGGAAAAGCCTAAATCGTTATTCGACCCTATTACTTACATTTTAGATTTAGGAGGTAAAAGAGTGCGTCCTGCATTAAGTCTGATGGCGTATAACCTGTATAAAAGCAATTTTGAAGAAGTTCTGCCTGCTGCTATCGCAATAGAAGTATATCATAACTTTACTTTGCTTCATGACGATTTGATGGACAAGGCCGATATGCGAAGAGGTAAAGACACTGTTCATATAAAATGGGACGATAACACAGCTATACTATCGGGCGACGCAATGCTTATCGAGTCGTATAAAGAATTAGCGAAGGTAGACAAAAAAGTTTTACCCGAAGTATTGAATTTGTTTACTCAAACAACATTAGAGGTTTGTTGTGGCCAGCAATACGATATGGAATTCGAAAAACGAATTGATGTATCGGTTGACGAATATATAGAAATGATCCGCCTGAAAACGGCAGTTCTGTTGGCTTGCTCGTTAAAAGAAGGCGCTATTATAGCCGGAGCTTCGGACAAAGATGCACAATATTTATACGATTTTGGTATAAATATAGGTTTGGCATTTCAATTAATGGACGATTTGCTCGACGTATATGGTAATCCTGAAACTTTCGGGAAAAAGATAGGAGGCGATATTTTGTGCAATAAAAAAACATTCCTGTCAATCAATGTACTTTTAAGCGACAAAAAAGAAGAGCTGTTGAGTTGGTTCGACAAAGGCAGAGAAAACCCTCAGGAAAAAATTCAGGCTGTCAGATCTATTTATAACGGCTTAAACTTGAAAGAGATTTCCGAAAAACTTATTCACGAATATTATCGGAAAGGAATCGAATGCTTAGACAAAGTAGGCGTAGAAGATTCGAGAAAAGTTGAACTAAAAGCATTAGCCGAAAGTTTGCTATACCGCCAATCGTAAAAAGAAATGAAAATTATAGATACCCACACCCATATATTCCAACCCGATTTTGACGACGATATAAGTAATGTTATTGCCAGAGCCGGAGAAAAAGGTATCGTAAAAATTATTTTGCCCAATATTGATGTCGAAACAATAGAGCGCGTTAACGTTCTGGCAACAGAATATCCCGAAGTATGTTTACCTATGATGGGATTACACCCTACAAGCGTTACTTTGGACTGGAAAAAAGATTTGGAAAAGATAAAACAGCAGTTTTCGCAAAATAGTTATATCGGAGTTGGGGAAATAGGTCTCGATTTATATTGGGATAAATCGCTGATAGAAGAACAAAAAAAAGCTTTTGAAGAACAACTCAGGTGGAGTATCGAGTATAATTTACCTGTGTCTATTCACTCAAGAGACGCAATATCCGAAGTTATCAACTGTATAAATAACGTTGGCGCATCGAACCTTAGAGGCGTATTCCATAGCTTTGGAGGAAACGAAGGCGATTTGGCAGAGGTATTGAAACTCCACAACTTCTATATTGGAGTTAATGGTGTTGTTACGTTTAAGAACTCCGGACTATCTGCAATATTAAAATCTACCGATTTATCGCGTATTGTAGTAGAAACCGATGCACCTTATCTAGCTCCGGTTCCTAATCGGGGTAAACGCAACGAACCTTCTTATACAACATACGTTATAGATAAGTTGGCTGAAATTTATGAAATGCCACCCGAATATGTTGCTGATAAAACAACCCAAAATGCAAAAGAATTATTTAAAATAACAGATTGATAAACCATTAAAGAACATAAAACGGTGAAAAAAGATAAAAAGCATTTAGAAACAATATGCGTTCAGGCTGGCTGGACGCCTAAAAAAGGAGAACCACGAGTACTGCCCATTTACCAAAGTACAACATTTAAGTATGAAACCAGCGAGCAAATGGGGCGTCTTTTCGACCTCGAAGACAGTGGTTACTTCTACACACGTTTACAGAACCCAACAAACGATGCTGTTGCATCTAAAATAGCTCAATTAGAGGGTGGAGTTGCTGCAATGCTAACATCGTCGGGACAGGCGGCTACTTTTTATGCACTATTTAATATTTGTTCGGCAGGCGATCATTTTGTAAGCGCTTCGGCCATTTATGGCGGTACATACAATTTATTTGCCGTAACATTAAAAAAGCTGGGTATTGACGTTACTTTTGTCAATCAGGATGCTTCGGACGAAGAAATAGCTAAAGCATTTCAACCAAATACAAAGGCTTTGTTTGCCGAATCAATTTCGAATCCGGCAATGAATGTACTTGATATAGAAAAATTTGCCCGTATTGCACACAATCAGGGAGTTCCTTTAATAGTAGATAATACATTCCCTACCCCAATAAATTGTAACCCTTTCGATTGGGGCGCCGATATTATTATTCATTCCACTACCAAATATATGGACGGACACGCAACCAGTGTTGGAGGCGCTATTGTAGATAGTGGTAATTTCGATTGGGATGCTCAATCCGATAAATTCCCGGGATTAACCCAGCCCGATGAATCGTATCACGGATTAACATATACTAAATCATTCGGGAAAAACGCATATATAACAAAAGCAACAGTACAGTTGATGCGCGATTTAGGTTCCATACCCTCGCCTATGAATGCCTTTTTGCTGAATATAGGTCTCGAAACCCTACACCTGCGAGTTCCGCGCCATTGTGAAAATGCTCTGAAAGTTGCAGAATATTTACAATCGAGACCCGAAATAGCTTGGGTTAATTATCCCAAACTAAAAGGAAATAAATACTACGAACTTGCCGAAAAATATATGCCCAACGGCACATGCGGAGTTATGACCTTCGGGCTTAAAGGCGGGCGCGATGTTTCTGTACAGTTTATGGATAATCTTAAGCTGGTTGCCATAGTAACACATGTTGCCGATGCCCGTACATGCGTTTTACATCCGGCAAGCCATACGCATCGCCAATTGACCGACGAACAACTGGTAAGTGCCGGTGTTGCCCCCGATCTTATTCGTCTGTCGGTAGGAATCGAAAATGTAGACGATATCATTAAAGATATAGAGCAAGCAATCGATAATATGGCTATATAAGATAGTTTTTAGCTATAAAAGCGACTCAGATATAAAAAAAGTCACTATTTCGTTAAAATAAATCCAAAAAATTGTGGTATTATTAAAATCAAATTTATCTTTGTCAAAAATTATTTTCACTAAATACTTACAACTATGAAAGAATTATTAGCAAACTTGAACCAATTGATTACAGAATTTACTAAAGACGCAACTGCACAAGCTGAAAACGGAAACAAAGCTGCTGGAACTCGTGCCAGAAAAGCATCTTTAGCTATCGAAAAATCTTTGAAAGAATTCCGTAAAGTATCTATCGAAGATTCAAAAAAATAAATACAAATTTTTGTATTTGAAAGAGCGGAGTTGTTATAAACAGCCCCGCTTTTTTCGTCTATAACATTAGATATCAAATATATGTTAATAAAAAGCTATCGGAAGGAGTATAAAGAAACATTAGTGGGCATTCTGGAACAAAACATACCACAATTTTTTGACGAATCCGAAGTCAAAGATTTCGAATACTATCTCGATAATGAAATTGAGCAATATTTTGTTATTGAATATGAAAATAATATTATAGGTAGCGGAGGTATTAATTTCGAGAACGAGTATAAAACAGCCAAAATAAGTTGGGATTTTATCTCTCCAATATATCAGGGACAAGGATTCGGAAAGATGCTTTTGGATTACAGATTAAATATTCTAAAATCGATGAGTACTGTTGAGAATATTCTAGTTCGTACATCACAACATGCTTATTTGTTTTACGAAAAAAACGGATTTGTATTAATTGAAATTCAGAAAGACTATTGGGCACAAGGATTTGATATGTACAAAATGAAATATTCTCTTTAAACCTAATTTATAGACCTTATCCGCCTCTCAGTATGTCTTTCATTCATTGATTCAATTAGGTAACTATTAAACAGAACAAAGCCCCGTATTAAATAAATAATACGAGGCTTTATTATATAAGTGGCGGCTACCTACTCTCCCACCCAAA
>NZ_QVMM01000017.1 GCF_010501065.1 Dysgonomonas sp. 216 | reverse complement strand
AGCGGGTGCAAAGATAAATACTTTTTTTACCTAATTCCAAATTATTATTGAGGTTTTTTTGTGATTTTTTTCAGAAAGGCATCTAAACGCCTAACAAAAAACGTGTTATATAACAGAAAAAAATTACTTGATTGCTCTCAACATTTCTCTTTTGCCCGGAGGTCCCGGTATACGCTCAACTTTAAAACCTGACTTTAACATTGCTCGCCGAACTACTCCTTTTGCACAATATGTAATCAAAATTCCATTTGCCGATACAAGTTTATAAACATAATCGAAGATTTTCTGTGTCCACAACTCCGGTTGCTTATCGGGTGCAAACGCATCGAAATAAACCAAATCGAACAAATTTGCTCTTTCTTCTTCGAATAAAGTAAAGTCGGCCGAGATTTTTTTCAATGAAAAATTGGAGGTCAATAAAACCTCTTCACCCCACGGAGCTTTATGCAAATCGTCAAAAAACTTAGCTTTATCCAATAATATATCTCTGTAGTTAAGCTTCTCAATCACATCTTGCGACAAGGGGTATAATTCATAACTTTTATATCTTACCTGCTTATTAGTTTGGTTTGCATATAATAATGTGAGAAGTGCATTTAGTCCCGTACCAAACCCCACTTCCAAAATTGATATTTCATTTTTCGGGCAGCATTTTAGTCCCGATTCAATAAAAACATGATTAGACTCTTGTATTGCTCCATTAACCGAATGATAATGCTCATCTAATTGAGGAACAAATAATGTATGCGACCCGTCTGCAGTCAGTTCGAATTCTAAATCCATTATTTTTTCTCGATAAGGGCAACCGCATGAACAGCAAAACCATCTTCTCGCCCAACAAATCCCATCTTCTCGGAAGTAGTGGCTTTTATAGAAATATCATCAACATCAATCTCCAGAATTGAAGCCATCGTTTTTTGCATATCGGGAATGTATGGATTTATTTTAGGTTTTTCGGCACATATTGTAGCATCTATATTTCCTACCCTATAGCCTTTTTCCGAGATAACTTCCAAAGTCCTTTTTAAAAGAATTTTGCTGTCAATATTTTTGTACTCTGCTGCATTGTCGGGAAAATGAAACCCTATATCCCTTAAATTAGCAGCGCCCAACAATGCATCGCACACTGCATGAATAAGCACATCGGCATCGGAATGCCCCAGCAATCCCTTCGTATGGGGAATTTTTATCCCCCCCAACCATAATTCTCTATCTTCGGATAAACGATGAACATCGTAGCCGAATCCTACACGTATTTTCATTTTCGAATAAAATTTTCCAATTTATTGAACAATCAACTTTTCTGATTGCGATGATGCTTTTCCATCACCGGTTCTAACCGTTGCACGACAGATATAAATTCCCGGCCTTAACTTTCCATTATTACTAATCAAATCCCACTGATAACTTAATTCGTCGCCCGAACCAGAACTTCCTGTAACTTCTGTTGCCCATAAAATTGATCCTGTTAAAGAAAATACTTCATATTTCACATTAACTGTCGAACCCGGCACGTCGGTTAACAATCTGAACTTAGTATAATCAGCTGCCGGATTGCCATCTATAACAAATTGGTAGATATTAGGTTTATAATTACTTACCACCTCAAAATCGAGCTCGGCTGTAGCCGAATTATTCCACGTATCCCATACTCTGAATAATAGTTTATGCTTACCTTCCGATAACTGCGGAATAGAATATCGCACATAACCGCTAGCGTCGGAAGAACCTCCACTCGAATAATACGGCGTTAAATTGTAATTCAGCACGTTATCGATAGATAAGGATATATTATGCCCCACACCACTCGATAAATTTATACCCGATTCGTCGGAAAACTCGGCATAGAACAATGGTGTTTGATTTACTTTATTGCCCGATTTAAAACTTGAATGATTTAAATATATCTGGTGAATTGTTGGCGGATTAAGTTCTTCTTCGGTATCGGGATCTGTTCCTCCAACCGTATAATTATTAAAATAACCCTGAGCTTCGCGAACTCCGTCTTTGTCGAATGCATAAAAACTCATTTTACCTTTCTTGTTAAGATACAAAATGTCTTTAGGAGTTTGAAATTCGATATTAAACTTACCACCCTCAACATTCATTTTCCCTGTATATATTGTATTGGTATAATCGTTATACTTAACTATGGCAGATGCATTTCCACTTCCACTTAAATCATATCCCCTTGTCTCTAGAGCCTCTTTTCCATCAAAAACTACCGATTCGATGGTTCCGTTAAAATCCTCTACCAAGTTACCATCGGCATCTACAATTTCTCCTTTTATCGAATTATACGACTGCGCCTGCATCCAAATATCCAAGTCATCGGACTGCTTACCGTTAACTTCTGTAATACTAATTTTATATTCGTCGGTCGGATATTTTAGCCTTAAGGCCGGATCGCCAATAAGTAAAAACCTTAATTTATTATCGTCATCGATACCTTTTTTTGCTTGGCGCATAATATCGCCCAAGCGGGCAGGAACTCCCGCTTCTTTATCAAACACATGCTCCAATAGTTTTTTATTTAAATCCTGATTGTTAGAGCCATAAACTACCCTCGATGCTGCAAACACCCCAATTCCTCCTCCTTTTTCTTTTGTAAACAGAAGTTCGCTACCAGAGGTAGCTTTTCCGTCAAAACGCCCAAAATCGCATGTCGCCGTAATAAAAAGAGGCAATTTATCGTTATTCATTAATTCTATCTCCGACTTGGTCAAGATATACTCGTGCGTCCAATCCTGACTCGATCCATGCCCCAGATAATTGAATATGAGTACTCCCGAATTAAGATTATTCAAATAAGCACTCCTTGCCGTGGGGTACCTGAATCCATTTATCGTTTTAGAACGTTCATAAGCATCAAGATAAACTTTGTTGACTATAAAATGCGGATGTTGCTCAGCTACCTGATCCGAAAGTATTTCGGCATTTTTGGCATGGTAAGTTTCCGAAGAGTTAAATACATCGGAAACAGCATCGTCGGCAACAAAGCATATCTTATTCCTCCAAATTCCTTTATTAGTATTCGCAACATAGTTCTGTATTTTATTTACAACAGCTTGTGCCTCTCTGGGTGTACGCACAGGAATACGCCCTATACCCAAATCGATAGGATTACTATTGAAGGCTGAATTACACTTATCTTGTAAAAAACCAAAATAATCATCGGTAACATACGAAGAAGAGGCCGAAAGCGACGAATCATCGGTTTGATAAGAAAGAATAATTGCTTTTTTCGAACTTTCCGTCCAATTTTCTTCTGTATAGAATCTATTATCAAAAGTGGCATCGCCAAATAACAACAAGTACTTCGGAGCTTTAAGGACTCCATCCTCAGCCCTATCGTAAAACATTTTCATAAATCGGCGAAAAGCACTAGCATCGGGCTTTCCCGATGAAAATTCGTTATAAATAAGATCCGGAGTTATAACCAAGGATTCCATTCCGTCAATATTCTCATGCAACTCTTTCAGTTGTTGCGCATATTCCTGCAAAATAGGCTGAACAATTATAACCATTTCCGCTGCATCTAAAGCATGCAGATTTTGGTTATCTACTTTCCCGACAAGGGTTGGACTTGGTATCGTTTTCGACACATCAACCATCGCATACTCATTTACTGTCAGGTTCGACGCCGCAAAAGTCAGTTCAGCACCCGACAATGCAGCATTTACAACCTGAGGTTTTAAAGCATTGCTTACATTAAATACCTTCAGGTGAGAAGAAGCCGCCGATATTTTGTAACCCAAATTGTTGGAATATGTTGTATTACGGAACAAAGTAACCCCGCCTACAGGCCTTAGATGACGGGTATAATTAACTCTTATATAATCGAGGTGAAAATTTGTATTTATCGCATAATCCGACCCACTGGAATACCCATATTTCATTCCCACAACATTCGATTCCTTAGCCTCCTTAGTAAACGTTCGATTTACAATCTGAGCCCTCGTATATGAACTATAATTGGTAGAAGGGACAGAGTACCGATCGATATTTTCGTTATTCAACGAAACATCCATATATGCCCCACCTCTGGTTTTTCCAATAAACACAACCCTAAACAATGCGGGATCGGATGTTATTCCGGGCAATGTGATATTAAAATTCTGAGACGGTAAACCTAAAAAGCTTTTACCGAAAAAGTGACGCCCCGACTCTAATATATTCACTAAATTATCTTCATACAGGGCATAATCAGTAAATGTTGTAACTGTTTCGGTGGGCGAAGAGCTCAATTGAGCATTATCCATCAACAAAGGAGCAGCATCTGTTTCTGTTATAAAATAATAAGATTCGCCCGAATATGGATTCTGCGTGTGTACAAACTCGTTACGTGTTGAATTATATGCCCACTTTATATCGCCTCGGGCATAAAACAAGATATAATCATTAGGCCCGAAATTTTCCCGTGCATTACTCATCCATATTGCCACCTGTGGTAAATCGTCGTGATAATTTTCATCCGAAAACACCTCGTCCATTATCCACCCTCCATAGCCATGTACTTTTACATTTGCTGGGTTCGATATCCCCATACGTTGAAGATCGCTGTATGTAAGTTTGTATATTCCGGTTTCATTCACTTTAATTTTATACCATGTACCTTCTGCCAAAACCGAATTTTGAGCATAACGCAATGCGCTTTTACCCTGCGAATAAGCACCTGTTGTATATAATGCAAATAGCACCACCATTATTGCCGGCAGTATATTTACTATTTTGTATAATTTTTCAGACATATTAAATCAGTTAAGAAAACATGTGTTTTCACCCTTATCAAATTAGAAACGTGAAATAACATGTAAATATTGTAAAAAAACTAGTTTTTAAAGTCAAAATACTCTTTCACTGTATAAAAATAAAACAAAAAAATCAGGATTATGATTTTAATCCTGATTTTAATATTTAATCACTAAACTACAAATATATACAAATTATTTAAGGAGGTTACGAAGCCCTTCCATTTCGAAACCGATAGAAAACCGAAGTGTTTGATCTAACGGGCTTGTACCTGATGTTGATACAAGATAAGATGCATCTATCTGGAACACGTTCATTTTTAAACCCGCTCCAAACGAGAAATATTTACGGTTTCCTTTCATTTCGTTTTCGTAGTAATATCCTCCTCTAACCGAAAAACGGTTATCGTACGTATACTCGGCTCCTAACGACCACATTATTTCTTTCAGTTCCTCGCTAAAACCGCCGGGGGCATCGCCAAAAGACTTAAAAACACCACTAATTGATGATATTGCTTTATAATCGTCCCGTCTTAACTTAAACTCATCTTCGCTCTCATCTTCTCCTTTAACAGGAGGTGTGGGTACAAGCAATTTCGAGACATCAAGATTAAGCGCCAGTGTATTATAATCGTCCAAAGGATAAGTCAGAGAGCCTCCCAAGCGCAATGTTGTAGGAATAAAATTAGATTCCGAATCGTCGGCTGTCGATATTTTTGTACCAATATTTGAAATATTAAAACCCAGTCCCAATAAACACTCTACATTATTTATTACAACATACGACTCGTTATACCCGGCAATATCGGCAGCAAAAGCTGTTCCGTTTACTTCTTCACCGCTTCCTGTTTTATAATCCGTCATAATAAATCTTAGTGCCACAGCTCCTGAGAAGGTTTCGCTCAACTTTCGCGAATACCCCACATCAAAGGCCATCTCGTATGGAGAAATCGTACCCTGCTCATAGCCATTAAAGTCTGTTTTCAACACATCGCCCATTGTAAAATACCGGAGCGATGCACTTAAAGCCTGATTATCTTCTTCGCCCAGTTTAAAATACCCCGAAGCATAGATCAAAGCCATATCGTTAACCAGTTTTCTTAACCAAGGTGTATAAGATACGCCAAGCCCTGCTCTACTTGTCATAAAGGCATATTTTGCCGGATTCCAATGCTGTGAATAAACATCGGGCAATGTGGCGGCACCAATATCCCCCATACCCCCTCCTCTGGCATCGGGTGCTATCGACAACGACGGTGCAGCGGTGTATATAGGGTTATAATTATCATCCTGAGCAATTACATTGAGCACAACAAAAGATAAAACACCTATTAAGAATAACCTATTCAAATATTTTTTCATTGACAAGACTTTATTTATTACTTCTCTTATAAACTGATTAATTTATATTTTATTGTTCCTTGACTATTAATTTTTCCGACTTCGAAGCTTTCATTAATCCATTTACATAAACACTGGCCTTACATATATAAATTCCTGCCTGAAGTTTTTCGCCATTTGATTTATTAAGTTTCCAAAAATAAGAAAAATCTTCCTGACTCGAATTACCATTCACCGTAGTGCTCCACATTAATTCTCCCGACAAAGAAAATACTTCATAACGCACATCTACACCCGATGCCTCTTGTTCGGTTTTAAACCGCAGAATTGCAACCGATTCTACCGGATTACGCTCTATCGAGAAGTCGTATAACGCTGATTTATCCTTCGACTTAACCTGAAAATCGAAGCTTTTTACAGCAGAGTTATTCCAAACGTCCCAAACCCTGAATAATAATGTATGATGACCTTCGTCTAAATCGTCCAAAGTATAACTTATCACCCCCCGGCCTTCTGTTCCTTTCAGTGTTTGGTAATAAGGCGTTAAATCATAAGCTTTATACCCATCTATTAATAACGAAACATTATGCCCTAACGATCCTGATAAATTTATACCCGAATCGTCCGAAACCTCGGCATAAAATATCGGCGCCGAGTTTACAACATCTCCCGAAACAAAGTCGGAGCTATTTAAATAAATAGTTGATATAACAGGAGCATTAGTTTCTTCGACCGAAGACTCGTCGGCTCCACCAACTGTGTAATTCAGAAAATTACCCTGAGCCTGATATTTGTTTTGCGTATCATAGGCATAAAAGCTCATTTTGCCAGTATTGTTTGCGTACAAAATATCTTTAGGTATTTTAAATGATATCTTAAACTTCCCGTTTTCAACATCAGTGCTTCCCGAATACAGTATATTAGTATAATCGATATAAGTCATTTTCGCCTGTGCATTTCCGGTGCCTCCACTATAATTACCCCGGGTTGTTAGCTCTTGCTGGCTATCAAATATCATCGACTCTAGTACTCCGTTAAAATCGGTTTCGGTTTCAGCCTGCCGAGAAACAACTT
Organism: Dysgonomonas sp. 216; assembly: GCF_010501065.1. Classification (GTDB taxonomy): domain Bacteria; phylum Bacteroidota; class Bacteroidia; order Bacteroidales; family Dysgonomonadaceae; genus QVMM01. The sequence continues at coordinate 71,208 of NZ_QVMM01000017.1, read as the reverse complement.
CGCCTTCAATAACAATATCAGACAATGCTTTAAACTGAACAGCCTCGGTAACTTCCTGTCCGTTCACTTTTATTTTTTTTACCTCAACTCTGCGGGTATCCTCCGGATAAGACATCCGAATTGCCGGATCGCCCAACAACATGAAACGCAACTTATTCGAATCCGAAGTTAATGCCTGTTTCGAATGCCGAACAATATCGCCCAAACGGGCAGGTATTCCATCTTGCTTTTCAAATATCTGATTCAGTATTTTTTCATTCAACTCTTTATTTTTTTCAGAAAAAACAACCCGTGTAGATGTAATAAGAGCAATGGCTCCACCGTTCGGGTTAGTTAACAATATTTCGGACACAGCCTCTTGATTGCCGTCGAACTTTCCAAAACTACAAGAGGCGATAATAAACAATGGCAATCGCTTATTTGTCATCAAACGGGCTTCTGTTTTTGTGAAAATATATTCGTGTGCCCATTCCTGACTCGATCCGTGTCCCAGATAATTAACAATCAGGGTTCCGTTGTCAATCTGTTGCAACATTGCTCGTGTCAAATCAGGATACCTGTACCCCTGAATAGTAGAAACACGCTCGTACAAATCGCAATATAACCGATTTACAATAAACGAAGGGAAAGAAGTCTCAACATAAGATGCGAATTTCTCTGAAGCTTCAATATGTTGTTTTTCGGTAAGAATACTATTCGACCCGGCAACAACATCGTCAGCAACAAACGACACATTGTTTTTCCATATCCCCCTATCGTCATTCTTAACATAGTTTTTTATTTTATCAACCACAGCCTTGGCTTCCGATTCCAACTTCACCGGTAACCTCCCAATACCCAGCCTTAATACATCCGAGCTGTGCGACATGCCACTGTTATCATCTAAGAAACCAAAATAATCGTCAATAGTATAAGACGATATGTCACTTATCGAATTTTCCGACTGATAAGTTAGCAGCATAGCCTGTTTGCTGGTTTCGCTACCAACACTGCCATTCAACAGAAATCGGTTATCATATGTTCCATCTCCGAATAGCAACAAATATTTAGGCTTTTCATCTTCTGTTGCAGCCCTGTCATAAAACATTTTCATAAATCGGCGGTAAGCTGTAGCATCTGGCTTTCCCGACGAAAATTCATTATAAATATCCCCGGGCGAAACAACATGTACTTGCAAGCCTTCACTTTCGTGCAAGTCTTTCAATTGCTCGGCATACGCCTTCAATATAGGCTGAACAATAATAACCATATCTTTATTTGTCAGTCCATGCAAATTCTGATTTTCAACAATACCCTCGTACGACGGCGCAGCAACATCTTTCGTCAAATCGACTAAAGCATATTCCCTTACCGGATTATTCGATGCAGTAAAATATAAATCGCCATTCGAATACGAAGTTTGAATATTTGTAACAACCTCGCCATCCGTAACATCGAAAACCAACATATTTGTTGTTGCTTCTTTTATACAAAAGCTTTGGCTTGCATTCTTTGCCCGATTGCGAAAGAGCGTAACTGCCTGACCATAAGATTTAAGTTCGCGATTGTATGTGTAGCTAAAAAAGTTAAGATGCATATTCTTATCACTGGAACCCGGATTATAAGTAAGATTTAAAACATTATCCCCTCCTTCAAAATTGGTTATATTTAATGTTTTATCAACCTCCTTAGCCTTAGCGTAACTATCTGTTGTTGTATTTTTTATAAGTGGTATATCATAATTAGCCTGCAAAACACCATTTGTTTTTACCGACAATGTTGCTCCATTTTTTGTATATCCTACAAAATTCACACCAAGCAAAACATTACTACCACTTGTTTTACCGGGCAAGAGTATTGGAAAATCCTGAGATGGTTGTCCGACAAACTGTTCACCAAAAAAATCACGTCCTGAGGAACAAAGTGTATAAAGCTCTTTTTCGTGCACATAATAATCATCGAAAGTACTCACTACAGGCTCCACCAAACCTGTATATGCCACTTCGTTCATCAAATTAGGAGCGCCGGCCGATTCGGTAATAAAGTAATACGAATCGGTCGAATACACATTCTGCTTATGAATAAATCTGTTCGAAACCTCATCCAAAGTCCATTTTAAGCTACCTTTGGCATAGAAAAGAATATAATCATCTGTTCCAAAATTTTCAGGCGTATTGCTCATCCATATTGAGACGGGAGGTAAATCGTCGATGAAAGGTTTAGAAAAATTTTCATCCAGCAACCAGCCACCATAACCATATATTTTTACATTCGCAGGATTGGAAATTCCCATTTCGGTCAGAGCCGAGTATGTAAGTTTATATACACCTGTTTCTCCTACTTTTATCTTATGCCAAGTGCCTTCGCTCAAAACAGACTTTTGAGCATAGCTGTTTATTTGCGCCGATAAAGTACAAGTATATAACAAAAACACAGAAAGTACTCCCCACCTTATCTTTTTTATAATATTAATCATACAGCAAAATTTATTCTAAATAACGGAATTTATCTGACATAAAAATCCAGAAGTTTTTCTCCCTCCAAAAAACCCTCCAGATGGTCGCCCACATTCACAGTACCAACCCCTGCAGGTGTACCGGTATATATAATATCTCCTATTTTAAGAGTAAAAAAACGACTGGCATACGCAACAATCTGGTCTACGGAAAACAACATTTCGCTCGTATTTGCATTCTGCACACATTCTCCGTTTTTCAATAACGAAAAATGAAGAGAATCAACACTATTGCTCAACGAATCCCGTCCCACAAATTCGCCTAACACTGCAGCACCATCAAAAGCTTTGGATATTTCCCAAGGTAGTCCTTTTTTCTTTAAATCGTTTTGTAAATCGCGGGCTGTAAAATCGATCCCTACCGACACGTCGGCATAATAACGATGAGCAAAACGTTCTGCTATATTTTTCCCCAACCGATTTATTTTCACAACCAATTCCAATTCGTAGTGAACATCATTAGTAAAGTCTGGTATATAAAAAGCCTTTCCGTCTTTTAACAGTGCCGAGTCTGGTTTTAAAAACAAAACCGGGCTTTGTTCTTTTGGGGACACCAACCTATTCATCTCCTTATTATGAGACTCATAGTTCGACCCCACACAAATAATCTTCATTAATAAAGTTTATAACACATTCTAACTTTTAGCGATTATAAAAAGTGTTGATTGGCATTTTCCGCTTCCTAAAAAAACCGCTATCTTTTACATTTAATATTCACAAAGATAAAATTTATTTATAAATAAGAAAATGCTTTTCAAAGGTTTGCCAACAGATTAACATTCGAAGGGAAAATATATCGTAAAACATCTGTTTTTTGTCTCTTATATATGGCAGATATTATTTATCTTTGCAACTCTAAAAACAAATGTCATTTATATACAGCTTATGAGTTCACTTGAAAAAAACACCGCAGAAAAGCTTCTTAAGATTAAAGCAATAAAGCTCCAACCTTCTAACCCTTTTACTTGGGCATCGGGCTGGAAATCACCAATCTATTGCGATAACCGTAAAATATTATCATACCCTAACCTTCGCAGTTATGTTAAACTGGAGTTAAGCCATCTTATCCTCGAACATTTTAGAGATGCCGACGCTATTGCCGGAGTTGCAACCGGAGCGATAGCACCCGGCGCCCTGATAGCCGATGCTTTGGGACTGCCGTTTGTATATATCAGATCGAGCCCTAAAGACCACGGATTAGAGAATCTTATCGAAGGAGATTTGAAACCCAAAAGCAAAGTTGTTGTTGTTGAAGACCTTATTTCGACAGGTAGCAGCAGTCTTAAAGCTGTTGACGCAATACGAGCCGATGGTTCGGATGTTGTAGGAATGGTTGCTATTTTCACGTACGGATTTCCCGTTGCCGAAAAGAAATTCAAAGATGCACAAGTTGAGCTTAAAACCCTGACAAATTACGAAGCCGTTCTTCAAGAAGCTTTAAAAATTGATTACATAGCAGAATCGGATCTCGACACGTTGCAGGAATGGAGAAAAGCTCCTGCCGAGTGGATGAAATAATCACTAAATATTAAATTAAACCTGTTTGCCTGTAGGCAGACAGGTTTTGTTCAATAATAGAGACACTAATAAAAACAATTAAAATTGCCCGATTGCCAATAGCATTTACAATAAAGCAACCGACCAATTTATAACAAAAAGCAATGGCTGAATTTTATAGCGAAGAAAAAAAAATTTCTTATCCCAATTCTACTGTATACAACGTTTTCTCTGACATGAGAAACCTTGAAGCATTAAAAGAAAAAATGCCTGAAGACGACAGGCTCAAGGGGTTTTCGTACGAAGAAGATTCGTGTTCGATATCAGTCGATCCTGTGGGTAAAATTAAATTCAACATAGTTGAAAGAACACCTAATTCTTTAATAAAATTCGAAGCCGAACAAGTACCTTTTGCTTTAAGCCTATCGATATTATTAGAGCAAACTTCGACCGAAGAAACCACAATGAAAGTTGGCGTTGTTGCCGACTTAAACCCTTTTATAAAACCAATGGTTTCGAAGCCACTACAACAAGCTATCGACAAAATAGCCGATATGATGGCTTCAATTCCGTTTGATGAAATAAACCAATAAGAATATAATTCTGTATATCGCATGAAACTCTGGGAGAAAAACGTACAAGTAAATAAAGACATTGAAACATTTACTGTTGGACGTGACAGGGAAATGGATGTTTTTTTAGCCAAACACGACGTGCTTGGCTCTATGGCTCACATAATTATGCTTAGCGATATTGGCTTGATAAGCAAAGCAGAATTACCACAGCTATTGAACGAGCTTCGCCAAATATATAAACTTGCCGAAAACGGAAGCTTTATTATTGAAGACGGAATTGAAGATGTGCATTCGCAAGTTGAATTAATACTTACCCGCAAGCTGGGAGATATTGGTAAAAAAATTCATAGCGGACGTTCGCGAAACGATCAGGTTCTTGTCGATTTGAAACTTTTTGCACGTGACGAAATACAAACTGTTGTAAGTTTAGTTTCGAAACTTATCGACACTCTACTAACACAAAGCGAGCGATACAAAAACGTTTTGATGCCGGGATATACGCATTTGCAAATAGCTATGCCATCTTCGTTCGGTTTATGGTTTGGCGCGTATGCCGAAAGCCTTGTCGATGACTTACAGTTATTGCTTGCAGCTTACAAAATATGCAACCGCAACCCCTTAGGATCGGCAGCAGGATATGGCTCGTCTTTCCCCCTAAAACGTCAGGAAACTACCGATTTACTAGGTTTCGACAGCATGAATTACAATGTGGTTTATGCACAAATGGGACGGGGCAAAATGGAAAAAACCGTATCGTTTGCCCTTGCCGGAATTGCGGCAACTATATCGAAACTGGCATTTGACGCCTGCATGTTCAACAGCCAGAATTTCGGGTTCATAAAGTTGCCCGACGAATACACTACGGGGTCGAGCATTATGCCACACAAAAAGAATCCCGATGTATTTGAGCTTACACGTGCCAAATGCAACAAAATACAAAATCTTCCGGCCGAAATAACTCTAATCATCAACAACCTGCCATCGGGTTACTTTAGAGATTTGCAAATAACTAAAGAAATATTTATTCCTTCGTTCGACGAACTGAATAACTGTATTGTTATGGCCGAGCGAATGATGAGCAAAGTTATAGTAAACGAACAGATATTGAACGACGATAAATACGCTGCAATATTTAGTGTTGAAGAAGTTAACAAACTAGTGGCTAACGGAATGCCATTCAGGGATGCTTATAAAAAAGTTGGTTTAGACATAGAAGCAGGCAACTTTGTTCCTGACAAAAATATAAGCCACACACACGAAGGAAGCATAGGCAACCTTTGCAACCAAGAAATAGAATTACTAAAACAAAACATAATAGATCAGTTTGATTTCAAAAAAGTAGAATCAGCTATCGAAAAATTACTGACGCAAGATTTCTGAAAAAATGGAAAATACTGAGATTATTTTGGTCAACATTTCGGGCGAAGACAGACCCGGTGTTACAGCAGCACTAACGGGCGTACTTGCCAAATACGATGCTAATATTCTTGATATAGGACAAGCTAATATACACCACACTTTATCGCTGGCAATACTATTCGAGTCTACGACAGCCAAATCGGGCGATATTTTAAAAAACCTGCTGTTTATTGCATCCGAACTTGGAGTAACAATACGTTTTTCGCCATTAAGCAAAGAGGAGTATTCGAACTGGGTTAATCGTCAAGGTAAAAATCGCTATATAGTAACAATACTGGGAAGAGAGTTGAAAGCTCGTCAGATTGCATACGTTGCCGAAGTATTAAGAGAATTCAAAATGAATATCGAATCGATAACCCGCCTAACGGCAAGGGTTCCCATCGATATGAAATCGCGCCCCAATAGGTCATGTATCGAAATGCAGATAAGAGGAAGTGTTGATGTAGATGCCGTTCACCGCCGTTTTATGGAACTTTCATCGAAACACTCTATCGACATTGCCTTTCAGGAAGAAAGCATGTACCGCCGCATGAGACGTGTTATATGCTTTGATATGGACTCTACACTCATTCAAACCGAAGTGATAGATGAACTTGCCGACCGTGCTGGAGTTGGAGAAGAAGTTCGCGCTATTACAGAATCGGCGATGCGTGGCGAAATAGATTTCAGCGAAAGCTTCGAACGCAGGGTTTCGTTACTGAAAGGGTTGGACGAATCGGTAATGAAAGATATTGCCGAAAACCTACCCATCACAGAAGGAATGGCACGCTTGATTAGGATACTGAAAAAGAGCGGATACAAAATAGCGATACTTTCGGGAGGGTTTACCTATTTCGGGAACTACCTGAAAGACAAATATGGATTTGACTATGTGTATGCCAACGAATTGGAAATTGTTGATGGAAAATTAACAGGAAAACATTTGGGCGACATTGTAGATGGCAAACGTAAAGCCGAACTATTAAAACTAATAGCTCAGGTAGAAAAAGCCGATATACGTCAAACTGTTGCAGTTGGAGACGGAGCAAACGACTTGCCAATGCTTGCCGCCGCCGGATTGGGAATAGCATTTCATGCAAAGCCCAAAGTTAAAGAAAATGCAAAACAATCGTTATCGACCGTAGGACTTGACGGAATACTTTATTTCCTTGGATATAAGGACTCTATGCTTGAAAACGAAAACCAATAAACCCTGTTGCTATATCTAATTATTTTAGATTGTTATACATATCAGCTGCATTTATGTTAAAAATATGTTATAGAACATGTTTTTGATTGCAGATTTAAAATATTGTATTACTTTTGTAGTGTAAACCAAGGTATAGAAGAGTCTTATACAGGTAAAGAGATTGATTATATATTAGGTTTTATTTGGTTACATGGTTATTTAGGTTTAGGTTATTGATTTTTTAGTTCCGCTGTTCAAAAGGAGAATTCCTTTTGAACACACCTAAAAGCGGAATTTTTAAGTTTGATTATTTTCGATAGAATAAATATATAAAATAAGGCTTTCCTTTTGGAAAGCCTTATTTTATTTCTCAATATTTTTGGCCGAATTTCTCTTTTCTTTAATATTCGCTTCTCCCTAAAACTTATACCCCAGAGAAACACAGACATTAAAATTATGGTAAGTAAAATCTTTGTAATCCGGCTTATCTGCAATATTTATTACACTTGAGCTGACCTCAACACCCAAAATATATTTACAATATTCTAAATCAGCTTTAATTCCAGCACCAAAATCAAATCGTTTCAAAGATTCACCTCGAAGCCAATCACGGTTTTCATCAAAAACACCATCGCCAAAAGTATCCCATTCTATTTGGGTAACACCATTACTCCAAGTTCCATTATTCAATTTTTGCTTTGTCTTTCCGCCTATACCATAACCAATATATGGACCGGCACCTAAAACAACATTCAAATTATCACGAACATGTAATTTGTATGACCCGTACAATGGAAGTTCCAGATAAAGTTGATTGAACGTATGAGTAAAGTCTGGAGTTCCTCCAACATAATCATTTACATTCAGATCCTCTAACTTTGAACCCTTTACCGAGAAAAATAATCCCGATTGAATCATAAAGTTTCTGTTAAACGAATATTCGGCTGTTGCTCCCACCTTGTACCCTAATCTAAATTTACTTTCAGAGGCATCTTCAACAAACGCAGTCGACATATTCAATCCTGCTTTAACTCCAAAGCGAATAGGTGTTTGTGCCAATAAATTAATATTTAAACAAAACAATAGTAGATAAACTAATACAGCTTTCTTTCGGTTCTTCATAAATACAATATAAAAATTACACTTTACTAATTATAAGGTATCCGGTTTTTTCGTCTCTTCTCAACGTAAGTTTAGGACTACGCACATATCTTTTTCCGGAAGAATTTACCCCATACTCAATAGTTCCGTCCTTACTGAGATAAAACGACTGCCAACCATAGCCACGTTCGCCTATATAAAATTCATAATCTTTATTATCGTAGTAGATTTTGTTAAAAATTTTATTCAACTCATCATTTTCCGTTTTTACAGGAAATGCAAACACAAGGTTTATGTGCGAATTAATAAAGTTGATATAATTCTCTGCATATTTAAGATTAGAATCCTGAACGATTTCGCCATAAGTGTTCTTATAATATTCTTTAACAACAAAGTCCAGAAGTATTTTCTCAGCCCAATACATCTGAGGAAGTATGCCTAATGTAGAATAATCAGCTTCGTCGTCGTACACCAAAGGCGTACCAGACTCGCTTGTAACAAGCAAAGAAACACCATCGTTCCACTTAAATTTAAAAACGGGCGCATCCTCAAAATATTCCCCTAAGTCTTCAGGACTGGGCGTTTCTTCTTCATCTTCCGATAACAAGGCCGAATTATTTACCTCCGACGAAGCAGATGTTTTGTCCGAACTGTTTTTACCACAACCCGCAAGCAAAAAAAGCAGTACGGAAAAGAACAGTAGAAATTGTTTTGTTTTCATACAATTATTGAAAAAGGTATTCTTCCTTTCGGAAAAACACCTTTTTTCTATTTTATGCTGAATAATTAATATCCTCTGATAGCTTTAATACCCGGAAGTACTTTTCCTTCGATAAACTCAAGAAGAGCACCACCACCTGTTGATACATACGAAACATCGTTAGCCAATCCCATTTGATTAACGCAGGCAACAGAGTCGCCACCGCCAACAAGAGAGAACGCTCCATGTTTTGTAGCCTCAACAACAGCTAAAGCTGTAACTTTTGAACCTTGAGCAAAGTTTGAAAACTCGAATACGCCTACAGGACCATTCCAAAGAATTGTTTTTGAGTTTTTCAACACATCAGCAAATTCTTGTTCTCCTTTTGGACCTATGTCTAATCCCATCCATCCGTCAGGAATTTGATCTGCGTCTACAAATTTCGAGTTAGCATCGTTACTGAATGCATCTGCTATTTTAGCATCGCTGGCAATAACCATTTTCACGTTATTAGCCTTAGCTTTAGCTATAATATCTTTTGCAACATCAAGTTTATCGTCTTCAACCAACGAGTTTCCTATTTTTCCGCCTTCAGCCTTGATAAATGTGAAAGCCATACCACCACCGATGATAAGGTTATCAACTTTATCAAGAAGGTTTTCGATAATATCAATTTTTGAAGAAACTTTTGCTCCACCAATAATTGCAGTGAATGGGCGAGCAGGATCTTTCATTGTTTTTTCAACAGCATCAATTTCTTTTTGCATCAAGAAACCAAACATTTTATGATCGGCATCAAAATAATCGGCAATAAGTGCAGTTGAAGCATGCGCACGGTGAGCCGTACCAAATGCATCGTTTACATATACATCGGCATACGACGCCAATTGTTTTGTAAACTCTTTTTGTTTCTCTTTTATTTCTTTTTTAGCCGCTGCTTTCACGTCGTCGGTAGCATCTTCTGCTAATCCACGAGGTTTTCCTTCTTCTTCGGCATAGAAACGAAGGTTTTCCAACAACAAAGCTTCGCCCGGTTGAAGAGCTGCTGCTTTCATTGCAGCCTCTTCGCTGGCACAATCCGAAGCAAATTGAACATCAGTTCCTAACAATTCAGAAACATGAGCAAGAATATGTTTTAAAGAGAATTTATCGGTTACTCCTTTTGGACGACCAAGGTGAGAACCAATAATTACACTACCACCATCGGCAATAATTTTTTTCAAAGTTGGCATTGCTGCACGAATACGTGTGTCGTCTGTGATGTTAAAATCTGCATCAAGAGGCACATTAAAGTCAACTCTCACAAAAGCTTTTTTGCCTGCGAAGTTGAATTTGTCAATTGTCATCATAATCTTTCTACAATTTAAAAGTATATTATTACTATTTGTCTGTTTATCTTTTTTAAAGACTAAGAATTCCGAGCAACTCGGAGGTAGTTTTTTGCTTGGCAAAGATACAATAATCTGTTATATTTTTCTAGTAAAAAAAAGAAATATAATGCATTAAAACTCTTTGATAAACTTGTTTGATAAGTGTACTTGTCAATATGATTACTTTTCAGAATGTTATTAACTAACAACTCTTTCCTTATAAATAAATCAGGGAAACTCACTGTCCGAAGACAGCTTGGTTTCCCTGTTGGCTAAAATACTAAACACCCGTTATTTAAATATCTTATCTATTTCGTGTACAATTACATCAAAAAGCTGATCCGACCAATCGTTTTCAAACAAACGCCCTACCTCTTCTTCTATAAGCGCTAAAATAGGGCGGGCAGAAAAACCATTCATCCATATAACCCGTGCCACCAAAAACAATGTTGCATTATCGGCAGAAATCCCCTTGCTTTCAGCCCAATCCTTCAATTCCGAAACCGAAGGCATCTCTCCTGCTTTGGGCTTTCTTCCATTTTCGAGATACTCTATATAGCTGTTAAATATCACTCTGACAACAGGATTTGGCTCATCGTCGACACTTACACACAAGCCTTTTTTCAAAGCATTGGACTCGAACGAATCGTCATCCAACAACGACTCTACCAATAGTTGAATGTCCTTGGCTATACTTTCCGTAACCCTTAACAATATCGGCTTCATCATTTCGATATTTTAATATCAAAAACCGGTAACTTATCGATAAAAACCTCAAAATTATCGAGTATAGCTTCTGTCTCGAATTGCTTATTCTCGTCAAACTGCTCCCCGATAAGACATAAGTTCTGCATATTGAGCTGTGTGAAGTCGACCGAAAATCGGCAACCGCAAGCATTGTTATCATAATAATCGCGCAGAGTAAGAAAAGTCCAGGTAGGAAGTATCCCGACATTTGTATTCTCCAACTTTATTCGTTCCAGAATATTTAAACCTGTGGAAAAAGCAAGATTTTGCAAAGACAAAATATCATCTTCGTCCGACGGGACAAAAAGAATAGAAAAATTTACCGAGTTTACAAATAAATTCGACTGGTTGCGCCCTAAGATGGGGTCTTCGAGCCAAAACAATGGGTGGTTTTCATTTCCGTTTCCCAATTCGTAATTACGATTGTAACAGAACGATTTTATTAACTTGTGTTCGCGGGCCTGTTGCCTGAAAATGTTTATAACCGATTGAATCATACAATAAAAAGTTTTGAATTAATACTTTCTACTGTATAGATAAAATGCTCCGTTTTTTTTAGGTTTATTACCGACGCGGCATTACAAATCCATGCGCAGCCTTATCATATGACGGCACTGAACACCATTTTCGAAAATAGGTTCGGGATAATGTTTTGTAAAAAAGTCGAAATCGACCGAAGTTATAGTAAAGCCACATTTTTGATAAAAAGCCAGTTGATCTATGCCCGTATTACCTGTTCCTACTTCCAGCGTTTTATAATTTTTAGCTCGCGCCGCCTCTATCGCATTAAATATTAATGCTTTACCCAGCCCCATACTTTGCAAACTCTCGGCAACTGCAATATTTACCAACTCTATTGTAAACGGACGGGTAGGCAGTAAAACATATTCGCCTACAACTTCGCCATCTTTGTTAAAAGCAGCAAAACATTCTCCCCTGTCCAAATAATCGGCTACAGCCTCGGGAGACGGATCTGCCAGATACAGCAGATCGAAGGGCATAGGCTCTTTTTCGGTTAACAACCTTATATTTATACCTTCCATAAATTAAATTTCGATTAAGCCTTCGGGCAAGTTCATTTCAACAATCTTATTTCGTGCATCTACATTCAGTATAAAGTCTTCCGATGCAGGAATAAGAATTTCTTCGTCACCTCTTTTTACCACAAATAAAACATTTATGGTTGCATCGTCTATGCTCTCTACAACACCTATATCGCCAATGGTTGAATCGGTCACCTTAAATCCGATGAAAAAATTCCAACTATACTCAACATCTTCTTCCGCTTTGTCGAAATAATCTCTCGGAAAATACACATCGGTATTATTAAGCCTGCTTACGGCTTCGTCCGAATCCATCCCTTCAAATTTAATCAGAGCGGTTTCTTTTCCTTTGAAACGATACTCCTCGACAAAAAACGGAACAAATATGCCATCAACAAGGCATACCAAATAAGGACAATCAACTTTATCGAAAACATCGTTTTCGAACAAAAATGCTATTTCGCCTTTTATTCCGTGAGGCTTAAGAAATTTTCCTATTTTAAATATTTCGTCTTCGAGGATCATTTTCCTTCTAATTTTAAGTATGGATAATTTTCCCTTCTAAACTTATCTTTTTTTGGAATTATTATTGCGTTGTTGTTTACGCTGATTGAGGTCTTTCATATCGGGAAGTTTTATATCAGAGCCTCTCACATCAATTTGCTTGTTCGATAGCTCGTACAAGTCCTGAAATATTTTCGAGTCATCAACCTCCTTATTCCATTGTATGTACGACTTTTTCATATGTACAAGAATCAGCATAATAAGCTGTTCTCTTTCTTTCTCTTTGGCATCCTCGTAATCGGCGGCCAGCTTTATCATTTTTTCGAGAATCTTTCCGTAATGCTTATAATTCATTTCAGGACGGCTATATTCCAGCTTACCGGGCTTCGAATACAAGTCTTCCTTCTTTATTATATCGTACGGATAATCAATATCCAATTTAAAATTGGACATTATCGCCAAATGATCCCATAGTATATGTTTAAAGTCATTAACGTCTCTCAGATGGGGAAACATATTTCCCATAATATTTATGATAGTATCGGCACAACGTTTACGTTCTATTCTATCTTCAATGGCAACGCAAAAATCTACCATGTTCTGTATATTTCGCCCATATTCGGGTAGAGCCAAATCTTTTAATTGAGTATTATATTCCATTATATATATTTAGATTTTCTGTTTTTTATTGCACTTCTGCAACATTGTTATTTGTTTCGGAAACCGGAGATAAAATAGTTTTATAACGAGAGCCATCCGACAATATTGCTGCAGCCTCTTTCAGTTCCTTGCTGGTTTTTAGTTCCTCAACAATTTCGCCTCGTTGATAATAATAACGCTTAGCTATTTCCGTATTCAGAAGCTCTTTTATTTCCTGTTTAAATGTTTCTAAATCCCTGTCTAAATTAGGAGTAAGTTTATCTGCCAATGCTTTATATTCTTCACTCGCAGAATCCATATAACCCTCAAACTCCAAAACTTCCTTCAACGATTTCAACGATTTTTCGCTCAGCATATCATATTTGAAATCTTTTTTAGCTTTCACATATTCCTTAAAGCTTTCATAGTCCTGATCGCTTATATTAAAAGTGCCTATTTGCCCTATTTCCTTATGCTTGCTAGCCCAATCGGTTGCATAATCGAATATGATATATTGGGTAGCCAAATAGAAAGCAAGGCTTGGTGTTTTCTCTTGTTTTATAACAATATCAGGATTTATACCTCCACCATCTCTCACCTCACGTCCATTTACTGTTTTATATACATGGGTCAAACTATCGGGAATACGTTGTACGCTGCCATCTTCGTTATGATGCGCATAATCAATAGCCTGTATACATCTGCCACTCGGAACATAGTATTTCGAACTGGTTATCTTCATGCTACCACCAAAAGGCAACTCACGGGGCATTTGTACCAAGCCTTTGCCAAAAGTACGCTCCCCAATTATCACAGCACGGTCTTTATCCTGTAAAGCCCCGGCTACAATTTCGGCTGCCGAAGCCGATCCTCTATCCACCAATACAGCCAATGGTATTTCTGCATCTATTGGCTCTACAGTTGTACGATATACCCGTTCGGTTTGCTTTAGCTTGCCTTTTGTCGACAAAACAACTTCACCTTTTGGCACAAAAAAGTTTACAACCTGTACAGCTTCTTCCAAAATTCCACCACCATTACCTCTTAAATCGAGAACTATTGACGCCACACCCTGCTTTTTCAGATCGAGCAAAGCCTTCTTTACATCCAATGCACTTTTATCGGTAAAACCTGTATACGAAATGTAACCAATATTATTTTCGAGTACCCCATAATAGGGCACCGAACTTACTTGTATTTTCTCGCGGGTTATTTTAAACTCACGAGACTTCTTCTCGCCCGGACGCAATGCCACAACCTTCAAACTTGTTCCCGGCTGACCTTTCAAAGTATTGCTAACCTGAGAACTTAACTTTTGCCCATAGTCGGACGATGAAGCATCCCCTCCCCCTTCGAGCTTTGTCATATCTTTTCCATCAATCGAAAGGATAATATCACCGTCTTTTAATCCCGCTTTAGCAGCAGGCATATTTTCGTATGGCCCACTAATAATAACACGGTATTCTCCATCTATTTTTCGAGCCGATATATACGAGCCTACACCGCCGTATTCGCCGGTTGTCATTATTTTAAAGTCGCCCATTTCCTCTTCGGTTATATAATTGGTATAAGGATCGAGCCCTGCCAACATACTAACGATACCCGTCTGAACAACTTTCTCTACATCAACGGTATCTACGTAAAACATATCCAACTCTTTTATCACAGAATTGAATATTTCGACATTTTTATTGATATTGAAATACTTGTCTTCACCTTTCTTTTCTTGCGAATAGCCAGCCTGAACCGCTATTGCCAATAATATTAGTAAAGTATAAAATTTGCGTTTCATTGTTATAATCCAGATTTAAATTCTTAAAACCTTTATATTGTTGTGTAGAAAACATTAAACTAAAGAACAAAGAAACGATTTTTTTTACACATACTAAAACACTGTTTTGTTATATCTTTATAAAAGACTTCGCCAAAACCTTGAATCAAAAAATAAAAAAGCAAAAAAAACAATATTCTTTTTTCTTTAAACAAAGCCAATTCCGTCACCTTTTGTCGGTTTGTTAAAAACAAACAGTTACAAAATGACACAAAAAAGCGCATACTCAGACTAAATTACTTGCGTATTCAGGCTTATTTTTGTTTCTTTGTAAATCAGAACAACCAACATCTATATAAATATGCTAGAAAATGTACGTGTAAAAGAGGTTAAGAATGTTGTGATAAGATTCTCGGGAGATTCGGGAGACGGAATGCAGCTTTCGGGCACAATCTTTTCTACTCTGTCTGCTGTTTTTGGAAACCAAATAGCAACCTTTCCCGATTTTCCTGCCGAAATTCGCGCACCACAAGGAACATTGAGCGGGGTATCGGGCTTTCAAGTACACCTTGGGTCCGAAGTTTATACTTCAGGAGATAAAGCCGACGTGTTAGTCGCCATGAATCCTGCCGCATTAAAAGTTAATGCAGCTAACTTAAAACACGATTCGGTTGTAATTATCGACATCGACTCATTCCAGAAAAAGGACTTGGAAAAAGCCCTTTACAAAACCGACGATGCCATTCAGGAATTAGGGCTTACGGGTATTCAGTTAGTGGCTGTGCCCATTACTACGCTCACCAGAGCCAGCCTTGAAGGTATGGATTTGGATATGAAGTCGAAAACCAGATGCAAAAATATGTTTGCACTAGGCTTAACATGTTGGTTACTGAACAGGCCTTTAGATGTAGCAAACCAATTACTGTCATCCAAGTTTGCTAAAAAACCAATGTTGGCCGAAGCCAACTTAAAAGTGATGGCCGATGGTTATAACTACGGACAAAACCGTGACATGACGGCTAATATATACCGTGTTGAGACTGTTAACTCGGAAAAAGGATTCTATCTCGATCTGAATGGTAATACCGCTACTGCATACGGATTGATGGCTGCCGCAGAAAAAGCAAACAAACAGCTGTTTTTAGGCTCATACCCTATAACCCCTGCAACCGAAATAATGCAGGAACTGGTTAAACGCAAAGATTTAGGCGTAAAAGCAATTCAGGCAGAAGACGAAATTGCTGGAATATGTATGGCTATAGGAGCCAGCTTTGCCGGAAAATTAGCTACAACAACTACATCGGGTCCCGGACTTGCACTAAAAAGCGAAGCCATGGGATTAGCTGTGATGGCCGAATTACCTTTAGTTATTGTTGACGTACAACGTGGCGGACCTTCAACAGGATTGCCTACAAAAAGCGAACAAACCGACCTTCGTCAGGCATTGTATGGACGTAACGGGGAAAGTCCCATTGTGGTAATGGCTGCATCGAGCCCTACAAACTGCTTCGATTCGGCTTATTGGGCTTCAAAAATAGCTTTGGAACATATAACACCCGTAGTTTTATTGACAGACGGTTACATAGCAAACGGGTCGTCGGCATGGCGAATTCCGGAACTCGACAAATATCCTTCAATTGTGCCACACGACCAGTCTCAGCTTAAATCGGGAGAATGGACTCCTGCTTTAAGAGACGATGAAACATACGCCCGATATTGGGCTGCTGCCGGAATAGAAGGCTATACGCACCGTATTGGCGGACTCGAAAAAGATTACAACACAGGAGCTATATCCACACACCCTGAAAATCACCAAAAGATGGTGAATACACGTCAGGCAAAAATAGAAAAGATAGCCGACTATATACCCCAACTTGAAGTATTGGGTGACAGCAACGCCGAATTATTGGTTGTAGGCTGGGGCGGAACTTACGGACACTTGCGTGAAGCTGTAAGAAAAATGAATAACGACGGAAAGAAAGTAGCTCTAGCACATTTCAACTTCATAAATCCGTTACCAAAGAATACCGAAGAAATTCTTCGCAGCTACAAAAAAATAATTGTAGCTGAACAAAACATGGGACAATTCGCAGGCTTTTTAACCGAAAAAATTCCGGGATTGGCTATTTCTCGCTACAATAAAGTTGATGGACAGCCATTAAATGTTGAGATTTTGATTAACGAATTTACTAAAAAACTGGAGGAATAACAGCCATGAGTATAGATACAAATATGAAACAAGCAACGCCATGCAATGCTAAAGATTATAAAAGCGACCAATACGTGCGCTGGTGTCCCGGATGTGGCGACCATGCTATATTGAACAGCCTTCATAAAGCAATGGCCGAACTAAGCCTTCAACCTCATCAGGTAGCAGTTGTTTCGGGTATCGGTTGTTCGTCGCGCCTGCCTTATTACATGAACACATACGGATTCCACACCATTCACGGACGTGGAGCAGCTATTGCAACAGGCGTAAAAACAGCCAACCCCGACCTGTCGGTATGGCTAGCCACAGGCGATGGCGACTGTCTTGCTATTGGCGGTAACCATTTTATACACTGCGTTAGGCGTAATGTAAACATAAACATACTTTTACTGAACAATAAAATATACGGACTTACAAAAGGTCAGTACTCGCCAACATCGGAACGCGGATTTGTTTCCAAATCGTCGCCATACGGCACTGTCGAAGATCCATTCAATCCGGCAGAACTGACAATGGGGGCACGTGGCACATTTTTCGCACGTTGTATCGACGTAGACCTAAAGGGTTCGGTAAATATGTTTGTTGAGGCTGCACGCCACGAAGGAACATCGGTTGTAGAAATACTTCAGAATTGTGTGATATTTAACGACGACGTACATAAATGCGTTATCGACAAATCGTGCCGTGCCGAACGCACAATCACTTTGAAGCATGGCGAAAAAATGCTTTTTGGCGAAAACAACCAATTTGGAATTGTAGCCGAAGGCTGGGCACTGAAAGCCGTAGAAATAGGAAAAGACGGATACTCGATAGATGACATATTGATACATGATGCTAAAACACAAGACAACGCCTTGCATATAAAACTTGCTGCTATGGATCCCAAAAGCGGAATGCCATTAGCGTTAGGTGTTATTCGCTCGGTAGAAGCTCCTGTTTACGATATAGAAGTAGAAAAGAGTATAGAAGATGTACAAAAGAAGATAGGAAAGAAAACCTTTACCGAATTTCTGATGAGTGGAGAAGTTTGGGAGATAAAATAAAAACTTTAACCGAAAATTTTGAAGAAATAAAAAATGGCTGTATATTTGCAGCCGTATTGCGAAAGTAGCTCAGTTGGTAGAGCACGACCTTGCCAAGGTCGGGGTCGCGGGTTCGAATCCCGTCTTTCGCTCAAATGTGACAACGGTCACATTTTTTTTTCTAAATGTTTGCGCACGTGGTGGAATTGGTAGACACGCTACTTTGAGGGGGTAGTGTCCGTAAGGACGTGTGAGTTCAAGTCTCGTCGTGCGCACTTCCGTATATTTAAACCCGTTGATTTTCAATAGAATCTCAACGGGTTTTTATTTATTCTAGCACAATAACCGTTAAGCAGATAAAGATTTTCGACAGACGCTTTTCGGATAGATTCAGTCAAATATTGAATTATTAATCTTAAATTTCACAAAACAACTGTTTAAAAGCACAATAGTATTTTAATTGAATACTACATAAATTTTGTGCCTAAACAATTTAATTGTATTTTTAACGCTTAATACATCAAGGAAAACTAAGTAGTTAATTATATATCAATCTGAACTAAAATCATGAAAAAGATTCTTATTGCACTATTATTGATTGGATTTTTGCCCTATACCCAAGCGCAAAATTCGGTAATAAAAAGTCCTGACCAAAATTTAAGTGTCGAACTTTCGTTAAAAAACGGAATACCTAATTATGCCGTAACATATAAAGGAAAACAAATATTGGAAGATTCTCCACTGGGATTAAAAACCAATGTTGGGGATTTCAGTAAAGATTTATCATTTGTTGATATTAAATTGTCGGATATTGAGAAATCGTACACTCAAAACAGAATAAAGAAATCAGACATTCATTATGTCGCAAAAGAAGCTGTTTGCACTTACGAAAACACTCAAAAACAGAAAATATTTATTACAATAAGAGTCAGTAATAACAATATAGCATTAAAATACGCTTTACCCCAGTTTGGCGAAACAGCTTGTTGCATTATCGAAAAAGAAGCCACCGGTTTTAAATTTCCTCAGTTCACAACAACTTTTCTTACACCACAAGCCACCCCTATGATTGGCTGGAAACGTACCAAACCTAGTTACGAAGAAGAATATGTAGCCGATGAACCTATCGGAACACCTTCGAAATACGGAGTGGGTTATACATTTCCCGGATTGTTCCATGTTGGAGATAACGGATGGGCATTGGTTTCGGAAACAGGCGTAAGCAGTTTATATTGCGGATCGAAACTTAGCGAAGGAACAAAAGACGGATTATATACAGTAGCCTTTCCCGAAGAAGGAGAAAATAACGGGATAGGAAATGCACAGCCGGCTATTGCGTTGCCCGGAGAAACACCTTGGAGAACAATTACAGTAGGCGACAACTTAAAACCAATTGTAGAAACAACAATCCCGTTCGATGTAGTTGAACCTTTATACGAACCTTCGACAGATTATAAATTCGGGCGTTCGACATGGAGTTGGATCATGTGGCAAGACAACAGCGTGAATTACGACGATCAGATAAAATACATAGACTTAGCTGCTGCAATGGGTTACGAATATGTTCTTATAGATGGCCTATGGGACAAGCAAATAGGCTACGACAGAATGCCATCGCTCTTTAAATACGCTCAGTCGAAAGGCGTAGACGTATTTTTATGGTATAACTCTAATGGCTATTGGAACGACGCTCCTCAAGGTGCAAAACAAAAAATGAGTAACTCGGTAGCCCGAAAAAAAGAAATGAAGTGGCTACAAAGCCTTGGTGTAAAAGGCTTGAAAGTTGATTTCTTTGGAGGAGACAAACAGGAAACCATGAAATTGTACGAAGACATTCTTTCCGATGCAAACGAATACGGATTAATGATTATATTCCACGGCTGTACTTTACCCAGAGGTTGGGAGCGTATGTATCCTAATTATGTGGGAAGCGAAGCCGTACTTGCATCCGAGAATCTTATATTCACGCAACATGCCAACGATACAGAAGCTTACAACGCATCGTTACACCCATTTATAAGGAATGCTGTGGGCGCAATGGAATTTGGGCCTGTATTGCTGAATAAGCGTCACAACAAAACAAACGATGGCGGACAAACACGTAAAACCACCGATATATTCCAGATTGCAACAGCCGTTCTGTTCCAAAGCCCCGTTCAGATGTTTGCCATTGCACCCAATAATTTAACGGATTGTGCCGACTTTGTCATTGATTTTATGAAGAAGGTGCCTACAACATGGGACGAAACAGTATTCATCGACGGTTATCCCGGTAAATATTGTGTACTGGCACGCCGACACAATAACGAATGGTATGTAGTAGGTATAAATGCCCAGAAAGAGCCTTTAAAATTAAAAGTGAATCTGCCCATGTTAACATCTTCTAAAGTGGCTATATATTCCGACACGAAAGACCGTAAACCACAACTGGAAGAAAAGTCTATAAAAAATAATAAAGAAGTTAGCCTGCTGATACAGCCCGAAGGTGGAATTATTCTGACAAACAAATAAAACACTCTATTAATACATAAAAAAATGCCCGACAGAAACCGGGCATTTTTTATCTATCTGAAAGTTCGTTTCAATATCAATCCGTAATAAGTTCCTGCTTTGCTGCCTCCCATCCAATTATAGCATTTTTTCTATCTTCGCCATAACGATAATTCCCGATAATTCCGGAAGCCTGTATAACACGGTGGCATGGTATCAGGAGAACAACAGGATTATTACCCAAGGCCGTACCCACAGCCCTTTGAGCACGTTCATGTCCTGCTTTTAAAGCCAAATCGGAATAGGTTGTAAGTCCGCCCGAAGGCACTTTCAAAAGAGTTTCCCATATTTTCAATTGAAACTCTGTTCCCTTCAGGTGCAATTTTACCTCTTGTAATTTACCCCAATCCTGAGTAAATACAAACAAGGCATTCTGCTGTTTTTCATCTAAAAAATGCTTGTATTCAGCTTTAGGATAGGTACTTTTCAAACGATCCAACGCTTCTTCCTGTCCTTTATCGGCAAAAGTCATATAACAAATACCTTTATTGGTAGATGCAATAATGATATTGCCAAAAGGAGTATCGGCAAAAGAATAATTAATTGACAAGTTTTCGCCTCCGTTTTTATATTCGCCCGGCGTCATCCCCTCTATGCTGACAAAGAGATCGTGCAAGCGGCTTGTTCCCGAAAAACCTAATTCGTGCGTTGTGTCGAATAGTGTCGCACGGGTTTCTTTCAGCATTTTTTTAGCATGTTCCACACTTAAATACCGGACAAACTGCTTGGGTGTAACTCCAACCCATTCCTGAAACATCCGCTGAAAGTGGAAAGAACTCATATTTACATGTTCTGCAATATCGCTTAGCTTGGGCTGGGTTGTGTAATTATTTACCAAGAATAAAATAGCCGATTTCATTCTCTCATCATCTATCTGGCGTTGTGTTTCATACTTTCAAGTATTTTGCATTTCATATGCCAAAAGTTGTCTTTTAAGCTCTGTACCCCAATGATAACCCTGATAACTACCATCGCTTTTAACAATGCGATGACAGGGAATTATATAACTTACAGGATTTGCACCCACTGCCGAACCAATAGCCTGCGCACCTCCTGCATTAGGCGCCAAAGAACCATAAGTAGAAAAACAACCTCTTGGAATACGACCCAGACTTTTCCAAATATTTATTTGAAACTCTGTTCCCTTCAGATGCAACGGTATTGTTAAATGGTAGTTTCCGTTACAAAATTCGACCGCCAGCTTTTGAATATCGCTAATTTGCTCTTTAAATAACGCCTTAGGAAACCGACGAATAAAATCGGCTTTAATATCTTCATCTGCGCAACAGGTAAAACCTAAAAAACATAATCCCTTCGAAGTATTTGCAATTAACAACCTCCCTATCTCTGTTTCGAAGAATGAATATTCCACAACCTCCTTTTCATCTTCTTTAGTCCAATCTGCAAATTGAAAATTGCTTGGAGCTTCGCCAAATTTTTCCACAGGAAAAGTGCGCATTTTAACCGCATCTTTTCCGAGATACCTGACTTCGAAAAACGGATCTTCCAAGAGTTCTGCTATATTTTTAAAAGCTATCTTCATTTTTATTGTTCCCTACGTATTCAAAGTTCGTATAATTTTGAGATTAAGCAAACCCGATTCTTGCTAAATTTTGCTGTTGGCAAATTCCCAGCCAAGCAATCGCTTCTTTACATCTTTACCCCAAAAGTAGCGATCGAAGCCTCCATCGGTTTTCACTACCCGATGGCAAGGAATAATCCAAAAGATAGGATTTCTGCCGTTTGCTGCTCCGGCAGCACGGGCAAACTGCGCACTTCCCTCCAATGTTGCATACGAGATTACTTTACCGTAAGGAATCCTGATAAGTTTTCGCCATATTCCGATTTGATATGGCGTCCCTCTTAAATGAAATAATAAAAGTTTGTCGGTTTTTCCATTCAAAAAATCAACTGCTTGCTTTTGTTGCAACGTTTGCGTTTCTACCCGATTGGTGTAACTAAACCGTTTTTCGAAATCGGATAAAACATCTTCCAAGTTTCCCTCTATCAATCCGAGATAGCAAATTCCTTTAGACGTATTAGCTACTAACACATTACCAAAAGGTGTGTTATAAAATGAATATTCTATTAATAACTCTTCATCTTTGGGTAGCCAATCGTTTATTTCGATATTAGCCCAAGGCTCCGATGGCAGATTATCTATCATTCTGCTGAGGACTACTTGTTTATTCAAGCACGAGTACTCTACTTCGGGGTTTAAAATATCTTCCGCGATATTTTCGTATGAACGAGCTATTTTCATTTCTATTTTTATGCAAAAATAATTTCTTCTTCAAACATGAAGGTATAAAAAATAACCCTGACTTAATAAAAAGCCAGGGTATATATCAGTTTTATTATATAGTGAGGTGTAGTGTAGGATTAGAAGTTCCACTTCATTGGTTCGAAAAATGCTTGTGGATGCAAACACGCCGGACATGTTTTCGGCGCTTTTTTACCGGTTAATACATAACCGCAATTACGGCACTGCCAGTCGATAGCCTCTTCACGAGAGAACACACTGTCTTTTTGTATTCTGTCGAGCAAAGCTTTGTAACGGTTTTCGTGCATTTCTTCAACTTTCGCAATCATGCGATACATTGTTGCAATTTCTTTAAAACCTTCTTCTTCGGCAATATCGGCAAACATAGGGTAGTCCACAGCCCACTCTTCGTGCTCGCCTGCAGCGGCAGCAATAAGGTTTTCTTCGGTTGTCCCTATTTTCCCTGCAGGATAAGAAGCGGTTATTTCAACCATTCCTCCTTCCAGAAACTTAAACATACGTTTTGCATGTTCTTTTTCCTGATCGGCAGTTTCGAGGAAATTTGCTGCAATTTGCTCATATCCCTCTTTTTTAGCTACACTCGCAAAAAATGTATAACGCATTTTTGCTTGAGACTCGCCTGCAAACGATGTTAACAGACACTTTTCGGTTCTAGTTCCTTTTACACTTTTTTCCATGTTCAAAAAAATTATAGTTTCACAGTACAATCAACACAAAAATAATAAATGTTAATGATTTTCAAGGTTTAAATAAAATGATTTCCTACCTTTGTGTATTAAAAATTTATAAGCAAAACCGCTTTTCGGGGTTGCTAATTAGATATATTCTAAATAAAGACCAAGTTATCTGCCACAACCGACTATCAAAGAAGCCTTTGTGACAAGTGTTTAATGAGTTAAAATTTGTTATTCGCTCAAAGCAATGAAAACTAACATTTTAAAAGAATTTATGCCGCAGTTTTTCATATCTGTGAAAAGCTACAGTAAAGAAAAGTTCGCGTCCGACCTTATGGCGGGCCTAATAGTAGGTATTGTTGCCTTGCCTTTAGCTATTGCTTTTGGTATTGCATCAGGAGTTACACCCGAAAAGGGGCTGTTTACTGCAATTATCGCAGGGTTTATTATCTCTTTTTTAGGTGGTAATACGGTGCAGATAGGGGGCCCGACAGGAGCTTTCATTGTTATTGTTTACGGAATTATCCAGCAATACGGCATAGGAGGGTTGGCCATAGCCACTTTTTTAGCGGG
Organism: Dysgonomonas sp. 216; assembly: GCF_010501065.1. Classification (GTDB taxonomy): domain Bacteria; phylum Bacteroidota; class Bacteroidia; order Bacteroidales; family Dysgonomonadaceae; genus QVMM01. The sequence goes on along the minus strand of NZ_QVMM01000017.1, from coordinate 46,868 downwards.
ACTTATGCTCGTGCTTATGGGCGTGTTGAAACTGGGTACCGTTATTAAATTTATCCCCTACCCTATTATCGTTGGGTTTACAAGCGGAATTGCAGTTACTATATTTTCGACCCAGATTAAGGATTTACTTGGTATGGATATAGATAATATCCCTTCCGATTTTCTGGCTAAATGGGCGGTATATTTCAATCATCTCAATACCATTGATTGGTGCACCTTTGCCGTGGGCGTAGTTAGCATTCTTATAATTGTTGGTTCAGCCAAGATAACCAAAAAAATTCCGGGATCGCTGATTGCGATAATTGTTATAACGATTATTGCTTATATTTTAAAAAGCGTGTTTCAAATAGACGGCCTCGAAACCATTGGCGACCGCTTTACTATAAACGCAGAATTACCCGAAATAGAATCGCTCCCGATTACTATCGAAAGTATAAATCTGCTTTTTCCGTCAGCCTTCACAATAGCTATTTTATGTGCTATCGAATCGTTACTTTCGGCAAAAGTTGCCGATGGTATGACCGGAGCGCGCACAAATTCGAACACCGAGCTTATAGCACAGGGAGTAGCAAACCTTACCGTTCCGTTTTTTGGCGGAATTCCGGCAACGGGTGCTATTGCCCGTACTATGACAAATATAAACAACGGAGGGCGCACACCTGTTGCGGGTATGATACACGCCGTTGTTCTGCTTCTCATTTTGCTGTTTCTTGGCGATTTAACAAAACATATACCAATGGCGTGTCTGGCAGGGGTACTTGTTGTTGTTTCGTACAACATGAGCGAATGGCGTACATTTAAGGACTTGCTTAGAGGTCCTAAATCCGACGTTGCTGTTTTACTTACAACCTTCTTCCTTACCGTCATTTTCGACCTGACAATTGCCATCGAAATAGGTCTTATATTGGCAATCTTCCTGTTTTTGAAACGGATTATGGATACTACTCAGGTATCGGTTATGAAAGATAAACTTATTTTGTCGGAAGAACCTGACAGCGAAGGAAACGAAGATGGATTGACCCTAAAAAAAGGTATCGAAGTTTATGAGATAGATGGTCCTTTCTTTTTCGGGATAGCAAACAAATTTGACGAAAGTATGCGTATTGTAGGCGAAAAAGCAAAAGTAAGAATCATCCGCATGAGAAAAGTCCCTTTTATGGACTCTACCGGTTTGCACAATCTCGAAACCTTATGTATAAAATCGCAAAAAGAAAACATAAAAGTCATATTATCGGGAGTAAGGCCCGATGTAAGAATGACTCTCGAAAAAGCCGGATTCTACGAAATAATAGGAAAGGATAATATTTGCGACAATATAAATATTGCATTGGCAAAGGCTAATTCGTTTCTGGACGAAAACAATCAATAGATATTACCCGAATAAAACTTTAGTATATTATTTCATCATATTTATCTCTTTATTTTTAAGACATTCGCTCTGCTACAATTGCCCCAAATCAACAGGCAACAGTTGTTGATATGTATTACACAAAAGCTGTCAGGTGTGTCAGGTTTTACGGTTTATATGCTTTTTATCGCATTGTGAATTGCGCCTAATTCTACATTGACAGAATAAGTATTCTGTTTAATTGTACTCTTTTACTGTTACTGCGCGTGATCGAAGATCACTTGCATTCCTTTTGCCCTATGCCGCAAAAGGAATCAAAAAGGCATTTTGCGGCTATACCTTCTTGGGGACAGCATTGCAGGCTTTGTCCGTCGAAGCTAAGGCCGCTCTCAGACAATGCTTCGCAAAAAGGACCGACCTCGCCGTATGTGCGGGGTACCCGCTTAGCGAAGTGAACGCCCGGAACAAAAAGCTGTTTGAGCATAGCCTGACTTAAAAGTCTGCACAATATTCTGTGCGAGTTATTTTTTGTTCAGTGAACAAGCTAAACAGCGGGTCGCACAACAGGCGCAGTCTTGATTTTGGTTCGTTTTGCATCAAGGCAAACAACGATCGAGGAGCGGAGGCGACTCAAAATTAACGAAGGCAAGCATCGGTAAGATGCGCGGCAGTTAATTAATAAGTATAATTAAAAAAAACGATAAAGCTGTCAGATGTGTCAGGTTTTATAATTTATATGCGCTACAGCACATTATAAAAGAGAAGCTATTCTACACAAATAGAATTACAACAGATTAGGCGTAAGGTTATAAGTGTCCGAAAATTGCTGTATCTCCGAATAAGGAGAAAAAAACGAAGAATAAAATAACTCCCCGTTAATTAGTATCTTTATAATGCAAAAAACAAAAAACTGTCAGAATTGTCAGGTTTTATAAAAATAAACCAGATATTTGTTCGTTTGTTATACATAGGAATGTTCTATTGGAAACATACCTAAATGAGTAAAATGAAGATAGAAATAAATAACAACGACAGAGAAAAACCTATAACCCGACAAGCATGCTCAATTTGATGAAGTGTGCGATTAACCAGATTAACCAGAAAAATGAAAATTTATAAATACATACTGCTTTTATCAGTAACATTGTCAGCATTTATATCATGTATCAACGAAGATGAAGATTTTTCGTCCGACCCTAACCTGAAAATCGAATTTGTTGCCGATACCATAAGCTTCGATACTATATTCACTACTTTCGGGTCGGCTACAAAACGCATAAAAGTTTACAACCGAAACAGCAATAGCCTGACTTTTAGCACCATTGAACTTATGGGAGCCGGAGAATCGGGCTTTCGGATAAAAGTGCCACCTTACAGTGGCGACAAGGTTCACAATGTAGAGCTACTGAAAAAGGATAGTATGTATATACTGATCGAAGTTACTGTTGACCCCCAGAATTCTGACAGTCCCTTACTCATCAGAGACTCTATAAAATTTGAATACAACGGAAATATAAAATATATGCAGCTCGAAGCCTTCGGGCAAGATGCATTTATTATGCGTGGCAATATAATAGAACAAGATACCATCTTTACAAGCAAAAAACCCATTATAGTATTCGACTCGCTCGTTATAAACAAAAATGCGACTGCCTATTTCGAGCGCAATACACGTTTGTTTTTCCACGAAAACGCAGGTGTAAAGGTTTACGGCAGCATTAATGTGCACGGAACGCTCGAACAACCTGTGACATTCAGAGGCGACAGAACCGATTGGTTATTTTCTACTGTCCCCTACGATCGTATTCCCGGTCAGTGGCGAGGCATCGAAGTCGATTCGCTTAGCTTTAACAACCATTTCGAATACTTTCATTTAAGAAACTCGGTAAACGGAATTGTTTTTAAGCGATCGAACCTGTCGGAACAAAAAGCAATATTCATTAACTCAATTATTCATAACACTTCGTCCGATGGCATTTATGCTCAGAATTGCAAGATCGAAGGCTACAACTCGCTATTCTCTAACTCGGGTGCAACAGTAATGAAACTAATAGGAGGTGACTATTATTTCTTGCATTGCACATTAGCGAACTACATGGAGTGGCGAAGACTCGGTTCGAGCCGCGGACCTGCTTTAACAGTTGGCAATATAAACGACAATAAAGAAGCTGCCCCCCTTATCAGATGCGAATTTGTAAACTCTATTATCAGCGGAAAAGGTTTCGGACGTCATTTTAAGGAACAAAAAAGCCCCAACACGTCAATAATATTCAACCGACTGACAAGCAACTGCCTGATAAAGGTAAACGGAGAAGATGACGCAATTGACGTCAACACTGTTTGGAATGTAGATCCCGAATTTAAGGATGTGGATAAAAACAACAACTACTACTACAACTTCGAACCGGATTCGATATCTCCGGCAATCAACAAAGGAGACAGGTATAAAATAGAAACTTGGACTACCGATATGCTGGGAGTATCACGTATTTCGGACGAAGGACCGGATATAGGCTGTTATGAATGGACTCCGACGGTACCTTAATCAGAGGTTGATACTGATACAAAAAAGTATAGACAGAAAGAAAGCCGACATTGATGTGTATTTAAGATACGGATCGAGCAAACGGTTTTCTTTTGTCTTGAAAATATCGAACAATATTTTTATAAACAACAGAAAAACAACAAAGTACAAACAATTATACCAAGCATCGGTATATATTACATTGTAGAAAACAAAGCAGGCAATGCCGCCAATAGTTAAAAATGCGTGGTATTGTTTTGCTTTCTTCAACCCTAGTTTAATAGCTATTGTTATTTTGCCCGATTTGCGGTCGTTCTCCATATCGCGCATATTATTTACGTTTAACACCGCCACGGTAAAAAAGCCCAAACCAAGAGCCGGAAGCCAAGGCTGAAAAACAAATTCGTGGGTATGAAGAAAATAAGTACCAACAACCGACACCGGACCGAAAAAAACAAACGAAAAGATGTCGCCCAAGCCTCTATAACCATACGGATTTTTTCCTGCCGTATATTTAATAGCTGCTATAATACAAGCCACCCCAAGCAATAAAAACAGAAGAATCTGCTCGATGGGCATAAACTGCGATGCTATGTAAATGAGGCACAACCCCGTGATTGCGGCAATAACGATAGCAATAATTATGGCAATCTTCATTTGCTTGGGCGAAATAGCACCGCTTTGAAGCGAACGTTGAGGGCCAACCCTTTCGCCGGTAATGTCGGTTCCATGTTCAAAGTCGCCAAAATCGTTTGCCATATTCGACAACAACTGCAAAACAGTAGCCGTAAGCATTGTTAATATGCATACGGCTACACTAAATTTTCCTGACGAATAAGCTATTCCGCTTCCACACAAAGCTGTAGCAACAGCCAGAAACAATGTGCGTGGGCGAAGTGCCGAAATCCAAGATCTTATATTTGCCATTTTGAGCTGCAGACTTGTTCTTCTTTAAAAATTGTAGGCAAGTCCTATACCTAATATCTCTTTAAACTGAACACGAGGACCTTTAGGGTTACCCTCATCGTCTACATATTTAACATCGTCGTCGTATTTCAATGTAGTATTTATGCTTGCTGTTAGAAATTTATTAATCTTCATATTTATCAAAACATCCCATTCTACATCCACATTTCCGAAAGAACTATCATAAGCAGTAAAAAAATCGGCTTTCGATATAAGGGTTACGTTTTCCATCAATGTTTTTTGAGCCTTTAATTTTAAATAAGCCCCCATCTCTGCTCTAAAATGATCGCCCGGATCGACACCAAATGCACCCTTATTCGATAACGAATCGTCGGTAACAAAGGTTAATTTTCCTGCTATTGGCGAAAAATATGCCGAATAATTATCATTCGGACGATACTCGGCACCTAACGACAGGTTTGAATATCCCGGAGCCATAAACCTCGAAATATAATTATCCTTATCGGGATATTTATAACCTTTGGCAAATTGCGACTTAAAGTCTGCCATTGCAGTATAATACCATTTATTATCGGTAGAATAACCGATTTGTGTCGAAAGCTCAATTTTATCGGTAGACTTCTGAGTGCCTTGCGATTTTGTATTTGTTAAACCATATTCTAAAGCAAGATTATTTACCCAAAGCCAGTTTCCTCTTTTGTGAGTCAGCGACCCGTTAAGATAAGCGTTTCCGGCTAAAGAGTTCTCTCCTCCCGCCGACCAACTTGATAATGATGTTTGTGAGAAATTCAGCCCGGCTACCCCTTTCAGTTCCCAAGGTTTTACTTCTTTTTTATCTATATCCTGAGCAAACCCACTCACTGCAAATAAAGCTATTGCCATTAAGGTAATAATGCGTTTCATAATTAAATTAAAATATTTTGATTTTTATACTATAAGAAATATTTTTAGTCTTACAAAGTTTCGTAAAAAATTACATTCAAACCCCAAAATGCCATTGTTTTCAACCTTAATTGCATTTTTATATAAAATTCGTTCAATAATTTTACGCAAATATATTGCATATTTCGGAAATATGCTCTACTTTTGTCACGCTTTTAAAAACAAAAGCTAATTCTTCCTTAGCTCAGTCGGTTAGAGCATCTGACTGTTAATCAGAGGGTCCTTGGTTCAAGTCCAAGAGGAAGAGCAAGAAAATGAAGCAGTTACGAAGATTCGCAACTGCTTTTTTCTTTTGTTGCCAATGAAATTTGCCAGTTAAAGGATAGCTTAACTTTTTTGCCAAAATTTGCAGTGATTTTCTTCTCCTCTTTTAATGTCTCAAAAAACTAATCGCATATTTATAATTTATTAAATCGTTTGATTAAATATTTACATTTACAAACGAAAATCGACCTATTTTTAACAAAGCCGATGCTCCGGCTGTTTGGCTTTCAGTTTATTCATTTGTTCCTGTAGCTTCTGCTTTTTCTGGTTGTATATATCCAAATGTTTCCTTGTCAGGTCAGCTGTTTCCTGTGGAAAATGAAGTTTAGAAAACTCCATCAGTAACAACAAAGCATATTTTGATGCTGACGGATTCCCTATATTCCGAATGATAAAATCACGCTTAATTATAAGGATTTGTTCCGGAGTCGCTCCTTTCATAATCTTATATTTTTCTTCATCCGTTAAAGATCGTTTCTCTTTATTATCTATTCCTATTAAAGGATAATGCTTCCAGTTCAGGCTGTCGAGCATCATAAACAGCAATATTCCTTCTTCAAAAGCAGAAAATGCAGGTGTTGATATTTCAAGGGATTGCAATAACTGCATAATTTCTTTGGCTGTCCCTTTTGTAACATTCTCTTTATTCGCCTCATCTTGTCGGATAAGCTTTTCTTTCGGGTCTTCGGTCTTCTCTTTTGGGTCTACACGGGCATAACATAACTTGGGGTTATTATCGCCGATATAAACGACACGTCTGTACTCTCCCGACTGCACCTTTGCTTCAATTTCATCCATATCCGAGGCATAGCCCATATCATCAATTGTATACTCCCCCATTGCTATATTGAATTCTTCTTCTGTTGAAAAATCAGTTCTTTCCGGTTTTTGAGGCTTTTGGGGATATTCTTCGGTTTTAATAGCTACAACTTCGATCCCTTGCTCCTGAAGGCTATTGTTGACTTCATCGTTCAACTTATCATAAGGAGCTATACAAATTGCCAAGTGAGGGTATTTCTCTGATGCGGCAACACAAAAGCTTGCCGTGTATTTATTCTTTTTAGCCAGCAGGCAGTCCCCGTTTGTACAACGTCCGTTCTTAGTCGGGAATAGCTCATACAAGGCTGTATTAAACTGGCTGGATTCGCATTCGCTTTTATCAAAATTGAACTTGGTAAGGTCGTTTGTATATAAACGTTCTATCCGCCCTGTAAAATCTTTTACTCCCAGCTCCTTCCAATTCGTATTGTCATCATGGATGAAATGCTCCTTGTATATATGCTTCTGGGTACTTTTCGCATATTTAGACAATTCAAAGCCTATTCCGATAGCGATTTCTTCATTATCCAACAATACTTTGAACTCATCTATAATATTCTGTAACCTTAACCTGTTGCGTACATACGAATCGCTTTTCCCGGATTTGGTGCACACATCCTCAATAGTATAATTACCCGAATCCAGGAATTGCTGGAAAGCATCGGATTCTTCCATTACAGACAGGTCTTTGCGTATAATGTTTTCGGCCAAAACTATTTCCAACACTTGACTATCGCTGAGCTGCTTTATTATAGCGGGTATTGTTGTTTCTCCATTTAGCAGATATGCCCGATACCGCCTTTCGCCATAAACTATTTCATAGCCATTATCTTTCTCCCGCAGTGCTATGGGATGTAATAAACCGTGCTCTCTTATACTTTGAGCAAGTTCTTCCAGTTCTTCTTTATTAATTCTTTTTCGTTGATTTAAGGGGTTCGGAGTTATTTTATCCAAACCAACCAATAATACGTCATCTGCTTTCATAAGTTCATTTTTTATAATGTTATTTTCTTTGTTATCGTTGTCTATATCTGAATCGAGTCCCATGATAATGATTTCAGCGGGATATTTCAATCCTTCCACTTTCTCCCAATGCTGACAGTTAAATCTGTTCAATGCCGACATTAGCTCTTTCGAATGATTTTTATCAAGATAGCCCGAGGGAATCATAAATATGGCTTTTCCGTTTTTTGTCAATACTGTTTCTAACCACAACGCAAAGCCTTTCATGAGCTGTTTCTCAAACGGCGGATTAGCAACAATTAAGTCCCAACGTTTTTCGCTGACTTTATCCATGTAGTCGTATTGATAGAACTTTGCCTGCGGATATAAGATACTGCAAGTGTCCACGAGTTCAGAATCAATATCGAATCCTTCGACTGATAGGCCTTTATCCAACAGGTATTTCGTTATCTGTCCTATCCCACAACAAGCATTCAGCACTTTCAAGCCATCGGGTATGAAATTGTTATTTTTATATAAAAAATGTTCTTTAGTTAGAATTATTTCTTCTCTATTTTCTAAGTAGTAATACTTGATTCGAATATCCACCGTATCAATATAAATAAAATTATAAATATTTTTTTTTAAAGTATACTCTTGTGCATTTTCTACGATAGGCATAAATACAATAATTGAAGCATTACTTTGTATATTTGTTAATTCATTAGTATGTTTTCGCATCAATGAATCCTCTGAAATATTTAAAGATTTATAACTATAAGATAGTTTATATGTACTTAAACTTTTTTTTACTAATGAATCAATTATCTGGTTTTTATTTATTAATTGATAATAATCATTAATTCTGTCTATATTTTTATATTGTCCAGCTATATGAAAATGTATACAGCACATCAGACTTATAATAAATATCTTTTTCATATCATATGATTAATAGTTTATTTTATTAGAAAATAATATGTTCTTTCTCGACTATTTAAATCTTTCAACCAAAGATTTTCCTCTCTGCCTAAAATTTTTGTTTTACCACTTCGATAAAAGTCAACTCCTCTTGCATTTATAGCATGTCTTATCCCATCTCGTTCGTAAACAATAGTGATATTTTGATTATTATCAGTTACGCTTTGCACGAAAGCTACATTTCCTATATCATCTACATTTAACACTTCATTTTCAAATCCTTGTTTGGCAATAAAATTACTGTATGATTCTTTGTCTTTATTTAAAACTACGCCAACATCTTCTTTCCAGTTTGTACTTTTCTTAAAGTCTTCAAGAGTACGTGTTCCTCCTTTAGATTTTTCCAATTCAAATAAAGTTTCAGGAATACAAACATTCTTACCTGTAACAGAAACACTTTTAATAGAAAGTCGAGAAGAAAAATATGGTTTCTCAGACGTAAAAAAAGACCATTGAGTTCTACCATCCATAACCTTCTTTCCCCACCAATAATTTAGCCCATTCTTTTTTGACAACTGATATCCGGAATTTGCTCCTTGGGCAAAACCTATACCTGCGTTAACAGCCCATCCGTCAAAGAATTTATTACCCGAAATCACATTTGCTACTCCTTGTGTGGTTACATTTATTCCTGCTTTAATTTTTCTTTATATTTTTCATAAGCATCTTTCTCCCAAAACCATTTTTTCTTTAACAACCAATTGGTCGAATCTATACGGTTTTCTAATGGATGAAATGAATAATTATCATCATTCAGGTGCACTGGACAAATTTCTTTAAGTTCACTAATTGAAACTATTAAAAAATTACGATTTGTAATAGGTGCTCCGTTTTCTACAGACTCTTTAGGTATAAATTGACATTTAATAGTGTCCCCCATTATAATATAAGTGCCCCATCCTACAGGATATAGCCCATCTTTGAATGATTCATATGGTGTTCCTGTTGAAGAACAGCACACTAGGCCATCTCTATAAAACATTATGCACGAATAAAGAGGTATCTGGGTTTTATGTGAAGGATACAATTGAAGTATCGGTTCATTACTTTTATAATAGCCATCAATGTCAATTAATGTATCCAAGCTAGTATATTTTCCATCATATTTATAAATGAATCCTGATGGCCTAAAAAAAACAGATAATACAGTACAAGTCTGTAAAGTAGATACTGATAATATTAATAATATAATTTTTACAATACTTATTTTCATAACTAATACAACGAATTTGGCATATATCTGCCTGATTGATAATAAATATTACTATAATTTCCTAATTGGAAATTTCCAGAACTCATAGCATCAAAGCCCCAGACAATGAATGGTAACTTTAAATGATGGAATCCATTTTGGAAAAAGTCGCCGAATTCAGAACGATTAAGTCCTACTCGGGTCATTCCATATTTAGTCTTCTTCCCTATATAAAGAGGACTAGATAGTTGGTATCCATCTTTATATGTCCCATTTTTATTGTTAAAAATATTTGATCCATTATTATTATAATCTCTATTTTCATAATCAACAGGATCAGTTGTATATACGTTTGTACCTACTAAATAGTTTTTATATCCTAATTCCGTAGCATTACTTCTGAATCTGTCTCCATTTCGGGCAAGTACATCGTTTTCCCATCGTAAAGACCAATCACCTGCTCTTGCTCCTATTGTCCCTGTTCTTTGTGTACCTCCTTGCATATACCAATTATGATGATAGGAAAATCCTCGAGTGCCATCATCGTACGAAGCTCCGAGAAAAGCATTTCCGAAACCTTTGCCTTGAGAACTTAATCCCGCACTCAAAGTCCAGTCTCCAATTCTTTGATGGGCACTTATTCCTGCTCCGAAACGGAAGCCTCCTCCGGCCGAAGAGCTAATGCCTGCTGTCATCATAGCTACCGGATTTAATGAAATTCCAAAACCAGAATTACCAAATGGTATATTCGCAGAAGGAATTACGTGTGACAGAGCTGTATTGGCGGCAAACATAGCCCCATACTTTAAAGCTCCTGCGGTAGAAAAATGTTGAAATACATTGCCCATTGACGATGCGGGAGAAAAACCGGCTACCCCATATCCAATAGTAGCAGCTGCAGCCGAAAATGCTCCGGAATATACAGCCTTCATTCCCCAATTATTGGTGGTCATTCCATGCCCTACATACCCCGATGCAAAACCTATTGCCGCAGGTATCAACCAAAACCATTCACCAGTATACTTGAGAGGATTGTTAAGAATACCTGTTTATACAATTTAAAGATCGCAATTCTATCTAGCTATAATTACATCATCCTTTGAGTAGCTTAAAGCGCCTGTTCACTTGCAAAACCTGACATTTCTGACAGAAATAATTTTATTTTAATTCACATTTACTTTAAAACACAAGGACTTTTATCACCATTCAATGACACCATTTAGATAACGATAGCGGTAATTATCCTTATTATTTTTATCCATTATAATTTTCATATACTCATCTAATTCATATGTTTTTTCTTCCCAAATTTGATATAAATATATCTTTTCATCCATATCATTTTGAATATATAATATTGTATATGGTAAACGAAAGCTCCTTAATATATACTTAGGATTGATTTTTATTACTTTTTTATATCCAGATACAAATTTTTTTACATATCTATCTCCTATAAATTCATTCAAAAACGGATAAATCTTATTATTAGCAAAGCTTATATGATATTTTATTTGCCATTGTTCATCAAAAAAAATAAGTGAAAAATTATATTCATTTGTGTCCAATTTTATATAATCTTCTGTATATATTGATGTTGAATCAATATCTATATTTAAAGTGAATACAACTTCTGTTTTAGGTATCTTGTCATTTTTCCATTTGTTATAGCACCAAATTATATCATCATCCGAATCAAATTTACAACATTCTTTTAAGCATGCTTTTTTTATATATGTAATAGAATCAAGCATTTGATAAGATGCTTTTATCTGCTGAAATATATTTTGGGTATTGCCATTAAAAACGCATATCCAACTAATAATTATAACATATAATAGCTCTTTCATATGACGATTTAGTATTTATTTTCTTTATTATCCAAATTATTTAGCATATAATAAAACAAAGCTTTTTCTTTTTCAGTTAATTCATTTTTCGAAATTCGCTCAAATTTCATTTCTTTTTTTCTATATTTTTTCTTTGACTTATTTAGTGGATAAACCGGTTCTAAGAATTCGTCAGGATATTCTATTATTAAATTCTCATTCTTCAATTTATATTTCACTTTTTTAGTTTTCATAAATCTTGTTAAGGGATAAAAATAGATTTCTGCTCTTATTGTATAATTATTTTTCACAAAAACAGACTCAGTATAATTCTTTTCGTCAGCAAAAGAAAAACTTATATAATCATATCTTAGCGTATCTGGTATTTGATTCTTTTCTAGATATTTTGAATTTTTATGAATCCAATTAATATGTTTATCTTGAATAAATTTGATAGGTAATGAAAATATTCTCTTTTGATTTTGCAAAACGCCATCACCTATCGTTTTTGAAAACTTAATATTATTAATTGAATCATAAAATACGACAAACGGATTTCTAACACCCAATAATAAACTATCTTTTTTATAATAGGGAGGCATATAAGCTGTATTTTCTATAATGAGTTTTGTCTCTCTATCTTTATTTTCTAAAGATGATTTAATTGTCCCATAGTTTATATCAAGTATAGGAATATGACATATATAGTTATCTGCAAATTTACCTGCATATAAATAATACCATCCTCTATCCATAATTAAAAATAATGTACCTTCTTGTATTACTACCAGATCATTCTGCTTATGACTATTACATCTATATACTTCAGGTTTGATTATTTGGGAATATAACCCACAATTAAAAACCAATATCAATAAAATAATATTTATAATTCTCATACTAACAGTGATTTATTTAAATATAGAAAATGTATTAAATTCAAAAGGTAAATTATCATTTAATAGATTATACTTCATATTAATATCTGCATTTCCTGGATCTCCTACATGAATTTTGAAATATTTCCCAGGTACATATTCTACTTTTTTCAGATACATCCTGTGTGGTAAATATTTGCCATCTCTCTCGGAATAATATTCTTTTACTCTTACATGCCCTTTATTATAACCCTCTTTGTGATATTTTGCTAACTTTTCATAATCTATACCTATTTCAGAGTGTTTTATTCCGAAATCACGATAAACTTGGTTATAGTCAAGATATTCTTTACCATCTTCTCCTATTACTATATATGATTTCAATTTTTTCTGCCAATCTTCTGAAGACATTATTTTCGAATGAGTTGCGCCAAATGACATACCATCACAATCTATTGTTTCAAGAAGTTCCATATCTACATATTCATATTTTAAAACAAGAGGATTGTTAATATTAAAAAAGGATTTTTGAGTTCTCCTGTATTTCACTTCATTTCCCCACCAATAATTTAGTCCATTCTTTTTTGACAACTGATATCCGGCATTTGCTCCTTGGGCAAAGCCTATACCTGCGTTAATAGCCCATCCGTCAAAGAATTTATTACCCGAAATCACATTTGCCACTCCTTGTGTGGTTACATTTATCCCCGCATGCAATGCTCCATTTGGCATTATGCCTGAAACATTCAGACCGCCAAAATATTGCGATACACCAATGGTTGCTGCCGTTGTTACTGCACTAATAGCAAAACTCTTAAAAAAGTTACCTCCTTCAAATTTAGCAGAGAATCCGGCATTCAAACTATTAAAGATTATAGGGCCTGCAATTGCCATCCAAAATAATTCCCCACTCGGATCCGTATACTTTAACGGATTGTTCAAACAATACGAATAGCGATTGAAATTCTGGCTCAAATCGGGCATTTGTACATAAGGGTCGGGCGACAGGAAGCGAGAGAGCATAGGGTCGTATACCCGTCCGTTCATGTCAATCAGGTTAAACTCCGGTAGATGCTCATGACCCGTGTAACCCCGATGAAAAGCAAATGTATTGTTACTTATAGTCTGTTTGCCCCATGCATCGTACGAAGCCTTGAACACTTCCGTTCCGTTACCTTCGGTCAGTTTAACTATACTCCCCAAATGGTCTTTATGTACATAGTAGATTTTTCCACTAGCAGCAGTTCCTACATATACAGCCGCCAAGCCATCGCCTGCGTAAATATAATGCAATCGGGCAGACATGCTGGGAGATCGTGTATCTTGCACCAATTCGGTATTTCCTGCATAATGTACAGTTCTGGTAGTTCCGTTTTGTCGTTTTAATATACTTCTGCGTCTTTGCTCTGTTGCCCCATAATCTATATTTAAAGAATGGGACTTTTTAATTGAACTGCCGGGCGTCTCTTTTATTTGCGAAACCTTATTAAAACCGTTATACAAAACCTCTTGCTGCGTATCGGGTATCATACTGTCATCTTCAACCGACTGTAATGCATGGGGTTTGGATGACAAGTAGCTGTATTGTCCCAGTCCCGTTTTAAAATCGATATTCCCATTGGCTTTATAATCCATCTGCATAACAACAGAATTGTTGTGCTTAACTGTAGTAAGCCTGTCCAGATTATCATAGGTAAAAGATTCGGTTTGCCCTATCATACCCGTGCGTGAGGTTAAATTACCCGTCGTCCCATCAAACGTATAAGTCATATTATGAAGAGTGGAAGAACCTATAACTGATTTCTGACTGGTTAAAAATCCCTTCGTATTCAGTGTTCGTGTGGAAGTGATTATTCCTCCCATCTTCGATTCTTTAATTAAACCTGTGTTATTTGTCAACTCCCATATATCCTGCGTTCCGACTGATACCTTCGCCAGATTCCCGTAAGCATCGTATTGCCTGTCAACCGATGGACCACCCGAGTAACCGATATTACTTAATTGTCCCAAATCGTTATATGTATAAGTAGAGGTAAAAGATGATGCTCCCCCGTTTGATTTATCATAAAGATAATCGATTTTTCTTAACATACGTCCATATTGGTCGTAGCTATAACCAAAATAACTATACTTATCGCCACTACCAACTTGTACCTTACTCAAGCGTAACAAGCTATTGCCCGATGTACCATAGGTATAGGTTGTTGTAAGCCCGTCTGTGACCGACGAAGTTAGCCTACCTAGCGCGTCATACACATTGGTGGTTGTTTTACCGGCTCTGCTCTGTTGGGTAACCCGCCCGGCAGCATCATATATATAGGATGTAGTTCCGGCGTTGGGGTCGGTTAATGTCTTTTGGTTTCCTGTATCGTAATATGTCATCGAAAGAGTAGCTCCTCCTGTTGTTATAGTCTTTGGTTTTCCTAACGATGCATAAGTGTAACTGACGGTAGATACAGGATCGGTAGATGTTTTTATATTCCCCCATGCATCGTATGTTTTAGTATATGACCGTCCATTGGATGTAACCGTATTTGTGCGGTTTCCATAACCGTATGTTTCTATCTTTCCGGTACTGCTTGTAGTACGCTGCAAACGCCCTCGTGTGTCGTATGCATATGACATCGAAGTTGTAAGATTCCCTCGCTGGGAAGTTTCATTTACAAGTTGATTTTTAGTGTTATATATCTTCGATTGTTTTATGCTTATATTTTTAGCCCCTATAGTCTCAATTTCCACTTCGCGTCCATAACTATCATACCATGTTTTCACCCAGGGCTTACCGTCGCCTTGAACTACTGAGAAATAACTTTTACTACTATAACTACCACTGTTAATACCCCATCCCGAATGAAAAGTTTCTCTTCTTCCATCCGCATAAACGGTAGATACAGGGTTTCCCCAATTATCGTAGGTATGGGTAGTTGTCAGTATATTAGTACTGCTGGTCTCGTCTTTTTCAGTCAGCACATTCCCCCATGTGTCGTAAGTGAATGTAGCTACCTCCGATGCCGGAACAGTATAGGTTTTAGTTACAAATCGCTTTGTAGCATCATATTCGGTATACTCGATCAACGGTTCATTTGTCCGTGTTGTTAAAACATTACCAAAGATATCGTATGTATAATAGGTCGAAAATGGCAAAGACGAACCATAATTTTCAGTGACCTGTATCGGGTAACCGTAGGTGCCATTGTACAATATATATTGTTTTTGAGTAAAAACACTGTTTTCGTCATCATGTTTCTGTGTCGTGGTTATCAGTCGTGGTTTATATGTGCCTCCTGCCAATACATGGTTGCCGTATTCTACCTTCTTATACATGTCTTGATTATGGATATAGGAACTTTCGGATGCCAGATAGCCATAATCTGTATTATAAGCATACGAATTAAATACAGTATTGTTATACTCATCTATCTTGGTTACTTCACGAGGATAATAAAAGTATTTTTTATTTCCCTTATCTACTGCTGTAAAATATGTTTCGGTTTCCCCTGTTTTAATTCTTGATTCTGTAGTTTCGGTGTATACTGTCTCAGGCAGATAAAAGTTATTGTCAAAATAAGTTTTCGATTCAGTTGCTACATCATGAGTTGTATTATATATTTTGCTATAGAACATACCGAGCATACCCTTTCCCTGCAAATGAACTTTGAGGCCTCCGTATTGATAGGTTGTGGTTACCCCTTTATCTTTTACCATATAAACAGTATGGATAGGTAATTGATAGTTTGCTACAGGGTATTGAGCATTAGAATCACCATCTTTCTGTTTTGTGTATACAATGTCATTGGCAAGTGTAGTATATGTAATTTCGGATGTGGCCCCATAGCCATCTGTAATCCGCACCACTTTACCCTGATTTGCGTCATAGTTATTGTTATACAACCTCCATTTATTAGTAGTTGGAGAATCTCCTACGGAAGAGGCACAATCGTATCCATAATTCATTAGTTGCAATTGCCCCGTTCCTCTGAAATCTCCTAATACATAACGAGATGCTTTCGCATGATATTCTTTGTTAGAAGTTCTTGCCACTATTTCCGTAAGTGTATTTCCTGTCGAACGCATCCAATGAGTATTTGTAGTAACAATAGTAATAGGAACATTTGTAGTACCCATTGTAGTGTTGTACATAGCTTTGCTTATAACAACATCCGATTTTCCATCAAAATCAAAATCATAAACTAAGCAAGTGAATTTATCATTATCTGCACTTGTTCCCTGATCGAAAATTTCCAAAGTACAGGCTAATGTTTTAGTAAATGTACCGTCCCCGTTGTTTAAAGCGAAATACCATTTATTTTCGTACGAGGCATTCATTATAAAATCAGACAAGCCATCTCCATTAAAATCCCCATCACGTATCATCCAAACGTTGCCGATGTTTGTTCCTGCGGTTTTATTATTGTCGGAAAGAGTCGTAGGCGATATCCCGTTTCCCTGATTCCAGAAAATAGTATACCCACCATTGTAGAAAACCAACATATCGTTTAATCCGTCTCCGTTGTAATCGGATATAAACATCTTTTCAGGTGTAGATGGTATCGTCAAATTAATTTGATGGCTACTGAAATTAGCTCCCGAAAAAGTTGTTATTTTACAAATATATTTATCGGTATTTTTTTCCTTTTCAATAAAAATAACATCAGTCTTTCCATCGTTATTCATATCTCCGGTTGCATAAACAGGCATCTGGCGGCCTTTACTTATTGCGTGGCTAAAACTTGATGGTATAGTGCGTTGGGAATTAAATAATACGAATTCAACAACTTCTGCATTCAAATCTGTATATAATGTAGGAACCAGAATTTCATTTATTCCATCACCGTCAATATCAATTGGCGAGAATCCCTGAAAATTACAATAAATACTTGTGCCTAGAAGCCATGACCTATCATATGTAAATCGGATCTCTCCGTTTTCATCCAATGAAGCACAATATGCACTGGCACTAAATATACCTTCATATTGATATATACCAACCAAATCAGTCAGTCCATCGCCGTTCACATCCATTGCCGTAAAAGTCTGGTCATCAAAAGGTTTATTATGAAAAGGGTTGTTCTGTACGCTGGGTATAGTTGTAGAGGTTGAAGAAAAAGCGGGCAAATATTCCCAATTCAGTTTTGTTGGCTTGAGTGCCTGTCCCTCGCTGTTCTTTATTACAATATCTGTTAACCGGGAGAATTTTGTACCTCCGGCATCTCCCGTAGTGTTATAAACAAATTCATAAATGCGATATGTTTCATTTCCTGTTTTTGATGTTATGCTTTTTAACCGTCGTGATACAGAACCTTTAATTCCTTCCATAACAAAAGGCATTACATCATTACGGGATTCATAATTAAAGGTAACAGTATTTTGAAGGCTATTTGTTCCGTTTTTATTCTTTCCGTAAGTTATTGTATTAGGGTATACAAAGTAGTTATTTTTTGTATATGTGTAATCTATATAATTCCCCAAAGGGTCTTCTGCATAGCTTAAATACCAAGCATTAATCCTCGGAGAGCCATCTATGCTATAAGTTTGCCTAGATGAAGAAGATGTGCCTAAACGATATTTCATTCCATTTGACGATTTTACTTCAAACCAAGTGCTGGCAGTAGAACTGTTATATGCTCCATACACGGTTACGGTTGTAAACGGGTCGGCTTCGGGTGAATATACCGCTCCCTCCTGTCCGGCAGTTCCCGAAACCAGGATTAACCGTTGTCCATCTAACATATAAGCATCATCAGCATGGTATGTTATTCCTTTAGCCTCACCATCATGATAAATGGTTTTCGGGGTACGGCTAATAACCGAAAGCCCTGATAAATTACAGCCCCATCCTACCAGACCGTTACCACCCTGGCTATTATATGCGATTGCTAAAGACGGTTGCATACCGCCAACACCTAATGAAACATCGATAGGCATCGAATATGTTGCGGCTCCTATATTCGAAACATTTAATTCTCCGTTTAAAGAACCGACAGCCTCTGTTGCTGTACTGGATAAATCCGGATTAACGGGGTAATTAAAATCCTGTCCTTGTAGAACACTTAAGGAGTTAACGATATTAAATACCAAGT
This sequence comes from Dysgonomonas sp. 216, assembly GCF_010501065.1. Taxonomy (GTDB): domain Bacteria; phylum Bacteroidota; class Bacteroidia; order Bacteroidales; family Dysgonomonadaceae; genus QVMM01. Next base: position 28,142 of record NZ_QVMM01000017.1, on the reverse strand, counting down.
AAAAGAATACAAGTAATATATATTTGTGTTTCATAGCTATTTTAATTTAGAAGAAGGATAATCTGTCTTTATTTATTGAAAACAATGCTTTATACTAATGCTTAATGATTTTCCAAGTGGAAATACTATTGCCTATTTTGATATTTAACAGGTAAACTCCCGGATTTTGCGTAGTTAAGTCAAATTCTGTTTTCTGATCTGCTCTTATAGTTTTTTTACTTATTAATTGATTATTGCCTTTTATTAAATAAACTTCACCTACCATTTCTTGTGGTACATTGTTTATTTCGACAGCAAGTTGTCCATGGGTCGGATTTGGATAAATCAATATGTTGGCATCTTGTAGTTCATTATCGATTTGGTATTCAAATGTTTCTTCATAAACAGTTTCTTCTTGCGATTCTCTATCAAATGCAGCGGATCGTAAACCGGGTGATGTTTCAAGAACTATGCTACGACCTATCCGGTTGCCTGAGGCATCATAAGAATAAGAAATCTTCTTATTTTCATAAACCCCTATTTCTATAAGCCCCCAGAAGTTCTCATCCCTATACTCGGGATATTCGGGCAGGAATACTATCCGCATTTTTCCGTTTGGGTACAATGAGCGGATTATACCTGTATCGTTACCGGTTAGGGTTGTTTGCAGGACAGCATTTCCCAAATTGTCGATGCTGTATACATATATACCGTCCCAATACTCCTGTATATCTACATAAAGCATCAGAAAAAGATGTCCTGTAGTAACTACATCTATATCCCACACTATTTCAGAGTCGGAACACTCATATTCGAATAAACCAAAATTTCTTATAACCGACTGTGCCTGTATTGATATTTGAATACAGAAAGTAAAAAAGCAAAGAATTATTATTTTTTTCATAATCAGATCATTTTAGGTAAACTAGTAGAATTGGGAAATTAATAAAGATAAAAATCAACCGTATTTATGAGAAGTATTCCAATTCATATTACTTTGGACTACTTTTTTCTGCAATTTTATTTACAGTAGCTTTCTTTACTTCCCTGTTATATTCCAGTTTGGCTTTTTGTTCTTCGGTCAAAAGCGTATCAATACCCTCCCGATAGGAACGCCCAACTTCACTTAAAGATTTTTTTTGATCTTCGGTTAACTTTTTTTTGCTATCGTTCTTTACGTCTCCCAGTATCTTTTTTCTTTTAGCCAAATACTCTATTGTATTTTGTCGCATCAGAATTTCCTGCTCTGCAGTCAAGGTTATATTTTGTTTCCATATTTCGATAACCTTATCTGTTGATTGAATTAGAGTTATAGAGTCATTATTTTGTATCTTTTCAAAGTTAGAGGCCCCGAAATTTTTTCCTGTGATCAGGAACAATATTCCTATCAATAAAAAGTAAAACTTGATTTTCATAATATTCTATTCATGGATTAATTAACTTAATTATTGCAAAATATAAATATTATTTAATATACAGAACTAATTGCTTAAATATTTTCCTTATTTTACATTTTCCTCTGATGATTACAGCCAAAACAGAGTTAGTTAGAGTTGAAGGATAATGATATTTTTAGAAAAGGAGGAAAATCGTAATAAAGGAAAAAACTTTTGAGCAGATGATACAATGATTTGCTTGTTTTACAAAGGAAGTAAAATAATACAATGTGGATCAATAATCGGGATTAATCAGCTATCTAAAGAGTCCCAAAATTGAGAAATAGAAAATACAAATAACTCATCGGTCGGGAATCACCCAGCGGAGAGGCCACTCCTCCCGACGAACGAAAAATTACAATGAATTATTAATGTTATTTGTTGTTTGACTATCGTTATTTTCTTTGAGTTTTTGAAGCCCAAGGTTTATGATTTTTGGTGCTCCCGATCTCATCCATGTATCGAGTTCCTCCAGATCGAAACGAAGGGAATTCCTGACGCGGATTACAGTAACCAAAACGGAAGGACAACCAAATGCAGCGTTGTGATTAGCTTTCAAATTAGTATATTAGCTGAGGATATACAGTATGAAAATATACTTGACCCATTATTGGATGGTTGTGATTAGCTTTCAAATTAGTATATTAGCTGAGGATATACAGTGATGAAAGTAAAAGTGATGAATGGATTGAAGTTGTGATTAGCTTTCAAATTAGTATATTAGCTGAGGATATACAGTAAGAAGAACAAAGGTTAAATGATGAAAAGTGTTGTGATTAGCTTTCAAATTAGTATATTAGCTGAGGATATACAGTATTGCTGCAGCTTTGGCCTGTTCGGCAACGGTTGTGATTAGCTTTCAAATTAGTATATTAGCTGAGGATATACAGTCGAAGCAGAAAGAGAGGCAGTAGAAACAAAGTTGTGATTAGCTTTCAAATTAGTATATTAGCTGAGGATATACAGTTCAAGTAGTATAGTGCTAAATTAACTAACGGTTGTGATTAGCTTTCAAATTAGTATATTAGCTGAGGATATACAGTATAAAAAAATCAATACATTTACAATATAATGTTGTGATTAGCTTTCAAATTAGTATATTAGCTGAGGATATACAGTATTATCAAGTAAGGTGTGTATAGCTTTTTAGTTGTGATTAGCTTTCAAATTAGTATATTAGCTGAGGATATACAGTAGGGGTATTTTTAGGAATGGACGACACACCGTTGTGATTAGCTTTCAAATTAGTATATTAGCTGAGGATATACAGTATTTTATTGGAATGGAAGAAAATAAAAAACGTTGTGATTAGCTTTCAAATTAGTATATTAGCTGAGGATATACAGTACAAACCCTCATGTCAATGTGTGAAAACTGGTTGTGATTAGCTTTCAAATTAGTATATTAGCTGAGGATATACAGTGTAAGTGGAAAAAGTCTCAAAAATCGACTAGTTGTGATTAGCTTTCAAATTAGTATATTAGCTGAGGATATACAGTATAAATCTACTAGAGTAATAACTACTCTAGGTTGTGATTAGCTTTCAAATTAGTATATTAGCTGAGGATATACAGTTTATCAAGTAAGGTGTGTATAGCTTTTAAGTTGTGATTAGCTTTCAAATTAGTATATTAGCTGAGGATATACAGTCTACAAGAGAGAAGCGAGAGAGTAGGTTATGTTGTGATTAGCTTTCAAATTAGTATATTAGCTGAGGATATACAGTCGAAAAAAGAATGTGAAAAAGCCATAAGAGGTTGTGATTAGCTTTCAAATTAGTATATTAGCTGAGGATATACAGTGGACTGTATTTAGAATAGTATCACAGATCAGTTGTGATTAGCTTTCAAATTAGTATATTAGCTGAGGATATACAGTAGGAGCAAATGCAACAGCATCAAGCGAAGCGTTGTGATTAGCTTTCAAATTAGTATATTAGCTGAGGATATACAGTTAATATACAATTTTACGCCGAAAAATCTAAGTTGTGATTAGCTTTCAAATTAGTATATTAGCTGAGGATATACAGTGTGCAATAAGAGACGGTTTAAGCGGTGCGGGGTTGTGATTAGCTTTCAAATTAGTATATTAGCTGAGGATATACAGTATGTGAACCCCCGGCATAAAAACGAACGCAGTTGTGATTAGCTTTCAAATTAGTATATTAGCTGAGGATATACAGTTATTAAAATTTTGAATCATGTATAATAGAGGTTGTGATTAGCTTTCAAATTAGTATATTAGCTGAGGATATACAGTTGCGTGACGCACAAGCAGCAGAAGCCATGTGTTGTGATTAGCTTTCAAATTAGTATATTAGCTGAGGATATACAGTTAAATAAATAATGTGAATCTGTACGGGATTGTTGTGATTAGCTTTCAAATTAGTATATTAGCTGAGGATATACAGTATTCGGTCATAAATGCTTCGTAACCGCTCAGTTGTGATTAGCTTTCAAATTAGTATATTAGCTGAGGATATACAGTTTCCAACCATTTTTTTTACGTTCTTTCTCAGTTGTGATTAGCTTTCAAATTAGTATATTAGCTGAGGATATACAGTATAAATAATGTGAATCTGTACGGGATTTCAGTTGTGATTAGCTTTCAAATTAGTATATTAGCTGAGGATATACAGTATAGGGGATAACAAGCGCTTACCACAGAGAGTTGTGATTAGCTTTCAAATTAGTATATTAGCTGAGGATATACAGTCGACTTTTACAATGACAGGTTTAAGGCATGGTTGTGATTAGCTTTCAAATTAGTATATTAGCTGAGGATATACAGTTCAAATCCTCCAAATCCTGTTTGGCTTGACGTTGTGATTAGCTTTCAAATTAGTATATTAGCTGAGGATATACAGTTTGGCGACCACTCAAAGGTTCGTTCAACAAGTTGTGATTAGCTTTCAAATTAGTATATTAGCTGAGGATATACAGTCTTTTGCTTTCGCAGCTTTGCCACCCGGCGGTTGTGATTAGCTTTCAAATTAGTATATTAGCTGAGGATATACAGTTGATAATATACGAAGACCCTACAACCGGCGGTTGTGATTAGCTTTCAAATTAGTATATTAGCTGAGGATATACAGTATACCCTCAATATAAGTGCTATATATCAAAAGATTACAACAAAATTTAGATTTAAAAAAATGTGTATATCCAAACAAAGAATCAGGAAAATTCCTGATTCTTTGTTTTCTAAAATAATTCCAATTGTTGGTATGGGGTAGATATATTCTTTTCCTTTTTTTCATAAAAGAGTTCCATTGCTTCAAATTGTTTATCTGTAACACATAAAATTCCGACATAGCCTTTTGGTGGTAAGCTTTTTTTCACTCTAGCAATGTGTACAGCTGCATTTTCTCTACTAACACAATGTCGTAAGTAAATTGAAAATTGAAACATAGTAAAACCATCTTGTATTAGTTTTTTTCGAAAATCCGCATACATTTTTCGCTCTTTCTTCGTCTCAGTCGGCAAATCAAAAAATACCATTACCCACATAATTCTGTATTCGTTTAATCTGGATAAGCTCATTTGCAATCAAACAATTATATCAGGATATACAATTTTGCGGAATTCTCCCGAAAAACATTTGTATAAACTTGCCGCAGTTTGCGATGCCGCAACTAATAGAGGACGTCGTTTCCCATTCATCATTACATCCTGAGCAGGAATAGATAAAAGTATTTGTTTCAATTCGATATTCAGCTCTGATATATCAGAACGAGTGTCGACTATATCAATTACAACCTTATCGACCACTGGACGATAAGGCTCCATAATGTCATCAGCCAGGCAATAAGCATTGTATTTATTTCTATGAAAAATGCCTAACGATGGCAGCATCCCCGATGAAACCAGAGCACGGGCAATGACCGCTCGCAAAATAGCGTAACCATAATTTAACAAGTTATTAGGAGGGACTCCTTCCCTATGGCGGCGAAAATCAGGAATATCAGAAAAAATATTCATCCAGAAATAGGCTGCGGCTTGCGCTTCATAGTTATCCGAATCTCCGCTTTTTACATTGTCAGCCCATTTGAACATTGGGGTTGAATCAATATTTCTTGTTGATTCTAGAAGAATAGCCTGATTCTTAATTTTTGCTTTAATTGTTTGTTGCCAAAGTTGCTTCTTAAGAGGTAGTGTAGCTTCCATTTGTTCGCGAAAATGTTCGGTCTGCGTAGAATGCCCGCACAAAGGAAGCATTAATCCTACAGGCATTCGTGAAGAATCGCAAGTAACAAGAGCTACATTATTTTCCAGAAGCTCTTCTATCAGTCCATGTGTAATAGTGATCCGTTTATTATCTAGAATAACCACTCCGACATCTTCTATAGGCACACTTCTTTTAGATTGTTCTTTGAATAAATCTGGAACATTCGCATTTTCGACTTCGGGCAACTTTATTATCATTTGTTTGTTCGCCAAACTCAAATATGCAGGATTACCAAAGTATAGTGTTTTCTTTATCATAAACTAAGGTTTTAGATTAAATAAAAAACATCAAAAAACTATTAAGCTAATAATCAGATTGTATTTCGTTAAAAATAAAGAAAAATACGTTTTTAGTATATTACACATTACTATATCATGTTTATAAGATGCTGTTAAATATTACATATAAATAAATTTAACTTTTATAACTCTACATATATAAATTTATATATCTTTACGAAACTTAAATAAAAGAGTCGGATGGATGATGCGTTCATTTACAATTCATTTATAACATCTTCTCTTCCCATTAGAGAGACAGTTTGTTAACGTATTTAGTAAATAAAAAGCTCGAACTCACTATACACATGTAGAGTTAGTTGTGATTAGCTTTCAAGGTTATTTACTAAATACGTTCCGTTATCTTACCTAATCTATCTATTTCTATTTTTAAACACATTTCTTTTATCATTTCACCAGTCCAAGATCTTTGAGCTTTATTATTTGCCCCCAGTTCTGTTGTTGGAACGATAGCCGATGCAATGTAATAAGGGATAAAATGTCCCTCGTTTCCTGTGCAACTCACAAATTTGTATATCCTATCTTTATTCTTTTCAACATCCTCTATGCTGACCTTATTTTCCAATTGATCTTCGGAGGGAACATATACCAAATCATTAGGCGAAAGAGTAAATAACAATCTCTCACCTTTCTCATTTGTCGGAGAAGCGGCATTTTCTCCCCGCTTAAGATTTTCAATAACAACATTTAGAGGAATGGTTTCGAAGCTGCGTTTACCTTCGTCAGTCTGATAAACAGCGAAAAACAAATTTGTTCCTTGTGCTGCTTCTACATATTTCACCTTTCTATTCCCTCGATTGCCGACATTGAATTTATTACCTAAAGTTTCTGATACGCGAACTTTGTAAATAGGTTTATGAGCTTTGCCATTATTCAGAATTCGAATATTTTTATTCATTTCATCAATACCTTCTGGCGAAAAAGCATCTTCTGCTTTTCCTTGATATTGTTCGAGATGACGCAACAATATTTGACGGATACCTGTATCTGTTACAGCATTTATATTTTTAACAGTAAAGCTACTGTCCAGCGCCTTACGCGTTGCAACTAAAGGTTCTTTTTCATCACTAAAATAGTATACCTCAAGCTTTGATATATCTCTCTGATTGTATCTATTTCCAACTTTTTTGAAATAGACTAGAATCTGTTTTTTATCAAACTTTTCATCAAACAACAATTTTATTTTATCACGTATATCCTTATCTACGATCATTTTCCAATTGTCTAAAGCGACAGACAAACTAACCATTTTCTTTAACTGCAGATTCACTCTTCCATAAACAGTTTCTTTATGCAATGGTTTACGGATGGCCCAATTATCGCCACTTGCTTGTGGATCCAATTTCTTGATACCATCTTCGAATTTTTGATATTTATTCGTCGATTTATTAATTATACGCTGATTTTGTTTAAAGCTGATAATAATATTGTTCAGAGCCGATTGCGTATCTTGCGTAAAAGTATTCCATGGCTTATCGAACAACCACTTTCCCTGCTTGTTTTTTGAACATAACTTCATTTTCAGATCGTAACGGGTTTCCTTAAAAGACGATTTGGCTGACTGATTATTCAGATAATTAACATGAGAGCGAGTCGCACATGCTACAACAAGCGCATCCATAGCATGATGCCGATGATCTATACGTTTTTTGCTGAATCCTCTCTGATTCTCTTCCGGCACTTGAACTCTGAATATCTGTTTATCAACCCAATACCCATAACTATCGGAGTTAGTCAGCTTGTTTAGCCTCTCGAAACGAGGAGTAACAATTTTATTCCACACATCATTAAGCCCCCAATCTTCTTTTAGTTTCGATGTTACGGCTCCTGTAATTGAAATTATATTTTTTGATGTGGCTTCCTGTTCGTTTTCTTCCCTGACAACATTCGACAACAATCCTTTTATATATCGGCTGATATAGCGTGTGTCATTCATTTGCCGCTCAATAAAATCGTCTGGAATCTCGTCCATCAGCAGTTTTTTCTTTTTTAGAGGAGAGTTTCTGAAATTACGTTTAACAAAGTCCTCATACTCATTGGAAGAAAGAACAAGTACCTGTTTCCCATTGCCAAGTTCAATATTCTTCCCTCCCTGCAATCTGATATATTCACAGGCCAGCATGCTGCCTTTATCTTTATTGACAGCACTTTCGCAAATTATTTTATTACTGAACGAATCATCATAATAACGGGCTTGCGGAATAATATGTTCTATATCATATTCATTAGTGAATAATCGCCCCAAAGGGATAGGCTTTCCCGTGTATGGAGAGCAATATCCTTGTTCCAACCAACACTTATACCTCACAATCTCGGATTGTGAGGGTTGTTTCTGACGGGTAATTTTGATAATATCTTCCGGTATTTCGATATCTGAACCTAATACTCCTTCTTCATATATCTTGAGGCGTTCCTGTTGAGATAATGACTCTGGCCGCACATCGTTTCCCTCGTTCTTTAATTCAGATAATAATGCTTTTATACGTAGGTTCGTATTTTCATTTTCTAGATTCCTGCGGGTTATTTCCTGCCGTTTATTTGCAGGGTTCTTCATCTCACGCCCTAATTCTATGTGTATTTCTGATAAACTACCATGTTTTACCCAAATATCGCGTACTACTCGTAGGGTTTCTGTAATAATTTGCTCTACTACCGGATTGCGAAGGGAGTGTTGTTTGAAGGCTTTCAAGAACTTATCTATATCTTCCGGCGATTTCCATCTTGTTGTTTCGCTTGCTTCGGAATGACGATTGTATACTACATAACAAGCCAGCCAGAGTGGTAATCCTTTAAAGTAAGTGATATTTAATTCTTCACCCAGTTCTTTTTTCACCTTTTCGCGGGTTATCTCATTTATTGTTTCACAATGCTCTCCATCTATAATTTTATCGATTCGTTCTTTTGTCTTTTTATCAATGGCATTTTCATTCCAATACTTTCCTATCCTCATCAACGGAAGCAGTTTTTTAATCGCTTTTGACGAATATGAAGCATAGTCTTTATCAAATGGTTTAACTTTTTTAAATTCTGCAACAAATTCGTCCAGATGCCCTATTTCATATTTTATAGCAAAAGATTCTAGAGCCTGCTCTAGCTCCTGTTTATCGCTTACAGAATACAGTATATGCCACAAATGTTCTTCTATTTGCGGTGTAAGAAAATTTTCATCCAACTTAACATGCTTAAGCCGAGTTACAATTTCGGCATGTGTAGGACACATTGGCAATGAGCGATCGCCATAATTCCAAGCATATTCAGTATCTTTAAGTTTAGCACTTTTCACTAATGATAATAAAGACTTCTCTGCTACTTCTTTCTTTTCCTTCAATCTATCAAACAATGCAACATAGCTGTCGTCATCAGGCAAATACAGAGCAGTAACATCCACACGATCTTCCTTTCTGATAATTCTCACGTTTTTCAGAAATTGCCATAGTCTGAATTCTTCAAATAACGGATGCGATTTGGAAATACATTTCAGACATTCTTTTTCGACTTCTTCTGTTTTTGGGTTTTTATACGTTCTGTATTCATATTGGCAATTTTCGATCAATGATTTTTTACTCTTGAGCGGGCGTTGATAGAAGATAATATCATCAATAAAGAGATACTCAAAGTTTTTGTTTCGGATACTGTTACAATAAGCCTTATTACTTTTATATAAATCCTCAATACAAAGACTATATAATTGGGGATTATTTAGCTCAGAATGAAATTCTTTCTGCTTATTTAGTATCTGATTAAGTTCTTTTCGATAGAATGTACGCTCTATAGTTTGAATGAGTTTCCCTTTTATTTTCTGATCAGGATCTATTAATAATGTGTCATAAATATAAGAACCAACCGTTTTGTACGATTCGTCTATTTCTTTCTCGGTTCGTTTTTTCACCAGTGTCCAGTCTCCTTCGGTCGGGATACTATAAGTGCGTCTTTCGTTATTATTCTTATCTATCTTGGATGTAACAATAAACTCTTTTGTTTTACCTATCCAATCGAGAGGCATTCTGCTCAACCTCTTGTAAGTATCTCCGTTTTCCAGAAGCACATTATACCATATAGCATCTCCTTTTTTATCTCCTGAATCCTCTACATTAACAACTCGTAGTTTTTGGTATTCTTTAGCCTCGTTTATATCTTCTTCTTCTCCTCTTTGCTGATAGTAGCCTCGCTTCTGGTTGAAATGCAGAATCAGCCAAGCTAATTCCTCTTTCGATATTTGTTCCGACAAGGCTTTTTTTCTCAAATAATAGATAGTCCAATCGTAAGGTACTTTTTTGCCATCTTTTACTAATTCGGGCTGACACTTGATAAAATCCTGTATCATTTCTGCAAATGATTCTTTAAAATAGAATTCATATTTCCCGGTTTCATCGTTTAGAAAATAGGCTATCTTAGGCTCAGTATTGGGTAAGAACTGACCTTGTTTTTTTTGAAAATCAATACATTTAGCATAATGTTCGGGCAGAAAGCCTAAAATATGTAACACTCTATGCAAGCGCTCGCGTCGCAATAAATACCTTTCAAGAAGACGACGAGCGCTCCGATATCTTGTTCGCTCGGCAGCCTGCGTTTTCAGATTACCATTGTCAAAATCACTTAATGTGGCAGCGTCCATAGGTATGATACGACTGCCAATATCAATAATATCAGAGGGTTGAAATTTATTTTCCTGAATACTTTCTATGTAGTTTACTAAAGCCCAGCCTATTGAATTTGTACCGAGATCTAGACCTAAAACTTTTTTGCTCATATAATCTAAGTTCTTTGTTTTTTCGACCAATTTAATGAAAATAATTTGATTTTAACATAAAAAGAACTATTTTTGTCAAATTGAAAGCTAATCACAATAAGGATTATTCCGTTGTGAAAACAAATAAGGCGGCGGAAAGTAATTTCCGTCTTCTTTTTTTCTAAATGTCCCGTCCTGAAATCCGAAGCAGAACATCTCCCCCTTGAACTTGATCCAAAAATCCTCTGATTAACAACAGAGCGTAAAACCTTTTTGGGCTGTTGCGCTCGAATTATGAAATTTGCTCGATTTGACTTATTTTTATACACAATTATAAACAGCCACCAAATAAATAAGATCGAACATGTCCTTTTTGAAAAATACATTAATATCATTCCTGTTATTGATCTCATTTTGTCCTGTTTTCTCAACTGAGATAAGTGTTCGGACAATCGCTCAAATTGAACCGATCAGTATCGAATGTCCGAAAGGAACAGTACCACGACTTCCTTATCAGGTCTGGACAACCTATTCAGACGGCAAATCGGAATATCGTCAGGTTAAATGGTCTAATTCGGCGCTGACCACCGAACTAAGCCAAGCCGATCCGGCTCTGCATCCGGTCGGAAATGAATACACCATAACAGGTTTTATTACCGGCGACAATAAAACACCCAACGGCTATCCCATTACAGCCAAAGTCAGAGTAGTTGGCGAACCATACCATATTCCATCCAAAACTGTGATTGCCGAGCCGATTCCTTTGAACAAAGTAACCATTACAGGAGACAATAGACTTACTTCTAACCGTGAACTTGCTATCCGTGAGATTATGAGCTGGGATGTTTCTCAACAACTTTATAACTACCGTGATGCTTACGGTTTGAGTACCGACGGCTATACCCAAGCCGATGGCTGGGATTCTCCAACAACGAAACTGAAAGGACATGGTTCGGGGCATTACATGTCAGCGTTGGCTTTTGCTTTTGCAAGCACAACCAACCCTGAACAAAAAAATCTTTTACGCAACAATATTACCCGAATGGTAAACGAATTACGTGAATGTCAGGAGCGAACCTTTATTTGGGATGAAGAGTTAGGACGATACTGGGAAGCCCGCGATTTTGCTCCGGAAGAAGAGCTTCGGCAAATGAAAGGAACATGGGAAGATTTCGATACTTACAAGACACAATACAAAAAATACGGCTACGGCTACCTTAACGCTATTCCGGCACAACATCCTGTTTTGATAGAAATGTACCGTGCCTACAACAATTCAGACTGGGTGTGGGCACCTTATTACTCCATACATAAACAATTGGCCGGACTAATTGATATTGCTACTTACATTGATGATAAAAAGATTGCAGATAAAGCCCTTCTTATAGCCAAAGATATGGGTTTATGGATTTGGAACCGGTTACACTATCGGACTTATGTAAAAACCGATGGAAGTCAAGATGAACGTAGGACACGCCCCGGTAACCGTTACGAAATGTGGAACATCTACATTGCCGGCGAAGATGGAGGAACCGGCGAATCTTTAGCGCGCCTATCTGAGATGGTTAGCAACCCTACCGAAAAAAAGCGTTTACTCGAAGCCTCTACTTATTTCGACAGTCCAGCGTTTTACGATCCACTATCTAAAAACATCGATGACATTCGTACACGTCATGCCAATCAACACATTCCGAAAATCACAAGTGCACTCCGTAGTTTCAGAGGAAATCAAGATCCTTATTATTATAATTTGGCCGAAAATTTCTGGGAAATGATACAAGGCCGTTACCGCTACTCTTCAGGAGGTGTGGGTAATGGCGAAATGTTCCGCCAACCCTATACGCAAATTCTTAGTATGGCTACGAATGTCACTTCCGACAGTCAGCGCAACCTGCATCCGTCACCACATATCAACGAGACTTGTTGCGCTTACAATTTGGCAAAACTAACAAAAGACCTCAACTGCTTTAACCCCGATGATGCCAGATATATGGACTATTACGAACGTATTCTTTACAACCAATTAGTTGGTTCGTTAAATCATACTCATTATCAAACAACTTATCACTACGCAGTAGGATTAAATGCTTCAAAAGCATGGGGCAATCATACTCCGCAATCGACTTGCTGTGGCGGTACCGGTTCCGAGAATCATGTTAAATATCAGGAATCGGCCTATTTTGTTTCCGAGAATAACAATACACTTTGGGTAGCTTTGTATATGCCGACAATATTAACATGGGACGCCCAAAAGATTACAATACAACAAGAATGCCTGTGGCCTGCTGAACAATCGTCTATTAAAGTAACCAAAGGCAAGGGTAAATTCAACATGAAATTGCGTGTTCCTTACTGGGCAACCGAAGGCTTCGACATAAAGCTCAACGGAGTTTCGATAGCTTCTTACTATAAACCAGGAACCTATGCTACTATTCCTTTGCGCAATTGGACAAACAAAGATGTTGTGGAAATTACCATGCCTTTTACAAAACACATCGACTACGGACCCGATAAGATGGAAATTGCCGCAACAGCACAGAACGAAACAAACACCCTGTTTACACCGATGTGGGCAGGAACCCTTATGTATGGTCCATTAGCAATGACTGCAACCGATGTAGACAGTTGGCATAAAGCAATTATCAATATCGATTCTCATTTGAACAATGTTGTAGCCAACAAACCTGATAAAAATTCACAAGGCGCTGAAGGCAATGTTTATTCCCTCACTCTCGATGGGAAAACATTCCTCCCCGACTATTATCGCCACAAGAACTCGACCCACTATTTCAGGATCAATGTTACCGACGGCTCGAATGTCGCAGCTGATAATCAACTTTCGTCGGTAGATATAGCTACATTGAAAGAGCTTTTACTGGTAGCCGAAGAAAGAAAAACGGCTCAGGAAGTATGGAATACACTTGTTGTAAAAGTACCGGAGCACTCACCTTGGGCACCTTATGGCTATCGGCGCCTTATCAAGCAGCTTACCTCTGCCGCAAAAGTGCTCGAAAATGAAACTCATAGCCAACCCGAAGTTAATGCAGCCGCTGTTGCCCTCAATGCGGCTATCAATACAATGAGGCCGGGTAACCTTCCTGAGCTTGAGGATTTGGACGAACTGCTAATTTTACTCGAACGCGCAAAGAAGACCGACTCATCGGACAAAACATTTATAGAAGCGATAGAATACACCGAAATGGTTGTGAAATATGTAGGAGACGGCAGCGGCACACATGACATGATAGCAAATGCTTCAAAAAAACTAAAAATAGCATTTGAAAGAATGGAAACATATGAATGAAACAGAACCAACCCTATGGCAAATACCAAAGAAATCAAACAAATCATCGAATCGAACAGGGAAAATTTAGCCTTCATAATAGGCAACGGAATTAACCGCTACCCCGATAATCCGAAAGCCCTGTCGTGGGACGATCTGTTAATGGAACTGTGGAAAAAAGTATCCTCTCAAACACTTAAGCAAAAGCCACAAGGAATATCCATCACTGAATTCTATGATATTCTGGAGCTCGAAAAAAGAAACAACTATAATCTGCAAAAAGAAGTTGTCAAGCTTCTACAAGATTGGGAGCCATTACCCCATCACAAACAAATAACCGATTATATAAAGAATATAAATGCACCACTGTTAACCACCAACTTCGAAGAAACATTCGCTAAAACGGGGAACTACAATATGTACAAAACTGAGGACAAGGGATTTACAGACTTTTACCCTTGGACTAGTTACCATGGAGACAAACAATTGGAATTCCCTACAGATGGTTTTGGAATATGGTACATTAACGGAATGATGAACTATCATCGCAGCATTCGTCTTGGTTTAAGCCATTATATGGGCAGTGTAGAACGCACACGTGGATTATTACACAAAGGGAACGAAGACAGTCTGTTTTTCAGCAAAAGCGCAAATTGTTGGCGAGGCAATAAAAGTTGGTTACACATAATATTCAATAAATCTTTATTCATTTTCGGCATTGGGCTCGAAGAAAATGAAGTATTCCTGCGCTGGCTATTAATTGAGCGCACAAAGTATTTCAGAAAGTTCGATGACAGAAAACAGAATGGCTGGTATCTTACTCCCAAGTGCTGTAACGATACAGATTTAGGCAAGAAATTCTTCTTAGAAAAAGTTGGCATTGAAGTATTGGAAGTAGACTGTTTTTCTGACATATATGAAAACATGTGGACTTAAACACAGCCCTAAAACTCTTAACCGTTAAATTAAATATCGCCACTATGTTTCATTCCGATTGTTTATACTGTGTTCCATATTCCGAAGGTTTACAACCGTACATTTCCTGAAAACATTTGCTTAAATAACTAGCGCTACTAAAGCCTACCCGTTCAGATACTTCTGTAATACTGAGCTTGTTTTCCAAAATTAGCTGAGCTGCTTTTTGCAAGCGAATATTACGGATAAAAAGGCTAGGCGACTGATCTAACAACGTAATAAGTTTCCTATAAAGTCCTGTGCGCTCCATACATAAATCGCGACTGAGTTGTTCGACCGAATAATTAGAATTATTCAGGTTTCTCTCAACCAAATCCATTGCTTTAGAAATGAACACAGAATCAGCCGAGTTCTCCTGTTTTTTGTCTGAATCGGATGACGATTCTTCGTTTACAAGTAGAGTACAATCCTCCGTATAAGAACGATGCTTCCCTTCTTTTTCGTATTGATTACATTGCTCAATCAGACTACGAATACGCAATAACAGAATATCTTCTTTATGCTGCCGCTCTATTTTTTTCTTTGTAATAGAAATATAAATCCTTACTCCTGCAATAACAATAAATAAGAAAAGAACGCTATAAATTATATATGCTATAGTTGTTTTCCACCAAGGAGCATATATTGTAATACTTATTTCCGTAACCCGATCATCCCATTGGGTAGCATTATCAGAAGCCTTCACTTTTAATTGGTATTTACCGGGAGGCAAATTTGTATAAACCAAGTGCAAAATACCATTTGCTCCAATTTCACGACCTTGTTTACCAACTGATATTTCCTGCCAATTAGCATCAACGCCTTCCAACTGATAACTATAAAATGTTTGCGCTTGATTTCTGTAATTAAGTGCCGAAAAATCGAAGCTTAAAAAATTCTGATTATATGCCAATTCTATATTGGTTGTATAAGGTGTTGTTTTTGTTAATAATATACGATTTCCATATTTTTTTCCTTGTTCTATCTTTTCTCCAAACAGGCTAAATTCGGTAAGTACCGGTTTAAACGGTAAATAGGAAGAGGCTAATTGATCCGGATTTAACACATTAAATCCATCTACTCCTCCAAAATACAGTTTTCCATCCGTTGCTTCAAAGGCTGAACCTATAGCATACTCACCTTCTAATGTGCCATCTAATAAATTATAATTAATAAACCGAAGCTTATTACTTACGCTATCGACCTGAATATGAGATATTCCATGACTTGTTGTTACCCAGATATTATTGTTTTTATCTTCTAAAAGCGCCTGTACAAAATTATTGGATAATCCGTCTTCGACATAAAAGGTTTGCTTTTTCTGCTTTTCCGAAATAAAAAGCTCCAATCCATCCGAAGTTCCAGCCCAAACCCAACCTCGTGTATCAAAACAAAGCGCATTATATAAATTTCCCTGATATATTCGCTCCTTTTGTCGATACAAAGCCCGATGTACATCTCCCGATAAAGAAAACGGGGAAACTGATACTACTTTTTTTTCATTTATAGTATTGTTATCGTACTGATAAATATTTGACTGCGATTTAAAAAAAATATTACCATTATTATCCTCGGCAAACGCCTCTATAATTAAATCGCCTCCCTGCTGCTCAGGAAAAGAAGAACGGCCAATATCTATAAATTTATATCGGGATGGATGATAATACAATAGTCCTTTATTAAAAGTCCCAACCCAAAGCCCTCCTTGACGATCGTAAAACAATGTACTTATTTCTGTAGAAATATTATCCCCGGTTGTTGTTCTCAATACCGGAATATATTGTTTTTGTTCCTCCTCAATACGCCAAATGCCATTAACTGTACTAATATAGACAGTTTCCTGAGGCGTAATTATAAGAGTATTCAGTACATAATCTACATCAAGTATTTTCTCCCACACTCGATTCTGAGGATCGAAAAAGAAAAAACCGCCTCGCGTGCCGTTGCGTAGTTGATAAAATCCTTTTTCTCCTTTAACAACAAGGGAAGTTTTTTCAAAGTACACTTGTTCCGTTTCGGGATATGCTGCAATATTATATAAACGTTCCCTTGTTTTCAGATCGTAGCACACAACCTCTCCGGTATTATAGAAAAGATAAAGATGATTATCTGTCGTCTGTAAATCTTGTAACTTCCCTCTACTAAAAGATAAATCAAAAGAATCAGAATTATAAGTTTGCAATAGTCCGTCAACTGTAAGCAACCACATCCGCGACTGATTGTCTAAAAACATATCTACTACCGTTTTTTCAACTCCTACTTTTCGAAAACGAATTTCCAGTTTTTCCTCATATTTCTCTTCATAAAGATTGATACACATTAATTTATACTGGTCTTTAATCCATAAAAGAGAATCTCCATCCTGATAAATGCGGTAATGTCCTTCGTACCCATTCAAATGATAAATATGCTCGGTACTCCGATGAATATATGAGAAATGCGAACCATCGTAAATATTAACGTTTCCACTCGTTGTAAATACCATCCGTCCATCAGAAAGCTGTAATATATATCGAATCTGATTATCGCTTAAACCACTCGATGTATTTACCGGAGTAAAGATAAAGTTATTCCCTAATGCTAACACTTCGGTATAAATTAACATTAAAAGAAGCAATATGCTCCCTGCCCTTTTTATTATATCACAAAAAAACGATGACTTTATAAACATATTTTGTTTCTCTCTATATCAAATTAACAAGGCTTCCCTTCTACAAAAATATAAAAATATATATGCATTAATCAATTGCGACTTACGTCGTTTATCTTTTTCTCAACCCTCTTCAGCTTAGTCTAATTTCTTATAATCGATTTTAAACAACACTTATTAATATCTATTCTTTAAGTCTTTTGCTCTAACCAAAAATCCTGTTATCTTTGCACCCACATGTTTTGGAGAGGTGCTCGAGTGGTTGAAGAGGCATGCCTGGAAAGCATGTATACGGGTAACTGTATCGAGAGTTCGAATCTCTTCCTCTCCGCTGAGTAATATAAGGGAAAACGGTTTAAAACGCTGTTTTCCCTTTTTTAATACCTTCAAAACAGGTTTTTCAATCTATTTTTACTTTCCCACGATTTCCCACAAATTCCCACGTTTTTTCATTAAAGTTCTACCAAAATCGTAGTTGGTAGAAAAAGCGGTAGAACAAGTATCATATTTTTTAATACCTTTGTCTGAAACGCTAATCATTAATTAGTTATGGATGGACTGTCTATAAGGTTTGTTTTTGACCGCAAAGGGGAGACAAAGAATGATGCTAAGAAAAAAGCATTGGTACAAGTGGAAGTTTTCGATAAGGTAAGCCGTAAGAAAGTTTATATATCTACCGGTGTAAAAATTATTCGGGAACAATATTCTTCAGATTCCGGATTTTCAGTAAAGAAACATCCCAATGCTGCCGTAGTGAAATCAAAAGCGCATAATATCTACAATAAGGTAGAAGCATTCATATATTCTGATGAATGCCAAAGTATCGATGATGTAAAGAATTGGGATAAGACAGAAGAGAATATGACAACCAATGTTGTAGATTTCATCCGGGCTGACCTGAAAAGACGTGATGTGTCCTATACTACATTAGAATATAACAATTCCTTCATTAAGCGTTTGAATGAGTTTGGGAAAATAAAAACATTCAGAGATCTAACTTTTGCCAATATCGAAGACTTTGATCTTCACTTAAAGAAAACAATCAAGTCTCAACCTACCTTATACAAACGTCACTCTCTGTTTAAAGGATATATAGAAAAAGCAAGAAGGCGTGGACTCATAGAGCGTAATCCATACGATGATTTTGTATTCAAGAAAGGAAAGTCCGAAGATCCGGTTTATCTTGTCGAATCAGAAGTAAAACAAATAATTGATTATGAGCCAAAAGGAGTTTCTAAAGAAAGACTACAAAGAGTAAAAGATTTATTTATATTTCAATGCTTCACTGGATTATCCTATAAGGATACTCAATGCTTCAAAAAAGAGGATATTAATATAGTCAATGGCGAAGAACAAATACATGGTAATAGAGAAAAGACAGGAGTGCCATATGTTATCTTCGTTCTTCCTAAAGCAAAGGAAATACTGGATAAATACAATTATAAACTACCAGTTATTAGTAATCAAAAATACAATGACTATCTAAAACTACTTATTAGTTATATAGGAATTGAAAAAGATGTTACCACACATACCGGAAGACATACATTCGGAACATATCTCATAAATAATGGAGTAAGTATTGAGGCTATACCTAAGATTATGGGACATACTAATATGAAGCAATCACTTCTTTATGCTCGTATGTTAGGAGTTACTGCTATCAATGAAATGAAAGCAAAGTTGCTTAAAAACGAGGAAGAAAATGATGAAGATGATTAGTTAATAATCCGTAAATAATCATATATTCCTTTTCCCACATTTTCCCACATTGTTCCATCTTGAAATCAGCCTGTTGACATGGGCTGATTTTTGTTTTATCATTGTCTTACTAATCAAAACACAAGGCAGTTATGGAGCAAATGTCATTAGCTGAATTTTCACAAAAGGTAGGTATTCCCGAAGATGAAATAAAAGGAAGGTCAAGAAAAGAGAGTATTGCCATTGCTAGAGAACTATATTGGTTATATCTCTATAAAAATGGAAAAGGTTATCGAAAAATATCACAACTGGATGGGCGTAAACCCGAAACTATACTAAGCGGGATCAGGACAATCAGAAACCTCATAGAAACAAATCATCCGCTAGTTGAGCAGTACAAAGAACTTATTAAATCATTTTATAATCAAAAACAAACCAACTAATTTACAGTATGGCTAGAATCCAAACACCCATTAATGGAATAACAACAACATCAACATACAGCGATGGAGATTGTTATTCACTCGTAAACCTACGCTCCAAAAACGGAGCATTACATCCGGTAGCACCACGTAAAATTGTGCAGGAACTATCACAGAAGTATAGCATTGTTTTCGTACATCAAAACAATGACTATAAGAACTGGATAGGAGTTGTAAATAACGAAGAAACCTCTTCGGTATATTGGGATATACGCAGTGATAAACCTAAACTTATACAAGAAAACATTCAGGATAAAATACACAGTATACAACAGACAGGTAATACTATTTCTCTTGTTACCGAAGATAATGTATTCTACCTATTCTATCATAACTCCGAATATAGGTTTTTAGGAGAAATTCCCGAATTACCTCCAATTATGATAGGATCGATGCCTGTCACAAGCAGAGGACAGACTCATTGGTTTAGATTCGATGATGAGTATGGAAGTGGAACAATAACAAAAGACTCATTTATTGATGCGACTAAAGGATTGGTTAACATTGGAATGAATAAATTAGTCAATGGATGGACTGGTTCAAGTGGTATTGAACATAAAGGTTATGGATGGATGTTTTTTGATGCATGTCTTATAAGATATGCATTCAGGTTATTCGATGGTACATTGGTTAAACATTCTGCACCAATTTTATTTATGCCTACTAATTACATAATAAGGGCGAAAAATATAATTTATAAATTTTCGGGAGGAAGATTAACCGGTGATTCAGAAATTTTTGTAGGAGGATATCGTGCAACATTAAATTACAATTTTGCGTTCCCCGATTGGGAAAAATGGAAAGACATTATAACTTCTGTAGATATGTTTGTATCTGCGCCTTTAGGAGTATCAAACATTGAGAATATACGAAAAGATATGCCAACCAATGATACTGTCTCAACTTTAGCCTTCAATTTAATAAAAGAAATATCATCCGATGCCTTTAGGAGTATAGAAGAAAGCTCAACATTTTATTATGCTAAAAGCTTTGATTTAGGAGTTGCTAATGTTGATTTATCAAATCCTGACATATTCCCTTCTAAAGATAAAGAACTAACTAAAATGGATAATCTTATTTATCAGGAAGTAATGTCCGATGATAATCTATCCAATCACAAATACGGATCAAAAGTTAGTTATGCATACAACAACAGGTTACATATAGCTGACATAAAAACAACCTTTTTTAATGGATTTGATCCACGACAATTTCAATGGTATAACACAAAAGATAGCAGGAGCGGAGACTATAACGGATATAAATATATCGATGCCCCGTTTCAAAAGTGGAAGCGTTTAATTATTGAGGTTGAAATAGCAACAGGATACTCAACAGAGAGGGTATATAAATCGTATACTGAAGATGATAGCACAGGCTTCTATAAATTGTTCATGTCCGCATTTATATCCTATCCCGATCCCCGTGCAAAAAGGTTAATAATATACATGCTAGCCGAAGATGATAATTACTATCAGGTTGCTAAATTTAATCTTACTGCACACAAGTTCATGAACTTAGCTTACTTTATTAATGATGGATTAAAACCTATTATATCAGATAACGTATCCGTTCAAGTTACAGAACCCGATATTAGTAAAGTAGCGACAATTCAAGAACCCAATAAAATAAAAGTATCAGAGCTTTCTAATCCTTTACGATTCCCTAATGCTAATACCTATTTGGTAAGTAACGGGACTGTCTTGGCAATGGCTACCAATACAATGAATGTGTCTGATCGTAATTACGGACAATTCCCATTATATGTATTCACATCTCAAGGAATATGGAATCTGAACGTTGGCAGTAACGAGGTAGTATATTCTTCTATTTCTGCACCAACACACCCCGAAGCCCCTACAACATCGGTTGTGTGTTCCACTCCATTCGGTGTTGTGTTTACATCCCAACGTGGCTTACAAATTATAAACGGGCAGTCTGTTGAGTTTATATCACCACAATTAGAGTCGGACTATCTGCATATAAACATGGAGTTACCTGACGCCCAATGTAAAGATGTGATATATCTATTCAATGATAAATCTTTTAAGGAGTACTTAAAAGGAATAGAGAACATAATTTACAACCCTTATGAATCTGAAATTATAATTTCCGACAGGGATTCACCATATAATTATGTATTAAATTTAGCCAGTAAATCGTTCTACAAATCAACGGAACAAATAGATATTACAGTCGAAAATGTATTTCCTAAATTATTGGTTATAGGTAACAATATATTAAAAGACTATGAAGTGTCTAATAATAAATATGTTCATATAAGTATAGTGTTGCGTCCACTTATATTTGGTTCTTTAGATATAAAAAATCTTGAACGCATTATACTCAGGGCTTTATTGGTAGATATTCAGAATATAACCGAAAATAAAAAATCAGTAATAATGGCTCATCATTCTAACGATGGCGTTAATTTTCCTGCATTAAGGGGGCTAACTACCAATCCATGTAACAGAAGCGATTACGATATGGGATTGTTCGCTTCAAGTAAGTTCCGGCAGTTTATTTTTTCGTTTGCAGGCATGGTAGACGAAAGCAGCAGAATCAATTTTTTGGACACACAAATAAAACAAGAATACGATAATTCAAAAATGAGGTAATAATAAATTAAGGTCTTGTTAAAATATAAAGGAGCGAAATCTTCGCTCCTTTATTCATTCTTCTATTTTTGAGTATCTTGATATAGTATATCTGCCTCCTAGCCGTCCGGTCAACATTACTTCTATAACAAGTTGTTCCTCTTCAAAATAATATCGGTATACATTTATAGGTTCTCGGTTAACTATATGGGTAATAAAACCATCCTTTATACTATAAAAGGAGCGAGTTATGGGATTGCCAACTTGATGAATAATTATCGTATTGCTTGTTTGTATTTCAATTTTAAATTCTTTATTTCCAAACATACTAGATTCAATAGGTATATTAGGTGCAGTCCCCCAATTCCCTAAATATTCTGTAATAGCAGCGTTCGTGTCATAATCTAATACCCCGTCTCTCCAATAGGCAGGCATTATTGTTTTTGAATACTCTACTTTCCAATTACCTACAAGTAAAGGATCTGTTTTTACGCCATATCTGTTACCATTGCCGCCTCTGCTATCACTATCATCATCTGAGCAAGCTGCAAACAGCACAGCAAACAAAAGCATGTATAATATTTTTTTCATAAAACTCTAAGTTTAATCACGCTCAAATGTAAACAATATTTATTTTATTAAGTATATCTTTGATTCCGAACTTTAACAATATACTAATGAAAGATAAAATTAAATCTATTTCGATTGCTATTATAATAATTATAGCTCTACTCGCATTTACAATTTATACAATGTACGAAATACTGACTTCTCCAAAAATACTTACTCTTGTTTTCATATTCATTATTGCTGTTATGTTATTCTTTGTCAAACATAAAAGAAAAATAACATTTGGGGTATTCGAGTTGTTACTTGGTATTATTTGTGCTATAAATCCATATATAAGCAAGCATTTCGATATAAACTTATTGGTTGATACAGATAATTTATTGCTTACAATAGCAGGCATATTTATGATGATTCAAGCCTTTGAGAATATAATAAAAGGGATGAATGCGAAGAAAATTATGCTATCCAAATATTTAAGAAAATGGGGATTCGATAAATGGTAAAAAAATAGAGCTTGTCATCCCGACAAACCCTATCCATACAAACCTTAAAATCTAATACTATAAAAAACACTAATCAAAATTGTTTCATATATTTCTTCGCATACTTCATATACTTTTCCTTAGCAGCTTTACGATCCTTCATACTCACCTTATTGTTCCGGCTCAATGGAGTAGAGTAAAAAGCGGATGATCTCAAGAAGTCAGTCCATTTAAGATGCTTTGGTAGCCATTTCTTTCTCTGAAATCTGAAAAAATCCTCCCGGTTTATCGTTACCAGTTTATCTTCTGACGGTAGTTCCAATAAAACCACATGATACTGTTTGTTCCAAGCCTTTTGTTTTATATCAGCCATTTTCATAGCTAGGCTCATCTTGAACGATTGTCTACGATAGGCAAACCAGTTATATAGAAATACTTTTAAATCTCTGAGGTCGGAACGTACTATGCTAATTACGGACATATTGCTATTTATTTTTGTAATACTCTGCGAATATAGGCATTGGCATATTCAATTATCGGTTTATTGGCTTAGTTGTTTTCTATACATTAAAAACTACTTTCCCCAACCATTGCTCTACTGCTGCGATTCGATGTATTTTCAGTAATAATCATCGGTATTGGCAACTCATAACAGATATAACACCCGATCATGCGAGTCATAAGAATATCATCGTGCTTACCATCTTTAGCACCGAACGATCCATTTTGCTTCTGTTCATATACACGAGCCTCATCCAATGCAGCACCATTGCGTTCCACATATCCTTTCTCCCGCAACATCACTACATAGTTGGCAATAACCATCGGTTTCGTGCTTCTGTTTGTATTGAAACCATATTTGGCAGGAATGCCCTCTTTTATCTGATCGGCAGGAGTACGGCTGTACAGGTTATCATAATACTCGGCAATAGTATCGAAGATAAATTCGTTATCATCCTCTTTGATGTCTGTGTCGTATGTATTACTTTCCACTACCAGTAAAGCATTGTTATAGAACTTGGCTATCTGAGCTGCTATCCAAATGGTAATATCCTTATCTATCTGTCCTCTCCATTCAGCCACTATCTCAGGTTTGCCTCCATACATCATCCAGTATCGGTCAATAACGGTTATCACACCAAAGTCCGCTTTATCCGATATACCTTTCTGTGGATCAAATATAACCACGTACCTGTTAGATACCTTTATTTCCGTTTCAGGAAATGCCCATATCCTGAGCCTGTTCTTTTCTTTACGCTGTATTGTTTTCGGATCACTACCCGATAAAGCTGCCAATGCCTCCCTGTCCTCCACGAAACGGATATTGGATAGAATATCCTTTCGCTTACTGTTTTGCATTTTGGCTATCATCGGAGAATAATCACCCTCAAGGTCACCGATAGCAATAGGAGTCATACAATCGGCTCTCATAGCCTCGATATGTGCTGATCGGAATGCCGGAAGCCCTGAATCTTGGAATGCTTCAATATCATCCGAAGGATATTCCTGCATCATCAGTTCATCGGTAGCCATTTCAGCTTTCTTACGCCTGTACCAATGGATATTCTCTAACGTACAATCAGGATGGTTGGCAAACAGGTTACGCTCATATTCATCCATCGACAGGATAAAGTCTATCACATCACCTTTTTCTCGCTTACCACTATGGTTATAATAGAATCCTTTCTCTATTGGTGTAGAATATCTTTCATCATAATACCATGCTAGGAATACTGGTCTGAAAACAGTCTCACCTTTCTTGGCTTTTTCCCATTGCGTATGAAAATAATCACCGACTCCATTTGCCGTACTTTCATATATTTGTACGGTTAATGGTATCAGCTTCATTGATCCTACAATACTACCTATCAGTTGGGCTGTAGTTTTCTTGGGAGTATCCGGGTAGAATGCAACCTCCGAAAAGTGTGCCAGTTTAGGGTTTTGTCCACGAACAGACTCAGGCTTTTCGGCAGATCCGATAGTGATACGGCATTTTCTCTCAGGAATATATTTAATATTTTGCGTATTCTTAAATGGAGTAATGGTATGTTTTATTCCATTAACAGGAGGCTTACATTCAATAACCTTGTCATACATTGCACGAATGTTGGTAGCACTATCTTTTACATGGGCACAGATAACACTATGCCAACTCATCATGTGTTCCGATTGTATCCACTCCATGTACAACTGAGCTTCTGTAGATAATCCCATTTGTCGGGCTTTAAGAACTATTGCCCTGATCGGTTCACCTGCCAGTCGCATTTCTTCCAACACCTCAAGGAACTTACGCTGACCTCGCTTTTGTTTAAATGGTATATCCTCTGCTGTATCACCATCCTCTATTGTTTGGTACATATAAGCATAGAACTCAAAATCATATTTTTTGCGGAGTTCACAAAAGTTTATCCAAAAGAAAATATACTCTTCCTCTGTAAGTTCTTGTTTTTGAGATTGATAAAGTTTTGCTATCGATCCATGTTTATTCAGCAGCTTACATACCTCTTCATTCATCATTGGTTCAGGAAGATACATTAAAGGTAAGGGTGCGTCCTTTATCTTCAGACACACCCTTTCGCCCACGCTACCTTCCCCTGTCAATGGATCATAAGGCTTATTTATTCGTTTATGTTTTTGGGCGTTCTCTTGTATTATGTACTGAGCATCAATCAAACCTTAAAATTTGTACTTACCGCTAAACCAATGGTAGTTTCCTCTCTTGAAATAATCATCCACAACAGGTATTACTATCGGTTTATTCCTTATGTCAATATTATATTGGTATTCGAATCCCAAATTGTGATAGAATACACCTCCACCTAATCCGACATAATCCAAAGTAGAATAAGATCCTGATATAAAAGGCTGCCACACTTTTTGCAGGTAAGTATTCTTTTGTTTCTGCATAGGAGTGAATGAATAATCCATGCCTGTTAACTTGTTATACTGAACTGTTGGATATAATAGCAATTTACCATGTTCCTTGTTATCGAATGCAGTAAGAATATAAGAGCGTTTTAGTATGTAGTCCTCAATGATAGCTGCAGTATCTACAACCTGATATACATATTTTATATCGGTTATTGTCCTTATGCTTCCCGTATCCCTGTATTGTACCTCTATTTCTTTTGTTGGTAACAGAGGTTTGTCAGGTTTTTCTTCCTTTACGGGTTCAAACTGATTATTACTTACTGATCCTGATATAGTCTCACCCTGAACATAATGAACTTCTGTTCCGATTTTTATACTAGATCTTCCCACCAAGAAGAAAATAATACTTCCGGCTGTAAAAGAAAGTAATGCAGTCAATATATACTTTCTCATAGTCCATTATCTTTTACAATTTTATCTACCATTTTTATAACAGATGCCATTGTCTTAGCATAGTTCGGATCAGTTGCATATTTAGCACCGGTATCATCCACCAGTCGCTTTGCATATTCTATAGGATCATCCTTATAAGCCCATGCGTCCGCATACATCGGTTTCTTCAATAGAGAAAGATGATCAGACAAACAATCCTCCAAGCTGTCATAAACTCGGAAGAAACGTTTTACTGAGTACCTGTACTTACCATTGCCAATAGGAACAACTGATAATACCTCTTCAGGTGCTTTGAATGTTACATTTGGTCTTGAAAATATTTCAGTAGTCTGAACCAGTTTTCGATCTCCTTTCCACGAACTTCCGACTGTGATTCCGAATATATTATTATCAATACCTCTTATTTTCCATCCTGTTTCAAGTGCAGCCTGAGCCGTTACAAAAAGAGGATTAAGAGTATTTTCAGAATCATTATCATGTAGTCTTTTAGCTGCCGGATAAATCTGCTTTACAAAATTTATTTGCTCTTGTTTAGTTACCATCCTTTTCTTCAATTTCTATTATATCTGTTTTTTTACTGAACAGCTTAAATATGTTTATCTTTACTTTCATTCCTTTAGCTTCGAAATAGTTCGAGAATATACTTTCTAATTCCACGCCGTAAATCACAAGAAGCAGGATTAATGGCAATAATTCTATGCCGAATGGTTTTCCAAAAGCGTTACCGAAAATGTAAGCAAGAATTATCCAAAGAACATAGCTGCTTATTTTATTAAGGGTTCGCTTCAATGCCCTCGATTTTCGTATAACTTCGCCTCGGTGTTTGGCTGCCCTAACACCAAAAACAAGGTCGGCTACTGTAAGTATTGCAGCTAACAGTAGTAACCATTTTGCCCATACAAAAAACTCATTCAATCCAAGCAGGAAATAATCAGTATATGTCATTACGTAAACATTATTATGTATCTCAATCATTTTATTTTAACTTTGCCTATTGGCTTGGATGCTAAAGCTGAATTCGAATGTTGGTAGCATCTTGAGAGAGTCGGGAGGTTTTTATATTGATATCATGATCAGATAAACCCCTAACATCTTCATTTCCCCTGCATACGTTGCCAATAAATCAGGAATTGAAAAGCCTGTACCATTCTTTTTGTATTTATCTCGCAGCTCGTTCGCAAAAGGCAATACAATAGCAATCGTAAGCCACATCCACCACCAAAGGCTAAATAAGTCACAAGTAAATATCGGGGCGATCAGCCACGCCCCAACATCCTTATGCACAACTTTATCAGCGTATTTCTGATAGAATGCAACAACTTTATTTTTCATTCAGTCAGATTGTTTTTGATGATGTACGCCTCTAATTCATCCTGTGTATCAAATTCGGCACAATTTGTACCATCGGGTACAAAACTTTCGGTGTTAC
>NZ_QVMM01000016.1 GCF_010501065.1 Dysgonomonas sp. 216 | reverse complement strand
TTTTAATGATGTTGGTTGTAAATCTTTCATAAGGTGACTTTTTTTGTGTCAACCTATATTAGGACGGGACATACTTTAAAATAAAAGAGAGCCACTGAAAAGCGGCTCTTTTTTGTATTGGTTTGATCTGAATATTTTATTTATTATCAAACGGACAATTCATTGGTTTAATCTGTTGGAAGAAATCGTTTCCTTTGTCGTCTACTAATATAAACGCAGGAAAATCTTCAACTTCAATTTTCCAAATAGCTTCCATTCCCAATTCGGGGTACTCCACAACTTCAAGGCTTTTAATATTCTCCTGAGCCAATATTGCAGCCGGTCCGCCAATACTTCCCAAGTAGAAACCTCCATGCTTTTTACATGCATCGGTTACCTGTTGGCTACGGTTTCCTTTCGCAATCATTATCAGGCTTCCTCCGTTTTCTTGAAACAGATCAACATACGAGTCCATACGTCCTGCAGTTGTTGGCCCCATCGATCCTGATGCATATCCGGTGGGTGTTTTTGCAGGTCCTGCATAATAAATAGGATGATCTTTTATGTATTGAGGCAAGCCTTCTCCACTATCTATTTTTTCTTTTAATTTAGCGTGAGCAATATCACGACCTACAATTATAGTTCCGGATAGAGACAAACGGGTAGATACCGGATATTTTGTCAGTTCAGCCAAAACCTCTTTCATTGGACGATTCAGGTTTATTTTTACACCTCCCGACTCTCCTGCTTTTTGATACTCGGCAGGAATCAAGCTAGCCGGATTATCTTCCATTTTTTCCAACCATACGCCATCTTTATTGATTTTTCCTTTTATATTACGGTCGGCCGAACACGACACGCCCATTCCGACAGGACACGAAGCGCCATGACGAGGTAAACGTACAACACGAATATCGTGAGCAAAATATTTACCACCAAATTGAGCTCCAAGCCCTAGCTCTTGTGCTGCCTTCAACAATTTCGCTTCCATTTCTATATCACGAAAAGCTCTACCCCCTTCGTTGCCCGATGTTGGCAAATTGTCGTAATATTTAGTAGAAGCTAATTTCACTGTTTTCAGATTAGTCTCGGCTGACGTTCCCCCAATTACAAACGCAATATGATATGGAGGACAAGCAGCTGTACCTAACGATTTCATTTTCTCGATAAGGAAAGGTTCTAACTTCTCGGGAGTTAACAGTGCTTTTGTTTCCTGATAAAGGTAAGTTTTATTAGCTGAACCACCACCTTTTGCTACAAAAAGAAATTTATATTCGTTACCTTGAATAGCATACAGATCGATTTGAGCCGGAAGATTTGTTCCTGTATTTATCTCCTTATACATATCGAGAGGCGCATTTTGCGAATAGCGCAAATTATCCTGTGTGAAAGTATTGTATACCCCCTGCGACAAGTACTCTTCGTCATTTGCACCTGTCCAAACATTCTGTCCTTTTTTACCCATTATGATAGCCGTTCCCGTATCCTGACAAAAAGGAAGAATTCCTTTTGCCGATATTTCGGCATTACGTAAAAATGTAAGAGCTACAAATTTGTCGTTTTCGCTGGCTTCAGGGTCTGAAAGTATTTTTGCAACTTGTGCCTGATGCTCTGGACGAAGATAAAACTCTACATCGTGAAAAGCTTGCTGAGCCAAAAGAGTTAAGGCTTCGGGTTCTATTTTCAGAACTTCCTGACCTTCGAATGTTGTTGTCGAAACATAATCTTTCGATAATAAATAATACTCGGTAGTATCTTTTCCTAACGGAAATGTCTCCTGATACTTGAATGGAGGTGTTGCCATAAATATTTTTTTTAGTTGTTATTTTCAGATACACAAAATTAATGAAAAACAGGTAAGCATTACCAAAAATCTTTCTAATTTTGAAGTTGCATTGTAATAAATAGACTGTCTTTCTAAATTATAAAATTAATGAGACGAATATTAGTTCTTATACTTATCATCTGTTTTTGTTTTTTTGTAGGTTTTCTTGCAAGCAAGGTTCAAGCCGAATCGCTAGCCAATTGGTATCCTTTACTAAACAAATCGTCGTTAACCCCTCCCAATTATATTTTTCCTATTGTTTGGAACATCTTGTATTTATGTATGGGGCTATCAATCGGATATATTCTGACTCGGAGAAACCCTAAGGAAATGATTTTGTTCGGTTTATTTTCATTACAGCTAGCCTTAAACTTTTTGTGGAGCATAACTTTCTTTTATATGCAAAACCCATTGTTTGGACTAATAAATATAACACTTTTACTCGTCGTTATCGGAGCATACTTAATAGCAAGCTTTAAATGGGCAAATAGATTTAGTTTTGCAATGTTTATTCCTTATTTTTTATGGGTTCTTTTCGCCGGATACCTTAATCTTTATATTGTTCTATACAATTAAAATAGGTAAACTATTCATTTTTTAATAATCCGCCGGTAACCATTCGTCCTGATTTAATTGTTTGACGTCGAGCCGAAAAAAACATATCGGGATTAGAATATGTACATAATCCTGATATTTCGATATTGTCGGGCAATACACCTACTCTGATTAAATCGGAAGCATTAGCTTGCTGCAAATTAATGTGCATTTTAGCTGTAGCTTTATTCAATCGTGATATCTCGACCATGTCAAATCCCGATTCTTCAAACTTAATGGCAACCTCCTCTCCTACTTCAAAAAACTCTTGAGATATAGACGGTGCGATACCAACTATTAGGTCACTTGGATTTGACGAATATCTGTCGATCATAACTCTCACAGTTTTAGAAGCAATACGGGCAACAGTTCCACGCCATCCGGCATGAGCAACTCCAAGCACATCCTGTTTAGGGTCGTATATAATTAACGGAACACAATCGGCTGTAGTTACACCTATAAATACACCTTTATTATTAGTAATAAGAGCATCTACACCATGCAAAATATGCTTTTGTTGCTCTACGCGATGTTGCAAAAAAACATCGTCTATTACAAGCACGGTATCTTCATGAGTTTGATAAGGTAAAATAAGATTATCGGCTTCAATATTTAACATCGAAGCCAGATGTTTTCGGTTCCGAACAACGTTAGATAAACTATCGCCGGAATATTCTCCTAAATTAAAAGAAGAATAATTGCCGGAACTTACTCCTCCTTTTATAGTCGTCGATAAATGAATAAGAGAGGAATATGTTTGCAAATTTTCGAAATGTATAATTCCCTTGTTAAAGTCGGATTGTATCATAGCACAAAAGAAAGAAATAATAGCTGTATCTAAAACTTTTCCTACATGAAAAACACAAAAGAATAGACTCTTAATTTTATCTATACATTAGACTAATATTAGGTAGAATAATAATCTTTAGGGTACTGTTGCTGCAAAACAGAAAAATCTGTCAGGTTTGTCAGGTTTTAAAATTCACATACTCTACAATACGTTATGAACAGGTTACAATTCTACATAAGTAGAAAACCTAAAAGCCATTTATCGGAAAAACAATGAACATAAAACACGTTTGCATCGTTATTATATAAACTTTTAAACTTAAATAATATGGGCAGGCGTTTAGAATTAGAAAAAGAATACGACATTGTCGATAAAAGAATTCAGGAAGCACCAAAAGATACTCCTGTAAGTTTATTAGAGGCATGGAGAAAAGAGCTCGATAGTATAGCTTTTGAGCTTAACAATCTCTATGATGACGACGAAAACGAATAAAATTTATTGCTTTTTTTGTCTCATTTTCAAGCAAAAGTATCTAATTTTGTTTCATACAAATTACGCACATGTGGTGGAATTGGTAGACACGCTACATTCAGGGTGTAGTGGGCGTAAGCCCGTGTAAGTTCGAGTCTTATCATGTGTACAAAAGGGTTTCAAAAAATTGAAACCCTTTATACTTTACTATCGATATTTTGTGTAAAATCAAGTCAAATCTTTTACATCAATTTCTCAATGTAAGTTGCCATTTCTTCTTGTAGCTTTTTAGCTTCTTGTTGAGCCTTGATTGCAAAATCTTCGGTCTTATCGGCGTATATGATCGCCCTTGACGAATTGACCAATAATCCGCATTGGCTATTCATTCCGTATTTCACAACCTCTTCCAAGCTTCCGCCTTGAGCCCCAACTCCCGGAACCAACAGAAAATGATTAGGCGCATGTTTACGAACCTCTGCAAAAAGTTCTCCCTGAGTTGCACCAACAACATACATCAGTTGCTCGTCGGTGCCCCATTCCTGCGACTTGTTTAAAACCTTTTCGAACAATCTTTCGCCATTCGCATCTGTTGTAAACTGAAAATCGTGCGATCCTTTATTCGAAGTCAGCGCCAGCAGTATAACCCATTTGCCCTCGTATGCAAGAAACGGTTTCACGCTATCTTCACCCATGTAAGGAGCAACTGTTACAGCTGTAGCTTTCAAATGCTTGAATGCCGATACGGCATACATATCCGAAGTATTACCAATATCGCCACGTTTTGCATCGAGTATAATAAACTGATCGGGGTACTTAGTGCGTATATATTCTATTGTCTTCTCCAGAGCCCATATTCCCTTAACTCCTATACTCTCGTAAAATGCCATATTAGGTTTATATGCCACGCAATACTTAGCAGTAGCATCAACTATGGCTTTATTAAAAGCATAGATAGGATCTTCTTCATTTAATAAATGAGATGGAATCTTGTTAATATCTGTATCGAGTCCTACACAAAGAAACGATTTCTTTGCCTTTATATTTTCAAATAATTCTTGCTTTGTCATAACATTATATCTTTATTACAATTCGCTTTCTTTTAATCTTTCGGCATTTTCGGCAATAATAAGCTGGTCGATAACGGGTTGAATATCTCCATCCATTATGGCGGGCAGGTTGTACAATGTAAGATTGATACGATGATCGGTTACACGTCCCTGCGGATAGTTATATGTACGTATTTTAGCCGAGCGGTCGCCTGTCGAAACCATTGTCTTACGTTTCGATGCTATTTCGCTCTGATACTTGTTTAGTTCTATATCGTACAATTTTGTACGAAGCATTAACAATGCTTTTTCCCTGTTCGCCAATTGCGAACGTGCCTCCTGACACTGAATCATTATTCCGCTGGGCTTATGGGTTAACTGTACTTTAGTTTCAACCTTATTTACATTCTGCCCTCCTGCCCCACTCGACCGTGCAGTTTGCCATTCTAAATCAGCAGGATTTATTTCCACATCAACCTCCTCTGCCTCGGGTAAAACAGCTACTGTAGCCGCCGAAGTATGCACACGTCCTTGAGTTTCGGTTGCAGGCACACGCTGAACACGATGAACGCCCGATTCGTACTTCATTATTCCGTAAACACCTTCGCCCGTAACCGTAAAGATGATTTCTTTATATCCGCCCGATGTACCTTCGGTACAACTGGTTAACTCGGTTTTCCAGCCTTTTGTCTCGCAATATTTAGTATACATACGATAAAGGTCGCCGGCAAAAATAGCGGCTTCGTCTCCGCCAGTTCCTCCACGTATTTCAACAATCGCATTTTTACCATCCTGAGGATCGGAAGGTACCAACAGTATCTTTATTTCTTCTTCAAGATTAGGTAGTCTTTCGGTAGCCGATTCAAGTTCTTCTTTGGCTATCTCTCTCAATTCTTCGTCCGACTCATTCTCCAATATATTTTTAGCTTCTTTTATACTGGTCAACACCTGTTCGTATTCGTTACGGGCCTCAACTATTTTCTCCAAATCGCGATATTCCTTGTTTAACTTAACAAAGCGTTTCATATCCGAAATTACAGACGGATCGGTTATTAGAGTACTTATTTCTTCGAATCGGACAACTAAAGCATTAAGCTTTTCCAGAAGGGACATTTGAGACATTTGTAATGCTATTTCTACTGTTTAGGTCTTTTTTTAATCAGTCGCAAAGATAAGAAAAAAAGCTTAAGTCATTTCACTCTGCCTTTCTGTTGTCCAAAATCGCCGGCATATTTTGCATAGCCCAATCTACAAGATTTTGAATACATGGTATAAGGCTGTAGCCAACCTCCGTTAATTGATATTCGACACGGGGAGGAACTTCTGCATAAACTTTGCGTGCAACCAAACCATCCGATTCAAGCGAACGTAGCGTTACCGTAAGCATACGTTGCGACACATCTGCAATAGAACGGTGTATATCGCTAAAACGCATCATTCCGTTAGCATTTAAGGTTATCAACACCAATATAGACCACTTATCCCCCAGCCTACTGATTACATCTCTTATCGGACAATTTCCATTCGGATGAAAATCTTTTATATTTTCTACATTCATATTATACTGTATATCAACAATTGTTACTTTTTGGTAAGTATCTTATTATGAGACACGTTATTGTTTATTCTAAAACTTCGCACTATTTTTACGCTACAAATGTAACAAACTTACCAAAAGTAAGTATTGTTTTTATTAAAGATATAATTTAAACCCTTTAAAAATTTCAATTATGGCAAAAAAAGTAGCAGTATTAGCAGTAAATCCGGTTAATGGATTCGGATTATTTCAATACCTCGAAGCATTTTTCGAAAACGGCATATCTTACAAGGTTTTTGCCGTAGCCTCCGACAAAGAAATCAAAACTAATTCAGGCATAACAATGCTTGCCGACGATGTTATAGCAAACCTAAAAGGACACGAAGATGATTTCGATGCCTTGGTATTCGGATGTGGCGATGCAATACCCAAATTTGGAGAAAACGCCGAAGCTCCTTACAATAAGGATATGATGGCCGTGATTAAAACATTCGGAGATAAAGGTAAATTAATGATCGGCCATTGTGCCGCCGGAATGATTTTTGAGTTTGCCGGTATAACCGAAGGCAAAAAAATCGCCGTACACCCATTGGCAAAAGCGGCTATACAAAAGGGTAAAGCTACCGACGAAAAATCGGAGATCGACGGAAACTTTTATACAGCCCAAACCGAAAACACCATTTGGACTATGATGGACGAAGTTATAAAAGCTTTGAAATAAAAGAAATATGAAAGAATAAAGGCAGAATTTCTAATAAATAAGAATTCTGCCTTTTATAATATTGTTTATCTAATGGCTATTCCCAATCCAGAATAACCTTACCACTTTCTCCTCCTTCCATTACATCAAAACCTTTCTGAAAATCATCAACCGAAAACCGATGTGTTATTATAGGCGATAGGTTTATACCCGAAATAAGCATTTGCTCCATCTGATACCAGGTTTCCCACATCTCACGTCCGTAGATGCCCTTTAATGTTAAGGCTTTAAATATAATCTTGTCCCAATCAATAGCTGTTCCTTTCGGTAAAATACCAAGCAACGATATTTTCGAACCGTTATACATACAATCTAACATTTCGTCAAAAGCTTTTGGCGACCCCGACATTTCGAGCCCTACATCGAAACCCCGCATATGTAATTTTTCGATTGCCTGTCTAACAGTTTCTCCTTTCGACGGATTAACTGTGAGCGTTGCACCCATTTGTTTGGCTATACTCAAACGATAATCGCTCAAATCGCTGACTACAATATACCGTGCTCCTGCAAATCGGCAGATGGCTGTCGCCATCGACCCAATTAAACCCGCCCCGGTTATAAGAACATCTTCGCCTATTACCGGAAACGACAAGGCTGTATGGGTCGCATTTCCGAAGGGGTCCATTATTGTAGCCATATCATCGGGAATACGGTTGTCAAGATG
Source organism: Dysgonomonas sp. 216 (assembly GCF_010501065.1). GTDB lineage: Bacteria > Bacteroidota > Bacteroidia > Bacteroidales > Dysgonomonadaceae > QVMM01. The sequence goes on along the minus strand of NZ_QVMM01000016.1, from coordinate 71,283 downwards.
CACTACATTTTCGGCCGGAAGCGAAAGATATTCGGCAAAAGCTCCGTCACGGTTTACCCCTACCCCTATCGAATTTTCGCAAACATGTTCTTTCCCCCGCCTACAATTACGACAATGCCCACAAGCAATATGCCCTTCGCCAGTAACCCTGTCGCCAATCTTTATGTTTTTCACACCCTCGCCCATATCAACAACCTCGCCAACATATTCGTGACCGATTATCATTGGTGTTTTTATTGTGCGCTGAGACCACTCGTCCCATTTATATATATGAAGGTCTGTTCCACAAATAGCAGTTTTTTTTATTTTTATCAATACATCATTAATTCCTATTTCGGGAACGGGAACCTCCTCCATCCAAAGCCCTTTTTCAGGATGAAGTTTTAGTATAGCTTTCATTTTATTGCCCATACATTAGTTTATTTGATTTTATTGTATAACAAAGTTAGAAATTAATTCGTTTAACACACAAACTCATTACTATTTGTCACACCACAAAAAAAGGCCCAAACGTTTATTGCAGTCCAAACCGAAATAAGAAAGAAGTATTTTTCAGGCTTTAGTTGTATTTATATGTAAAGCTTAATAAGAAAAGAAGCTTACTTAATCATATTAGAAGAAAGATAATGTTGCATTTGTTCAAATGTATCGATAATACTGCTATCTTCTTTTTTCAACATAATAAAATCGTACAATTTCATTTTGCTTTCGCGTATACCAATGCAGAATCTACTACTATTAGCCGCCAACAGATAATTCAATGTATTGTCTTCCAACGTTGTCAGATCAATCAGCGTATCGTAATGCAAACCCCTGAACTCTTTTTCAACTTCATCTCTCAATGCATGTGTCCAAGTCAATTCCTTTGCTGCATCTATCACCCTTATATTTTCGGATGACAAAACTGCATGGTTTCTTTTAGGCCGGACAGTCCAAACGATAACTTTCTTCTTTTGCTGCAACAGTCTTTTTACAACAGGAGCTACTTCGTTCCACTCATCGATATTGAACAAAAGCAAAACTTGTTTTATCGAATCGTAATTTAAAAAAGCTTTCTCTCTTGTATTTCTCTGAGATATTGCTCCTATCTTTTTTTTCTGTAAAAAATTGAACATATCATTATCTTTTTATTCCAACATTTTTAAGAAATCTTCTTCTTTCAATATGGTAATTCCAATCTTCGTAGCTTTTTCGAGTTTAGCCGGCCCCATATTATGACCTGCAAGCACATAGTCTGTTTTACCCGAAATAGACCCGCTGTTTTTACCACCATTCGCTTCAATCATAGCCTTATATTCGTCGCGGGAATATTTATCGAACGTCCCGCTTATAACAAATACCTTACCTTCAAGTTTATCTGTTCGTTGCGACAACACTTCTGAACTTAACTCAAACTGTAACCCAAATTGACGCAAATGCTCAACAAGATTTCGGTTTTCTTCGTTCTCAAAATATTTTATAACGCTTAAAGCTATACGTTCTCCTATTTCGTCAACAGCCGTCAATTGCTCTAAATTGGCTGACATCAACAAATCGATATTGGGAAATGATGCTGCAAGTTTTTTGGCAACAGTTTCTCCTACATATCTTATCCCCAACGCAAACAACACCCTGTCGTAAGGAACTTCTACGGATTTAGCTATACTATCCGTCAAATTCTTCGCACTTTTTTCGGCCCAACGTTCTATACGCGAAACATCCTGCCATTTCAATGTGTAAAGATCGCCTACATTACGAACAAGATTTGCATTATACAAATGCTCTACCGTTTCCGAACCACCCGATATATTCATCGCTTTACGGGTTATAAAATGTTCGATGCGCCCTTTTATTTGTGGAGGACAGTTTTGCTCATTGGGGCAATAATAAACAGCCTCCCCCTCGTCTCTTACCAAAAGTGTTCCACATTGAGGACAATTTTTGATAAATACAACTTTTTCGCTAAACATATCGCGCGACGATGCATCTACCTCGGTTATTTTAGGGATAATCTCTCCTCCCTTTTCAACATAAACCGTATCGCCAATATGCAAATCCAAAGCCTCAATTGCATCCGAATTATATAACGACGCACGCTTTACTGTTGTACCCGATAGCTTCACAGGTTTCAGATTTGCAACAGGAGTTATAGCCCCTGTGCGCCCTACCTGATACGACACCGACAACAACTGTGTGATTTCTCTTTCTGCCTGAAATTTAAAAGCAATTGCCCAACGCGGAAATTTTGACGTATACCCCAAATTACGCTGTTGAGACAAGGAATTAACTTTCAGAACAATACCATCTGTTGCAACGGGCAAATTCTTACGTTCGGTATCCCAATATTTTATAAACGCCGAAACCTCGTCAATTGTTCTGCACTTTTGTGTAGCATCCGATATTTTAAAACCCCATTCCTTAGCCTTCATCAGGTTTTCGTAATGTCCTCCGGCAGGTAAATTATCACCTAACATATAATACAAATACGAATCGAGCTTACGCGAAGCTACAATCTTCGGGTCTTGTTGCTTTATTGTTCCCGATGTAGCATTACGAGGGTTTGCAAACAGTTGTTCTTCCTGATCGGCACGTTCTTTGTTTAGTTCGTCAAACACCTTCCAAGGCATAACAATTTCCCCTCTTATTTCAAATTCGTGAGGATAATCGTTTCCCTGCAACATAAGAGGAATACTGCGTATTGTCCGTACGTTATCTGTTATATCATCGCCTCTTACCCCATCTCCCCTAGTTACAGCCTGAACAAGTTTTCCGTCTATGTAGGTAAGGGATATTGAAGTTCCATCATATTTAAGTTCGCATACAATCTCGAAATCTTCGTTCAGGTCTTTTTTTACCCTGTTGTAAAAATCCTGTATCTCTCCTTCGGTATATGTATTTGCCAACGACAGCATAGGATATTTGTGCGCAACCTGATTGAAACTTTTATTTATATCGCTCCCTACCCTTTGAGTTGGAGAGTTAGGATCAGCCAAATCAGGATGAAGGGCTTCCAATTCGGCCAATTCTTTTAATTTCTTATCGAATTCGAAATCCGAAATAGTAGGGTTCGACAAAACATAATAATTATAGTTATGCCTATTTAGTTCGTCCCTTAATTGTTCTATTTTATTCTCTACAGAATCCATCTACTTTGCAGTTTTAGCTTGACTTGTATGCAAATTTAAGAAAAGAATTAGCGTTACATTGCTTGATACAGGCAATTCATGTAAAAAAAGTATAAATTTAAACGGAATAGCTATTGCCTGTGAATATAAAGAGATAAACCGAACAATACATATTTATTATGCTTAAATTATAATATTTTCATCATTTAGGGTTAAGTTGAACTCGTTTATTTTCGTCTCAGTCTAAATAATGTTATACGATTTGCAATACCAATACCCATATATTACCTTTGTATAAGGAGAGATATAAACACCTATATCTCAACACATAACACAATTCAATATATACAACAGAGATATAATGGCTCCATTTTCAAATTATAGTTAAACATTATACGAACTCTCATAATCATAGTCTTTTAAATTCAGGAGCCATTATATTCTTTTTATCTCAAAACTAAGGTCAACAAGCCATACTTTCCCGATTGTTAATTATCAGCTTTTGTATATCTTTGATGCAAATAAAACAATGTATGATAATTAATAAATTAATATCGGATGCACTTGGCATAAAAGAGCATCAAATAGAGAAAACCGTTGCATTATTAACCGACGGGGCAACTATACCTTTCATAAGCCGATATCGTAAAGAAGTGACCGGCGGGCTCGATGAAGTTCAGATAGCTGCAATAAAAGAACAGCACGACAAAATTACCGAACTGCAAAAGCGAAAGGAAACAATACTCAAATCGATTGACGAACAAGAAAAGCTGACACCCGAACTTAGGGACAGAATAGAAGATTGTTGGAACTCGACCGAGCTGGAAGATATATACCTTCCATATAAGCCCAAACGCCAAACCCGTGCCGAAATAGCCCGTAAAAAAGGTCTGGAAGGCTTGGCAAAGCTTATTATGGCACAACAAAACATTGATGTAGAAGAAAAAGCACACAACTTTGTTAAAGGCGAGGTAGAAGATACAAAAGAAGCTATATCGGGAGCATGCGATATTATTGCCGAATGGGTAAGTGAAGATGAATATGCCCGAAACTCGATGCGTAACCTTTTCCAGCGCGAAGCAATTATAACATCGAAAGTTGTAAAAGGTAAAGAAACCGAGGGCGATAAATTCAGGGATTATTTCGACTTCTCGGAAAAATTGAGCCGATGCAGTTCGCACCGAATACTGGCAATACGAAGAGGCGAATCGGAAGGCTTTCTGAAAATAAGCATATCGCCTGATGATGAAGACGCTTTGGAGCGATTAGATAAACGTTTCGTAAAAGGTAACAACGAAGCTTCGGAATATGTAGCCGATGCCGTTAAGGATTCTTACAAACGTTTGCTAAAACCGTCTATCGAAACAGAATTCGCATCTCTTTCGAAAGAAAAAGCAGACGAAGAAGCTATTCGTGTTTTTGTGGAAAACCTACGCCAGCTACTATTAGCTGCGCCACTCGGACAAAAAAGGGTATTGGGCATAGACCCCGGATACCGCACAGGCTGCAAAGTTGTTTGTCTTGATGCACAAGGAAACTTACTACATAACGAAACCATTTATCCCCATCCTCCACAAAACGAATATACAAAAGCTGCAAGCAAAGTTTCGAAGCTTGTTACTACATACAATATAGATGCAATTGCCATCGGTAATGGAACTGCCAGCCGCGAAACAGAACACTTTATAACAAACATCCGTTACGAAAAAGAAGTACAGGTGTTTGTTGTAAGCGAAAACGGTGCATCTATCTATTCTGCATCAAAAGTTGCGCGTGAAGAATTTCCTGAATACGATGTAACTGTAAGAGGTGCTGTATCAATTGGTCGACGCTTAATGGATCCACTTGCCGAACTGGTAAAAATAGACCCTAAATCAATAGGCGTAGGGCAATATCAACACGATGTAGATCAGACTAAATTGAAAAAGTCGCTCGACTTAACTGTCGAAAGTTGTGTAAACCTTGTAGGTGTAAACGTGAATACAGCAAGTAAACACTTGCTTACCTATATATCGGGGCTTGGACCTACTTTAGCCCAAAACATTGTTGACTACAGAGCAAAAAACGGAGCATTTAAAACACGAAAACAACTGCTTAAAGTTCCACGAATGGGCGAAAAAGCTTTTGAACAATGTGCAGGCTTTTTACGGATAGCCGATGCTGAAAACCCGCTCGATAATTCGGCTGTACACCCCGAAAGTTACCACATTGTTGAAACAATGGCTAAAGATTTAAAATGCTCGGTTAAGGACTTAATCGAAAACAAAGAGTTGAAAAAGTCGCTCAATCTGCAAACATATATATCGCCGACTGTTGGTATGCCCACCCTAAACGACATTATGGACGAGTTAGACAAACCGGGACGTGACCCAAGAAAAGCCATAAAAATGTTCGAATTCGATCCCAATATCCGGACTATTGCCGATCTGCGTGAAGGAATGGTGCTTCCGGGCATAGTAACCAATATTACGAACTTCGGCTGTTTTGTAGACGTAGGAATCAAAGAAAACGGACTGGTACACGTATCAGAACTTGCCGACCGTTTTATTTCAGACCCTACCGAGGTGGTTTCGCTTCATCAACATGTACAGGTTAAGGTACTAAGTGTTGATACCGAACGAAAACGTGTTGCTCTTTCGATGAAAGGTTTGAGTTAATAGCTTACAATAATAGATGCAATTTACCGAAATAGTATTATTTTTGTAACCAATACTTTATTTTATATTACAAATTAATAAAAAAACAAACATTCTCTGTGCTCAAAGAGCAATAACCAATACAAAAAATGGAAAATAACAATTGGGAAACCGAAAAAAAGCAGGTCATAGACATTCTTTCGAAATATGTTGATTTCACAGTAGTTCCGTGCGGAAAAAATGCCCGCACAATATTAGATGTAGAAAAACGCGACCCTATGTATGGAGGCAGCGGTGTTGTATACATGCTTTCGTTGTTCGAAAAAGGAGAACTTGTAAACAACCGCATTGGCACTTATATGGTGTTACTGAATAAAGGAGATCAGGCAGGTTTTCATGAACATGATAGCCGTAAGGAACAGGAAATATATGTAATAGTTTCGGGAGAAGGAAAATACGAAGAAAAAATAGGTACAGAAGGTACACCCCGAACTCTTAATCTGAAAAAAGGTAATGTAACTACTACTCATGGCGAGTACTATCACGCAATCACTAATACAAGTGATGAGCCATTAATAATATTTGTAGTTACCACTTATCAACCCCAATAAAGATGAAAGATTTAAAAGCGTTAATTCGCAAAAACATATTGGCTATGAAACCATACTCGTCGGCTCGTGACGAGTTTAAGGGTGAGGCCTCTGTATTTCTGGATGCTAACGAAAATCCGTTAAATAATCCGTACAACCGCTACCCCGATCCATTACAATGGAAGCTGAAGGAAAAGGTTTCGGAAATTAAAGGCATTGCCCCCGAAAATATTTTTCTGGGCAATGGTAGCGATGAACCTATCGACTTGGTTATCCGTATTTTTTGTGAACCCAGAGTTGATAACATTGTAGCAATAGACCCTACTTACGGAATGTACTTTGTTTGTGCCGAAGTAAATGATATAGAATATCGCAAGGTATTACTAAACGACGATTTTTCGCTTGATGCTGATAAATTACTTGCTGCTACAGACAAAAATACGAAGATAATATTCCTTTGTTCTCCCAATAATCCCACAGGAAATTTATTAGATAAAACCGAAGTGTTGAAAGTAATCAATACCTTCGATGGCATTGTTGTTGTCGACGAAGCCTATATTGATTTCGCAACAGACAACAGTTTACTAACCGAATTGGATAAATATCCGAACCTGATTGTTTTACAAACATTCTCGAAAGCATGGGGCTTAGCTGCGGTAAGGTTAGGAATGGCCTTTGCTTCGACCGAAATTATAAGCTATTTTAATAAGGTGAAATATCCTTACAATGTAAATAAACTTACACAGGATTTTGTTTATGGCGAACTGGAAAAGTTGCAACAAAAAACCGAGTGGGTAGATATGCTTATAAGTCAGCGGGCACTTCTGCAACAGGAGTTAGCAAAGCTACCGTTTGTACAAAAAATATACCCTACCGATGCCAATTTTATTTTGGTAAAAGTTCCTGACGCAAACGATATGTACAAAAAGCTTGTAGATAAAGGTATCATTGTACGTAACCGTAATACAGTTTCGCTTTGTGGCGGGTGTTTACGTATAACTGTTGGCACAGGCAACGAAAATAAAAAGTTGCTAGAAGCATTACAGCTTATCGGCTAATTTTTTATCTATAATTAGAGGATTATAACTTAGCTGACAATAAGAAGCCGACGATAAATTAAACGAACGAAAAATCTGTAAGATTTGTCAGGTTTTGATCTACTGATACTCTACAAGGTGTTGTAGACAGGACTTAATTCTATATGGACAGAATAAGTATAAGAAATATCCTTTATATCGGATGCTAAGAAATAAGAGCAAAAAATATTTATCGGTAACAGCAAATATAAAAGAAAATAAAAACCGTCAGATTTGTCAGGTTTTGAGTTGAACATACATTACAAAGTATTGAAACGAAGATAAAATTCTACATTGGTAGAATAATTATTTTGTAAGCATATTTTTATAGAATGAAAAAAAGAGCATTATTCATAGACAGGGATGGAACAATAATAACAGAACCTCCTATTGATTTTCAAATAGACAGTCTTGAAAAACTGGAGTTTCTACCTAAAGTTATCCGTAACCTTTATTTTATAAAAAAGAATCTCGATTTCGAGTTTGTTATGGTTACCAATCAAGATGGCTTAGGAACAAGCTCTTTTCCCGAAGACACGTTTTGGCCTGCCCATAACAAAATGTTGAAAACATTGGAAAGCGAAGGAATAATGTTCGACGAAATATTGATAGACCGTTCTTTTCCCGAAGATAATGCACCTACACGCAAACCACGCACAGGCTTGTTAGGAAAATACATGTCTGCCGATTACGATTTAAAAAACTCATTTGTTATTGGCGACAGACTAACCGATGTTGAACTAGCTAAAAATTTAGGGAGTAAAGCCATATTTTTAAACGAAAGTTTAGATATACCGTCCGAACTGAAAGAATATTGTGTATTGCAAACTACAGATTGGGATAAAGTTTCTGAGTTTTTATTTGCAGGAGAACGCAAAGCCGAAGTTAAACGTACAACTAAAGAAACCGATATACACATAGCTGTAAATCTCGACGGAAAAGGTAAAACCGAAATATCGACAGGTTTAAGCTTTTTCGACCATATGCTCGACCAGATAGGCAAACATTCGGGTATGGATCTAACAATAAAAGTAAAAGGCGATCTTGAAGTAGACGAACATCATACAATCGAGGATACAGCTATTGCATTAGGCGAAGCTATTTCGAAAGCATTAGGCGACAAGCGGGGAATCGAACGATACGGATATGTATTACCGATGGACGATTGCTTGTGCTCGGTTGCTCTGGATTTCGGTGGACGTCCGTGGTTAGTATGGAATGCCGAATTTAAACGCGAAAAAGTGGGTGACATGCCTACCGAAATGTTTCTGCACTTCTTCAAATCGTTAAGTGATGCTGCCAAAATGAATTTAAACATCAAAGCAGAAGGAGAAAACGAACATCATAAGATTGAAGGAATATTCAAAGCTCTTGCCCGAGCTATAAAGATGGCCAAAAACAGAGATATATTCAATTACGAACTGCCCAGCACCAAAGGGAGCTTGTAAACATCTCTTAATTCGGTATGATTCACTACTTTAATCCGGGACACGAAACAGCTGTTCTCAATCAATCGAAATACTACATGGCTCCGGCTAATGTAGTCAGTATGCAAAAAGAACTAGCTTACCTCTGCGCATGGTATGCTAAGCCTGAAGATTATGTTTTGATTGAAAACGAATTATCGGAAGAGTTTACACATATCATTTGTCGGAATAATATTGATCTGCCTAGGCCCGTAACAATACAGAAAATATCGGAAAACAAAGAGTTATATACAAACCAAAAAATAAGCTTATGGGGCATATCTCCACAAGCCATTCATTTTTTCAGTACTCAGAAAGATGAGTATCAACTCAATTGGGATATCCCCGAATGGGACAATACTTTAGTTCGTTTAAGCAACCGCCAAACAGCAAAAGAATGTTTGGCCTACATAATAGCCAACAATACGAATATAAGTCCCGATATATTACCTCGTTTTTATCTATCGTTAGAAGAGATTGAATCCGAAGTCAATAATTCTAAGGTACAACTTCTGGCAAAAGCACCCTACTCGTCTTCGGGCAGAGGTTTATTATGGCTGCCCATCGGCGGGCTTACCCGAACCGAGCGGCAAATACTACACGGGCATATAAAAAAGCAAGGATCGGTTTCTGTTGAAAATGCTCTGGATAAAAAGATTGATTTTGCAATGGAATTTCGGTCCGACTTAGGAAATATCTATTTTGAGGGCTATTCGCTATTCGAAACAAACAATAAGGGAGCATATCTTGGAAATATACTGTTACCGCAAGAAAAAATAAGGCAGAAAATAACACAGTATATTGATGCTTCGTTACTCGAAGATGTTAAAGAGTTATTATCTCACTTTATACAAAAACATATAAGCCCTGTTTATGATGGCTATATTGGCGTAGATATGATGGTGTATCAACAAAACAACGAATATAAATTGCAACCCTGTTTAGAAATAAACGTACGCAACAATATGGGAATAGTAGCTTTGCATTTATGCCGCAATTTTATATCGGAACAATCGTCAGGAAAGTTTATGATAGACTTTAACCCTAAAGATGGAGCATTATTCCACGATCATAAATTAAAAAATAATGAGCACCCATTATCTGTAAACAATGGTAGGATAGAAAAAGGTTACCTTTCGTTATGCCCTGTCAGCGTAACAAGCCGATACCGTGCTTATATATGGATCGATAACAAAATGTAAAACATCAGCTATTTGTCATGGAGACTTTTTACCTGCATTTAAATAGTTTTAATGTCACATTTCTCTATTTTATTGTATAAAAAGTTAACTTTGCTTCATCTAAAATTATTTCAAAGATCTCTACTATATGAAAAATGAATTGAGACAGATAGGGCTACGTTTAAAAGGACTACGTGACGCTTTCGATCTGACGCCCGAAGAGTTTGCCGCTTCGTGCGAAATACCTATTAATGAATACTTACAATACGAAGCCGGAGAAAAAGATTTTTCGATCAGCCTCCTTAAGTCTATCGCATCTAAATACAATGTAGAGTTATCGGCTCTAATGTTCGACGACGAGCCTCGCATGAACAGTTATTTCATTACGCGAAAAGACAAGGGCTTAGCTATTGAACGTGTAAAAGAATATAACTACGAATCGTTAGCTGCAGGGTTTAACAACAAAAAAGCCGACATTTTTATGGTAACCGTTGAGGCAAAACCCGATACAACACCCATACATATCAGCACCCACGAGGGACAAGAGTTTAACATGGTTATGGAAGGTAGTATGCTGCTGAGGATTAACGGCAAAGACGTAATATTAAACACAGGAGACAGCATTTATTTCGATTCGAGTATGCCTCACGGAATGAAGGCTTTAGATAATAAAAGAGTTAGATTTTTGGCTGTAGTTTTTTGACAACCAACCACCTACATTAATAAAAGAACTATCAGAAAATGCTGGAAAAATTTGTTAGACAAACTGAATTTGTTTCTACAGAAGATTTTAAAGAAAACTTCCATGTAAATATACCCGACAACTTCAACTTCGCATACGATGTTGTTGACGAATGGGCTAAAATTAACCCAGATAAAAGGGCAATGTGTTGGTCGAACGACAAAGGCGAGTTTCGCAATTTCACGTTCGGAGAAATGAAAGAATATAGCGACAGGGCAGCTTCCTTTTTCCAATCTATCGGAATAAACAGAGGCGATAAAATGATGCTGGTTTTAAAACGTCGCTACGAATTCTGGTTTGCAGTATTAGGTCTTCATAAAATTGGAGCTATTGCCATACCTGCCACACACCTGCTCACTAAAAAAGACATTATTTACCGAAATAATGCAGCCGGAATAAAAGCCATACTTTGCACCGATGACAATATAGTTATCGAACATATAAACGAAGCATTACCCGAATCCCCTACAATTGAAAAATGTATCGTGTGTGGCGATAATGTTCCCGAAGGCTGGCTCGATTTTCGTAAAGGTATTGAAAAGGCCGAACCTTTTGTTCGTCCGGCAAGTGTAAATACTAACGAAGATATATTGCTTTTATACTTTACGTCGGGTACAACAGGAGAACCAAAGATGGTTATTCATAACTATGTATATCCGTTGGGGCATATTGTTACAGCCAAATATTGGCATAACCTTACTGAAGACAGTATTCATCTTACCCTTGCCGATACAGGCTGGGCAAAAGCTGTCTGGGGAAAACTATACGGACAGTGGATTGTTGGGGCATGTGTTGCCGTTCACGATCACGAAAAGTTCACACCCGATATGCTGTTACGTGTTTTGGAAAAACAAAAGATCACATCGTTTTGTGCCCCACCAACAGTATATAGGTTTATGATAAAAGAAGATCTTTCAAAATACGATCTTTCGGCTTTAAAATATTGTACAACAGCAGGCGAGGCTCTTAATCCGTCTGTGTTCAATGCATTCTATAAGGCCACTGGCATAAAAATGATGGAGGCTTTTGGGCAAACCGAAACTATGCCTACAATAATAACATTCCCTTGGCTCGAACCTAAACCCGGATCGATGGGTGTACCTAATCCGGTATACGATATGGATTTGATAACAGCTGACGGACGATCGGCTGAAGCCGGGGAGCAAGGCGAAGTTATTATCAAAACAGATAATGGCAAACCCCTTGGCTTGTTTATGGGATATTACCGCGACGAAGCTTTAACTAAGCAAGTATACTCTGACGATATTTATCATACAGGAGACGTTGCTTGGCGTGATGAAGACGGATACTATTGGTTTATTGGACGGCTCGATGATGTTATAAAAAGTTCGGGATACCGCATCGGCCCATTTGAAGTAGAAAGTGCTTTGATGACTCACCCTGCAGTTGTAGAATGTGCTGTAACAGGTGTTCCCGATCCCGAAGGTGTTAGAGGACAACTGGTAAAAGCCACTATCATATTAGCGAAGGAATATCAGGGTAAAGAATCTGACGAGCTTAAAAAGGAAATACAGGATCATGTAAAGAAAGTTACGGCTCCGTACAAATATCCTCGTATCATCGAATTTGTTACCGAACTACCCAAAACAATAAGCGGGAAGATTAAACGGGCACAGATCAGAAAAAAAGACAATTAAAGAATACTGACAAACAAAAACAGGCTTTCTGATACTCAGAAAGCCTGTTTCATTTAGATTTAAAAGGTTATTTATATGGAGTTGGTGATCTTTATTTTTTCCAGACTTTTTCCATCTCTTCCAAAGTCTTCCCTTTTGTTTCGGGTACCATCTTCCAAACAAACAATGCCGAAAGTACAGCCATTATACCATAGAATGCATAAGTCATACCTCCGCTAAATTCCATCATAGCCGGATAAGTAGATGATATAAAGTAATTTGCAGCCCACTGAGCCGCTACTGCAATAGCAACAGCCTGTCCTCTTATCTTATTCGGGAATATTTCCGAAATAAGCACCCAGCAGATAGGTCCCCAAGACATCATAAATGATGCAGTATAAATAATGATAAACACAAGTGTGCTCATCCCTATTATATTATTAAATGCTAATGCCGACACAGCGAACATACCTATTGCCATACCTATAGAACCGGTGATAAGCAGAGGTTTACGTCCCCATTTATCTACCGTAAGTATAGCAACAACAGTAAACACAACATTTACAAGCCCCATTACTATTGTTTGTAACATCGAAGCATCTTTTGCAGCACCCATACTTTCAAATATACGAGGAGCATAATACAAAGCAACATTGATACCTACAAACTGTTGGAATACCGATAGTAATATACCTACAATAATAACAACCTTACCATACGAGAATAGCTTAGCTTTGGTGTTACCTCCGGTAAGTGTTGCCTTTATTTCGTTAAGAATATCTGTAGCCTTTTCTTTTGACCCGTTAATTTTCTCCAGAATAGACAGTGCTTTCTCGTTCTTATTTGTCAAAGCCAGATAGCGGGGTGTTTCGGGTACAAGAAATAACAATGTACCAAATAAGAATGCAGGAATAGCTTCCGAGGCAAACATATAACGCCAGCCAATATCGTTTATCCATTCTATAGCCTGTCCGTTAGCTATACCCCAGTTCACAAAATATACAACCAACATTCCAAATATGATAGCAAACTGGTTGAACGAGACTAAACGCCCGCGTATATTAGCAGGAGCAATTTCTCCTATATACATCGGACATACGGCCGATGCCAATCCAACACCGATTCCTCCTATTATACGATATATATTAAATACGAAAAGCAGCCCCATTGTAGGCTCTCCTTTTGTAAAGAATAAGAATTCAGGGCAAGCTGAGCCTAATGCCGATAAGAAGAATAAGAGAGCAGCAAGCTGTAAAGACCTTTTTCTTCCCAAACGAGAAGACAATAGTCCGGATAAGGCTCCCCCAATAATACATCCAATCAGCGCACTCGATACAGTGGCACCATGGGCAAAGGCACTCAGGTTGAGAGGATCGATAAGGTATGCTTGTATCGACTTTTCTGCGCCCGATATAACAGCTGTATCGTATCCGAATAACAGCCCTCCGAGGGTAGCTACAAGCGTAATACCAAATATGTAGAATTTATTTGTTTCGTTTTTCATTGGTCAGTTTTAATTAGAAGTTAGCAAATAACAGGCTACAGTTAATATAGCCTGTTATTTCTATATAATATCAATTAGATATACATATTAACAATAGCTTCAAACAATTCTTGTTTACCGCTTATTTGTTTAGGCTCTCCAACTTTATGAGCAATAGTGCGTAAATCCTCTAGAGTAAGTTTTCCGTCTTCAAATGCTTTTCCGTCACCATTGTCGAAAGAAGCATAACGCTCTTTACGTAATTTGTTATAGTCCGAATTTTGAAGAATATCAGCTGCTATAAGCAAACCACGGGCAAACACGTCCATTCCTGAAATATGAGCAATGAAAAGATCATCCATATCTGTGGAGTTACGGCGTATTTTTGCATCGAAGTTAACACCTCCGTTACCAACACCTCCGGTAGGAAGCATCACTAACCAAGCCTGAGCTAAATCATATAGGTCGATAGGGAATTGATCTGTATCCCATCCGTTTTGATAATCGCCACGGTTAGCATCAATACTACCCAACATTCCGGCATCAACAGCCGTTTGCAATTCGTGTTCGAATGTATGCCCTGCCAATGTAGCGTGATTAACCTCTATGTTTACTTTAAAATCTTTATCCAGTCCGTAATTACGAAGGAAACCTATTACTGTTTCTGTATCGAAATCATACTGATGCTTAGTTGGTTCCATTGGTTTTGGCTCAATAAGGAACGTTCCTGTAAACCCATTTTTACGAGCATAATCGCGAGCCATGGTCAACATTTGAGCTAAATGATCTTTTTCGCGCTTCATATCTGTGTTTAAAAGGCTCATATACCCTTCGCGACCACCCCAGAATACATAATTAGCACCACCAAGGGCAATTGTAGCATCAATTGCATTTTTTATCTGTGTACCGGCACAAGCAACAGCATTAAAATCAGGATTTGTTGCAGCACCATTCATATAACGTTCGTGTCCAAAAACATTTGCAGTACCCCAAAGCAACTTGATACCCGATGCTGCTTGTTTTTCCTTAGCATATTCAACAATAGTTTGAAGATTCTTTTCATATTCAGTCCAAGAAGCACCGAAGTCTACTAAATCAACATCATGGAAACAGTAATAATTGAATCCCATTTTTGTCATAAACTCGAAACCTGCATCCATTTTATACTTCGCACGGCTTATAGCATCATTTCCTATATTCCATGGATGATGAATTGTTCCTCCACCAAACGGATCGCCTCCATCAGCACACAAAGTATGCCACCAAGCCATAGCAAAGCGCATCCAGTCTTTCATGGATTTTCCCATTACTATTTTATTCTCATCATAAAAACGGAATGCTAATGGGTTTTTACTGTCTTTTCCTTCGAATTTAATTTTTCCTATCCCTGGGAAAAATTCTTTTGATCCTTTCAAAATTTCCATTGTTCTTTATTTTTAATAAGTAATTATTCATTTACAATATCTTTCCATCTCTGATACGCTTCCCTATACTGCTCTGTATACTTAAGATCGGGCTCAATTACAGCCAACTTTTCAAGCGAAACAAAGGCTTCTTGAGGTGTTGAGTAAACGCCAATACCAATACCTGCTCCTTTAGCTGCACCAGCAGCACCATCGGTGTTATATAATTCAATTGTTGCGCCACTTATGTCTGCTAATGTTTGACTGAAAATAGGACTAAGAAACATATTAGCATAGCCAGCCTTTATTGTATGAATATTCAGACCCATTTCTTTCATTATTTCCATGCCGTATTCGTACGAAAACACAATACCTTCTTGTGCTGCTCGTAACAAATCGTTCTTACTATGAGTATTAAAGTTAATACCATGTATAGAGCAATTCACTTCACGATTTTCCAGAATACGTTCCGCACCGTTTCCGAATGGAACAATAGTAACTCCATTTGAACCTATAGATGATTTTGTAGCAAGATCATTCATATCGTTATAACCAAGCCCTTCAAGAGCTAGGTTACGCTTCAACCACGAATTTAAAATACCTGTGCCATTTATACACAACAATACTCCTAGCCGTTTTTGCTCAACCGTATGATTCACATGTGCAAATATGTTTACGCGAGACAAACGGTCGAAACACAATTGATCGGCCACACCATATACAACTCCTGAAGTTCCTGCATTAGAAGCAATCTCCCCCGGATTGAAAACATTTAAAGACATCGCATTATTTGGCTGATCGCCTGCCCTGTACGAAATGGGAGTTCCTTCTTTTAACCCTAATTCTTTTGCTGCGCTAGCCGACACTTGTCCTTGTAATCCAAAACCGGGTTTAACATCCGGAAAAAAACTTTTTGGTATATCAAAATAGCTTAAAACATCTTCAGACAAGCTATTTGATTCGAAATCCCAGAAAATGCCTTCCGATAATCCTTCAACAGTAGTTACAATATCTCCTGTTAGCTTCATCCCGATATAATCTCCGGGAAGCATTAGTTTATCTATTTTTTCGTAAACGTGAGGTTCATTCTCCTTAACCCAAGCCAGTTTCGAGGCTGTAAAATTTCCGGGCGAATTAAGTAAACGCGACAAGCATTTCCCCTCTCCTATGGTTTTAAAGGCCTTCTCGCCATACGATACAGCACGGCTATCGCACCAAATAATAGATGGACGTAGAACATTCTTATCTTTATCGACAATAACCAGCCCATGCATTTGCCATGTTATACCAATGGCTTTGATATCCAGGCTGTTTACACCTGACTTTTTCATTACCGATTCATGAGCCAATTTAAGATTCTCCCACCACATTTCGGGTTCTTGTTCGGCCCATCCGGGTTTCACCGCTGTTATCTTCATCTCTTGCTTCGGAAAAAAATCCGATGCAACCGTTTTTCCTGTGCTCGCCTCTACTAAACACACTTTTACAGACGAACTACCTATATCATAACCTAGTAAATACATATTTATCTTTTATCGATTATATATTAGTTTTCCTTTTATTATATATTATCTTATCGAACTTATAGTAGCGTGCTGCCCTATGCGAAACGCCTGTCTGTCTCTCTTCCAAAGGTTGTACATAATCCATAGTTGCTACTTTTTTATGGAAATTACGAATATCAAGCGGCTTGTTATATATAGCCTCATACAGCCTATGCAATTGGCTTATCGTAAATTTGTTAGGGAGCAAATCGAAAACAATTGCCGGATCATGTTCAATCCAACGTCTGATTTCCAACAACGATTCATTCAGTATCTGGTTATGATCGAATGGCATTTCGGGAATCAGATTCAGTGGACACCACTCTGTTGAACGGTATTTCGATACATTATTCAACTTTCGGTCAATTTTGCATAACGACAAATATGCAACTGTTACCAACCTGTTTATATTAGGTTCATATTCTTTGTTCAACCATTTTATATCATCCGGATTATTAGCTCTGTCGGGTGAAGCAAAGCAACGAAATTGTCGTAGCCTAACCTTTTTTATACCTGTCAATTCAAACAATACCCTGTTTGCTGCATCATCAACATCTTCTTCGTTATAAATTAAGCTACCGGGTAGTTTTTGTATCTTTTTTTCCCCGTCAACTGCATCCCGTTTCACCAGTAATATATTGAGCTGATTATCGTCAAATCCAAATATTACACAATCGACCGAAAGATATGTTTGTATGAAGTTTGTTTTCATATCTAGGTATTAGTATTACATCTTTATATCGTAAAGCAAATATATACTCATTACCTGAATAAAACAAGTAATAGTCATCAAAAAAATACATAAATATTTGACTATCAATAAATTACTAATCTTCCAATATACAATAAGCACCCTTACCTTATTGTAGCACATACATTTATATACATCTCATAATAAGCAGGTTACAATTGTCATTAAAAGAGCCTGAACCTTACTTATTTTTACAATAAGACAGACAAAAAAAGGACACAAGCCACAGGCCTGCATCCTTTATCTTTTATGTATGTTAACTATAAGTTTATGCTTCTTCTGTATCTATAACCCTCCACGAAAGAGCAGCTAAAGCAGCACCCAAAAATGGAGCTACAATAAACAACCATAACTGAGATAACGCTTCACCTCCCTGAAATATAGCAGGTCCGATACTACGAGCCGGATTTACCGATGTTCCTGTAATTGGAATACATACTATGTGTATAAGAACCAACGAAAGCCCGATTGCCAACCCTGCAAAATTACCGGCACCACCTTTAGATGTAGTTCCCAAAACCACCAAAACAAAGATAAATGTAAACACAAGTTCAGCAATAAAAGCCTGTGTCATATACCCTTCGGTAAAACTATTAGAACCTGTGGCAGTAGGTCCGGCATGCGATCCTGTCGAAACCAGCGCATATAATACGGCAGAACCAATTACTGCACCTATCACTTGGAAAATCATATACATTCCTGCATCTTTTGCCGACATACGTTTCGATAAAAACACGCCTAATGTTATAGCCGGATTAATATGACATCCCGATATTTTACCAATGGTATAAGCCATAGCTACAACAGCCAAGCCAAAAGCCAAGGCAACACCTAATGTTCCGACTCCAGCACCAACAGTTCCGGCAATACTTCCTGCAAAAACAGCACTACCACACCCCATAAGAACAAGGACCATAGTCCCTAACATTTCCGCAATGTACTTTTTCATTCTAGTTTTAATTTAGTTAAATTAATATTTAATCTGTTTATTCAATAAACAATCAATCTATCTCTTTAGTTTGCGCGCCGAAAGATAATAATTATTTATTTTAACTTTGTATCTATATGAGAAAAATTATCCATATAGATATGGATGCCTTTTACGCCTCTATTGAACAACGCGACAATAAAGAACTGAGAGGAAAACCAATTGCTGTTGGCTATTCGGGCAATCGTGGTGTTGTTGCAGCAGCCAGCTACGAAGCCCGTCGATATGGTATCAAGTCGGCTATGGCTTCAAAAACGGCATTACGAAAATGCCCGCACCTCATATTCGTACCTGCCCGATTCGATATATATCGGTCTGTTTCGTCACAGATAATGGATATATTTCACGAGTATACAGATATAGTTGAACCTCTCTCTCTTGACGAGGCTTTTTTAGATGTTACCGAGAACTTAAAAAACATAGCTTCGGCCACACAAATAGCAAAAGAAATAAAGGCTCGTATATTTGAAGAAACAGCGCTGATAGCATCGGCAGGTGTATCATTCAACAAATTTCTTGC
Source organism: Dysgonomonas sp. 216 (assembly GCF_010501065.1). Lineage (GTDB taxonomy): Bacteria > Bacteroidota > Bacteroidia > Bacteroidales > Dysgonomonadaceae > QVMM01. The sequence continues at coordinate 52,162 of NZ_QVMM01000016.1, read as the reverse complement.
TAAAATAGCATCAGACTACAATAAACCTAACGGACTGTTTGTTATAAAACCCAAGATCGCAGAATCTTTTATAGAGCAACTTCCTATCGAACAATTTTTTGGTGTCGGAAAGGTTACAGCCAAAACCATGCACCAATTAGGTATAAAGACAGGATGGGACTTAAAACAAAAGAGCGAAGAAATGCTGGTTAATATATTCGGCAAAGCCGGACACATGTACTATCAGAACGCCCGAGCAATAGATAATCGTTTAGTAAACCCAAACAGGATACGCAAATCTATTGGCGCCGAAATGACCTTCGACCACGACATTGATTCGTTCGACGAATTATATGCCGAAATGAAGGATGTAGCCGCAGATGTCATTAACAGAATATCGCGCCGATCATTTGAAGGCCGAACCGTTACATTAAAGATAAAATACGCCGACTTTAAAGTTATAACCCGAAGCAAGACCTTAAATGCTCCGATCAAAGACATTGATACATTAATGCTTATAGGCGATGAACTTTTAAGAATGGTAGACATTTCGCCCACAGTTCGTTTATTGGGACTAAGTATAAAAAACAGCGACTCCGATATATGGAGGGACGCAATACAATTGGAAATCGATTTTAAAGATTAAACCGATAACTATACACGTTGGCATACAGCCTTTACTTTCCTCCCGCAAAAGACTCTAACAACATATTGATATTCGAAGTAAACAGGCTTATTGCTATTGCCATAAGTATAATACCAAAAAACTTACGCATAACATAAACTCCGCTTACACCCACAAGACGTTTTACAAATCCCAAGTTTTTGAGAACAAAAAACACAACAATCATATTAAGGAAAAGCGCAATAACTATATTCTCGACATCGTACCCCGCACGCATCGAAAGCAGAGCTGTAAATGTACCCGGTCCGGTAATAAGAGGAAAAACAACGGGCACAAGCGTAGAAGAGCCACCGGGAGCATCATTTTTAAATACTTCTATTCCAAATATCATTTCTATCGAAATAATGAAGATTACCAATGCACCTGCCACGGCAAACGATTCGACATCCACATTAAATAATTTGAGAATCCACTCCCCTACAAATAAAAATACAATGAATATACAAAACGAATAAATAGCCGCCTGTTTTGAGTTAATATCTTTTCCTTCGGTTTTAAATTTCAGAAATATAGGAACCGATCCTAAAACATCGATAAGGGCAAACAGAACGACAAAAAGACTTGCTATTTGAGTTATATCTATATTCATAAGTATATATTTATAAAAATACTGTTACGCAAAAATAGTTCTTTAAGCTATATTTTTCTTATTTACAAATATGTTTAATAGCCTACTTTGGTTTAAGGAGCCAAACGTTCAATAATCCAATTTCCGTTCTTATATAGATATTGGACTCTATCGTGTAATCGGTTAGAACGACCTTGCCAAAACTCAAACAGGTAAGGTTTGACAATATATCCACCCCAATTTTGAGGACGGGGAATTTCAGTGTTTTCGAACCTGCGTTCAAATTCTTCAACCTTATCGTCAATACTTTTTCTGGTATCTATTACCTGACTTTGAGCCGACACCCAGGCTCCTATCTGGCTATCTCTTGGACGAAGGCTAAAATAATAATCCGAATCTTTGGGCAATATTTTTTCGGCAAAACCTTCTATTCTTATTTGTCGTTCAAGGTCGAGCCACACAAAATTTAATGCACAAAAAGGATTAATTTCAATATCCTTTGCCTTATGGCTTTCGTAATTTGTGAAAAAGGCAAAACCTTCTGCTGAAAACTGCTTCAGTAATACAACTCTCGACGATGGTTTCCCTTCGCCCGATACAGTTGACAATACCATTGCATTAACCTCTTTCACATTATTGTTTACTGCATCGTAAAACCACCGTTCGAATTGCTTAACCGGATCGGTATCGACACAATGTTCGTCAAGCATATCCAAATTAAACTCTTCCCTCATATCAAAAATTTCAGCCATAAATTATCCTTTCTTCATTTTACCACAATGATATAACGGATAAAGACGGCTTTTGTTTAAAGATAAAAGCCGTATCAGATTTCTGATACGGCTTTCTATATTAAATAAGAATATGTTATCCTTAATTATTCAGCATTTAAAGTAAAACGTTTGAATGCTGTTACAGTCAAATCTTTATCGTGTTGTGCAAGATATTGAGCAACTGTTTGTTTTGGGTTTTTAATAAACTCTTGTTGAAGCAAAGTAAACTCTTTGTAGAATTTAGTTAATGCACCTTCAGCAATTCTGTCAATAAGATTTTCAGGTTTGCCTGCTTCACGAGCTTTTTCTTTAGCGATAGACATTTCACGCTCTTTAATTTCTTCCGATACTTCTTCGGCAACTAAAGCAACAGGATTCATCGCTGCAATTTGCATAGCAACATCTTTAGCTACTTGCTCATCAACTCCGGTTTTGTTGAAACCTACTATAGTAGCAAGTTTGTTGCCAGGGTGAACATAAGCAATAACAGAAGGCGCTGTAATTTGCGCATAAATACCTATTTCCATTTTTTCGCCTGTAACACCCATTCTGTCTGTTACAAGATCTGCAATACTGCGTCCGTCTACTTCAATAGCATTAAGTGCGTCTAAGTCAGCAGGTTTATTTGCAACAGCTGTGTTAAGTATCTTTTTAGTAAGATCAACAAACTCAGCATTCATAGCAACGAAGTCTGTTTCGCATTTCAAAGCTACAATAGTAGCAAAATCTCCGTTTGTTGCAGCTAAAACACAACCTTCCGAAGCCTCACGATCGCCACGTTTTGCAGCAAAAGCCTGACCTTTTTTACGAATTATTTCGATAGCTTTTTCAAAATCTCCTTCTGCTTCAGTTAAAGCAGCTTTACAGTCCATCATACCCGCACCAGTTCTTTTACGAAGGTTTTGGATATCTGCCATACTAATTGCCATATCTTTATATTTTTATTTGTTTAAAATCAGTTTGGTTTTTAATAAAAAATGACCAAGAAATAAGTACTAAGAAGACACCTCAGTACTCAGTTCTTAGTCAAAATATACTATAACTTATTCTTCGTCTTCTTTGTTTGCAAATTTACTTGCAACAGCAGCATTTATAGCTTCTTCATCTTCTTTTGCTACTCTTTCTTTTCTAGCTCCGGCTTTAGCTTTACGCTCTTTGCGTGGCGCATCGTCGTCCTGAGCTTCTGCAGCAGCAGAATCAGCTTTTTCTACTTTTCTTTCGTCAAGACCTTCTTTAATAGACACACACATGTGGTTGATGATTAACTCAACCGATTTTGCAGCGTCATCATTTGCAGGTATTACGAAATCGATATTCGAAGGGTCTGAATTTGTATCTATCATTCCGAATACAGGTATACCTAAACGGTTAGCTTCTTTTACTGCGATGTGTTCTTTCATAACATCAACAACAAACAAAGCCGAAGGCAGACGTGTAAGGTCTTGAATAGAACCTAAGTTCTTTTCAAGTTTAGCACGCTGACGTGTAACCTGTAATCTTTCTCTTTTTGATAATGTATCAAATGTTCCGTCTTTAACCATTTTGTCGATAGTCGACATTTTTTTGATGGCTTTACGGATTGTTGGGAAGTTTGTTAACATTCCACCCGGCCAACGTTCGATAACATAAGGCATGTTTACCGATTGAGCCAAGTCTGCAACAATTTGCTTAGCTTGTTTTTTTGTTGCAACAAACAATATTTTTTTGCCCGATTTTGCTATTTGTTTCAAAGCAGCAGCAGCTTCATCTGCTTTTGCTATTGTTTTATAGAGGTCGATGATATGAATACCATTTCTCTCCATGAAAATGTAAGGAGCCATTGCAGGGTTCCACTTTCTTTTCAAGTGTCCGAAGTGCACACCTGCATCTAATAATTGGTCAAATTCTAATTTAGCCATTTTTGTTTTTAATTATTCGTTTACTTTCTTTTTCTGAAATTGAATTGTCGGGTAGCTCGTTAAAATTCTGCGACGTCCCGCCAATTTAGATACTAAACAAAACTCAGTGAACAGTTAACAAACTGTATACTGCCCTTTTGTTAACGTTTCGAGAATTGGAATCTTTTTCTTGCCTTTGGTTGTCCTGGTTTTTTACGTTCAACAACACGTGGGTCGCGAGTCATAAATCCTTCGGCTCTCAAAGCTGGTTTGTCCTCTGGGTTTATTTTTACCAAAGCACGAGCGATACCTAAACGTGCAGCTTCTGACTGACCTTTGTATCCACCACCTTTAAGGTTGATTTTAATATCATAATTCTCAGCAACTCCTAATTTATTAAGAGGTTGTTTAACAACATACTGAAGAATAGATGAAGGGAAGTATGTCTCTAGATCGCGCTTGTTGATAACGATTTTACCAGTACCTTCGCTCACGTATACACGAGCAACGGCAGCTTTACGTCTTCCTATTGTGTTTATTACTTCCATTGTAATTATTTAATAGCGTTAATATCTAATGATTTTGGTTCTTGTGCCTGATGAGGATGCTCAGTACCAGCATATACATAAAGATTTTTCAAAAGAGCTGCACCAAGACGATTTTTTGGCAACATACCTTTTACAACTTTAAGCATTAAACGATCTGCTCCTTTTTCAAGTAATCTTGCTGGAGTCATTTCGCGTTGTCCTCCCGGATAACCTGTATATCTTAAATATACACGATCGTTCCATTTATTTCCTGTAAGAACAACTTTTTCGGCATTGATAATAATTACATTGTCGCCACAATCTACGTGTGGAGTGTAATTTGGTTTATATTTCCCTCTCAGGATTTTAGCCACTTTAGAGGCTAAGCGACCCAAAGTCTGACCAGTTGCATCAATCACAACCCATTCTTTGTTTACTGTTGCTTTGTTAGCAGAAATGGTCTTAAAACTTAAAGTATCCACTTTCTTAATGTTTTTAATTAGTTAATGACTTTTGTTTGGCAATAAACACGACTGTTGCTTGCTAAGGGCACATGTATACAAATAACATGCTGATTGCCAAAACCTTACATTTATTCTTTTAATAATCGGCTCGCAAAGATACGTTTTTTCAATGAATTAGCAAAAATATACCACCCAAAATCTCATTTTTTTCAAAACTAAATTGCATTGTATCAATTAAAAAAAATAGCGGCCACACTTATTCTATCAAAACAGAATACCTACTCTGTTTTAAAACTGTAAAAAGTATATTCACTGAAAAACCTGACAAATCTGACGGTTTTATTACTATTTTCTGTTTGTTGGAATAAAAACATTATGCCCAATATTTTCTGTTTCGAACATATATAATTTACCATCTACTTTATTTACATCTTTTCTACCAACATAGAATTACGCATTGGTTTAAGTATCATATAACGCATATTTTCAAAAAAGCTGACAGACCTGACAGTTTTTTCGCATATTTCAAATACGATAAATCTACATCCTTGATGGTTAGATACTATTCCTTTATACATAGATAAAAAGACACCTGATAATTATTTTTAAATCGACTTTTTAGACAACTCTAAAACGCTATCAACTCCTATTTCGTCAATAAAATACTGATCGTGCGAAACAACAAGTAATGTTCCCTTATATCCTTTTATAGCAGATGTTACAATCTCCAGACTTTGTATATCAAGATTATTTGTAGGCTCGTCAAGAATTATCATGTCCGGAGTATTATTGTCGACAATCAGACTGCAAAAAATTAGCTTCATCTTCTCTCCCCCACTTAACTTACTGCATGGTTTATTCCATGTGTCGGATGGAAATAAAAAACGATGAAGAAGTGTTTTCACTTCATGCTCTAATAGTTTTCTTGTATTAAATTTCTGAACCTGTTCAAAAACTGTCAGGTTATTATCAATTATCGAATATTCCTGATCGAGATACAAACTCTTAAATTCGGCTCTTTCCAAACTGCCCTCGGATGGAGGAATAACACCAAGTATTAGCTTTATAAGTGTAGTTTTTCCCGAACCATTTTCTCCCCTGACTACAATTTTATCGCCTGAACTAATTACAAAGTCGAAAGGCTTTTGCCATAAATTTTCCGAAGCATATCTGAAATTTATTTCACGAGCCGAAACCAGTATCTTTCCTGTGTGTAACTGCGAATTTCCAAATCCCAACTGAAGCTCTTGAGTTACCGAAAGATCTCCTCTTATTTGAGTGAGCTCTGTTCTTAATTTTTCAATTTTATCGGCGTGCACATCTTTTAATTTTGCCCCCGACTGTTCTGCTCTGTTCCTTATGGTATTCATCATAATACGGGCAACACCTTCTTTTTCTTTCTTTTTTGCTCCTTTCGAATCTTGTTTTTGTTTTCGTTCTATTGCTTCCCGTGCTATTTTATTAGCTTTTCGCAAAGCCTTCTCTTTCTCATCTTGCTGAGCTTTTAATGCATCCAGCTTCCCTTCTTTTTGCTCCTTATAAAAGTCGTAATTTCCACCGAATACCTCTATGCCATTCTGCCCCAATTCGCATGTTAAATTCAACCGATTTAGTAAAACCCGATCGTGACTTACTATAATAAAAGTTCCATTGTATGCTTCCACAAATTTATATAGTTGTTGGCGGGAATCCCAATCAAGATGATTTGTGGGTTCATCCAAAAGTACTATTTCGGGGTTGTGTAATTTTATTCCGGTCAAAAACACTTTTGTTTTCTCGCCGCCACTCAGTTCATCCAATCGCTGGTATAAATCTATGTTATGCAATCCCCAATAATCAAGAGCAGCCAAAGCCTTCTCTTCTATATCCCAATCATCGTCTAATACTGTAAAATTCTCAAGCGAAGCATCACCACCTATTATAGCCTGTAAGGCTTTTAATTTAACATCTATACCAAGAGCTTGAGCTACTGTTTTTTCATTAAATTGACCAAAGTGCTGTGGTATATAGTAAGGATCTGACGAAACTATAACTTCGCCCATTGTTGGTTGTAATACTCCACTTATTATTTGCAGAAGGGTTGATTTTCCCGCCCCGTTATTACCTACTAAACCAATTTTATTTCCATTGTTTACATTCAGGTTTATATTTTGAAATAATAACTCTCTGTCGGGATGTATATATGTTAAATCTTTTAGTATAATACTCATACTAATTTATGCTATAATGTTAAACGAAAAAAAATGAACACGCGAACCCTAAACACTCATCAGGAAGAAGATTGCTTAAAGCGATTAAACAGCATTAAGAAAGCTGTTCTGTTACTGAAATTAAAATTACATGATTTCTAAGTATTAACTCAAACACACAAAATAAAGAAGGCTTTGCGTTTGAGCAAATTGATAATTTATTTAACCATAATGTTTGTCCAATCCTGTTGGACTTCATGATGGCTCGTAACCACCAGTTTTTACTTAGACACTTTCATTGGAGTATTTTTTCGTTTATACTGCTGCAAAGATATATACTTTAATGTAATAAAACAAGTTAAATTCGCCTATTATCAACACTTTCCGTCCGATAATTAAGAACAAAGGGATGTATTTATTAATACATCCCTCTCTTTTAATTTATATCATATCCCTATTTTTCCCTATGAAAAAGACTCCCGCTTGCCTGTGCTTTAGGCATTACCAATACATCCTGAATATCAACATGATCGGGAGCCGATATAGCAAAGTAAACAGCATCGGCAACATCTTCGGCCGTTAACGGCGTCATTCCATCGTATACCCTATCGGCCCTGTCGTGATCGCCTTTAAAGCGGACAAGAGAAAATTCGGTTTCGGCAAAACCGGGAGCAACAAGAGTAGTTTTTATCCCATATTGAAGCATATCGATACGCATTGCCTGCGATAAAGCAGCTACCGCATGCTTTGTTGCACAATACACATTTCCGTTCGGGTATACTTCGCGCCCGGCAATTGATCCTATATTTATTATATGTCCCGATTTGCGTTCAACCATAACAGGCGAAACAAGACGTGTAACGTAAAGTAAACCTTTTATATTGGTATCAATCATCCGCTCCCAATCGTCTATTTCTCCCTTATGTATAGGATTAAGCCCAACAGCCAATCCCGCATTATTTATAAGGATATCAATATTTTTCCATTCTGACGGTAAGTGCCCCAAATTCTTCTCTACTTCCTCGTAGCAACGAACGTCAAAACTCAAAGGTAAAACACTTATTCCATTATCCTTTTCAAGCTGATTTTTAAGTTCGTCTAAACGCTCAGCCCTACGTCCTGTTATTATCAGATTAAAACCTTCTTTTGCCAAGCGTTCGGCAATAGCTTTCCCGAATCCGGCTGTTGCTCCTGTTATTAATGCAATTTTTCTCATTATATTCTAAATATTTTTTTCGATTTATCCCATTCTTCTTTAAAAATCAGTTTAGAGAGTTTTACTATTTCATTTAATTGCTCTTCAATCGCAGCTCTATTATCTGATTTTAAATTGTTCTTTTCATGCAAATACTGTTCTATTTTATCAATGCATTTTTCAATTTGCTGATGTTTATCTTCCTTTGCATTTAAATAAAGTAATACCCTACAACTTAATCTATTAATCAAATTGGCAGATTCCACATAAGAAGAATAATGTTTATCTATAATCATATCAATTTCTTCTTTTTTTACCCCTAGACATTTCTCTCTCATATTAGTTATAATCATTGCACAATTAATGACTTCTGCTGAATACTCACTTAATGCACATCTAAGGTTTTCAATCCAAGTTATCCTTGCACTAGATATTACATTCGACTTTACCTGATATAAAGCAATCAAAGCAGCCACTAAAGCTAACAATATTGTTATAACATTAGTTATTAATTGGTTGTCACTATCTGGATTTGCATTGAAAGTTATCGAATGATTAACTTGAGCAATTGTGTCTTTCAACACAACTATGTGGTCTGAGATTAAAGTATCCTTCATAAACGAGTTTTTTTCAAAGGTACCCTTTTTAACTAAAAGATAAAATAATACCTAAAACTTTTAAATATAAAGTTCACCATCCGAAAACACGGGTTTACACACTGCCCCCGAAATCTTATTTTTTAACAATCTATATTTGAACAACAGAAACGAGATTGTATAACTAAAACATAAGATTATGAAACGTTTATTTTTTATTTTCATTGCAACAATTTTCATCTTTGCAAATACACATGCACAACCCAAAGTTGTGGATAAGGTTTATACACATAAAAACCTGAGTATATTTTTACTTGAAGGTGAAGATCTTATCAACAAAAGTTTTATGACACTGGAAGAAGCCATGAAGCAAAATAAAATAGCACTACACGAAACCGGAAACGTTAACGAATTAAGTATAGATAACAAATCGGATGCTTATATATTTATTATGGCCGGCGATATTGTAAAAGGAGGAAAACAAGACCGCACAATAGGCGAAGACGTAGTTCTAAAACCTTGGGCAAAAAAAGTCCCTTTAAAATCGTTTTGCGTAGAACAAAGCCGATGGAGACAACGAGGCGCAGAAAATGTGAGTCAGTTTTCGGCATCGACACAAGTTTTAAGCGACAAAAAGATAAAAATAGCAGCACGATCGAGTAAAAACCAATCGGCTGTGTGGAAAGAAGTAAATGAATTTCAGGAAAACGCAAGCAAAAATGTAAATAAGAATGTAAAAAGCAGCGTTTCGGCTACAAGCTTGCAGTTAACACTCGAAGATAAAGACCTGAAAGCCCTTACCATTGAATACATGAATGCTCTTAAACCTGCTTTAGAAGGAAGAAAGAACATTACAGGAATAGCCTTCTGTATAAACGGAAAAATATCGACTATCGAATGGTTTGGAAATTCGGCCTTATTCGATAAACTAAAAATAAAGCTTCTGGAGTCGGCCGCAAACGAAGCGATCTCGAATTATGATAAAAATAAATTAACATCTTCTGATATCGAAACATTTATAAAAAAAGCTATCGACGAAAACTCAAACCTATCGAAAAGCGAAATTGAAGCATTCATAAAAAATGCACTTAAAAGTTCTACAATTACAGCTTCTGACATTGCCAGCTTTATAAAAAAAGCTAAGAGTAAAGAATTTACGAGTAGTGGTAATAAATCGGATATGATTGAAAAACAATATAAAACTGACAATAGTATAATGTTTGAATCGTTTAACGCAAAAATAAGCGAGCAACACCCCATACATGTAAGCATTTACTCGACCGAAGGTGTAGCACAGGAAGTAACTCCCATTCAGATAAACCGCAGCCCGTATATAAACAGGATAAGATAGCCTTCTATTGATATCTAAAAAAGAAGCAAAGGTGTCTGACTTTTTCAGACACCTTTGTTTTTTGTTATATAGTGGGCCGATATAAATATTCTATGCCTGTTTTAATGAGAAGACTGTAGTAGTTCTTCGGTACCAACCGACTCAAAAAAAAGGCTTATTCTAATACTCGCTTAAATCGTACTAAAAAGTCCTGAGCCTGTTCTTTAGTTAAACATAGTGGAGGTAACAAGCGGAATATATTTGTACCTGCTGAGCCGGTAAATACTTTTTCCTCAAATAAAAGCCTTCTACGCATATCTTTAATTGGTTCTTCAAATTCCATACCAATCATTAAGCCTCGTCCTCTAACTTCTTTTATCGAGGGTATTTTTTTCAATTCCTCAATCAGAAAATCCCCTACTTTCTTTGCATTTTCCACTAAATTTTCGGCCTTCATTATGTCAAGAACCGCAATTGCAGCAGCACATGCTAAATGGTTTCCTCCGAATGTAGTCCCCAATTGTCCGTATACAGCCTTAAACATAGGATGGATCAATACTCCCGACATAGGAAAACCATTGCCAATACCTTTAGCTACTGTAATAATATCTGCCTTTATATCAGCATATTGGTGCGCAAAAAATTTACCACTACGTCCATAACCCGATTGAATTTCATCCAGAATAAGCACAGTATCAGTATCAGTACACAGTTGGCGAAGTTCTTGCATAAAGTTATCATCGGGAATCTGAATTCCGCCAACACCTTGTATGCCTTCGATTATAACTGCACAAAACTCGTTTGTAACAAGAGCCTTTCTTACAGCATCAATATCATTGAACGGAACAAACAAAACATCCAATCCATCATTTACAGGAGCCTGATAACTTGGTATATCCGTAACCTTTACAGCGGCAGAAGTTCGTCCATGAAAAGCTTTATTGAAAGACAATACTTTTTTCCGATTGTTATAAAACGATGCCAATTTTAGTGCATTTTCATTTGCCTCAGCTCCCGAATTTATAAGGAATAACGAATAATCGTCATATCCACATTGTTCTCCCAGTTTTCGGGCTACCTCTTCTTGCAGCTTATTGATAATAGAATTTGAGTAAAAACCTATTTTATTCAGTTGTTCTGTTACTTTTTCCACATAATAAGGATGTGTATGCCCCACCGATATTACGGCATGACCTCCATACAAATCGAGGTACTCATTTCCTTTGTCGTCATAAACATAACATCCCTTACCTTTTTCTATATTTATATCGAATAATGGATATACATCAAATAATTTCATCTTATAATTCTTTTAAATATTTCATTATTGTTTGTCCTGCAACATCCCAGTTCAGACGTGTTTTATAATCATTAAATGCATATAACGACATATCCTCATATCGCTTTTTATCAGAGAATATACTATATATTCTTTTTGCATATTCCTCGATTGAAGCACCGACCTGCAATAGAGCACCATTTTCTCCGTCTTTTATTATTGTAGGGATACCTCCCGTGTTAGAGGATATACAAGGGACACCAAAAGCCATAGATTCACAAAAAACCACCCCATACGCTTCTGCCCTTGACGGAACAAATAAGAAGTGGCTTTGCTGAATCAAATTTTCAATTCGTTCAACACCCTCTGGTATAGACTTACTTATACGCCCATGATTTATAATGTAAACAGGCAGCTCATCCACAACAGGTAAGTTATCGATTCCAACAAGATGCAGTTCTGTAGGTTGTTTCAGAACTTCATTCAAATATTTCACAGTTTCAACAACTATATCGCCCCCTTTTCGTTCCCACTCTACCGCCAAGAAAAGTATTTTGCAAACGTCATTATTATTACGCAGTGTAACAATGTTTTTTACATCTTCGTAAGAAAGGTTTAAATTTACATTTGCTCCAAAAGGAACAACTTTCACTTTGTCCGGATTGGCTCCATAATCATTTATTGCGCTTTGAGCCGCCCAATCCGACGAATAGAAGGCAAGGTTACTACTATTTATGGCTTGTCGTTCCATCTTCATACCTTCTTTATAGGTCTGTTGGCTAAGGTTGTCAAACCAATCGTAATAACCAATCATCGAAGCAAAAGTTGCATCTGTATAAAAAGCCTTTGGTTTTCCTGCATCCAGATAAGCAATAGACTCGGTACTGGCTGAAAATATAATATCTGTCGGAGATTTCAGTTGAGCCACAATCTGATTAGCATATGCCTTCCCAACTTCGGGCGAACGTTTTACCCAGTATTTTTTACTACGTCCAAACAAACGCATTTTTATTTTTACCGGAAAACTCAATATATCTTTTAACCCTGCAATACAATCCAAATCAGCCCCTTGTTGTTCAAGAGACTTCAGAATATAATATTCGGTACCTGACCAATTATTAATATTAATATCAGGAAATTTGGATATAAAGGTAATATTCATTTCAAGTTATCTTCTATTGTGCTCAAGAACTTAGTAATATAATTGTCCCACGTAAAATCTTTTACTTTATCATATGCATTTAAGGCCATCAATTCATAATTTGGGCTTTCTAATACCTGTTCTACAATATTGTATAAATCTATATTCTCGTTATGTGTATAATAAACCCCAAAATCAATATTTTCTCCAAATGTTTCAACAAACTCTTTATAATGGGTAACGATAACCGGCGTATAAAAATACATAGCTTCTAATGTTGCCGAAAAAGCACCCCATTTGGGTGTTGTATTTATAAAAACAGTTGCTTCCTTCAATAATTTATAAAAAAGCTCTTTGTCTTTACTTTTCCCTTTATCCAGATATCCATGACATAAAACACCCGATGGTAAACTATTAAAATTGCTTTCTGACATACCTATTATGTCAAGTTTTAATTCTGGATACGCTTTTCTTAATCTGGAGAAACACTCTATAAGTTGTAATGCCCCCTCTTTATAATCCGGTTTCCCAACAAACAACAATCGCTTATTCTCTTTGTTCTTATTTATGTTTATACCAACAGGTAACTCTAGAGAGTTTATCACATTCCCTAAGTAATAAATATTTTCATTATTATATACCGATTTCATTTTTTGATATACACCGGGAAATAGAACAAAAATCATGTTAGAGTTCTCTATACAACTATTTTCCCTTAGTAATACTTTCTTTTCGAAATAATCTGGTTCGCGACCTTTAAAATGCGTGATGTAATGGTCATAAGTCCAATCTCCAAATAAAACAACCGGTTTTTTCGATACCTTATAAGAAGAAAAAGAGAATGTCATAAATAAATTAATATCAGCATCTGGGAATCTTCTTTCTGCTTTTTTTATTTTCCTTGCTACTGTTCTGTCATAGATCTTAGAGCGAAAATAAGTATACGATGTCCCTTTTTTACATGCTTTCAGAATACGTAAAAAAGTGTGTCTATATAAAAAATCGATAAAAGAAGAATGGGCTATATTTATGCGATTCACTTTAATGTCTTTTGCGAGTAACCCCTCTGCAAAAAAATAAGGAACATTTGAGAAAACCTTCAAGTCGGAAGAATCTCCTGTCGTAAACATATTTATTTCCTTTATCTTAATCATACTTATTTAAAAAGCATTCGCTTTCAATTTAAGCCCTGTCGTTTCGTCCAAATCAAAAATAAGATTCATATTTTGTACTGCCTGCCCCGACGCACCTTTGAGCAAATTATCGATACAAGATAGAATTAGCAATTTATTACCATGTTTCTCGATATGTAAGATACACTTATTTGTATTCACAACCTGTTTCAAATCGATATTCTTTTCGGAAACAAAAGTAAAAGGTTCATCTTTATAAAAATCGTTATATAATTTATATGCCTCTTGTTCTGTTCCGTTATAGTCAAGATATATGCTGGCAAAGATACCTCTGGTAAAATTACCTCGAACAGGTATAAAATTAATTTCGGACTCGAAATTTGGCTGCAACTGCGCCAAAGATTGTTTTATTTCGGTCAAATGCTGATGTCCAAACGCCTTATACACCGAAATATTATTCTCGCGCCAGCTAAAATGAGATGTAGCCGATGGCTTTACACCTGCACCTGTTGAACCTGTTATAGCACTTACATGAATCTCCGAATTTAATAATCCTGCTTTTGCCAACGGCAATAAAGCCATTTGGATAGCTGTTGCAAAGCATCCGGGATTTGCAATATGTTTTGCTTTTTTAATGTCCTCTTTGTTCAACTCCGGAAGACCGTAGATAAAATCATTACCTTCGGCTTTATGCCTGTAGTCGGTCGATAAGTCAACTATTTTAAGATTATCGGGAACATTATTCGATTCTAAAAACTTCTTCGTATCGCCATGAGCTGAGCAGAAAAACAGCACATCTATCTTTTCGTACGGTAACTGGTCGGTAAATAGCATATCGGTTTCGCCTAACAACCCACCATGTACATCTGTCATTTTATTACCTGCATTACTTGTACTGTTAACAAAAACCAACTCCACCTGCGGATGGTTTAATAATATTCTTATCAGTTCTCCGGCCGTATAGCCTGCACCACCTATAATACCAGCTTTTATCATTTAATATTGTTTTATCTAAACCAATTATTTTCCGTTCTTTTTCTGTACGCTATGGAATATCTTATTGGTCATAGCATATATTTTAGTGAATCCTTTGGCATCGTCCGAAGTCCAAGCTTTATTTACTTCACCATATTCTCCGAAGTCGGCTTTCATTAAATCAAAATCGCTTTCTATACCCACCAATACATATCTGTATGGATGTAATTCAATAATAACACGTCCTGTAACATTGTCTTGCGAATTACTAAGGAAAGCCTCAATATCCCTCATAACGGGATCTAAATATTGAGCCTCGTGAAGGAACATACCATACCAATTACCCAATTGCTCTTTCCAATATTGTTGCCATTTGGTTAATGTATGTTTTTCGAGCATTTTATGAGCATTTATTATAACTATCGGAGCAGCAGCTTCAAAGCCCACACGCCCTTTTATACCTATAATAGTATCTCCAATATGCATATCGCGCCCAATAGCATAACGCGATGTTATAGCTTCAATTTTTTGTATAGCTTTTACTTTATTGGCAAACCTTTCGCCGTTTACGGCTGCAATTTCTCCTTGTTCGAAATCAATAGTCAGGGTTTCTTGTCCATTCTCTTGCAATTGCGAAGGATATGCCTTTTCGGGTAAAGTTTGCTCCGATTTCAAAGTCTCCTTCCCCCCTATACTTGTTCCCCAAAGCCCTTTATTTATAGAGTATTCCATTTTTACAAAATCGGCTTCGTAACCATGTTCTTTCAGGTAATTTATCTCGTACTCACGGGTAAGAATCATATCGCGAGTTGGCGTAATTACCTCTATTTCGGGAGCAAGCACATCGAACGTTAAATCGAAACGAACCTGATCGTTACCTGCTCCGGTACTTCCATGCGCTACGGCATCGGCTCCAATCTCTTTTGCATAATTGATAATTGCCATTGCCTGAAATATACGCTCCGAACTAACTGATATAGGATATGTTCCGTTGCGAAGTACGTTCCCGAATATCATGTATTTAATGCTCTTTTCATAATATTCTTGTGTTACATCCAATGCTATATGTTTTACGGCTCCTAAATCGTAAGCACGTTTTTCGATATTTTTTAATTCTTCGGTCGAAAAACCACCCGTATTTGCTACTGCTGTGTATACATCATATCCTTTTTCTTCGGAAAGATACTTTACACAAAACGAAGTGTCTAGTCCTCCACTGAATGCCAATACTACTTTCTTTTTCATTATATTTTATCTTTTAATTTTTCTATCAAATCTTTTATTTCAGGCTTATCTTCATGCGTTTTCGGATCGTATAACATTGCTGTACAAATACAATACATCCGATTTGTGCGTTGCAGTATATCTACATTCTTACAACCATTACAACCACGCCAAAAAGCCTCATCGTCGGTCAATTGAGCAAAAGTAACAGGCTCGTACCCTAACTCGGTATTTATCCTCATTACAGCTGCACCCGAAGTTAACCCAAATATTTTAGCATCGGGAAACATTGTCCGACAAAGGGCAAATGCCATTTGTTTTATACGTTTAGCTAAGCCATGCTTACGGTAACTATCTACAACTATAAGTCCCGAGTTAGCTACAAATTGTTTATTTCCCCACGACTCGACATAACAAAAACCAGCAAACCTATCGTCATCCAAAGCTATAATAGCTTTTCCCTCGCGCATTTTTTGTTCAACATATTCGGGCGAGCGCTTTGCAATACCAGTGCCACGTACTTTAGCGGCATCCTCGATAGTTTGTAAAATTTCAGGAACATACTTTATATGCTCTTCTCCTGCTATTATAATTTTTATATTATCTTCCATTTTATTTACGAACCTATAACATAAAACCCGATAAAACTTTTAATACCTGTTCACGGGCAACCCCTTCTCTTATCACTAATAAAATAGTATCGTCTCCGGCAACAGTACCTATTATTTCCGACTTTATACTCGAATCAATCTCGGCTGCTATACCCTGAGCATATCCGGGAGGTGTTTTTACGACTGCCAGATTACCAGAGAATTTAATACCTAAAAGTTTCAGAGTTGCTAAACCTCTTGTATCTGACTGATTATTAGCCGGAGTTGTATCACTCAGTTGATATATATAATGTCCCAAGTCGGTAGGCACTTTTACCACCCTAAGCTCCTTTAAGTCTCTCGATAAAGTTGCCTGAGTAAGATCGAATCCTTTTTTCTGCAACACAACAAGTAAATCTTCCTGACACTCAATTTTGTGAGTCTGGATAATTTCCATTATTGCTTTTTGCCTGTTCTTCTTTACCATGCGAATAAATATACAAATAAAATGCAAATTTATACATAATATTTGTATATACAAACACTATAAAACACAAATTGGTAGTATTTATTGAAACTTTATGCACCTAGATGCTTTATACGTTGTAATAACGTAGGGTGCGAATAGTAGAAAAACACATATAAATCATCCGGATTTAAATTACTTAACGAGTCGACCGACAATTTTTTCAATCCACCGACTAAGCCATCCGACAATCCGAAGTTTGCAGCAAAAGTATCCGCTTCGTATTCGTTCTTGCGACTCAAAACGTTCGTAAATAGACCTAATACCAGCGAAATAGGCGTAAATAAAATAGAAAATGCAATTATGCCTAAATGAAATGAAGTATACGAACCACCCAAAGCTTCGGCTAATGGCTGACTATTTAAAAACAACGACAAAATAAACAACATTGCACCTGTATAAAACACCGATATTATCATCTGCTTAACAATATGCTTCTTTTTATAATGCCCTATTTCGTGGGCTAACACTGCAACTATTTCTTCTGTTGTTAAATCTTTGATAAGTGTATCGAATAATACAATCCGCTTTTTACTGCCAAAGCCTGTAAAATAAGCATTTCCTTTAGTCGAACGCTTCGATGCGTCCATCACATATATATTTTTAAGCGAAAAATCGGCTCTCTTCGCAAATTCCTCAATAGCTTTTCTCAATTCTCCATCTTCTAAAGGAGACTGTTTATTGAATAAAGGGACTATAATATCAGAATATAAAAAAGTCATTACTAATGAGAAGACTGTAATGGCTCCCCATGCATAAAGCCACCAATATTCGCCCAGATTTCCAAATATCCACAATATCAGAGTCAATATTCCTCCACCTAAAACAATTGTAAGAAGAAGCCCCTTCAATTGATCGAACCAAAATGTTTTCAGGCTCGATTTATTGAATCCAAACTTTTCTTCTATCACAAACGTGGAATAATACTCAAAAGGAAGCGATACTATTTCGTTTATCACATACACAACGCCTACAAATGCAAGGGTCAATAACATTGGGCTTTCGATATAACCCCTCAAATAATTATCGAGCCACCCGAATAGCCCGAAAGATAAAACAACCAGAATTATAATAAACGACAATAAACTCGTATAAATACCAAAACGGCTATTCTCTTTTTGATATGCTTGCTGACAATTATATTTTTCCTGATCGTATATTCCTTTCAGCTTCTCAGGAATTATAGGTGTCATCAACTTTCTGTTGCGATAGGCTAAATATTGTGTCCATCCAAAATCGAGAACAACAATAAGTATAATAATATAGTATAGCATAAATGTAATTATTTACTGTTCAATGTAATTATCGGGTGTATAAGTAACCCGTGCAAAATTTTTAATCAATTGTTCATCTTCGAGCACTTCACCCCCTTTAAACTTCAGAATTTTTTTACGCCAGATTTCATTCTTTCGAAAAAAATCGTCTCCAATTTTCAGAAATTGATGATCTTTTTCATAAACGTGATACGCATAATCTAATTCGGTATCAATTCTTAACTCTCCTTCGAGGCATTTATCTGTCAACCACAAGTTTAATTGAAAAGTATGAGGAGTATTATTTGCAAACTGATAATCTCGGTAATTATAAAAAACAGTAGCTCCGCTACCAAAAGGCAATACTCGTCCGTCGTCAGGAAACGGATCGAATGAATGATGATAACGTTCTTTTATTGTTAAAGGGCTATGCATTACAAGCCAATGAATTAGATTGGATATCTGGCATAAACCGCCACCTATTCCCGGTTTAGCTTTACCAAAAGACAATTCCATTCCTTCAAGAAATCCTCGCCTGCGAGTAGGTAAACCCACCAAACGACAAAAAGAAAAGACTTCGCCCGGTTTTATTATCAGCCCATCAATCTCGGCAATAGCTATTCGCAAATTTGTTACCTTATTTATCTGCAACTGCATGTCGCTTTCGCCTAATTTTTTTAATAAAACCGATTGATGCTTCTTTACCCTGAAAGGTAGTTTATGAGGCATGCGTTTAAGTGAGTATTTATTTCCGTCGAAGTGCCAGTCAAAGTATCTTCTTATTCGCCTTAACCATACGGCGATAAAATACAGTACAGGATGACGTTGACTTAATAATTTGCGTTTAGGTTTTGGCATATAAACAAAAAAAGAATGCCCGAAGATAGGAATTCTTTTGCAAACTTATAACATTAAAACTATAGAGTATAATTACCGAATTAACCTTTATCCACTAACACAAGCGCACGTAGCAAACTCTTTTACACTAAACTTCGAATATCCATTGGTAAAAACCTTTAAACGTTCCCACCAAGCCTATAAGAATAAGTATAAGCCCCAATATTCGGTTAAAAACAGACAAACCACGCAAATTAAAACGTCCGCGCAACCTGTCAACAATATAAGATATAAGAATCCACCACAGCACAGCTCCTATTCCTATCGCTATTATCCCCACAGGTAAAGGAGCCTCCGACGAAACAAAGTTGAAACGCGCAAATAATGCTATGTAGAAAAAAAGTATTCCGATATTAGACAGATTCAGAAAAAAAGAAGAAAGAAAATCTTTCCATACAGGTTCTTTTGTATGATTCTGTTTTTTTAATTTTCGTGCAGGATTTGAGTTAAATACCATATAACCCAAAATAAAAAGCACAAGACTTCCTATTACTATTAAGGGCTTTTCGTTTTCTTGTATAAAATCTATTATAAAACCCATCCCTACCCCTGCTATTACAGCAAAAAGAACATCGGACAACGAAGCTCCGAAACCCGTAGCCAACCCATGTTTTCGGCCATCATTCAACGTGCGCTGAACACACAACACGCCAATAGGCCCCATCGGTGCAGAAGTTAAAAAACCAATAAATAATCCCTTATATATAATTTCGAGCATAGAAAATTCGCTTCAGAAAAATGCATCAAATAAATAATGCAACAGACAAAGATAATACCTATTTTGCAATTTAACGAAAAGGCTTTCTAAAAAAAGCCTCTATTTTTCTATCTTAAATTAATTACCACTACTTTTTACATATACCCGTAAATTTACACCACTCGCAAGCTTTACCCGTTGTTGTTTGTGTAAACGGTATATTTGCGTTAAATATCTCGGTCAAACAATCGTCGAATAAACGAACAAATTCAGTCTGGTATTCCGAAAAATCATTAACCCGATACAAATCCCTTAACGAAGGTTTATATATAACATTAGGGTCGAAGCGCTCGTCAAACAAATTCCGCAAATAATAAATACCGGGTTCCAATATCTTTTCAGGATTTTCGAGCATATACAGATGAGCATACATAAACACCTGCATAACAGCCTTCGGACGATCTTTTGCTTCTTTATCGAATAAATGCTCTATGCTTTTAAACTGCAAGATGCCTCGCCCTGTTTTATAATCAATTATCCGGGTATGTCCTTTAATCTCATCAACCCTGTCGATAAAACCCTTTAACGAAACATTCAGCCCTGTGGGTAAAGTGTATACTTTTTCTAATCGCTTTTCCGACTCTATGTATTTAAAAGGCGTTAGCTTAGCATCGGTACTCAACACCCGCTTAACATACCTCTTTATAACTTCGCCTGTCAGGTAATTTTGACCTACCAATTTTCGGGCTTTCGACGGATCTATCTTGAAAAAATTCTTCGCAAAAGAGCGTTCTATCACTTCGGTCAGAAGTTTATTATCTTTAGCTATAGCTTGTAACAGGTCTGCTGTTATGAGTTGACCTTCGAACCGATCGTATAGCCATTCCATCACCGAATGAAATATACTGCCAAAAACATCGGCCTCAATAGTTTCCGATATTTCATCCTCTTGCTGAATACCCTCAACTACCGAAAAATAAAATTGCAACGGACAATCGAGGTAGGTATTAATAGCACTGGCCGACAAACTTCGTTCGCCACTACTAAAAGCCTTCATCTTTTCGAGAACCGAAGCATCTTTTTGCACTGCAATAGACAGACTCTCGGTTGACGAAACTTCGTATACAGCAAGCCTTTCGCGTATGTCGAACATATCGGCATAAATATGTTTCAATTGCAAAAAGTACCTGCTGACTTCGCCCGTTTGCAATCCCTCGGTACGGGTATCATATAGCAGATAAATACGCCTTGCCCTGTTTATCATCCGATAAAAGTGATATGAAAATATACTATCCTGATGTTCGTATGTGGGCAAGCCAAAACCTCTGCGCAAGTTGTAAGGAACGAACGAATTTGCAGCTTTCTTTTTCGGGAAAATACCTTCGTTCATCGATAGGATAATCAGATTTTCGAAATCAATTGCACGGGTTTCTAATACCCCCATAACCTGTAACCCCGAAAGTGGCTCGCCCGAAAAAGGAACACTTATATTTACAACCATTTTTTTTAACAGACGAAGATATGTTTCCACCAGCATATCGGCATGTACATGCTTCAATGCATCGTCCATTTTATTGATTGTTTTATAGTATTCTATAACAAATTCCCGTTCCATATCTGCCGATCGGGCATTTATTATTTCATCATCTTCATTCCTGTTTACAAATAACGATGTTTGCAATAAGGTTAGTATTTTCCTTAAATAATCAGGCACATCCGACCAACGTTCAACATACCTGAATATAAGATTTAGCAAGGGATGTACATGCAAATCGGAAGCCAAAACAATGGTTCTGTTATTCTGGTTAATCTCTAGCTTAATTCTTCGGGCTTCATCGCCCACAATGCCGACAATATATTTATGATTAAGGATAGGTAATACTGAACGATAATAAAAACCCAGATTACCATCTACATAACGGATATTACGTTGAACCTCGAATATAAGATTCATCAGACCCGATATAGACGAGTTACTAAGGCTGTACCCCATCGTTACATTAATTTTATCAATACCCTGAGGTATAGAGTATAACGTTGGTAACAGAAGATTTTCGTCAGGAAGTACCACAGCTGTATTAAGAGCATCTTCAGGCTTAGATATAACACCTTCGGTTATGAACGAATCGAGTATGGTATGTACATATTTTGCCTGTCCCACCATCGATGGTATACCAATAACTTCGACCACAGGTTTTTCGAAAGTTTGTTCCTCCGGATCTAACGATAATTTACCGGGAAATTGCTGCCTGTTCTTATCGATAAAGAATGAAGCTTTATTGAATGGATCTTTTACTAAAGGAGACGAATAATCCCAATAAAAATCGGCAACACCTATTCGGGCTAAATGCTTCAATAACGTTTCTTCCGATTTGCTATGAGCATTTAATCCAACAAATACTAATTGTGAAAACGGCAATTTCAAATCATCGTTCGCTTTGGCTTTTTCGGCTACTTCCCGAAAAATCATCCCTTCGTATGCTAGACCCCTCGATGCCAGTACCGAGCGCAACGATGAGTACAGTTCGAAAAGAACCTCCCACATTTTCAGGAAATCTTTTTTACTTTCGCTATCATTCAATGGTAAAAAATTATTCCAAAACCTACGAATAGCAGCTATTTGCTCATCTGTCAGATATGTAAATCCGGCATCTATTTCTTTCAGATCGTAAATATTTCTGAACAATTGCTCTGCATCAACCATGTATTTATCTACATCGTCAAAATCGTTCAGTATCATTTCGCCCCAAAATAAGAAATCGTCAAAGCTTTCGTCCGATTTACTGATACGAATATATTCGCCGTACAAAATAAAAAGCATTTCTATTCTGTCGGCTGTCTTATAACCGCTTAAAAGCGAAAACAAGTCGGATACGGTTAATATCGGAGGCGAAAAAACAGGCTGTTTAGCTATCTCTGCCAGGTATTTCTGAAAAAAAAGCCCGGCCCGACGATTAGGAAATACAAATGCATAATTACTAACATTATGTTTATGTGCTTTAAAAAAGGCATTGGCTACATTCTTCAGAAATGGGATCATCTATTATTTTTCTTTTTTACAAAGATAATTTACCTGACGGTAATTCGGATATTTTCGTGTAAATTTGTATTTTAAAATATTTATAACAAACTGAATGAAAGACTTTATTATATCGGAATCGAAAAATAAACGTACCGTATTAGTTGGGCTGATAACACAATATCAGACCGAAGAGCAAGTTAAAGAATATCTTGACGAACTTGCATTTTTGGCTGATACGGCAGGTATTGTTCCCGATAAATTTTTCACCCAAAAACTCGAATATCCTAATCCTGTAACTTTTGTTGGAACAGGTAAATTACAGGAAATAAAGGAGTATATGGAAGAAAACGAAATAGGGCTGGTTATATTCGACGACGAACTTTCGCCAAAGCAAATACGAAACATCGAGAAAGAGCTTCAGGTAAAGATACTCGACCGTACAAGCCTTATCCTCGATATATTTGCCATGCGAGCGCAAACGGCCTATGCTAAAACTCAGGTAGAACTGGCACAATACCAATACCTGCTACCGCGGCTTACCCGCATGTGGACTCACTTAGACAGGCAGCGAGGTGGAGGTACAATGATGCGTGGTGTTGGAGAAACCCAGCTGGAAAGTGACCGCCGGATTGTAGCTGACAAAATAGCCGACCTAAAAAAAGAACTGAAATCTATTGACCGTCAGATGACAGTTCAACGGAAAAACAGAGGAAAAATGGTACGTGTGGCATTGGTAGGATATACCAATGTTGGAAAATCTACACTCATGAATTTGCTAAGCAAATCGGAAGTATTTGCCGAAAACAAGCTTTTTGCCACACTCGACACTACTGTTCGTAAAGTGATAATAGAGAATTTGCCTTTTCTTTTGTCCGATACGGTAGGGTTTATACGTAAACTGCCTACACATTTGGTCGAATCGTTCAAATCTACACTAGACGAAGTGCGCGAAGCCGATTTACTTGTTCACGTAGTAGACATTTCGCACCCTAATTTTGAAGAACATATTGAAGTTGTTGAAAAAACCTTATTAGATATAGATGGGGAAGAAAAGCCAACTATTTTAGTGTTCAACAAAATAGATGCATTTTCGTATGTCAAGAAAGATGATGATGACCTGACTCCGGCAACCCGTGAAAACATATCGCTTGACGAACTTAAAAAAACATGGATGGCTAAGATGCGTAACAACTGCATTTTCATTTCGGCTAAGGATAAAACCAATATTAAAGAACTGAAAGAGTTGATATACGATAGAGTGAAGGAAATACATATCGAACGTTATCCTTACAACGACTTCCTGTTTCAGACATATTCGGAAGAAGACGAAGAATAACTTTTATTTATCTATATATTAAAGGCTAACGGTCATAAAAAACGTTATCCATTAAAGTTGTAGATAAAACAGAAAAAAACTGTCAGGTGTGTCAGGTTTTATCGGTTTACAGTTCTCAACCAACAGTAAACCAAAATAACTTAATGTTGTCAGATATGTCAGGTTTTATAAAAAAACACATTACAAGGCATTACAGCAGAGCTTTAATTCTACACAAGTAGAATTAATATATACATTAAGTTACTATAATCCGTTTAAAAACAATCGAAATGGGAACGAATACAAAATACAGAAAACTGACAGAACAAGAAATTGATGTGCTGCTACATAACAACTGTATTTGCACCGATTGGGATAATCTGGAAGTAGCAGATAATTTTTTGCCAGAATATGTAAAAAATACAACATTCTCGGGAAAAGTAAAGCTTGGCGTTTTTAATAAAGAGTTTGAATTTAAAGGCGGTATATCTAAACATTCGGGTATATTCAATGCATCTATACACAACTGTGTAATAGAGGATAATGTATTAATAACAAACATACACGGGTATATTGCTAATTACCATATTCACGAAGACTCTGTTATTGAGAACGTAGGAACAATAGTTGTAAACAAAAAAACATCTTTCGGAAATGGAACAATAGTCGCTGTTCTGGACGAAACGGGAGGACGAGAAGTTGCTATTTTCGACAAAATGTCGGCACACTTAGCTTACATATATACGTTATACCGCTACAAACCCGAACTAATAAAAAAAATAGATGGAATTATATATAATTACTCTCAAAATCAGTCTTCCGAAACAGGATATATCGGCAAAAATGCAATCGTCAGAAATACTCAACATATCGAAAATGTAAAAATTGGAAATTTTTGTCAGATTGAAGGAGCTTTAAGCCTTATAAACGGAAGCCTAAATAGCAATTCGTCTGCTTCTGTATATATCAGAAATGGGGTAATAGCAAAAGATTTTATTATATGCTCGGGAACAACCATCGACAACAATGCGATAATTAACCGTTGTTTCATTGGTCAGGCATGTAAATTAGGAAATGGGTTCACGGCTTCCGATTCGTTATTCTTTGCAAACAGTCAGGGCGAAAATGGCGAAGCCTGTTCAATATTCGCAGGTCCTTATACTGTCACACATCACAAATCCACTTTACTTATTGGCGGCATGTTTTCTTTCGCCAATATTGGATCAGGATCTAACCAAAGCAATCATGCTTATAAGTTAGGGCCAATACATCAGGGGATTGTTGAACGTGGAGGACGAACATCCAGTGGATCATACATGCTATGGCCTGCCCGAATAGGTGCATTTTCGTTGATTATGGGAAAACATTACAGCCACCCTGACACGTCATCATTACCTTTCTCCTATTTAATAGAGAACGAAGGAAAAACATATCTTGTCCCGGCTGTGAACCTTAAAACTGTAGGCACAGCCCGCGATGCACAAAAATGGCCTAAAAGAGATCTTCGGGAAGATGAAGATTTACTCGATTGTCTGAACCTTACATTATTAAACCCTTACTCTATAGGCAAAATATTAGAAGGCATCAATGTTTTAAGTCAGCTTCAGGAGAAAGAGGGTGTTAATACCCTGCAATATACCTATAACAACTGTATAATTACAAACTCTGCTCTTCAGAAAGGGCTACGGCTATACCGAATGGCTGTCGATAAATATTTCGGCGATATTTTGGTTCAACGCATACAGTCTGGAAGACCAGTAGCATCAGAATCAACACATTACCACTCAAATAATTGGCTCGACATATCGGGATTAATAGCACCAAAACCAGATATTGACAAGATTTTACAGGATATTGAAAAAGGTGAAGCAGCGGATATCAACGAAATCAACACACGCTTCGGTAAATTACACTCATTATTCAAAGAGATGGAATGGAAATGGGTTTGTAATATGTTATTTCAGTATTATGATTTAGACCAAAACACCCAAACCGAAAACCTTAAGAAAATACTGATATTATGGCGCGACTCATCAATTGAGTTAGACGAACTCATCTTTAAGGATGCGGAAAAAGAATTCAATAGCAGTGCAACTATAGGTTTTGGCGCAGACGGCACTGAAACAGACAAATCAAACGACATATTAGAAGTTCGGGGAAAAATTGAAGATAATACTTTTGTTTCCGATATCAAAAAACAAATAGACCAATATTGGGCAACATACAATGCTCTTATCGAAAGAATAAATAATTAAGAGAATAAATGAAACAAGACTGGAAACCCGGTACAATGATTTACCCGCTTCCCGCTGTAATGATAAGCTGTGGAAGCTCTCCCGAAGAATATAATATTATCACCGCCAGTTGGGTAGGCACAATATGCACAAATCCGCCAATGTGCTATATATCAATACGCCCCGAGCGCCACTCTTACAACATAATAAAACGTAATATGGAGTTTGTTATCAATATAACAACCGAAGAGCTGGCTCGCGAAACAGATTGGTGCGGTGTTCGTTCGGGAAAGGACTTCAATAAATTTAAAGAGATGAATCTGACTCCGGAAAAGGCAGCAATTGTTCAGGCTCCAATAATAAAAGAAAGCCCGTTAAATATAGAATGCCGCGTACGTGAAATAATAAGTCTCGGTTCGCATGATATGTTTATTGCCGATGTTGTAAATGTAAAAGCAGATGAGAAATTCATCAACCCCGAAACTGGTAAGTTCGAACTCGAAAAAGCGAAGTTACTATCCTATTCGCACGGACAATATTATGGACTGGGCGAGAATCTTGGACACTTCGGGTGGTCGGTAAAGAAAAAAGGAGAAAACTTATAAAGCTTCTCCTTATACTCTTTTACAAGTTATATCTTAACTTGGGTTACAAATGTAAGCCCATTATTATATCAGGGAACATACCCAATAATATATTAAGAGTAATTGCAATTACCGCCACAGCTTTGTATACTAAAGGCACAGGCAAATGTTCTGTCGATACGGGTTCTTTTGTAACCATCACATTACCAACTCCCAAATAGTAATATACTGCTATAACAGAGTTTACTATACCGAAAAACACCAATATAAGGTGGCTTGCCTGCGACATTTGTCCGAATACAAAGAACTTGGCAAAGAATCCCGCAAAGATAGGTATACCACTCAATGATAATAAGGCTCCTATCAATACCGCAGTTAATATCGGTTCGCGCTTTAGCAATCCGAAGAAGTTCTCTATATCTTCATTGTCTTTACCTTGACACACAGCTAGAATAACAGCAAAAGCTGCAATACCCGCCAAACTATATGCCGAAGCATAATACAACACCGCATTTGCCGATGTTTCTACAGCCAAAAATGTCATCATCATAAATCCGGCATGTGAGATACCTGAATATGCCATCATACGCTTGATATTTTTCTGTTTAATGGCTGTAATATTACCTACCAACATAGTAAGTATGGACAATACTACCAAAATTGTTTCGTATGCAGGAGTAATACCAACCGATAATATAGACATAAGCTTGAATAAAGCACCTATTGCAGCTACTTTAACCAAAGTACTCATTGTAGCTGTAACAAGCGTAGGAGATCCTTCGTACACATCCGGAGCCCAGAAATGGAAAGGAACAATAGATGCCTTAAACATCATACCCACCGTAACCATTACAAAACCAAGATTAAACCATACTGGAAGAGAATTTGCCTGAGATAAAGAGAATGTTGTTATCTCTGCCGAATCGAACGAACCCGTAGCACCATAAATAAGAGCAATTCCAAACATTATGAAACTCGACGCAAAAGCTCCCATGATAAAATACTTCATTCCGGCCTCATTGCTTCTTATATTCTTCGGCTCGCTCGACGCTAACACGTAAGCAGCTATAGATAAAACTTCGAGCCCGATAAAGAACACTACAAAATTACCAAAAGCAACCATAGCCACTGCTCCGGCAAGCATAAATACTTTAAGAGAAACATAATCGGCTATTTTCGTTATCTTATCCTGATAGAACTTAGCACTCATCGCTACAATGAAAATGGTCAGCAAAATAAACAGGATAGAAAAGGCTTGCGAAAACGAAGAAGTCGCTACCATATTATATTTATCAGCCCCCATCAATGGTTCACCTATACGAAACTCAACAAATGCGAAAACCAATATAGCTATCAGCCCCAAAAGTGTAACAGGAATAAGAATCTTTCTCAGATTAAGAATCTCTAATAAAAGGCAAATTATACCTAATCCCGAGATGGCTATTAATGTACTCATTATATCTTTAAATATTTTTATCTGTTAATATACATTACTATTTCCCCTATGCTTGACGACACTAAATCCGAAACAGGCTTAGTATAAACCCCAAAAAATAAGAGAACCAATACAATTATCGCAAACACTGTTATTTCGCATCTCGATAAATCTTTAATTGGCTGACTGTATGGTTCACCTAACATTACATGCTGAAACATACGCAACATAAAGAATGCTCCTAAAAATAAAGCAGTACCAATGAAAAGAGCATACCAAAGATTAACCTGATAAAGACCAAACATAATGGTAAACTCACCAACGAAATTAAATGTTAAAGGAATACCGATGGACGATAGCATACTCAAGAAGAATGCAACCGTAAACTTAGGCGAATAAGAGGAAAGCCCCCCTAACTCTGATATTTTAAGCTTATTTGTACGATTCTGTATCACATCTACAGCATAAAACAGCGATACAATACCGAAACCATGTGCTAAAATTAAAAC
This sequence comes from Dysgonomonas sp. 216, assembly GCF_010501065.1. Classification (GTDB taxonomy): domain Bacteria; phylum Bacteroidota; class Bacteroidia; order Bacteroidales; family Dysgonomonadaceae; genus QVMM01. Next base: position 23,165 of record NZ_QVMM01000016.1, on the reverse strand, counting down.
TACTGCACCTTCGAGTCCATCAAAAGTTAATGCATAAGCTCCCGCAGCAACAAAGCCAACATGCGATAACGATGCATATGCCATAAATCGTTTCAGGTCATCCTGACGTAAAGCCATTATCGAACCGTAAACAACACCTATAATACATAACACAAGAATTATCGACCTAAACTCTTGCGATGCATACGGAGTTACAGGTAATTGCCAACGCATTACACTATATGCTCCCATTTTTGACATTAGCCCTGCAAGCATCATAGTTCCTATAGCCGGAGCCTTTTGATAAACATTAGCTTGCCATGTATGAAAAGGGAAAATAGGTATTTTAATGGCATAAGCCAGAAAGAATGCAAAAAATATCCAAATCTGCTCGGTATGGGAAAGATTAGCATTATAAAAAGCTTCTAACTGAAAACTACCTGTTTTGGTATACATATATATAATAGCCCCCATCATGAAAAGAGAACCTGCAAATGTAAACAGGAAGAATGTCATAGCTGCTTTGCGCCGCTTTACAATCTCATCGTTACCCCACAATACAATGATAAAGTAAATAGGAATAAGAGACATTTCCCAAAACACATAATAAAGAAGCGCATCACTACTCAAAAACACGCCTGTCATAGAAAAACCCATGAACATAACAAGGCTATAAAGCAATTTAGCATTTTTAAATTTCCTGCTATGCGATGCTAATATTATAATAGGCAGAAGAATTGTTGTAAGCAAAACCATGGCTATTGCAAGCCCATCAGCTTTAAGCGAAAAGGAAACATTAGGATTGCTGATCCAATCGATACTAAATGATGTTCCCAATGCTCCATAATTCAGATACAAAACAATAGAAAAGGCGGCAGCAAGCGTACTAAATAATATAGCAACCTTCGAAGCTAGTTTATTTCCTGAAAAATAAGTAACAAATGTACCTGCCAGTAAAATGATTAATATAATAACGATATTCATACTACTCTATAATTTTACACAAGAAATAAACAAATAATTAATACACTGAAACCAAGAACGAAAAAGAAGAGATAGAATCCCAAACTTCCGTTTTGCAATTTCTTTGCAGGGAACGAAAGTATGCCAAAAATGACACCAATTCCTTTAAAGATATTCTTTAGAAACTTTTCTACCACTTGTTCAAAAAATGTAGACAACACATACATCGGCTTTATAAACAATGCATTATATATTTCGTCGATATAATATTTATTATAAAGAACTTTTGCAAATCCGGTAATCTTACTATCCTCGGCGGGAACCGACATTTTTTTGACATATAAGTAATAAGCTATACCAAGACCAGCAAGGGCAATTACCGTAGACACACACATCAACACTATAGCTTCGGTAGATAATGTATGTTCAACAAACGCTAACTGTGGTAAAACCGGTTCAAGAAAATGATTCAGCCAACTAAGCCCTCCCGGTAAACTTATAACACCTCCGAATAAGGCTAAAACAGCCAAAACAACTAAAGGTATTGTCATACTCTTAGGCGACTCATGCAAATGATGCTTTTGTTCGTTCGTACCTCTAAAATCATTAAAGAAAGTAAGGAACAGAACACGAAACATATACACCGCAGTAAGTAACGATGCCAATGCTGCAATTACCCACAATATTTTATTACCTTCGAATGCTGCCAACATTATTTCGTCTTTAGAGAAAAATCCTGCCAAGGGAGGAATACCCGAAATAGCAACTGTTGCAATGGCAAATGTTGCATAAGTTATAAACATTACCTTCTTTAGTCCGCCCATTTTTCGCATATCCTGTTCTCCGCCCATCGCATGGATAACCGAACCCGAACCTAGAAATAAACAAGCTTTAAAGAAAGCATGTGTTATTACATGAAAAACAGCTACATGGTATGCTCCCAACCCTAGGGCAAGAAACATCAGCCCCAATTGCGATACAGTAGAATATGCCAATACCTTTTTGATATCAGTTTGCGCTATTGCAATGGATGCTGCAAATAAAGAGGTTACAGCCCCCACAATAGCAATTAAAGCCTGAATATCCGGAGTAAGATCAAATATAAAATTAAGGCGCGTTATCATAAAAATACCTGCTGTTACCATCGTTGCAGCATGTATCAAAGCCGATACAGGAGTTGGTCCTGCCATAGCATCGGGCAACCATGTATATAAAGGAATCTGAGCACTTTTACCCGTAGCACCTATAAAAAGGGCAAAAGCAGCCACTCCTAACAGCGGATCGGGGCTCGTTGCCAACTGTTTCAACGATACATAATCGACAGTATTGAAAAGATATGCCAGAGTAAATATCCCGATAAGAAAGCCCAAGTCTCCTATACGGTTCATGATGAATGCCTTTTTTGCAGCATCATTATATTTCTGATTCCTAGACCAAAAGCCTATCAATAAATAGGAACAAATACCTACACCTTCCCATCCTATAAATGTTACAAGCAAGTTACTTCCCGTAACCAGTACATTCATAAAAAATATGAACAGATTGAGATATGAGAAATAACGGTCGATATTTCTGTCATCGCGCATATATCCTATCGAATAGATATGGATTAACGCACCTATACCTGTTACAACCAGTAACCAAAGTAACGAAAGCTGATCGAGTGTAAAAGATAGATCTACCGAAAATTCCTTAAAAGTCATCCATTCAAACAGACGTATATATGCTATCGTTCCGGTCGACAGAATCTGTATAAAAAAGTATAACGAAATAACAAAACTAATAAGTACTGCTGTTGTAGCTATAAGACCTGTTGTTTTTCGCCCGACAATGCTCTTCCCGACAAGAAGATTAATTACAAATCCTATAAACGGGCTAAGCAGAAGTATTATGACTAATATTTTTTCCATTCAGCTTTATCCTTTTAAATTTTTTAATTCGTCAGTATCAATCGACCCTACGTTACGGTATATAGCAACCAGTATAGCCAAGCCTACTGCAACTTCGGCAGCAGCAACAGCTAACGAGAAAATAACAAACACCTGTCCGCTGGTATCCTGATGGTATACGGAAAACACTGCCAATAGCATATTTCCGGCAGCAAGCATCAGTTCTACCGACATTAGCATAACGATTGTACTTCTACGGTATAATAACCCGATTGCACCTACACAAAACAGAAGTATGCAGAGATAAATATAATTATCGATACCCACTTGTTCTAATATATTATTCAGCATGGCTTAGGCTTTTTTTTCTCTTTTTGAAATTAATACAGCTCCTATCATTGCAGTTATCAGTAAGATAGAGGCAAACTCGAATGGTAGAAAATATTCATCGAGCAACACTTGCCCTATAACAGCTACCGATTGAAAGTCTGTACCTACCGATTTATATGTTTCTATTACCGGAACCGATTTTAATAATGCAGCAAATAATACGACTCCCATAAGACAAGCCGAAACAGCTGCTGCTATACGACTAATTATTTTCTTTTTCGGCTCGTGCTGCTCACTCAAATTCATTAACATCAGGGTAAAGAGCAATAGCACAATTATCGCTCCGGCATAAACCACAATGTTAACTACGGCCAGAAACAACGCATTCAGCATCAGGAAATGCCCCGATATAGAAAAGAAGCAAATAATCATATACACCGCACTATGCACAGGATTTTTCGACAAAACTGTTAATAGTCCCGTACCAAGTGTTATAGCTGCCAGAATATAAAAAATTATTGTAATCATATTAATTATTTTCAATCAAACTTTCTAGCTTTAGCATCTTCTACCGAAATTACAAGCTTATCTTTTGCATATATAAAATCTTTTCTGTCTAATTTGGGTTTTACCAACAGTTTTGATTTTGTAAGATAAATTGCTTGCTTTGGGCACGCCTCTTCACATAATCCGCAAAATATACAGCGTAGCATATTTATTTCATATTCTGCCGCATACTTTTCTTCCCTATAGAGGTGTTCTTCTCCCTTTTTTCTTTCGGCTGCCACCATTGTTATAGCCTCTGCCGGACAAGCCAATGCACACAGCCCGCAAGCTGTACAACGTTCGCGTCCTTCTTCATCACGCATTAATAGATGCTGCCCCCTGTAAACCGGACTAAATTCACGTTGTTGTTCGGGGTACTGTATTGTATTTTTTTTCTTAAAAAAATGCTTAATAGTAGTAGCTAAACCTCCTATTATAGCAGGCAGGTATATACGCTCCCAAAAAGTCATCTTCTTATCGACAACTTCTGCCTTCCGTCCTGATAAGGATATATCTTTTATTGACATTTCAATTCTTTTTATTACGAGCCAAAATACTCAACAACCAACATTACGATACCTATTATAAATATATTAGCTATTGCCAACGGGAAAAGTATCTTCCATCCCAACTTCATCAACTGATCGTACCTGAATCTTGGTATTGTCCAACGTACCCACATATAGAAGAAAATAAAGAATAATATTTTTCCTAACAGGGCTAAGAAACCTAAAATACTGGCTATATTTACACCCCAATTTTCTCTGACCCAGTCGATAAACGGATAATTATAACCTCCGAAAAATAATACCGAAATCAAGGCCGAAGAAAAGAACATACTTGCATATTCCGAAAACATAAAGAATCCCATTCCCAGCGAAGAGTATTCAGTATGATGGCCATTTACCAGTTCCGATTCGCATTCGGGTAAATCGAACGGCGTACGGTTACACTCGGCAAACGAACAAACAAGAAATATAAGGAAAGTAAGTGGTTGGTAAATTATATTCCACTGCATTCCATGCCATCCGCTTTGTTGTTCAGTTATACTAACTAAACTCAACGAGCCTGTCATCATCACTAAAGCTATGATAGAAAGTCCCATTGCTATTTCGTACGAAATCATTTGAGCTCCGGCACGTATACTCCCAATCAACGAATATTTATTGTTTGATGCCCAGCCTCCGATAACTATACCATATACACCAGTAGACAATATTGCTACAATGTAAAGAATCGCAACATCTACATCTCCAATATAACCTTTGACTTCGCCATAACCGGGTATTTCAAATTTGTCGGCCCAAGGAATAACCGAACTTCCTAAAAGCGACACAGTCATGGCAATAGCCGGACCTGCCAAAAACAATATTTTATTAGGAGTATTCGGCATGAATTCTTCTTTTGCAAAAAGCTTTGCTCCATCGCAAATAGGCTGTAGCAACCCAAATATACCGGCACGGTTAGGTCCATATCGGTCTTGCAAAAATCCGGCGACTTTTCGTTCCGCATATGTCGCATACAAGGCAATAAGCATAGTTAAAGCGAATACGAGAACTATAAAAATCAATTTTTCAATAATAAATGCAATTTCCATATCTTATTCTGTTGTACCTATCTTATTGTTCTTTTGCTTTCTTTATAGCTTCTTTCTCCTTTTCGTCAAAAGGAGTATTGGGCATACTTATCTTCTGCCTATCCTCTTCACGTCCTTCAAGAATAAGGTCATCGGCATTAATCTTCACATTTTTCAGATCACGGGTATAGTTATTTACATTTTTTACCGAATGTCTTTCAAATTTGCGAGGACCCTCAATAACCCAGTCTTCAACATTCTTATGTTCAAAACGACATTCGTTACATATAAACTCTTCCGCTTCGTTCCATTGATCTTTGCGCGCTGTAACCCGAAGCACATCATCTCCAAACATCCAAAGGACAACATCGCCCGAACATTTCGAACACTGACGATGAGCATTAAATTTCTTGGTAAACCACACACGCGACTTGAACCGGAATGTTTTATCAGTCAATGCCCCTACCGGACATACATCTATTACATTACCCGAGAAATCGTTATCAATTGCATTTTTTATATATGTCGATATCTGGGCATGATCGCCACGACCAATTACTCCATGTACACGTTCTGGTGTTAATTGATCGGCCAATTTTACACAACGATAACATAAAACACAACGGTTCATATGCAATTGTATATATGGACCGATATCTTCGGGCTCGAATGTTCTCTTCTTCTCGGTAAAACGCGAACGGAAATTTTCATTTCCATAGGCCAAATCCTGAAGGTCACACTCTCCTGCCTGATCGCAAACAGGACAATCGAGCGGATGATTAATCAACAAAAATTCAGAAACAGCCCTTCGGGATATTTTTGCTCTGTCGGATGTAGCGCTTTTCACCTCCATTCCATCCTGTACTGCAGTAACGCACGAAGGCTGTAGTTTTGGCATAGGACGAGGATCTTTTTCACTTCCTTTCGTCACTTCAACCAAGCAACAACGGCATTTCCCCCCACAATCTTCGAGCTTGGAGTAATAACACATGGTAGGAGGAACACTGTCGCCTCCGACAATACGGGCAGCTTGCAGAATTGTAGTTCCCTGCTCAACTTCTATTGTATGCCCATCTATTGTTATTTTCATTTTTTGTTGGCTTTTTGTATTTCAGAAACATTTACATATTACATAATTTGTAATATAAATCGACCGATTATTTAACCTAATAAGTGACGAACCTTTTCCATAGGTTCGCTTGTAAAGTGATCTCTATTCTTAATTTTTTCAGGAAAACGTATATGATATTCAAATTCCTCGCGAAAATGCCTTATGGCTGCTGCTACAGGCCACGCTGCAGCATCGCCAAGCGGACATATAGTATTTCCTTCTATTTGACTCTGAATGCTCCAAAGTAGCTCGATGTCTTCTTCCCTACCCTGACCGGTTTCTATCCGATGAAGTATTTTATCCATCCATCCAGTTCCTTCTCTGCAAGGAGAACACTGTCCGCAACTTTCGTGATGAAAGAAACGGGAAAAGTTCCAAGTGTTCCGTACAATACAAGCTGTATCGTTGTATACAATAAAGCCTCCTGAGCCTAAAGATGAGCCTGTAGTAAAACCTCCATCAGCTAATGATTCGTACGAAACCAAACGATCTTCGCCATTAACTGTTTTGAAAATGTATTGCGTTGGTAAAATAGGTACAGATGCCCCTCCGGGTATTATTGCTTTCAACGGACGATCATCCATCATTCCGCCACAATATTCATCAGAATAGAAAAACTCTTCCATCGACATTCCTAATTCTATCTCATATACACCGGGATTTTTCACATGCCCCGAAACAGACATCAGTTTTGTTCCTGTAGATCGTCCTATTCCTATTTTTGCGTATTCCTCTCCTCCATTATTTATTATCCACGATACAGAAGCAATAGACTCAACGTTGTTTACAACCGTCGGCTCATTCCATAATCCGCTAACAGCCGGAAAAGGCGGCTTAATACGAGGATTACCCCGTTTACCTTCCAACGACTCGATAAGTGCTGTTTCTTCTCCGCAAACGTATGCTCCGGCACCGCAATGAACATAAAGGTCAAGGTCGTAACCTGTCCCTAATATATTTTTACCCAACCAACCGTTTGCATAAGCTTCTTTTATGGCTTTTTCCAGTATCTTAAATAACCACATATACTCGCCACGAATATATATGTAAGAAAGATTAGCTTCCAGTGCATAACTGGCAACAATAGCACCCTCGATAAGTAAATGTGGAATATGGTGCATCAGAAAACGGTCCTTAAATGTTCCCGGTTCCGACTCATCGGCATTTACAACCAAATGACGAGGTTTTCCCGATTTTTTATCGATGAAACTCCATTTCATACCCATAGGAAATCCTGCACCTCCACGACCACGTAATCCCGATGTTTTCACCTGTTCGATTACATCATCCGGAGTCATACTCTTTAATGCCTTTTCAACAGAAGCATATCCACCATTTTTGCGATAAACATCATATTCCTGAATATCGGGAATATTTATTTTTTCTAATAATATTTTTCTACTCATCGCAAAACTTAATAAAGGGTTACTTTTCCTTGTTTACACTCTTCTATCAAAATATCTATTTTCTCTTTCGTAAGTTTTTCGTGATAATTATCACCCAATTGTAACATTGGCCCGTAACCACAAGCACCCAAACACTCAACACCTACTACGCTGAACATGCCGTCAGCCGTTGTCTCGCCTTGTTTTACTCCTAGTTTTGCGCAGGTATATTCCATCAAATCTTCGCCTCCACGCAATCCGCAGCATGATGTACGACAAAATTCGAACATATACTTAGCCACAGGCTTTTGGTTAAACATCGTATAAAATGTTACTACCTCGTATACTTCGATAGGTTTAACTTCCAATATTTCAGCAACCTTGTTCATCAGCTCAACACTCAACCAATTATCATGAGCATCTTGCACAGCATGAAGCACGGGTAACATTGCCGACTTTTTCTTATCAGCCGGATAATGACTCAACAACTCGTTAATACGGGCTGTCAACTCGTCTGTGATATTAATATCTTGCTTATAATTTCTTTCCATAATACAAATAAAAGACACTATGCATCCAATTCTCCTGCTATGACATTTATACTAGATAGCGTAGCCACTGCGTCAGAAAATAAACCTCCTTTTATTAATTCGGGAAATGCCTGATAATAGACAAAACAGGGTCGGCGAAAATGTAAACGGAACGGAGAACGTGATCCGTCAGTTATTAAATACATGCCTAACTCTCCATTTGCCGCCTCTACCGAATGATATACTTCTGCTATAGGAACAGGTATCTCGCCCATTACAATTTTAAAATGATCGATAAGAGCCTCCATCTCGTTATAAACAGCATCTTTAGGTGGAAGGTAATAATCGGGAACATCGGCATGATATGAACCCGAAGGCATATTGTCGCGTGCCTGACGAATAATCTTAAGACTTTCCTTTATCTCAGCCGAACGCACACACCAGCGATCATACGTATCTCCCGATTCCCCAACGGGTATTACAAAATCGAAATCCTCATACGAACTATATGGTTTTGCTGTACGCACATCATAATCGACCCCTGTTGCACGCAAGTTAGGCCCTGTAAACCCATAGTTGATTGCTTTTTCTGCCGAAATAGCTCCTACCCCAACAATACGATCCATAAATATACGATTACGGAGGAATAAGTCCTCTAATTCGCTCCAAGCTTTCGGAAAACCTTCGAGAAACTCATCCAGTTTACGCCATGCAGCTTCACTCCAGTCTCTTTCGAATCCTCCTATACGTCCCATATTAGTAGTCATACGGGCACCACAAATTTCTTCGTATATTTCGTAAGCCAATTCACGATATTTCATTACATAAAGGAATGGCGTGTATGCACCTAAATCTACACCAAGTATAGAGTTACAAATAAGATGGTCGGTAATACGAGCAAGTTCCATAATGATAACCCGCATATATTGTGCACGCTTAGGGACTTCTACACCTAAAGCTTTTTCAACCGTCATCCACCAAGCCATATTATTAAGCGGCGAAGAACAGTAATTAAGACGATCTGTTAATGTCGTAATCTGATAGAAAGTCCTGTTCTCTGCTATCTTTTCAAATGCACGATGAATGTACCCGATAGTAGTTTCGGCATCTACAATTCGTTCACCATCTAATAATAATATATTCTGAAACACTCCGTGAGTAGATGGATGAGTAGGGCCAAAATTCAATACATTCAACTCTCTTCCGTCTTCGAAGGTTTGTTCTCTTACAATTTTCGCAAAGCGATGTTCTTGATTTATCTGTTTATCCGACATATCTTACTTTGCTATTTATTGGGTTCATAATTATTAGGAGTTCTTCCAAAGAAACGGTCGTCTTTATCTGTACGTCCTGAGTCTTCCATCGGAAATTCTTTACGCATAGGGAACGAAGTCATACCTTCATCATTCAATATTCGTTTCAGATTAGGATGTCCTTTAAATACAATTCCATAAAAGTCATATGTTTCCCGCTCCATCCAATTCGCCGATGCGAATATATCGACAACAGAGTCAACCTCCGGCTTAGCTCCATTCAGAAAAGTTTTCACTCTCACTCGTACATTATCTATCCAATTATGAAGATGATAAACTACCGCAAACTGAGTATCTTTATTATTATCGGGATAATGTACTCCACATAAATCTGTCAGAAAATTAAAACGCAATGTATCATCTTCTTTCATAAAATGAATAACTGCTTTTATTGTAGCAGGCGTAGCCTCAAAAGTAAAGATATCATGCTCCATTCTGAAGTTAAAAGCTGAATCCCCGAACTTCTCTCCTATCTTATTTTCAATAATTGTTGTATCAAGTGCCATTATTCCAATTATTCAAATTTGTACGACTTCAAAAGTTCGTCATATCTTTCCGAACTCCGACGTTTTATCGATTCGTGTTTTACTAATTCCTGTAACTGCATTACACCGTCAAGAATCTGTTCGGGACGAGGAGGGCAACCCGGAACATATACATCTACAGGGATTACCTTATCTATGCCTTGCAATACCGAATAGGTGTCGAATATTCCACCCGAAGAAGCACAAGCCCCCACCGCAATTACCCATTTGGGCTCTGCCATTTGTTCATAAACATGCCTAAGTATAGGTGCCATTTTTTTCGATATGGTTCCCATAACAAGCAACATATCTGCCTGACGTGGAGAAAAACTATTACGCTCGGCCCCAAAACGACCCATATCGTAAGTAGAAGCCATAGTTGCCATAAATTCTATTCCACAACAAGAGGTAGCAAAAGGCAATGGCCATAAAGAGTTAGCTCTTGCCAACCCTATGACATAATCAAACTTTGTAGCAAAAAAACCATGCCCCATATATCCTTCGGGAGCCGGTACTACATTTATATTAGATGATTTACTGCTCATAACCATGTATTATTTTTCCCATTCTAAAGCCTTACGCTTAACAATGTACAGATACCCCACTAATAAAAGTGCAATAAAACCTCCCATCTTTAGTAATCCGTCCAATCCTATAGCTTTAAAGTTTACAGCCCAAGGATACATAAATACAATCTCGATGTCGAAAAGGACAAAAAGAATTGCAACTAAAAAATATTTCACAGAAAACGGAGAGCGCGCATTCCCCAATGGATCTAGCCCACATTCAAAATTCGCAAGTTTCCGCGCACTTTTTCTTTTCGGACCAATCATATTCGACACAAATACAGTAAGTGTCACAAATATTGCCGAAAATGCAACTTGCATCAAAATGGGTATAAAATCGTATAAATTTGAGTTCATAACCTAACTACTAATACTCTTTAATTTTATAGCATGCAAAGTTACTTTTTTTGTTTATCAGAAAAGAACAAAATAATACATAATAATTAATTTATTTATTGCCACAGGCATATCCAGAACGCAAAATAAAGTCATTTTGCATAGTGAAGTTTACAAATTTGCATCTCTATAAATATAAGTAAAATTTAGAGGGTAAATCAGAAATATATTTACTCCATTTTTTTCAAAAAAAAATCAACAAATAAGAGAAAACAAAAATTAGACTAACATCTATAAATTAGTCATATTACAGAATAACAAGCAAGAGAATTATAGCAAACATCTTTTTGTTAATATTCCGAAACCTGATGTAACAAAAAATTAGACTCTTTGTTATATGTTAAATTCAATGTTTAATTAAAAGATAAATATCAATGAAATTAATATCAATTCTTTCTACTTTCTTTCTGGTATCACTAAGCGGAATTTATGCTCAAGACAATAAACCTGTATTAGATATCATGCTTTCTAATTACGAATACCCCTTTAGTGTAAAATATGCAAAAATAGAAAGTCAAGGACAACAACTAAAAATGGCTTACATGGATATCAACCCGTCGTCGAACAATGGAAAAACAGTAGTTTTGCTGCATGGCAAAAATTTCAACGGAGCCTACTGGAAAACAACTGCCGAAGCCTTAATAAAAGAAGGTTACCGTGTTATAATACCAGATCAGATAGGATTCGGAAAATCGTCTAAACCAATTGGTTACCAATTCACTTTTCAGCAACTTGCTATAAATACCAAGAAAATATTAGACGAACTTCAAATAAGCAAAATACATTTATTAGGACACTCGATGGGAGGAATGTTAGCTACACGTTTTACACTAATGTACCCCAATATTGTAGAGAAATTGATTCTCGAAAATCCTATCGGACTCGAAGATTGGAAACTTGTTGCCCCCTACACCAGCATTGACGAAAATTATGAAACCGAATTACAAGCCAATTACGAAACGGCTAAAAAGTATCAGTCGGAATTTTATTACAACAACCAATGGAAGCCCGAATATGACGAATGGGTATACTTACTAACAGGATGGGTAAAAAACACAAACTATCATATAGTTGCAATGAACAATGCCCAAACTTCCGATATGATTTTCACACAACCTGTTATTTATGAATTTGAACGTATAACAGTACCTACTCTATTAATAATTGGAACTCGTGACCGTACTGCTATTGGGAAAAACAAGGTTAAAGATTCAACCATTAGAGACAATATGGGACTCTATCAGGATTTAGGAAAAGAAACCCGGGATAGAATACCTAATTCAACACTTATTGAACTGGATAATGTAGGTCATTTACCACATATAGAAGCTTTCGATAGATTTATAACCCCATTTATTGATTTTTTACAGTAAAATAAATTCAATAAAAAAGAACAACTAACTATTTAATAACAAATTAACATGAGAAATAAACAGAAACTCTTAATGATAGATAAAAACACTCAAACAAATACTTCCATCTGTATGTTTTAGAAATGAAACAAACTTCTAAAACAAAAAATTATGAAATTATTAGATCGAAATATCGATTTAGGACTGCTTGTCCTTCGATTAAGTATAGGAGTACTTATGTTACTACACGGAGTAAACAAAATCTTTAACGGGATAGGTTTTATTGAACAACAGATTATAGACTCGGGACTACCGACAATATTTGCTTATGGTGTTTATATAGGCGAAGTAATTGCTCCATTATTAATTATTGGGGGTATTGCAACCCGTTTAGCTTCAGGAATATTTGCTATAAATTGTTTGGTAGCTATGCTAATGGTACACAGTGCCGATATATTTAGCATAACACCAGTTGGAGGTTGGGGCGTAGAACTATTGGGATTATATCTGTTTGGAGCTTTAGCTCTTGTTTTTACCGGCGGAGGAAAATATGCCTTAAGTAAGAAATATATATGGGACTAAATTCCATTATCACAAAGTAGAGAAGAGAATAAGAGGCTGAATCCGTTATTGGACACAGCCTCTTATAGTATATGGATATAATATTAACCTATCACAACAAGGTCAACGCCTTCGAGCACCGAGTCGCCTGCAGCTACCTTAACTTCTTTTACAACACCATCTACAGTAGCGGCAATTGCATTTTCCATTTTCATAGCTTCGAGCATAACTACAGTATCACCTTTTTTCACAGCATCGCCTACTTTTACTTTGATATCGATAATGATACCCGGTAGCGGCGATTTTATAGTTCCTGCGCCACCTCCTGACGGACGGCTTGCACTTGCCGATGAAGCTGCACTTGTTACAGGACGCTGAATTTTTGGGATAGAAGCTTCAGGCTCTTCTTTTTTCTCAAGTTCTACAGTGTACGCAGTTCCATTAACAGTAACTTCGGCCAATGTATCTTCTTTTTTATCTACGGCAACTTCATATTCTTTGCCGTTAATTTTATATTTAAAAGTTTTCATATCGAAATAGCTTTACTTTCTGATTGGGGTTTGCAACATACCAAACGATTTATCGCACCATGGCTGATAATCCTGAGGCTTTCTTTTAATTGTTATCACTTTAGCTTCCACATCATGAACTTCATCCTGTAAATCGAAGATAGCCATCGATATAGCTGCTAACACATCACCCGGAATATTATTATTACTCATAATCCTATTTTTTATTGAGGTTCTCTAATAATATTATAATTATAGTGGCAGATTATCGTGCTTTTTAGCAGGATTAGTCTGACGTTTTGTTCTCAATTGTTCCAAAGCACGGATTACACGGAAACGTGTATTACGAGGTTCGATAACATCGTCGATATACCCATAACGAGCAGCATTGTAAGGATTTGAGAATAATTTATTATATTCTTCTTTCTTGGCAGCCGCAACTTCCGCTTGCTTTTGAGGATCTGTTTCTGCTTTAATTTCTTTTGCATAAAGAACTTCTGCAGCACCATCAGCACCCATAACTGCAATTTCGGCAGTAGGCCAAGCATAGTTTAAATCGCCACGAAGTTGTTTACAACTCATTACAATATGCGAACCTCCATACGATTTACGTAATGTAACAGTTACTTTTGGCACTGTAGCTTCTCCGTAAGCATATAAAAGTTTTGCACCATGTGTGATAACAGCTCCGTACTCTTGTCCTGTTCCGGGTAGGAATCCGGGAACATCCACCAAAGTAACCAAAGGAATATTAAATGCATCGCAAAAACGCACGAAACGAGCAGCTTTACGAGAAGCATTGATATCCAATACGCCTGCCAAATATTTTGGTTGGTTTGCGACTACCCCAACAGACTGACCATTGAAACGAGCGAAACCAATAATGATATTTTTTGCATAAGCTGAATGTACTTCTAGGAATTCTCCATCGTCGATAATAGCTCCGATAACCTCATACATATCGTATGGTTTATTTGGATTATCAGGGATAATTTCGTTCAACAAATCATCCATTCTCGATACAGGATCAGTACACTCTTTACGAGGAGCTTCTTCCATATTATTCGAGGGTAAGAAGCTTAATAAGTGACGAATTAATGTTAAACCATCATCTTCGTTTGCCACAGAAAAATGAGCAACCCCCGATTTTGTTGTATGAACCGATGCTCCACCAAGTTCTTCTTGTGTAACATCCTCACCCGTTACGGTTTTCACCACTTTAGGACCAGTAAGGAACATATATGATGTACCTTCTGTCATGATATTAAAGTCTGTTAAAGCCGGAGAATACACAGCTCCACCAGCACAAGGCCCGAAGATTCCCGAAATTTGAGGAATAACACCTGATGCTAAAATATTACGTTGGAATATTTCGGCATATCCGGCAAGTGCATTTACACCTTCCTGAATACGAGCACCTCCCGAGTCGTTGATACCAACGCATGGCGCACCCATTTTCATTGCCATATCCATAACTTTACAAATTTTCATTGCCATAGTTTCGGACAACGATCCACCGATAACAGTGAAATCCTGAGCAAAGATATAAACTAAACGTCCACCGATTGTTCCACAACCGGTAACAACACCATCTCCAAGGAATTTTTGTTTATCCATCCCGAAATTTGTCGAACGGTGTTCAACAAACATGTCGAACTCTTCAAAACTACCTTCATCTAACAAGATAGCAATACGTTCACGTGCTGTATACTTTCCTTTTGCGTGCTGAGCTTCGATTCTTTTTTCACCACCTCCTAGGCGTGCTTTTTCACGAAGTTCAATAAGCTCTCTTACTTTTTCAAGTTGGCTCATGTCTTTATGATTTTTGTTATATTAGTTTTTTAGATAAATCTGTATAAACATCTAAAAGACCTCACAACCCAAAGGCTATAAAGTCTTTTCTTTGATTTATTTTTTAGGGTCTTCACACAACTCTGTTAACACCCCTTTGGTTGATTTTGGATGAAGAAAAGCTATACTAAGGCCTTCGGCTCCACCACGTGGTGCTTTATCTATTAATTGCACACCTTTTTCTTCTACTTCTTTAAGTGCATTTGCTACACCATCGGCTACACTGAATGCAATATGGTGTATACCTTCACCTTTTTTTTCCAGGAATTTAGCAATTGTACTATCGGGGCTTGTTGGCTCCAGCAATTCGATTTTTGTTTGACCAACTTTAAAAAATGCTGTTTTTACTTTTTGATCTTCAACAACCTCAATATTATAACATTTTAAGCCTAAAACGCCTTCATAGTAAGGTAAACTTTCTTCAATGCTATTTACAGCAATCCCAAGATGTTCAATGTGTGAAATATCCATGACTTTTTTTATTGAGTTTATAAAAATTTGACTGTGCAAAAGTAACATTAAATTGTAAGACCAAGAAATTAAAGCGAATGAAAATAACCTACTTGTTTGTAAAAAACATTTGCTCAAAATCTGCCCCTTATACTTCTTTTACATTTACCGAAAGCAGCCATCGCACATTATATTTATATAGATAAAAAAAGGGACACATCAAATGATACATCCCTTTAGCCATTTTATTATTCTGGATTATTTATCCTAAATAACTTTTCAATAATTTACTTCGTGAATTTTGCCTCAATCGTTTTATAGCCTTTTCTTTAATCTGACGTACACGCTCGCGTGTTAACTGAAATTTATCACCAATTTCTTCGAGTGTCATTTCCTGACAACCTATACCAAAGAACATTTTGATAATTTCACTTTCTCTTTCTGTCAATGTAGATAAAGCCCTTTCGATTTCTTGTTGCAACGACTCGTTGATAAGTGTTCGGTCGGCAATTGGAGCATCGTCATTTACCAAAACATCAAGTAAGCTGTTATCCTCTCCTTCGACAAACGGAGCATCCATCGAGATATGCCTTCCTGAGACTTTTAGTGAATCGGCAATTTTATCAACCGGAATATCCAGTTCATCTGCTAATTCTTCAGCCGATGGCTTACGCTCATGCTCTTGTTCGAATTTCGAGAAAGCTTTACTGATTTTATTCAACGACCCTACCTGATTTAAAGGCAAACGAACAATACGCGATTGCTCTGCCAAAGCCTGTAAAATCGATTGGCGAATCCACCACACCGCATAACTGATAAATTTGAACCCTCTTGTTTCATCAAATTTTTCAGCAGCTTTTATCAACCCAAGATTTCCTTCGTTGATAAGGTCTGGCAAACTTAAACCCTGATTCTGATATTGTTTAGCTACAGACACCACAAAACGCAGATTGGCTCTTGTCAATTTCTCTAAAGCAGCCCTATCTCCTCTTTTTATGGCTTGTGCTAACTCAACCTCTTCCTCAACAGTAATAAGATCTTCACGCCCAATCTCTTGTAGATACTTATCAAGCGATGCGCTTTCACGATTTGTAATTGATTTGGTAATCTTTAACTGCCTCATTGTAGACGGTTTATTTAGTCAATATTCAAAAGGAGTGCAAATATAGCATTTTTTTATCAATATTTCAACCCCTTACCTCCAAAAAAGTACAATATATACTCAATTCTTTGTTGTGTACAATTATAACGCTTGACCCTAACCTTTAGTTGAGAGTCAAGCGTTAAAAAAATAGAGTTTATGAAAAGTTGTTTGAATTTTTTATTATTCGCCCAAATCTATTGCATAATAACGAGTTCTGCCATTCGGGTAAAAACCTGCAATAAACAAACCTTTATCTCGTGATTGCCCTACAGACAATATTACTTTTTCAACATCTTCGGGTGTAGACACTGGCTGATCATTGAGTTTTAATATTATAAAGCCTTTGCTTATTCCTGCAGCCTTAAATTTACCATCTCCGTCAACACCTGCAACTTCAACTCCAAAACTTACTCCGTATTCTTTCTTTTTATCCGACGATAGCTCATTAAAGGCGGCACCCACCGATGCCAACGGATCGGATTTCTTCACTATAGAAGTACTTCCGTCATTATTTTTCAGTACAACTTCGTATGTTTTATCCGATGTACCTCGTCTTACCTTTACCTTTACCTTATCGCCCGGACGATGGCGACTAACTTGATCCTGAAGCTCTCCTGTGTTACGTACTTTTATATTGTTTACTTCAACAATTACGTCACCCTCCAGCAAACCTGCTTCTTTAGCAGGACTTCGGTCAGCAAAATCGTTTACATATACGCCTTCTGTCACTTTTATATCTTTTGTTTTATCGGGATAAGCCTCTTTTGCATTAGCTATATCGGTAATAACAATACCTAACACCGCACGCTGAACAGCACCATATTCCTTCAAATCGGCAACCACTTTGCCCGCAATAGAAATAGGTACAGCAAAACCATAACCTGCAAACGATCCGGTTTGTGAATATATGGCAGTATTAATACCTACCAATTCTCCTTTTGTATTTACCAACGCACCACCACTATTACCGGGATTTATTGCAGCATCGGTCTGGATGAATGATTGTATACTCGATTGGTTACCCGATCCTATTCCTCCACGTGCCTTAGCACTTACAATACCGGCTGTTACTGTCGACGTAAGGTTAAACGGATTACCTACCGCAAGCACCCATTCGCCCACTTTCAGTTCATCGGAACTACCAATAGGAATAATGGGATAATTATCCCCTTCTATCTTCAATAATGCTATATCGGTAGTGGGATCGGCACCTATAAGCTTAGCCGAGAACTTACGGTTATCGCTTAACGTAACTTCCAGTTCGTTAGCTTTGTCTACAACATGGTTATTGGTTATAATATAACCATCTTTCGAAATTATAACTCCAGACCCCGACCCTATACTGGGTTGTTGAGGTTGCTGCTGATATCCCCTGTCTCCAAAACCGAAAAAGTACTCAAACGGATCGACCATTCTTTGTTGGCTTCTTCTGGTTTCTTGTTTTATAACCGACTTAATGTGTACAACTCCATGTACCGAATTTTCTGCTACTTTAGTAAAATCGGGGTATCCTTCTGCCGTAAGACTCGCCAGATGCAGATTCTTTTCATTGTTCTGCCCTGCAAAAGTTTCGAAAATATCGGTAGAACCTCCACCTGTTTTCGATTTTTCTAAATAACTGTAAGTTGCATATGTAGCACCAACACTTATAGCTGCTACAAGCACATAAGTAAACAAATTACTCCATATTTTCTTCATATCTTCAATATTAAAATATTAAACTTTATTTTCTCAAATGTATACACAAATAACATTCAAAAAAACAGTAGTAGTTCGTATTTTTAACACTTTTAACCTGTCTAAAAACAGCTTAACAGGGTTTAACGTGAGACAAGTATCGATACTCCTTTTTTAACATTACGGATGACACTTTGACAGAATACTTTGTCAAAAATACAGACGAGATACACTTCATACAACACTACATTATTGTGTTTGACATACATATTTCATCATAAAATTACCCGCGACAAGGTTATACAAACAAAACCTTGTGCGGGTAATAGATAAATTTTACTTAACTACAAATTACTAGTGTATAGTATAGCTTACTCCTCCCATAAGCCAAAATCCGGGTTGCGGAATACTTGTCAGGTCAAAATAGCCAGTATCGTATAAATTGTTGACATTTATATAGAAACGCATACTGTTATATGTGTAGTTCAGTTTAAGATCGAGAGTCGAATACGATTTGAAGGGCGCTGATTTTCCTGTATTTTCAGTACCTTCATATACTTCATATTTTCCCATACGTTTTTGAAAGCGGAAGAACCAACTAGCCGAAAAATCGCCATATATACGATGATGAAATTGCGTAGTAAGTTTATCCCGTAAATAACTCATCGAATATTTCGAAATCAATCCTTTTGTATCCGAATCTCCATTCAGGCGGGTATATTCGACCGACAATAAGGAGGCTTCCCCAAGCACAGGTAAAAATTTGCCTAACCTAAACTTTACACCGGCCTCTACCCCTTTTGTATTAAGTTTTGTATGATTCCATGAAGCCCAAGTATCATTTGGATTTTCTTTTACCCAATCGATAATATTGCGTCCCCACATAAAAAAGCCCGTTGCATAAGCACTCATAAATGTATTGTGGTATTTGACGCCTAAATCAAACGACTCCGACCGCTCTGGCTTTAAGCCTTCGTTAGCTGTATGTGTTTCGGTTGAATAGTAAAGATCGACAAAAGTAGGTATGCGTGTCGATTTACTCCACGATGAAGACAAGCTAACATTGTTTGTGGCACGATAAGTTGCCGAAACCGCAGGATAAAATTTATACTTCTTTTTCTCCAGGGTATTATGGTTCATCATAACACCTGCCGACATATTGAACTTATCGATTGTAAATGAATGTTCTAAACTGATACTTGCATTTGTCCGATCGTCGTATTTTGTATATTTTCGGTGAGGCTCAACCATTTCCTTCCCCAAATTAGTACTCATTATATCTTCCTTACGTAATTCACTGCCCAAGCTGGTACTTCCGAACTTCGAACGATAGAGGAATATCAAATTTGCACCATAAGTATCATTCCGATGGAAATTACGCCCCACAGGAGTATCTTTTATCAAGTCAAATTGGTCGTGATGCCTGTTCCAATAGATTATGGGAATAAACTTTAGTACCGAGCCAAACTCGCCTTTAAGCGAACCCAGATAAGTACTTGTCCGTTCGTACTGATTTGGATATTTTGGCGAATAAAAGGTGTTTGCTCCATACTTTTTATCGTTATATCCTAATTGCAGATCAATTTTAGACCCATTTTCGAGGCTAAAACGGCTTTGCCATAGGGCATTGAATATATTATAGTCGCTATTATCGGTATACCCGTCCGATGAATTATGCGTAACAGACAAGCTGTTTGATGTTGCATCCGAATCGACTGCGCCACGCACTTCTATACCTTTAAGGTTATGCATACCGCCCTCTACTTTGGCATATAGTTTCGAATCGGCTTTTTTCTTTGTTATTATATTTATCCCCCCCGAGAACGCACTCGAACCGTAGATTAGTGCAGATGGTCCGTGGATGATTTCAATACGTTCGATATCTGAAAGACTGATGGGAATATCCAGGTTGTAGTGTCCTGTGTGTGCGTTGGTTATATTTACTCCGTTAAGAAGTATTGCGTTTTGGTCGGAAGATCCTCCCCTGATTGAAATATCGGCCTGAACCCCATGAGCTCCGCGTTGAATCACATCAATTCCGGCCACATAAACAAGTAAATCCTGTATACTCTGGACGGGCGCCTGCGCTACCTGCTCTTTGCTTATAACCGTAACTTGCTTAGCTGTCTGATTTAATGGCACTTCAACCTTTGCCGCCGTTACCATTACTTCTTCCAGCTCTTTCTCCATTGTGTACAACTGTTCTCCCTCAACCGAGGTTGTTGCCTGAGCCTTTACTTCTCCTGCATTGGCAAACACAAGCATACCACCTGTTACAACTCCAATGCTTACAACTTTATGCATACTATTAAAAGCAGCATAAGCCGTTTTAACAAACCGCCGGAAGCGATACGTTCCGGATTTAAAAAACATTTTCTGTTTCATAATTTAAATTATTAAAATTTGACGGCGCAAAGGTATAAAATACTTAAAACACCTTACCATTTAATAACTAATTTATGCACATTCTTGCCTTACAATTCTACTTATATAGAATTAATACTCTTCAATAAAGCATTGTAGTACGTATTTTCAGAAAACCTGACATACCTGACGGTTTTATTGTTTTCTCGCTCCTCTATATCTCCTCTGTGAAGAGATTTTATTCTTTAATTATATTCGCGGCCTTACATATCATTTCCACGCATGATCGAAGATCACTTGCAAAACTGTACAATTTAAAAGAACACTTGTATGTTCCTTAATTCTACCAACATAGAATTACATCTTATCGAAAGCACTCTAAAAAGACTTAAATTGCAAAACCTGACATACCTGACAACATTTAGTTATTTCGATTTACTGTTGGTTGAGAACTGTAAACCGATAAAACCTGACACTTCTGACAGTTTTTCTGTTTTATTTATTATCTCTATGAACAATGTTTTCCATAACTATTAATCGCTGATATATAAACAAATATCAACTACCGATTGCATTATTACCCATTTTTATAAGTTGCTTCTTTTTTATCCCTTTATAGATAAAACTAAACCAAATAGGAAGAATAATACCTTTACATGTAGTAGTTATAGCCATTGCCCACCAAACGCCAATTATACCAATGTTTTTTGCCAGAATATAAGCTAGAGGAATACGGAGCAAATTAAAAGTCATATTTATAACGGCAGGAGGAATAGTGCGCCCCACTCCATTAAACATTCCCTGAGTTGTAAGCTCAAACATCATAAATATTTGAACAATACCCATTATTGCCAAGTATTCGGCACCCGCAGCCATCGCTTCTTCTTCAGGAATTATAATCCCGAATATTTGCTTTCCGTACAGGATAAAAGCCGCACTTATCACAATTCCCAAACTCACCATTATAGTCATTGTGTATAAGTAAGCATTTTTGCCCCGTTCTATTTTTCCTGCTGCATAATTCTGTGCGATAAAAGCACTCAATGCTGTAGAAAATCCTTGCGAGGTAGTCCATGTAACCGCTTCTATTTGTCCCCCTGTTGTTTGAGTCATTAAACCTATGTGACCGCCAAAAGAAGAAGCAACACGTGCCAATAATATATTTATTGAAGAATGTATACAGTTCATAACCGACACCGGCGCACCAAGATAAAATATCCGTTTTACATACTCGATACGGGGTTTTATCAGGATAGGAAAACGACCGACTATACCTGCACCAACTTTAAGCTTAAATATAAAAAAACCACAAACAAATAATTGTGCTATAACTGTGCCAAGTGCCGCACCATGTATTCCCATTTCGGGGAAAGGCCCTAATCCGAATATAAAAAGAGGATCGAGAACCATATTCAATGCCAACCCCGCCGAATTTACGGTAAAGGGGGTTACACTGCGTCCAGCTCCATTATATATACCCGAAAAGGCAAACGATAGAAACTGAAAAGGTAAGCAGATTGTAAGCATCCGCAGATACACAACGGCATCGGTCGTTATATTGGCAGGCAATTTAAAAAACGAAAGTATTTGTGGTGCAAAAATGCAAAATCCCGCCGACCACAATACTCCTATTATTACGGCTATTGTAGTGGAATGCGATGCAAACAACAAAGCTCTGCGATTTTTTCTGGCACCTAACGATTGCCCTACCGACACTTCGGATCCAATCATTGCTAATATAGCAATGGTTGAAGATAACCACAACAGCATTCCTATAGCGCCTATTGTAGCTTCGGCCTCCGAGCCTAAACGTCCAACCCAAAACATAGCCATCAGGTTATAAGCCATTTGCACAAAGCTGGTTCCCATTAAAGGTAAAGCAAGTTTTAGCAATCCTGTTAAAATGCTGCCAATCGTTAAATCTCTATAATTTGATTTCACTTCAATTAGTCCTTAAACAATCCTTAAATATCCTTTTTCTCAATTTGGGCAACAAAGATATAAAGATTAAAATTACAAATAATGAAAAAACAAAAAGGAGATAACTTTTTTCAAGCCATCTCCTTTTATCCTCGTTATGTCCCGTCCTAATATAGGTTGACACAAAAAAAGTCACCTTATGAAAGATTTACAACCAACATCATTAAAA
>NZ_QVMM01000015.1 GCF_010501065.1 Dysgonomonas sp. 216 | reverse complement strand
ATCTCGTCCGAGACACTTAGTGGTATACTTTTCAATTACTAAGTGGACTACTTTTCAATTATATTATACAGGAAGGTTTATTATCTTCACTATTTCCTCTTTGCTTATAGCCCTTTTAATCGTTGCTTTATGCAGCTTGGAAACCTTAAACTTCTTAAATGGATAATAGTCTGGTTTTACTGCACCTTCTTCAATAGCTAAGTTATAAATAGTTCTAAGGGTTCTGAATCTTACACCAATAGTATTTTCAGACATACCTTCTTTTCTTAACCAAACTTCATATCTCTTTAGCCATTGAATGTCAATATCAGAGAAGTATATATTGAGGTGCTTATTGAACTTAAGTAAAGAGTTGTACACTTGCTGAATAGATGCTGCATATCCATATCTTCTTTGACACCTTAGACCTTCAATGTGCTGTTCAAACAGTTCTTTTACAGTGATGTGCTTGTTAGCTTTACCTTCAATGTCAGCAAGAGAATGAGCAGTAAACTCTTTGTTCTCAGCCTTTAGTTCAAGTATCTTCGTCCTGTACTCACTTACTCTGTCAGACATTATCTTCTCGATATAATCTTTATCTGGACAAGTAGGCTTAGGCTGACTCTTATCAAAGTCCCAATGGATTGGATTAACAGATATACCAATGTTAAGGTATTTGCGCTTTCTGTTCTTTGTAATTCGCAGTTTTAGAGGGGATTCCCCATTCTTAAGGGTTGTGAATTTATAACATATCACATCAATAGTTATGCTCATTTTGATAAACACAATTTAGAACACAACCTTAGTTTTTCTTAGTGTTTAGACATAAAAAAAGAGAACTACTTTTTGAGTAATTCTCTGACTGTCAGTCTTTTAAAAGTGGTGCCACCAGGAATCGAACCGGGGACACAAGGATTTTCAGTCCTTTGCTCTACCAACTGAGCTATGGCACCATCATTTATTTGCGTGTGCAAAGGTAATACATTTTTTTATTCGTGCAAGCTTTACACCAAAAAAATATTAATTTTATTCGACATATAATACCAAGCCCTTCAAATACTCCCCTTCGGGATGATAAATATTGATCGGATGATCGGCAGGTTGAGTCAACTGATGCAATATTTTAACACTTCGTCCTGATTGAGCTGCCGCACTGAAAACCGCCAAACGAAAAGCATCTTTACTAATGACCTGCGAACACGAAAATGTAAATAAAATACCACCCGGCGCAATCTTATTAAAAGCCACAGCATTTAATCGTTTATAGCCTTGCAGTGCATTTTTTATAGCTCCACGATGTTTCGCAAAAGCAGGAGGATCAAGAACAATCAAGTCGTATTGAGAGTTATCCATATTTCCCAAGAACTTGAAAGCATCTTCAGCAAAAGACTTATGGCGTCCGTCTTCCGAAAAATTCAGAGCAATATTCTCGTCTGTCAACATTATAGCTTTTGCCGAACTATCAACCGAATGCACTAATTTGGCTCCCCCCCTCATTGCATAAAACGAAAAACCACCTGTATAACAAAACATATTAAGCACCGAACGCCCTGAGGCATATTTTTCTAACAAGGAACGGTTGTCGCGCTGATCGACAAAGAAACCTGTTTTTTGACCTTTCAGCCAATCGGCTTTAAATTTAAGCCCGTTTTCCAAAGCAACATTATTGTCCTCTACCCCACCAATCAGATAGTCATTTTCGGCGCCTAAATTAGCTTTATAAGGCAATGTTGTCTCCGACTTATAGTATATATTCCTGACACGGCCTTCCAAAACTTCTTGTAAAGCCTTACAGATATCATTGCGGCTTTCGTGCATACCTACCGAATGCGACTGAATTACTGCAGTATGAGCATAAACGTCGATAATTAATCCCGGAAGATTATCGCCCTCGCCATGCACTAAACGATAAGTATTATTAGCCTCGTTAACAAGCCCTATTGATTGCCTAAGGTCAAAAGCCACTGTCAGTTTCTTTCTCCAAAAATCCGCATCTATTTTTATAGGCTCAAACGACAATACACGAACTTCTATACTGCCAATCTGGTAATGCCCTACAGCTATAAATTCATTATCCGCAGTATAAACATTTACAACCTCACCTTCTTCAATACCCTCGTCTTTGCGAGCAACTGCTCCCGAAAATATCCAGGGATGAAATCGCTTCAGCGATTCTTCCTTTTTAGGCTTTAATATTATTTTCTTATAATTCATTATATATATTCTATGTCTTTACAAAACACTTATTCTACACAAATAGAATAACACCCTTGTTGCAGAAGTCCTAAACAGCAAGCCTATGAAAAACCTGACACTCCTGACACATTTTAGCAAAAATAGTTACAAGTACACGAGTTGACAAGTTTTTGTGTCTATATTTGAGCTACTTGTTAAAACCTGACATACCTGACAGTTTTTAATTAATTACTTGAACTTGCTATTATCATAATTATACGGAATACTGGTACCAACTACAACATCTTCAATTTTTTCGATAATCAACCAATCATCCATATTGTTTTGATGGTCGAAATTGAGAGACGGTTCAATTTTTTCCACATCAGAAAATTCGACAAGAATAAGGCATTTTTTATGCCAACGGTCTTTTTGCTTATCTGTCAGGTTTAATTTGGATTGATTACGTTCGAGAACACTAATAATTTCGTCGTCCGACAGTTTCGCATAGTTTTCTACATTCGTAACAATAGCTTTTGCCGATATCTTTTTCGACCCCTTTTGCATAAAGTATAACGTTTCGCCTTCAGAAACTCTACTATGTGGAATCTTACGTCCAGCAGCTCCACGAACTACCATTGTTTTGCTTCCATCTAATATTCTATCCAGCACTTTTGCTTTATCGTCACAATATACCAAGTGTACCATATCTGTTATTTATGTAAATCAGTATTAAAATTTAGTTTCGCCCACAGTTATTCTACCAATATAGAATTAATGCTTCATGTCAGCATTCCGAAACCGATATTATTTCAAAAACCTGACACTCCTGACAGTTTTTACAAATAATATTTATTGAGCACTAAAAACAGGAAATAAGCAATAGCTAATAAATAATTACGGAGAAATCGAAATCGCTTATTCAAATTATATTTAGCATTGAGATTTATTCTCGTCAAAATTTGTTTCCCAACTAAATATAGATAAACAAATCAGTTATTTATCCGATATTTTTCCAACTCGTCATATATTCTCAAACATGCCCATGCATCAAGAGCTGCGTACATTTTTTGAGCATCGGTCAGAACATCATTTTCCCAGTTTGTAAGCCGCTGCCTTTTCGATATCTTTTCGTTAAAAATTATAGCATAAATCCGTTGCAAGCTGGCATCCTCAATCCCGAAATCTTTTACATGCGATTGCAATTCAACAAAACCCTGAGGCTCCAGACTAGTACGCTTGCGGATAGCCGAAAAATCGTCCTTCAACGAAAGCCCGATTTTCAAGATATCAGGATTATCCAGAAACTTCGATAAACTATCGGGGAAGCCTATCATATTCAATCGGAACAAAAAGCAAGTATCATCAACCGATATTTGCATTAATGCAATTTTATGCGATTTACCTTTTTTAAACGACGGACGGGTTTCGGTATCAAAACCAACCCTTTTAAATGTTTCCAGATACTTTATAGCTTCATCTGCCTCTTTTTCGGTCTGAACAACAATAATACGCCCCGCAAATTGAGCTATAGGCAATGTCGATATTTGTTCTTTCGATATAGTATTTACCACGCTTCGTCTATATTATTAAAATCATCATCGAACGAATCGTTTTCGCCCGAATATTTAAGAGAATGCAATGCCCTGAGTACATTTACTAATTTTTGTCCCCAATAGGCCTTAAAATTTTCGTTACAAATATATAAAGCATCATTGGCATACTCAACCACACCACGCTCATAAATTGTTATAAAGTTTTTCAGGTCCTGATAAATATCGGTAACATCTTCCGATATGCTAGCCGAGATAGGAGTCTCGCTATATTTCATATCCTGCAAAAAAACTTCAAGATAAGTATCATTTTGTCCGTAAATATCATATACCCGCGAAAGGATGAAGTTGTAAACATCTTCAGTTACAGTTTCTTCAGGATCTGCCTCATCCTGCATTTCCGATTCAGGCAACATTGTAGCTTTCAAATAAAGCAAAGGCAAAAGCTTAGTTAGTTTATCTGTCACCAAAGCTTCTTCTTCATCCAGATTTTCCAGATAACCACAGTATTGTACAGCTACGGTTACAAACTCAACCGCATTTTTTGAAAAAACTATATTTTTAAGTCGATCTTCCATTTTCTTTATCTACATTTCGGTTATCAGTCTTTTTCGCCATATGCCAAATCTCCGGCATCACCCAATCCGGGAATAATGTAAGCCTGCTCGTTCAGTTCGGGATCAACAGCTGCAGCCCATAACGTCACATTTGCCGGCAATTTTTCATTACAATAATCAATAGCTTGCTTGGTAGCTATTATAGTGGCTATATGTATTTTCCGAGGTTGACCTTTAGTCATTAACGCATGGTAAGAAAGCTCCATACTGCTACCGGTAGCCAACATCGGGTCGGTCAGTATTAAAACTTTATCATCAATTCGGGGCGAAGCAATATATTCAATGTGCACATGAAAACTCTCGTGATTTTCCTTATACTTGCGATATGCCGACACAAATGCATTTTCGGCATTATCAAAATAACTCAGAAAACCATGATGATAGCCTAAACCGGCACGTAAAATTGTTGCCAACACCACCTTTTCGGCAGGATAATTCGTTGGCGACACCCCCAACGGCGTTTGTATATCACGGGATTCGTACAACAACGACTTACTTATTTCGTATGCCATTATCTCGCCTATACGCTCGAGATTACGCCTGAAACGCATGCTGTCGCCCTGCACGTTAACATCGCGCAACTCGCCAACAAATCTGTTAAGTATCGAATTTTGTCCCGACAAATTAATTATTTCCATTCGCCTTATTTATTTTCAGTATACAAAGGTATAAAAAACCACAGCATTTTTCAGAACGATGCAACAATGTCGAAAGCCTGCTTTATACGGTCGGCCATTCCAATACCGTTCCGTAGATTTCCGGCAACTATAAGTCCTTTGTTTTCCTCTTCTATTTTATTAATTGCTTCGAATCGCTTACCACTCGATTTTTCATATTGTGGAATAGCATGCCTATGCCGGAATATGTGTATAAAATCAATTCCACGTTCGTTTATTCCGAATAAATCCGATAGTTCGGCCTCAACTGTTTTTTTAAGACGTTCGTCCGACCAGTCAAATATTTCGGGATGCCTTATCCCTCCCATGTAAACAGCCAAAACCGAACAGTCCTCTGGTACACGTTGCGAGAAACAATACGATGGAAATAAAACACCAAGTAACCTTCTGTTCTCTTTCTGAGGTATTAATCCGCCAAACGAGCAAAACCGATTATTAAGCACATTCTTTTTTACCCCGACAGCAACTTGCACTATTTTAGCATACCTTAAATCGGTAATTGCATCCATGTCTTCCAAACTGATAAACGGCAGTATTTCGGGCAAAACATATGCACCCACAGTTGTTATCACTACATCGGATTTATATAGTACCTGCCTCCCGTTGCGATGATAAGCAACACAATAACCTTCGTCGCCATTCTTGTTTATCGAAACATCAGTTATATCACAAACAATATTCTGTGCCCCAACACCATTCTGTAAAGCATAAATAAGCCCGCCCAAACCACCTGCAACAGAAAACACTTTTCGTGTTGCTTTTAAATCGCGTGCTGTTTTCTTTATTTTGCTTTTTTGTATACTTCCTTTTATAAAACTTCCATAATCCTGTTCAAGCCTGTACAATTTAGGTAAAGCATACCGTGTTACCAGCTTTTCGGGATCGCCTGCATAAATACCCGAGATAAAAGGATTTACTGCGTAATCGACAAACGATTGCCCTATACGCCGTGCAGCAAGAGAAGCTACCGACTCATCGGGATCTGCCCCTTTTTTCTGAAAAGGCTCGAACATCATCTTTGCTTTGTCGGCAGCGCTAAATAGCGGAGTTTTCAAAAACGACACAGCCCCCGAAGGTAGCGGATGCCATCTTCCATTCTTCAAAATCAACCGCTTTTCTGCATTCCGATTTGCTTCTTCTATTTTCAGCCCAAGCATATCGAACAATTCGGCCACCTCCGGATTGGATACAACCCCCGTATTTGGCCCTTCTTCAAACACATAACCATTGGCAACATGAGTTTGAATAGCACCGCCAACCTTCGAATCTTTTTCCAGAACAGTAACCTCATAACCCTTGTCTCTTAGTAGGTATGCAATTGTGAGGCCTGTTAATCCTGCTCCTATAACAGTTATTTTTTTCACGATACGAAAGTACAAAAAAGTATTGCAATGTTATTTAATAAATAGCCTCTACCAAGAAAGGTTTTTGATGTTTTAAACCTTTTTCCCACTTATTCGTTAAAATAATAAGCATTTACCTATTGACACTATAAATATCAGAATTATGACTAAAACTAAAAAAACATTCATCACAATATTTGTTGTTATTATATTGCTAGGCATTGGCTTTACATACTATTGGTTTTATGTACCTTACAGTTCGAGCAGCGTAAGGGCCGGTGAACTTAACTACGTAATGCACAAGGGCATAATATTTGAAACATACGAAGGGGAATTAATACAAACAGGATTCCGTTCGAAAACGGGAGCAATAGGATCGAACGAGTTCGAGTTTTCTATTGCAGACGAAAAGCTTGCTAAAAAACTGATGGGGTTAACTGGCAGCAACGTTAAACTGCATTATAAAGAATACTTCGGGGTTGTTCCGTGGCGAGGATATACCCGATACATTGTTGATAGCATTGTATCTGTCGATCCCCAACCCAATACTAATTTAAACGAAATAGATCCTGCCATATTCGATTCGAACACTGTTGTAAATTAATTGAAAATTCATTCATC
The DNA here is from genome assembly GCF_010501065.1 of Dysgonomonas sp. 216. GTDB lineage: Bacteria > Bacteroidota > Bacteroidia > Bacteroidales > Dysgonomonadaceae > QVMM01. Next base: position 74,613 of record NZ_QVMM01000015.1, on the reverse strand, counting down.
TTTTTAACGATTTTCAATTATTGAATTGGACAATTAAATTCATGTCAAAAGCTCATGAAAAGGTGTTATCTTTGCTTCTGTTTATAAAATAACAAGAACACAGACAAACCAAAATATGAATAAAACGAAATTTGTTTCCAGTTGGGTTTTTCCTCTCGGAATTGTGTTTATGCGTACCTTTCCTCTACTTACACAATGGCTACGATCAAAAATAGAGTCGAATAACACAACATGGAAAACACGTAAAGAAATACTGACTTACTTTTCCAAAAAAGAAAATATACTTTCCGACACCGAACTGAAAGAAGCTTTGACATATATAAAGAAAAGAGGCTTGCAAATGATTCCATATCGATGGGCAGAAAGATATAATCCTCTTGATATAAAAGTATATAATGATGGTGATTTAAAATATGTAATGTTCAATAATAACCGACTCTATTTTAGAAGAGGGAGCAATGATGCAAAAATAAAACTTACCTACACAGCTCTTTTACAAGAACAAGACAAACGATCGCCTCATAGCTATATGAACGATAAATTCTACATCGATAATGGAAGTATAGTATTCGATTTAGGCGGGGTAGAAGGTATTTTTGCCTTATCAGTAATCGATAAGGCCAGCCGTATATATATATTCGAAGCAGATGAGTCGTGGATAGAACCTTTGGTCAAAACATTCGAACCATGGAAAGATAAGGTAATTATCATTAATAAATATGCCTCAAATGTCGATTCCGACAGTACTATATCGGTAGACACATTGCTAGATTCTGAAGATAGTGGTTCTGTTTTTCTGAAACTGGATGTAGAAGGAGCGGAGAGCATTGTTTTAGATGGAGCTATAAAAACCCTTACATCAGGTAAATTTAAAGTAAAAGCAGCTATATGTACATATCATAACCAAGAAGATTTTGATATTTTATCAAAGAAAATGAAAGATATGGAATATGACATATCGCCTTCCAATGGCTATATGTTGTGTTATACGAACTGGAATCTTACTTCTCCTTATTTCAGAAAAGGAATGATCCACGCCCATAAATAACATATACAATAAATCTATGTGTTTCGATTAAATATCTGAGGACATACTTTTCCAAAATAACACAAAAGAAATCATCCCGAACTGTTTATTTAACAGGTTTCAATCCCATTTTTTTCGCTTTATCCAAAAGATACCTATAAGCGGCATCATATTCGTTAGGTATAACGCCATCGAGTATGGCATCCTTTATTGATGCTTTCAGGCTTCCTATCTCAGGCCCCGCAGGCAAACCGAACAATTCCATTATTTCCAACCCACCAATCGGTGGCTGAAAATTACGAACATGATCCTTCTCTTCTATTTCCTTCATTTTCTGACGGACTATTTCGAAGTTTTTCATGTAACGTTTAACTTTTGCCTCGTTTTTCGAGGTTATATCAGCTTCGCACAACATCATCAAGTCGTCGATATCATCTCCCGCTTCAAATATCAGGCGGCGAACAGCCGAGTCGGTAACTTCATCTTCAACCAAAGCTATCGGGCGCATATGCAACGAAACCAATTTCTGAACATACTTCATTTTTTCGTTCATCGGAAGTTTCATTTGCTTAAATATGCGAGGAACCATTTTTTCGCCTATGAAGTTGTGGTTATGGAAAGTCCACCCCAGCTTGTTGTCCCAACGTTTTGTAGCAGGTTTCGCAATATCGTGCATAATAGCCGACCATCGCAACCACAAATCCTGTGTTTTTTTCGAAAGGCTATCCAACACTTCGAGCGTATGGTAAAAATTATCTTTATGCCCCCTACCCTCACGGCTTTCAACGCCTTTGAGCGCAACCAGTTCGGGGAAAATAATATCAAGCAAGCCTGTTTTATACAGCAACAAGAAGCCTTTTGAAGGAACAGGCGAAAGAACAATCTTATTCAGTTCGTCGGCAATTCGTTCCTTTGTTATTATTTCGATCCTGTTTTTATTTCGCTTTATTGCTTCAAAGGTCTCGGGTTCAATAGTAAACATCAATTGCGAAGCAAACCGTATAGCACGCATCATACGCAACGGATCGTCACTAAATGTTATATCCGGGTCGAGAGGGGTACGGATAATTTTATCCGCCATGTCCTTTAGTCCGTCAAACGGATCAAGCAATTCTCCATACCGATTTTTGTTTAGGCAAACCGCTAAAGCATTTATCGTAAAATCCCTGCGGTTTTGATCGTCTTCCAACGTTCCATCCTCTACTATTGGGTTACGCGAGTTTCGCTGATACGATTCGCGCCGTGCCCCGACAAACTCAATTTCCGAATCTTTATATTTTATCTGGGCTGTTCCGTAAGTTTTAAAAACAGATAGTTTTGCTTTTCGTCCCAGCTCTAAAGCAACAGCTTCGGCTAACTCAATACCACGCCCAACTGTTACTATATCAATATCTTTTGACGGACGCTGAAGGAAAACATCTCTTACATATCCGCCTATTGCATAACATTCGAGTTGCTCCTCATCAGCCACCCGACTGATTATATCGAATATCTTTCCCGAAAAATGTTGTTGTATTTTATTTGGTTCTAACTGCATCAACTATTGTTTATAGCTTACAAAATTATAATAAAACAAGTATATAAAGCAGAATAATGTTATTTTTGTAGTAATATCTTTCAACTCATTACTATTATGAAAGCTACAGTAAAAGTTATGTTTATCGTTTTAGCCTCTTTGTTTATAGTGGCTTGTGGCGAAAAAAATAAAGAAGCGAAACTATATCTTGAAGATATAAAGAGTTTGTACGAGAACGAAGAGTATGAACTGGCAAAACAAAAAATAGACAGTATACAAAAGCTTTATCCAAAGGCTTTTGACGAGATAAAGGCAAGCCTTGCATTACTGCAAGATGTGCGTAAAGCTCAAAATATTAAGCAAATTGCGTATTGCGATTCAGTTGTTAATGTATTACAATCGAGAATCGATTCTATTAAACAACTTTTCACTTATGATATAAATAAAGAATACCAGGAAAGTGGACGCTTTCTTCCTAAAACTATGCCCTCAAAAATTCTATCAGCTACCACTTTAAGAGCGGGCGTAAAAGAAAACGGACAATTATTCATAGAAAGTGTATTTGTTGGCAATAATAAGTATCATGAGGCTGTAAAAGTGAGCTTGAAAGATGGTTCATATACCGAAACTTTACCTGTTAACGAAGATGGCTTGAATTTCAGGTTTACCGATGCCGGAAAGAACTACGAGGTTATAACCTTTACCGGAAAAGATGAAAATGGCATTGCCCGCTTTATATATACTTTTGCCGATAAACCATTAAATGTTACTTTAACGGGCAAAAGTACTACTTCTTTTGCTCTATCCGGAACAGCTAAAAAAGCTATTTCAGATACCTATCTTCTGTCAGACTGGATGCTTTGCGTAGATAGCTTGAAGTCGGTTAAAGAGAAAGCTGAATTATTAATCAAATACATCGACGAAAAAAAGAATGCTAGTGCATTAGCCAAGCCGGTAACAGAATGAGAAGGTAATGTTTACCACAAACCTATCCGTCACGAAACAGTAATTTTTATCGTGTATTATATTTACAACAAACACATTATCGGATAATACCATCTACTCCTTCTTCGATAGAAATACCGAACAAGGCAAAATCATATTTCACAGGGTCGTTCGGGTCGAAAAGCCGCAAATTATTTGTCAATTCAACCGCTGCCATCCAATCGGGTTTCGGACGGGTTATGAGCCCTAATATGCGGGCAGTACGTTCGACATGTAAATCGAGAGGACAAATAAGGTCTTTAGCCTTTAGTTTTTGCCATATGCCAAAATCCACTCCTTTATCATCTTTCCTTACCATCCAACGCAAATACATATTTATACGCTTGCATGCCGATTTTTTTGCAGGTGTCGAAATATGCTTTCTTGTTCGTTGAGGCGCATCGCTATTGTCAAAAAAATAATTGTAAAAATGAATTAAAGCTTGCTCAACCGTCTGCAATCTGGTTTCATCGGGGACAAAGGCATCTTCCAATGTCGAAAAGCGCAGATAATGTCTCCTTAAAAAATCGACACAGTATAATAAATCCGTATCATTAAATGTACGATGCTTAAAACCCATAAGTTGTTTCAGATCGTTATCCGAATACGACATAATAAATTCGAAAGGAGAATTATCGAATCTATCAATCAGCTCGTTACATTTATTGATAATTGTAGCACGTTGCCCCCATGCAAAAATTGCTGCAAAAAATCCCATAATTTCAATATCCTGTTTCAGTGTAAATTTATGAGGGATAGAGATCGGATCTTTTTCTATGAAGCCAGTGTTATTATATAACGTTTCTTTAGCTTCGAGCAACCGTTTCACTTTTTCGAAAAATAACTTATCCATGAAAAACACAGTAAATATTTAAAAATAGAAAAAAAGACGCATATTAACGCTATAAATCAAGAGAAAATCGATTATCTTAGCCTCTCGAAAATATCTGTTTGCTTTTGGAGAGAAAGTCTTATCTAATACAAAAACAAATATGCAAAAATTTAGCATGTTAGATATACGCATCAATATACTCTCGGATATTTTTCAACTTATAAATAAATGTTATAACTAGATAAATATTCAATTAATTAAACTAAAATTTGTGAGTCATGAAAAACTGTAAAGTAAAACTTTACTCATCGCTTGTGATGCTTGTTCTTATCAGTATTCTGGGCACATCATGTAGCAGCAAACTAAAACCATTATCCGACAATTGGTTTAGCACAACACCTTCGCCTCTTGAAGTAGTAGGTACAAAAGTACCAGTAACTATTAACGGGAAATTCCCCGAAAAATGGTTTAATAAAAATGCTGTAGTAGTAGTAACCCCTGTTCTTAAATATCAAGGAAAAGAATCACTAGGAACGCCTCAAACTTTTCAAGGAGAAAATGTTGCCGGAAACGGCATTGTAGTTCCCCAAAAAACAGGAGGAAACTTCACTATGAATGCGAACTTCAATTATGTACCTGAAATGCAAAAATCGGAACTATATCTTCGTTTCGAGGCTGGCATTAAAGGAAAAACATTTGAATTGCCTGATGTGAAAATTGCCGACGGAGTAAATTCTTCTGCTGCTTTGGCTAGTGCTTTTACAACTACACCGGCTACTGCTCCCGATAAATTTCAACGTATTATGCAGGAAGCTTATGATGCCGACATAATGTTTCTTATACAACAGGCAGAACTTAGAAGAAGCGAATTAAACTCGTCGAACCTTGCAGCATGGAAAGACCTTGTTAAAGAGGCTTATGAGAACGATAGAAAATACGTAAATGTAGAGATTTCGGCTTATGCATCGCCTGACGGAGGATATGACTTGAATGAAGGCTTAGCTGAAAAACGTGAGAAAAACACATCGAGCTACCTTAACAAAGAATTCGCTAAAAAAGAAATAGATACCGAAATTAACGCAAAATATACTGCCCAAGACTGGGAAGGTTTCAAAAAACTTGTAGAAGCTTCAAGCTTACAAGATAAAGACCTTGTATTAAGAGTTCTTTCGATGTATAACGACCCTGAAACAAGAGAACGTGAAATAAAAAACATCTCGTTTGTATATAAAGAACTTGCCGAAACCATTCTTCCTAAACTTCGCCGTTCGCGTTTAATTGCAAATGTTGAAATTATAGGTAAAACAGACGAAGAATTAATAGCTGCAGTAAACAGCAATTCGATGAATGATTTAAACGTTGAAGAAGTGCTTTATAGCGCAACTTTAGAGCAAGCTCCTGTTGAGAAAATATATAATTATGCGACTCAAAAATTCCCGAACGATTACCGTGGATGGAATAACATTGGTTCGTATTACTTTGCAAACGGACAAATAGATAAAGCAAAATCGGCATTTACAAAAGCTCAACAAATATCGAATAAAGCTGCCGAGCCAAACATGAATATGGCTTTGCTTTCTTTAGCTGATGGAAATGTTGCTAAAGCTCAGGAACTATTAGGAAATGCATCCGGCGCAAATACTCTTAACGAAGCTCTTGGATTGCTATACCTTAAAAACGGAGAATATTCGAAAGCTGTTGATGCATTCGGAGAAACTAAAACCGAAAATGCTGCACTTGCTCAAATTCTGACTAAGAATTACAGCAAAGCGCAAAACACATTAGATAACTTATCAGATAAGTCGGCTACAAGCTATTATTTGAATGCTATTGTTTCTGCACGCACAAACAATTTTGGAGGTGTAATCGGAAATCTTAAAGAAGCTATACAGAAAGATTCTTCAATAAAGAATACTGTATCAAACAATCTTGAGTTTGCAAAATACCTTTCAAATCCTGATTTCACAAACATGTTGAAATAATTATCAGGAAGGTTTAAGTATAAAACAAAACCTTTATATATGCAGAGAGTGTCGTTATTTACGACACTCTCTGTTTTTTCACTCTCTATAGTTTTCTTGACAGGGTAAGTTTTCAAAAGTCAATATTCTTAGACAAAGCGCGCCTACTGTTTCGAACAAACACATCCGGAATTCTGCCTTACCGATAACGTTTGAAATGACATAATTTTACCATCAAATACAAGCAAGCGGTTAGTGAGTAACCCCTCCATTCCGGTAATATATTTTATTGCTTCGGCTGCCTGTATAGAGCCTATCGTCCCCGCGATAGCACCTACAATGCCAATTTGCTTAGACGAAGGTAAAGCTCCATCGTTGGGTTCACTCCCAAATATGCATCTGTAACAAGCATTGCCTGATGTATAGGTCATAACCTCTCCACGCATAGCTAATGCCGCACCATGCGAGTAAGCTTTACCAAGCCCGACACAAACATCGTTTATCAGAAATTTTGTTTCATAATTATCGCAACAATCAATTACAAAATCGTAGTCCTGTACCAATTCTGAAGCATTGCTTAAGGTAAATTTCTCCTTATATATATTCACTTTAATATCGGGATTTAATGCTTCCAGTTTTTCTCTTGCCGATTCAGCTTTATGGCGTCCCACATCGGCTGTTCGATGTAAAACCTGACGTTGCAGGTTGGTAATATCAACCACATCGTGATCTATTATACCTAATGTGCCCACACCTGCCGAAGCAAGATAATAAAGTACTGGCGAGCCTAGCCCTCCTGCTCCAATTACCAATATTTTGGATTGTAGAAGCTTTTGCTGCCCTTCGTCGCCAATAGCCTCAACCAATATATTGCGTTCGTATCTTCTGTCCATTATTTTATTGCAGGCTTAAATCCCAATCTTTCCAAACCACTTCGTAACCTTGCCCTTTTACAGCCTGAAGGATGTCTTCGGGAGCCCGATCGTCGTTTACTACAAATTGCTCCAACTCTTGTTTATAAACAGCATACCCTCCGGGGTCGGTTTTCGATCCGGCACTGAGCGATGTAACTCCCAATGTTGTCATATTGTCCCGAAACTGTTTATCCTCGCGTGTGGATAAAGCAATCTCAATATCGTGATCGAAAATACGATAAGCAAATACCAATTGTGCAAGTTCTTTATCTTGCATTATTACATTCGGCTGAAAATCCTCTCCTTCGTGCGGACGCATACGGGGAAACGAAATGGAGTATTTTGTCTGCCAATAGTTTTTTTGCAGATAACGTAAATGCAATGCCATCATTGTCACATCGGTTCGCCAATCTTCGAGTCCAATCAACACTCCCAGACCTATTTTGTGCACGCCTGCTTTTCCCATACGATCGAAAGTATCGAGCCGCCAATCGAATTTCGATTTCATCCCTTTCGGGTGGTATACCTTATATCGGTCTTTATTATAGGTTTCCTGGTAGCAATATACTGCATTAAGCCCTGCGCCATTAAGCCTTCGATATTCTTCTTCTTTCAGAGGTTGAACCTCTACCGATATAGACGAGAAATACGGCTTAACAAGATTGATAGCATTTTCTATATACTCCACTCCTGCATCACGAGGATTTTCTCCTGTAACTAATAAAATATGCTGAAAATCGCCAATTTCTTTTATCGCCTCAACTTCGCGCATAATTTGCTCATCGGTAAGTATAATTCGCTTTATATCGTTATTATGGTTAAAACCACAGTATATGCAGTGATTAGAACACGAATTAGTAAGATAAAGCGGAATATAGAATTGTATAGTTTTTCCAAACCGCTGTTGCGTATATTTACGACTCAAAACTGCCATTTGCTCCAGATAAGGCAAGGCGGCAGGAGATATTAAAGCCATAAAATCCTCAACACTCAAACGGCTGTTTTTAGAAAGAGCCAACTCAACATCCCTCGATGTTTTATTGGCAATACGTAACTTTATATCGTCCCAATTATATTCGTTTATTATTTCGGCAAATCTCATTTCTTATAATTTTCAAAACTCTACATACATAGAATTACTTTTATGTCCAAAGACTAGTTATAAACATCGGTGTTTTTTCGTCGCCAATCTCAAAGCCGCAATGTTCATAAAAACCTACTTCTTTATCGTACGCGACTAAAACAATGCGTAAGTAGTCTTTATATTTTTCAGAAACATTCTTTATCAGTTCTTTGCCTATTCCGTAGTGCTGGTATTCGGGCATAATTAACAGATAATGGATGTATGCTGTCATTATACTATCATCCAGAACATTTATCAGTCCAACCAACTTTTCACCATCCCATGCACTGAATACAGTTCCCGAATTCTGCATTGCAACTACAAGCTTTTCAGGATAATTTCCTGACGACCAATTAACAGAAAGAAATAAATCTTTCAAGGCCTCTTCCGAGAATTCCTTTGTGTCTCTATACTTAATATCTTTCATTTCAGACTCTCTTTATTGTCTATTTCCTTAATAATTCCTTTCAGCATAGCCGATACAATAGCTTTATGAAACGGTTTGATAATCTATTGAATTAAAAACAAATAATTATTCTTTATTGCACTCTTCCATATTTTGAGTAAGACGCATAGCACAAAAGTTAGGACCGCACATAGTACAGTGATCGCTATCGTCGTCAAGTCGTCCTATGTTGTAATATTCCATCGCTTTCTCTGGATCGAGCGACAAGTTAAACTGATCCTTCCATCTAAAATCGAACCGTGCTTTACTCAGCGCATTATCCCTCACTTCAGCTCCCGGATGCCCTTTTGCCAAGTCGGCAGCATGAGCCGCTATTTTATAGGCAATAACACCTGCCCTTACATCTTCTTTATCGGGTAAACCCAGATGCTCTTTAGGCGTTACATAACAAATCATAGCCGTACCATACCAAGCTATCTGCGCCGCCCCGATAGCCGAAGTTATATGATCGTAAGCCGGAGCAATATCGGTTGTCAATGGTCCAAGTGTATAAAACGGTGCACCATGACAATGCTTTATCTGTTCGTCCATATTTGCTCTTATCTTGTTCATCGGAACATGTCCGGGTCCCTCTATTAGTACCTGTACATTATGTTTCCATGCTATTTCGGTCAATTCGCCTAAAACCGAAAGTTCGGCAAACTGTGCAGCATCGTTTGCATCGTAAGTAGAACCGGGACGCAATCCATCTCCTAACGATACAGCAACATCGTAGCGGCTTAGTATCTCGCAAATTTCTTCGAAATGTGTGTAAAACAGATTCTCTTTATTATGCATTGTCATCCAGCTGGCAATAATAGAACCACCCCGCGATACTATTCCGGTCAATCGTTTTTTTGCCAATGCAACATGGTCTTTCAATAATCCCGCATGAATGGTAAAGTAGTCGACACCCTGTTCACATTGTTCGATAAGTGTGTCACGATATATTTCCCAATTGAGGTCTGCTATTTTCCCGTTCACTTTCTCCAAAGTTTGATAAAGAGGTACAGTACCTACAGGAACAGGAGTATTGCGGATGATCCATTCGCGTGTTTCGTGAATATTATCGCCTGTCGATAAATCCATCAGCGTATCGCCACCCCATTTACAGCTCCATAAAGCCTTTTCAACTTCTTCGTCGATGCCCGACGAAAGAGCCGAATTTCCGATATTGGTATTTATTTTTACTAAAAAGTTAGTACCTATAATCATAGGTTCGCCCTCGGGATGATTAATATTCGCAGGAATTGTTGCCCTACCTGCAGCAATCTCCTGACGCACAAATTCGGGAGTTATATAGCTTTGTATGCCTAATTCTTCGTTCTGTTGATTTTCTCTGATCGCCACATACTCCATTTCGGGCGTTATTATACCTTGCTTGGCATAATACATTTGGGTTATCTGCTTACCTGTCTTCGCTTTGCGAGGCAGATTAATTTCGGGAAAACGAATAGCATCAAGCGATGAATCGAACATCCGCTCATTACAATATTTCGATGTGAATGTTGTTAATTCCTCCGTATCGTCACGGTCGATAATCCATTGTTTACGTATACGAGGCAATCCTTTCGTTATATCTATCTCGATATTCGGATCAGAGTATGCTCCGCTTGTATCATATATTGTTACAGGCATATTCTTTTCGATTACCTTCTCGCCTTCAACTTCCTTCACGGTGTTATGAAGAGATACCGAGCGCATCGCCACTTTTATATTATGCATTTTTCCTTCGACATATATTTTAGTTGACGAAGGGTATGTTATTCTTTGATTTGTTTTCATTTTTATATATTACATTAAGAATGATGTTAACGGGCTGCTAGCCTCGGCAATGTTTAATTGCCCTGCCAATTGAGCCTCGTACGCCATACGCCCACACTCAACTCCAAGTTTAAAAGCTTTTGCCATTTCTACGGCGTCTCCTGCAACGGCAATAGCTGTATTTACCAACACCGCATCGGCTCCCAGCTCCATAGCTTCGGCAGCATGCGATGGCGCACCGATACCTGCATCTACAACCACAGGAACATTGCTCTGCTCTATAATTATTTCTAACAGGTCGCGCGTACGCAATCCTTTATTTGTCCCAATCGGAGCTCCTAAAGGCATAACTGTCGCAGCACCCGCGTCTTCTAACAATTTACATAACACAGGGTCGGCCTGAATGTACGGTAACACAACAAAACCATCCTTTGCCAACTCTTCGGTTGCTTTCAATGTTTCGATGGGGTCAGGCAACAAATATTTCGGATCGGGGTGGATTTCCAGTTTTAGCCAGTTTGTACCAAATGCCTCTCGAGCCAATTTTGCGGCAAACACTGCCTCTTTTGCATTACGCACACCCGAAGTATTCGGTAATAATTGTATTCCGGGTTTATTAATATGCAGCAGCATATCGTCTTCTTTATTATCCATATCAAGACGTTTCATTGCTACTGTTACCATTTGCGTTCCCGAAGCAGCAATAGCATCGCTCATTACTTGGTTCGAACTGAATTTGCCAGTTCCGAGGAAAAGGCGCGATTGAAATTCCTTTCCGGCTATAACCAGATTCTTCATTGTTTATATTGTTTTATCAGGTTCATTATTTTTTTTGTTTCTTCTATCGGATTATCGGCATTTAGTATAGTCGACGATAATGCAATACCCGAAACCCCAGTTTCCATAATTGCAGGTATATCGTTTATCGTTATACCCCCTATTGCCACTATAGGCAATTGTATATTGCTTGTTCTGCATTGTTCTACAATATCCCGGTATCCATTCAGACCAAGAACAGGGCTTAAATTTTTTTTTGTAGTTGTAAAGCGAAATGGTCCTAAACCAATATAATTAACACCCTGCTCATGCAGATACATAATGTCATCAAAAGTATTTGCTGTACCACCTACCACAATCCCTTCGCCTAAAACTCTGCGGGCTTCGGCTGGTGGCATATCCATTTTTCCGAGATGAACGCCCTTTGCATTTATTTTTTTACACACCTCAACATAGTCATTGATATAAAGATCGGCTTTGTACACGCGGCATAACTCTAACGCTTTGCGTGCCACACCCTCAACCTCCGAGAGTGAAGCATCCTTCATTCGAAGCTGAATCTGCCTGCAACCACCCTGCAATGCAATTTCGACAGATTGCAGATAGCTGACCTTATCGGTTTGGTGACTTATAAATAATAATCCTTTCATAATCTATTACATATCGATTGTAATTCGTACAGTCTCGCTATTAATCCGCTTTTGTCTTTTTTGAGGACATAATCTTCCCACAGAGTACCCAATACAACCACCCCGCCAAAGCCAAATTGAGCAGCTTCTGATATATTTTGGGCAGTAATTCCTCCAAGCGCAAAAACCTTCTTATTGATAATGCCCGTATCTCTTGCCTCTAATAAATCCCTATCCGAAAATGCTTTATTATATCCCTGTTTAGATATGCTATCAAATATTGGACTAAGGAATACATAATTGAGGTCAGAAAATTTTTCCACTTCCTCAAACGAGTGACACGAACGACTTACCGATAAACCTTCTTTTTGAGGGAAATTAGTATTGCGACTGTTTAGATGTACCCCTTTCAGATCGTATTTATGAATAAGGTTAAAGCAATCGTGTAATACAATCCTGTTACGATATTCCGAATTTACCTTATTAATCACATGCTCAATGCCTATTTCCGTAGCATGAGGCTTTCGCAAATGCAAAGTTTGTAAATCATGCTCGAACAACAGATTAAGAGCTTCAGCCTCTCCATCAAACAAATTCTCGTTTGTAATAACAATCAGTTCCATTATCCTCCCGATACAGCATGTATTAGCATCAACTCCATATTATCGGTTAGTATGGTTTCCACCCATTTATCTTTTGGAATTACCTCATAATTTATAGCAACAGCAATGCCTTGCTGTGTCACATTCAGACTATTAATAAAATTGGCAAGCGAAGTACCTTCCGCAATTTCGTGTAATTTATCGTTAAGTTTTATATTCATTCCCAAAATTTAAAGAAGTGATGCACAGGCCCGTGTCCCTTACCTATTTCGTATTCTGCGCCAGCTTTTATTGCTCCTATCATATATTCCTTCGCATTTCCGACAGCATCGTTCAAGGGTAATCCATGTGCAAGAAAAGATGCAATTGCCGATGAAAACGTACATCCTGTACCATGTGTATTTTTTGTATAAATACGGTCGGATGGCAATTCTATCAGCTCGTCTGTCTCGGCATTATAAAACACATCTACTAACCTCTCATCAGTTAAATGCCCTGCTTTCAACAAAACAGAAACTTTATTATTTACAGACAACTCACGTATGAACTTCGGTAAGTCGGCTTGCGATTTTATATCCTTTCCTAAAAGAATTTCAGCCTCAGGAATATTTGGCGTAATAACCCTCGCCATAGGTATTAATTCGCTTTTGAGCGTGTTGATAGCTTCATCCTGCAATAGCTTATCGCCCGATGTGGCAACCATAACGGGGTCGAGAACGATATTCTTAACATCGTACTTCTGAAGGGTTTCTTTTATACCCATTATTAATTCCGACGAGTGCAGCATGCCTATTTTTATGGCATCGGTTCCGATATCGTCAAGTACCGATTTTATTTGCCCCGATACAAACGAAACCGGAATGGGGTGTACCCCCGTTACTCCAACAGTGTTTTCATCTACTACTGCTACTATTGCCGATGTGCCGAAGCATCCGCACGCCGAAAATGTTTTCAGGTCGGCTTGTATTCCCGCCCCTCCACTAGGATCGCTTCCTGCAATGGTTAATGCACGTTTATAATGTTTTTTCATTTTATCGAATTCTTTATCAGATGAACCTATTCAAATATCCCATTGTTCGAGCCTCCATGCACTATCCCAAAATATCCATTCCATTTTGGAACAAACAGCAAATGCTTTTGTCATAGCTTCTTGTTGTTGAAGCGTAGATTTTTCGGCAAGATCGTCGCATATTGCGATGGCTTTCCTTACCGATTCGGCAAACTCATCCCCTCCGTATGTATTAATCCAGTCCTGATAAGGGTTTTCGCTCTTTGTTTGGTTCGCAAGAATATAATCTCCTACTTCTTTATAAATCCAGAAACAAGGTAATACCGCTGCTGCCGCAACTTCGACCGAAGCATTCCCTAACTGGCTATGTAAATAAGATGTATAAAACAAACAACCGGGCGAAGCCTCGAATGGAATATTTTTATCAATATCCTTCAGAAAAGATTCGTGCAGAGCTTTTTCTACAGCTACCGAATCGCTTGCAAAATGAAGAAACTCGTTTGTATATTCCGTATTACTCAATTTTGAAGCAATGCCTGCCAGTACTTTTCCGTATTCGGACAAGTAAATAGCATCCTGACGTATATAAAATATAAACTTCTCTTTATCTAAAGTTCCGCCCATCAACTCTTTTATAAAAGGATGCTTTAATATATTATTATAAATTGGTTGTATCTGTACCCAAGTTCTTTCGCTCCATTTCATATTATTACAATTTAATTCTGTTTATTAATTCCTGAGCAGCTTTGGCTGGTTGTTCTGCCGACATAATAGCCGAAACAACAGCAATAGCTTCTGCTCCGGCATCTATAATATCTTTGGCATTATCAATGTTTATTCCGCCGATACCAACAATGGGGTGGCGACTGATTTTTGCAATTTGCCTTAAGCCGTCTAAACCAAGAGCCTTTGCCGTATCGGTTTTTGTGGGTGTACTGAATACAGGCGATGCCCCGATATAATCGACATCAAGCAGATTTGCCTGTTCGGCCTGTTCAACATTCTCAACCGAAAGACCTATAATTTTATTTTTACCCATCAGTTTTCGGGCTATAGAATAAGGCATATCACTTTGCCCAATGTGTAAACCCTCGGCATCGCAAGCTAATGCAATGTCTATCCTGTCGTTTATAATCAATGGAACATTGTATGGACGAAGGCATTGCTTAAGCTTTACGGCTACTTCATAAAAATTGAGAGTAGAACAATCTTTTTCCCTCAACTGAACTATAGAAACGCCTCCTTTAACGGCTTCTTCAACAACAAACTCTATCGGACGTCCCAATGATAGTAGACGATCGGTTACCAGATATAGGCTTTTATCGAAAATTGACATTAGCGTAATGTTATATTGTTCTTAATTATATCGGAATTGAGGTTATACAATTCGTCGAGAAAATTGACTTGCAAACTTCCATTTCCTGTCGACTTACGGGCAGCTATTTCGCCGGCTATGCCCATAATAGCCATACCATGTGTAGCAGCTTCGAGCATATTATTATTTGCAGCTGTAAAAGTAGCAACAATAGCCGTTGCAGTACAACCCATGCCTGTTACGCGAGCCATCATCGGGCTACCATTCTGAACCGTATTAACATTAACTCCATCAGTTATATAATCGGTTTGCCCGCTGATAACCACAACCGATTTAGTGGCTAATGCCAATTGCTTAGCCGAGTCGAGAGCCCTATCGGACGAACTTGTACTATCAACTCCTTTCGTTTTTATACCGGCATTGCACAAAGCCATAATTTCGGATGCATTACCCCTTATAACAGACGGCTGACACTCGTCTATTATTTGCTTGCAAACATTTGTACGATAAGATGTTGCTCCTGCGCCCACCGGATCGAAAACAATAGGAATATTTTTTTTCAAAGCCGTTTGCCCTGCTATCAGCATGGCTTTTACCCATTCGGCTTCGAGTGTTCCTATATTAATAACAAGTGCCGAAGCAATGCTTGCCATTTCTGCTACTTCATCAAGCGAGTGAGCCATAACAGGCGATGCACCAATTGATAAAAGGGCATTTGCCGTATTATTCATTACAACATAATTGGTAATGTTATGGATAAGTGGCGATTTCTGACGAACCAACTCCAAATCGCGAACAAGAGAATTCGTATCTATCATATTCAATACTTATTAAAATAAAAAAGCCGTTTC
Organism: Dysgonomonas sp. 216; assembly: GCF_010501065.1. Lineage (GTDB taxonomy): Bacteria > Bacteroidota > Bacteroidia > Bacteroidales > Dysgonomonadaceae > QVMM01. The sequence goes on along the minus strand of NZ_QVMM01000015.1, from coordinate 58,864 downwards.
GCGGTACACGAAACGGCTTAAACATATATACTATAACGTAAATTTCTTCAAGTCAACCGTTTCCCTCCGATGCCTATTACAGCATATCAGGTTCAAGAGTCTAATCTCAGCCCCCAAAAAAGAGAGCACCCCTAACAGTTATAATGTGGTACAAACATAGTCATTTTTTATTTGAATACAATATGAGTTTTCTTTTTTCAATACCTTGCGGATAAAAAACGCATCTTTATTTGGTTGTAACATTTTCGTATTTAAATTAGTATCTTTGTTATTAAAATTAAAACTATGAAAATATTAAACGTAATATCATCGATGGATCCGAAAGCCGGTGGGGTTTGTCAAGTTTTACGCAATAATATTCCCGAGCAAAAAAGAATTGGGGTTTATAACGAAGTTATTTGCTTCGATGCTGCGGATGAAGATTTTTTAAAACAAGAAAATATAACTATCCATGCAATAGGACCGGCAAAAGGTCCTTATGCTTATTGTCCGGAATTACAAACATGGATGAAAAACAACCTGAATAGATTCGATGTAGTAATAATTCATGGTTTATGGCTTTATCATAGTTACGGAGCATATACAGCATGGGCAAAATTCAAAAAAAAGAATACTTCTGCACCAAAACTTTTTGTTATGCCTCACGGTATGCTCGATCCTTATTTTCAACGGGCGAAAGAGCGCAGACTCAAAGCAATTCGTAACTGGATATTCTGGAAGATTATTGAGCGAAAGATCATTAATAATTCCGATGGATTATTATTTACCTGCGAAGACGAATTATTGTTGGCCAGAGAAACTTTCAGTCCATACCATCCCGTTCTTGAGCTGAATGTAGGACTAGGCATTCAAACACCTCCCTCTTATAACGAAAAAACAATGAAGGATGCTTTCTTTTCTTTATGTCCACAAGCAGAGAGCCAGCCTTTCCTTTTGTTTTTGAGCCGTATACACCCAAAAAAAGGTGTCGACTTACTTATAAAAGCATACATACAATTAAAGGATAGAGGCTTAAATTTACCAAAACTTGTTATTGCCGGTCCGGGACTGGAGACTCCTTATGGTAAAGAATTAACAGATTTAGTGAAAGACAGGACTGACATCTTCTTTCCGGGAATGTTAACAGGCGATGCAAAATGGTCGGCATTTTATAATTGCGAAGCATTTGTGTTACCAAGTCATCAGGAAAACTTCGGCATTGCTATAGTCGAAGCGATGGCATGCTCCAAAGCTGTTCTAATAAGCAATAAAGTAAACATTTGGCGCGAAATAGAAAAAGGAGGAGGAGGTATAGTTGAAAGCGACACGCTGGAAGACATAACAAAAATGCTTGAACAATGGGGAAATCTATCAACCTTAGAAAAAACCATGATGGGTGTGAAAGCAAAGGAAACATTCCAGATATATTTTTCAGTAAAAGAAACAGCCACAAGAATGATAGATGTTATAAAGAGTGTTTAATATCGTAGCCTTGCGTTGGAAAAAGAAAGCTCTTCATATAAACAAATTGTAAAATCGACCGGTATATTCGGAGGTGTGCAGATTGTGCAGGTTATCATCGGGATAATACGCTCGAAACTTGCGGCTCTATTATTAGGCACCGAGGGTATCGGGTTGGTTGGTACTATCCAAAACATCATCGATTTAGTGAAATCGGTAAGTAGCTTAGGTATCGAAAATGGAGGAATCCGCGATATAGCAAGCAGCTCAAACGATAAGAATGCTCAAATATATCATATTTCTGTTTTCAGGAAGTGGGTTATTGCTACATCTTTTCTGGGAGCTTTTCTGTGTATCGTATTCTGTTATCCTATCAGCGTTTGGGCTTTTAACACACCATCATACAGCATAAGCGTAGCATTACTTTCTATTCCATTATTTTTCACTTCGCTTGCTGCCGGACAATCTGTTATATTTCAAGGACTGCGGTTGATTACAATACTGGCAAAAATAAATCTGATAGGATATACCGGAACATTGGTTATCTCTGTTTCGTTTTACTATTTTCTGAAACTTGATGGGGTTGTACCTTCATTTATTGTAAGTAGTCTTTTTTTATTGTTATGCAACTATACCTATCTGAAAAGGCTGAATATAAAAACGACAAACATTACTGCAAAAGAAGCTCTTAATAAAGGATTGTTTAATCTTAAACTAGGGTTATTTTTCACATTCGGAATCATTATAACTCATGTGAGCATGCTTTGTATCAGGTCGTTTTTAAATACCGAGTTAGATATGGGATATGTTGGTGTTTTCAATGCTGCATGGTCAATTTCAAGCATGTACCTGATGATGGTTTTAAAAGCAATGGGTACCGATTTTTACCCCCGTCTTTGTTCTGTTTCGGACAACAACAATAATATTACCCGCTTAGTAAACGAGCAAACACATATTGTTCTCGTTCTGGTCATTCCCATTATTGTCGGTATGTTTGTGTTTTCTAAAATTATTCTTGCCCTATTATATTCTTCCAATTTTGTGGAAGGCACATCTTTGCTACAATGGCAAATACTGGGCGGATTCTTTAAAGCATTGGCATGGCCATTGGCTTTCATCCTTTTAGCAAAAGGTAAAGGTCGGCGATATTTATTTGGCGAAATTATATTTTTTGTTGTTTATGTAGGGCTTAGCTATCTGCTATTCCCGGCCTATGGCATATCGGCTTTAGGAGTAAGCTATCTGCTTGCTTACATTACATATCTAATAGTAGAGTTTTTATTGGTTTTCCGTTTATGTAATTTCAGATGGGATACCTCTAATATTAAAATAGCCCTTATCGGAATGGGATTCTTGGGAGCTTGCATTGCTATTTCAAAATTATACCCCGATTATTTGTATCTTACCGGAAGTGTTCTTTTTCTGGTTGCTGCTATTTATGCAATTATCGAGTTCAATAAAGTGTTTAACATAAAATCTTTATTAAATTCATTGAAAACAAAGAAAAAACACTAACGTCCCTTTAGTTGTTTTAAAATACAAGTATATTTGTATACACTGCTATATAATTCCATTGTTATGAAAGAAATAAAAAACGATAAATCTCTAATCCCTACTCCTTTTTTATTTGTAGTAGCTATTCTTATTATAGCCTATTTTTGCCCAAGAGACGGAAAATTCAAATTCACATATTCGGAAGGTAAACCATGGAAATACGGCTTAGTCACAGCTTCTTTTGACTTCCCGATATATAAACCCGAAAGCCAGTTGGAAAAAGAACGGGATAGCCTGATGGCTACCTACCAGTCTTATTACACAATAGACGAATCGGTGCTGGGAAAAGCTTTAGCTCAGCTGGAAGCAGACGCTAATGCCCAAAGTATACCTATTGAATATATAAAATATGCACAACGTAAACTTAAGGACGTATACCGTTCAGGAGTCCTTTCGGCCGAAGACTACGACAAGATAGATCAATCAAGGACAAAACAGATAAGACTAATAGAAAAAGACAATACCGCGAAGCTTCGGGGCTTGTCCTCTTTTTTAACATCCAAATCGGCATATGAAAAAATAATTGCCGAAGCTCCCGCTTCGTTCGACGAACATATAATGCAATCAATGTCGATAAACAACTATTTATACAGTAACATATTGTATGATAACGAAAAGTCGAGCAAAACTAAAGACGAACTGCTTCAGAAAATATCGCCGGCACAAGGGATGGTACAATCGGGCGAGAAGATTATAGACAGAGGTGAGATTGTGACTTCACAAACTTATAATATTTTAAACTCGCTAAAACGAACTACCGAAGAACGGGGAGGTACTCAATCGCAACAGAGTTGGTTAATACTTGGCGACTTAATACTTATAGCCGCTTTCATGATGTCATTCATGACCTATCTTTACTTTTACAGGCCAAAAGAATATTATAACCGAAGGAATGTAACCTTCATGCTGTTAAGCGTCACTATATTCTGTGTTCTTACAGGAGCTGCTGTCGATTATAACTTGTTTAATGTATATATTATACCATATACTATATCTACAATTATGATCCGTACATTTATCGACTCGCGTACGGCTACATTTACACATCTGACAACCATGCTTATATGTTCGGTCATGGTACCATTTCCCGCCGAATTTCTGTTACTGCAGATACCCGTAGGATTTATGTGTATATTCAGTTTAAAAGATCTTTCCGAGCGCTCACAATTAATAAAAAGCTCTTTCTTTATATTACTTGCTTACAATATTATTTATGTAGGATATATTCTGGCTCAGGAGGGCGACATCACTCAGGCAAATCCTCTGATGTTCTTATATTTCGGAATAAACTTTATGTTTGTTATGTTTACTTACCTGCTGGTTTACATAAGCGAAAAAACATTTGGATTTATATCCGGAGTCAGCATGATCGAACTTTCGAACACCAACAAACCTTTACTCCAGAAACTATCGGAACTAGCTCCCGGAACCTTTCAGCACTCTATGCAGGTTTCCAATCTTGCTGCTGCTGTAGCAGTAAAAATAGGGGCGAATGCTTCATTAGTACGAACCGGAGCTCTATACCACGATATCGGGAAAATGAGCAATCCTGAATACTTTACCGAAAATCAGGCTCCCGGATACAATCCGCATTCAAATCTGTCGTACAAAGACAGTGCTAGAATAATAATAGGGCATGTTGAGGAAGGTGTAAAACTAGCTAAAAAGTACAATCTGCCTCAGCAGATTATCGATTTTATAGAAACACATCACGGAACAGGAAAAACCAAGTTCTTTTACAATTCATATAAAAATGAACATCCTGATGAAGAAATTGATGAATCCGATTTTTCTTATCCGGGTCCAAATCCTTTCAGTAAAGAAACTGCTATACTCATGATGGCTGATACGGTTGAAGCTGCATCGCGCAGTTTAAGTGAATATACTCCGGAAACGATATCTAATTTGGTTGAAAAATTAATTGATGCCCAATTAGAAGACGGATTACTAAAAAATGCACCTATAACCTTCAGCGAAATAGATACAGCTAAGAATATCTTTAAAGAAAAACTTACAACTATCTACCACTCCCGAATAAAATACCCCGAACTGATAGACAATAAAGGGGAATAATACACTTATAAATATATATAAGATAAAAGGTTATGAAAATCATAACCTTTTATCTTATTTCCTGTAACTATTTCCAAAATAATAGAAAATAGTTCAAAAAAAACTGCAAAAATAAATTTCTATCTATGTTTGCACTCTTACAACTATAATAAACATTTTGCTATGAAGAAAATATTACATGCCGCATTTATTCTATTACTTTTATATGGTAATATTTCCGCACAAAACCTAACAACTATTACACCAATGGAAGGCGAATACTGGTGGGGCGGAACAATTGCTTATGGTTCGCGCATGCCATATATACAACCCATAGACGAATACAACTTAGCTACACAAAACAACAACAATCAGGTGGTTCCATTGCTCTTATCTAACAAAGGCAGATACGTATGGAGCGATAAACCTTTTAAGTTTTCTGTTTCCAACAATAAAATCACTGTAAAATCAGATTTTGAAAATATTTCTATAACAAATGCCGGAACCACACTAAAAGATGCATATAGGGCAGCTTGTCAAAAGCACTTCAAGCCTAGCGGAATTTTGCCTGATGAACTGTTCTTCACTATGCCGCAATACAATACATGGATTGAATTGATGTATGATCAGAATCAGACAGATATTCTTAACTACGCACACGGAATTGTTAATAATGGATTCCCTACAGGAGTACTGATGATTGACGACAACTGGCAACGATATTACGGTAATTTTGATTTTAGAGCCGAAAAATTTTCTAATCCTAAAGGTATGGTAAAAGAGTTACATGATATGGGTTTCAAGGTCATGTTATGGATATGCCCATTTGTATCGTCTGATAGCCCCGAATATAGAGAATTGAACTCAAAAGGCTACCTTATAAAAAATAAAAACGGCAAACCAGCTATCCTTAACTGGTGGAACGGACAAAGTGCTTGCTACGACTTTACGAATCCTGATGCAACAACTCATTTTATATCTATTCTGAAAAAGATGCAGCAAGAATACGGTATTGACGGATTTAAATTTGATGCCGGAGATAATAGTTTTTATACAAAAAAAGATTTAGTAAGCTATAAAAAAGACGCAATATCGGTCGATCATACTGAAGCTTGGGCTAAAATAGGTCTCGAATTTTCTGTTAACGAATACCGCGCATGCTGGAAAATGGGAGGCGAAGCATTAGTTCAACGTCTTGGAGACAAAAACTACTCATGGAGAGCGGTACAATCGTTAATACCCGAAATGATGGTAGCAGGTTTGATGGGTTACTCCTACACATGCCCCGATATGATTGGTGGTGGGCAATTTAAATCATTCTTAAATGTAGATCAAAGCAAAATTGACCAAACACTTATTGTTCGTTCAGCACAAGTACATGCTCTAATGCCAATGATGCAATTTTCGGTTGCTCCCTGGCGAATTTTAAGTGCCGAAAATCTAGAGACGGTTAGAAATATGGCAAAACTTCACGAACAAATGGGTGAATATATTATGCAATGCGCTAAAGAATCGGCAAAGACTGGCGAACCAATTGTTCGTCATATGGAATATGCATTTCCCAACGAAGGATTTGCCGAGTGTAAAGATCAGTTTATGCTAGGAGACAAATACATGGTTGCACCCGTTGTTACCAAAGAAAACATACGAACCATAAAGCTGCCGAAAGGACGTTGGAAAGACGACTTGGGCAAAACCCACAAAGGAGGCAAAACAATCACTGTAGATGTGCCACTGAGTAGATTACCATATTTTGAAAAAATGAAATAAAATATTGAGAACCATGAAAACAACAATTCTTACTATATGCCTGCTTCTGGCGGTGTTCTCGTTTCGAGCACAGGCACAGGAATACGACCCACTGCTTGACCCCTCGGTAACCGTGCTGAAAAAGCCCGTTAAGGCGGAAAAAGGAGAATACGTATGGTATCCCGGACAGTTGAGCGCACATCTGCAACAGAAGAGGATGAAAGAATCTGCCGAACGCTGCGTGAATGTGGGCTATCCGGGAAAATTTTATGCTCCCGTTTTTAACACATGGTTTCGTAAAGAGATGAATGTGTTGTCCAAAACTGTTGTGCAATGGGAATCCACAGGCGTAGTGAAAGCCACAGTAAACGGAAAAGAAGCTGTCAATAGTAATAATTCCATACAACTACCAAAGGGAAAATCTACCTTGTTGCTGGAAGTAGCAACCGAAAACGATTTGCCGTCTGTGAAAGTTTCCGTTGACGGGAAGGTTGTTTGCGAAGGCTGGTCGGCAAGCCTCGACGGGATAAACTGGAACTTAGCCGAAACATCACCCGTTTTCGGCACGGGTGGGCGAATGCCGCTGGAAGAGCCCGAAATGCAGATTGACATTCAGCCTGCAAACATCCAACCTATACGAAATGCCACGGTAAACGGCAATGACATCATTCTGCATAAAAACGGTTATGTGCTGATAGATTTCTTTCATCTTGAAGTAGGTACGGTTTCGTTTACGGCAAAGGGAAATGGACAGATAACCGTGTATATAGGTGAAAGCCCCGAAGAAACGCTTTGTGAAGACACTAAGGTATTTGAGCAGAAGCCTATAGAACCATTTACGCTCACGGGCAAACAACAAGACATAGTATTACCCGAACGGGCAGTTCGCTACGTAAAGATATTCAGCGACGAGGGATGCGAATTGTCGCCCGTGAAATTCACGGCAAAAGTATGGGACATCGATTTTCTGATGTCTTTCGAGTGCAACGATGAACGAATTAATAATATATGGAAAGCTTCGGTTGCTTCATTACATACAAGTACACACGGATTTTATCTCGACGGCATCAAGCGGGATTATCTTCCTTGGTCGATGGATGCCGTATTAAGTACGTTTGGCGGCGATTACGTTTTCGGTGACGAACAGGTGTCGCGCAACAGCCTGTCGGTAGCACTGATGCCGTTTAACCCTACAAAAGACGATCTGGGAATACCCGATTATCCGTTGCATGCACTGATTGGGTTCAACCAACATTATAAAAGGTACGGGGATTTCAATACAATACTCTCCTATCGTGATCGTATGGAGCAATTATTACAGTTCTACGAAACACTACAAGATGAAAGAGGATTTATTTCTGCCAATGTCGGGGTAAGCTGGGGATTCGTTCCCGGATGGGCAACAAGGCGCGGACCCGATAAGAAAGGCACGCCCGCCTATGCTCAGATAATGCTCTATTACAATTACAAAATCGGTGCTGATTTTTGCGAAAAATGGGACGATAAAAAATCAGCTAATCATTATCGCCAAAAAGCTGAATTGTTGCGGAAAAGCATCATGCAACATTTTTGGGACAACGAGCAAGGCTTATTTATCAACGGATATACTAAAGCAGGGGAATTGGACAAAGTAATTTCTCACCATGCTCAATATTGGGCGATTCTGGCTGGTATATTCCCCGAAGACAGATATGATAACCTCCTTGTAACGCTTCCTACCATACCTTACTATAAAGATTATGTAAGTTTTGAAAAAGGATACGAATTCATAGCTTATTCAAAAGCCCGCAAAGTTGGTCAAATGTGGAATTTATTGTTTACTGTTTTCGGCGATTGGCTCAATCAGGGACATACGCGTTTCCCCGAAAATTTCTCGTATAGAAGAACGAAGAATGAACAACTTGTGTTTTATAGCCGTCCTTATGGTTTAAGCCTTTGCCACGGAGCCAACGGAGTTCCGGGAATTGTCGCCGTATTGAATGGTATAGCGGGGTTCAGCCAATCAAATACTAAACTGAATCATTATACCCTACAGCCTGATATGATGGATTTGCAATGGGCAAATATAGAGTTTCCTGTTAAAGAAGGGAAGATAAAGCTTAAACTTTCAAAAACAGGCGGTAATCAAATCGAGATCCCTAAAGGATGTAAAGTCGATTTTATTGATAAAAACGGAAATAAAACTACACTGACAAAAAAAGGAATATATAATTTGTAATATAAATCTGCAATGAACAAACACTTTACATTCAGACTTGCGTTATTGGGCATTTTACTTGTAACAGCTATAAACAGTAACGCCCAGCAGAACGCACGCATTACAGAATTGTTCAATTTCGACTGGAAATTTCAACTAGGCGAAACGGAAAACGCTGCTGCCACTGATTATAACGATAGCGGCTGGCGTACATTAGATTTGCCACACGATTTTCAGATAGAACAACCTTGGATAAAATCGGGAAATAGCCAGCGTGGCTTTAAAGAGTTAACAACAGGCTGGTATCGCAAATCATTCAAAGCCGACCCCCTATGGAAAAACAGACGGGTACTGCTCGATTTCGAAGGTGTGATGCTATGGGGTGAAGTCTGGTTCAACGGTAAAAAAATTGCTGCTATTGATTATGGTTATCTGGGTTGTGAAGCAGACATTACCAGTCTGATTAATTATGACAGGGATAACGTGATTGCCGTATATTCGTCCACCAAAGGCAATTCGCGTTGGTACACTGGTGGCGGACTGTTCCGTGACGTGCATTTAGTGGTCAAAGACAGTATTTCAATCGCTCGGCATGGTGTGTTTATTACTACCCCTAATATAACAGAGCAAAGTGCCGAAATAAGCATTCAGGTAGAACTTGATGGCTTCAGAAATAAAAGACAAGACATTGAAATAAGTGCAAAGATATTCTCGCCTGATGGACAACAAATTACAGAAACAAAAACAGCTGCTCCAAAAGGAATAAAGCTGAAAGCTGTTGAAGTACCGCTTCCAGTGGTTATAGTGAACAATCCTCAACTTTGGTCATGCGAAACGCCGGACCTGTATACCGCCGAAATAACGCTGATACACGACGGAAAGATAATCGACAACGTAACGGAAACATTCGGCATCCGTACGCTCGAATTCTCAAAGGAGTTCGGGTTTAAGCTGAACGGCAGGAAAGTATTTCTGAAAGGAATTGCCAATCACCACGATTTGGGTGCGGTGGGCGCTGCCGCATACGACAGAGCTATAGAAAGACAATTTCAGTTGCTTAAAAATTTTGGTTACAACCACGTTAGAACATCACACAACCCATATTCAAAGTCTTTTTTGAAACTTGCAGATAAGTACGGTATATTAGTCGTAGACGAAATATTTGATAAATGGAGCGAAAAAGACTATTGGCCGGCAAAGAAACCTTTCTCTCAATTATGGCATACAGCTATCCCCGAATGGATAAAGCGCGACCGCAATCATCCTTCGGTTATTATGTGGAGCTTAGGAAATGAATTGCAGATGAGAGAAGATCTGGCTGGTTTCCCGACGGGCGACTGGGGCGTTACTACTTACAAGATACTTGATGTGCTTACTAAACGCTACGATCCTACGCGCAAAACAACGGTAGCTATGTACCCTTCGCGTGCCAATGCAATAGCAAGACGCGATGCTAGTTTCAATACAGACTTTACTCCGCCAGAGCTGTCACTAGTTACCGAAGTAGCGAGTTTTAACTACCAATTTCAAGCATATCAAAAGTATCTGGAGCATGCACCGAACCTCAATATATACCAGAGCGAAGCTACTTCCAACGAATTGACTGCTCCGTTTTTCGGGATGGATTATAATAAAATGGTGGGTATAGCCTATTGGGGTGGCATAGAGTACTGGGGCGAATCGAACGGCTGGCCTAAAAAAGGCTGGAATTATTCATTCTTTAACCACTCCTTGGAGCCGTATTCGCAAGCATATTTAATCAAAAGTGCATTTACCGAGGAACCGCTAGTGCATATCGGCGTCGTGGACAGTGTAGCGGAAAATATGGAATGGAACGATGTGATAGTTGGGCGTATTCCCACTTCTTCGCACTGGAATCGTGCAGATGGTTCGAATCAGAACCTGTTTACATACACCAATGCCGATGAAGTTGAATTGCTTGTCAACGGAAAAACGTTCGGCATACAGAAGAATGTTAGGGATGATATACAGAAAAGGAATATTATTTACTGGCAGAATGTACCTTACGGAAAAGGTGGTAACATTATAGCTATTGCCCGCAATAACGGTAGCGAAGTAGCACGCCACCGACTCGAAACAACAGGCAAGGCAACAGCACTGAGAATCGAATTTGAGAATACAAAATGGAAAGCCGACGGAATGGACTTGCAGTATGTAAAAGTGTATGTGGTAGATGGCAAAGGACGCACTGTGCCCATTATCGAAGGTGAAGTGGTATTCGATGTTTCCGGCGTAGCGCGGCTAATAGCCGTCGATAACGGTGACCACTATACCGACAAAGTATTTTCGGAAAATAATCGGATAATGTTACACAACGGATTCGCAATGGCCATATTGCGGTCTAATCAGACGGCAGGTGAAGTAACTCTGACTGCAAAGATAAACGGATTGAAGCAGGAAAAAGTAAAACTGAAAACTTATAATTGAATATATCGATGAAAAATACGAGATATATCATCCCTCTTCTTTTTTTCTTGATGGGAATAACTTCTGTTACAAAAGCGGAGTTACCCCCTATCTTCGGTTCTGAATACAAAGGTAAAACCCAAAAAGATGAACTAACCAGAGTCTTTATTACTCCACAACGTATTGTTTGGAAAAACGATGGAGGGAAAAACTTGGTACGAAATGAAGAAGTTTTATTAAATACAGGAAATAGTCAACCCGAATTTACCAAAAGAGACTTATGCTCTCTCATTTCGACCGAAGAAGATACTGCCTCTATATTACTCGATTACGGAAAAGAACTACATGGAGGATTACAATTGGTTTTAGGCTCTTCGTCCCGCTCCAAACCATCATTGGTACGTATAAGGTTCGGAGAATCGGTTGGTGAGTGCAACAGCCAAACAGCCGAAAAAGGTTGGAAAGTGGGCTTTTCAACCGACGACCATGCTAAACGAGACATAATTATGGAAGTTCCTCGAGATGGGCTTATCGAAATAGGCAATACAGGATTCCGCTTTGTTAGAATAGATTTATTACAAAAGAACACAACAATTCGCCTCCGCGAAGCACGGGCAATACTCCGCTTCCGCGATATTCCTTATTTAGGTTCATTCAGGTCGAGCGATGAACGCTTAAATCAAATATGGCTTACAGGAGCATATACAGTTCATTTGAATATGCAGGAGTATTTGTGGGACGGAATAAAGCGCGACCGTGTTATCTGGCTTGGAGATATGCATCCCGAGGTAGCAACAATAACTTCGGTATTCGGCGCAAACGAGGTGGTTCCTATAAGTCTGGATTTAGCATGCGAGCAGTTTCCACTACCCGGTTGGATGAATGGAATGAGCGCTTATTCGTTATGGTATTTAATAATTCAAAAAGATTGGTATATGCATAGTGGAGATATCAGCTTTCTGAAAAAACACAAAAGCTATATATTGGGATTGATCGATCAAATTGATGCGAAAATAGATAACAACGGAATAGAAAATTTAGCTAAAGAGCGTTTTCTCGACTGGCCTTCTTCACCCAATAAAGAAGGTGTAGAAGCCGGCTATCGTGCACTAATAGTATGGGCTATGAAAGACGCCGCAAAACTATGTGATTTTTTAAACGAGCCGGAATACGCAAAAAAATCGAGACTATGTGCCGAACGAATGAACGGTAACATTAAAAATCATAATAACCTGAAACAAGCTGCTTCGTTAATGGCAATTGCCGGAATAATTAATGCTAAAAAAGCATGCGATGAAGTAGTGTCAGTAGGCGGAACCAAAGGATTTTCCACATTTTACGGTTATTATATGCTGCAAACACAAGCATTAGCTGGTCAGTATAAACAGGCAATAGATATAATCCGTCAGTTTTGGGGTGCAATGCTAGATATGGGAGCAACTACTTTTTGGGAAGATTTCAATATGCAGTGGCTCGAAAATGCCGCACGACTCGATGAAATAACTCCTGCCGGAAAGAAAGATATACATGGTAATTTCGGCGCTTTTTGCTATCCGGGATATCGTCACAGCTTTTGTCATGGCTGGGCATCGGGACCAACTGCATGGATGAGCGAACATATATTAGGTGTAAAAATTTTAGAACCCGGATGTAAGAAGGTCAAAATAGAACCACACCTTGGTGATCTGGAATGGGTGGAAGGATCTTTTCCAACCCCATACGGAATTATAAAAATTAAGCATATAAAAAACAACGACGGTAAAATATCTTCCGAAATAAATGCTCCTAAAGATATAATGATTATAAAATAGAAGAATCAAATTTTAATTATTAAAAAGATGAAGAACTGGTGGTTTATAATAGTATGCATGTTATTCAATTCTTATTTGGCATTTGCCCAGTCGTCACAGGATATAAGCGTACGCATAGCAAAGTATAAAGGAGATAAAAATTGTGCTATTAGCTACACATTCGACGATGGTTTGAAAGAACACTATACATTGGTGGCTCCTAAATTCGAAGAATTAGGCTTTAGAGGCACCTTCTGGATTAACGGAATAAAGATAAATGAAAACGAAAATGCACCGGCAGATACTACCCGAATGACATGGGGACAATTAAAGGAAATGGCCGGAAATGGTCACGAAGTTTCAAATCATGGCTGGGCTCATAAAAACTTCGGACGACATACTTTGGATGAAATAAAGGAAGATATTTATAAAAACGATAGTGCTATATTCTCAAATATAGGAATTATGCCGCGTACCTTTTGTTATCCACATAATACAAAAACACCCGAAGGCATGAAAATAGCTTCGGAAAACCGGGTAGGAACCAGAACAAAGCAAAGATCGATTGGGAGCAAATCAACACCCGAAGACTTGGAAAAATGGGTAAACACTTTGATTGAGACTAATGATTGGGGAGTTGGCATGACGCATGGCATTACTTACGGTTATGACGCATTTGTGAACCCTCAACGATTTTGGAATCACTTGGATAAAGTTAAAGCGATGGAAGATAAAATATGGGTTGACACTTTCGAAAAAATCGTGTCTTATATCGAAGAGCGTGATAATACAGAACTAAAAGTGACGAAAAAGAAAAATGACATTATTATCGTTCCTAAACTATCTTTAAATAAAGACCTATTTGTACAACCGCTAACAATGGTTATCGATAAAAAAGGCATTAAAAAGGCAACAGCAAAACAAGGCAAAAAGAAACTGGAGGTGCAAATACACCCTGACAAAGTATTATTCGATTTCGATCCTTTTGACGGAACCGTTCAACTAAATTTAAAGTAATTGGTGTTATATAAAAATAAAAGGTTGGGATTTGCCAACCTTTTATTTTTATCCATCGCGAAAAGAATAAATTATCTACAAATAATTATTAATGTTTTTCCACTCGTTTATTGGAGGAATAACACCCGATTCAATTAAGCCATCTCTTAAATCGCAGAGATGCTTATAGCTCTGATTTAATAATTTATATTCCTCGGCTGTGCCCTTTATCTCTTTATTATGCACGCCTGTCTTATCTAATGTAGTTTCCATAGCCATCATAATATGGTCAAATTCATTATCCGAAACATATGTTCCTACCGGCCAGTTGAAACTTTTGCCACCCATTGCGGCACGCATCATCTCTAACGATAGAATCGAAGGGCTTTGAAACGAAGACCTCCCTCTGAGTTCTATAATTTGCTTGCCCCCCTGTATTACTCGTTGTTTTATATCTTCCCATTGCTTAATGCTGAGAGAAGATGTACCTATCAATTCATTTAAAGATTTACCATTTATTTTTGCAGTAGAAGAAAATACAGCCATCTGTTCGCCGTGGCCTCCATATGTCCTGCAGTTTTCTACCTTATCGGGAGATATATCGAAATGTTTTGAAAGCTCATTTCTCAACCTTGTACTATCTAAAGCAGCAAGGGTTGTTATCTGCGAGGGCTTCAGCCCTGAAAATAAAAGGACAAGCAACCCTGTTATGTCGGCGGGATTAAAAATCACTACAATATGCTTAACATCAGGGCAGTACTCGCGTACATCTTTTCCAAATCGGATGGCAATTTCGGCATTACCTTTCAACAGGTCTTCGCGAGTCATACCTTCTTTACGAGCCGCTCCTCCCGAATTAATAATGTATTTACTGCCTTTCAGAGCTTCTTTTATATCGCTGGTATAAGTAATATTAATTCCATTAAAACCACATTGTAACAACTCTTCGGCAACGCCTTCCAATCCTTTTGCATAAGGATCGTATAAACAAATGTTTGATGACAATCCCATTAATATAGCCGATTGAGCCATATTAGACCCTATCATACCTGCAGCTCCAATTATTGTAAGCTTTTCTGATGTAATATATTCCATTTTTTTATGTATTATGATGTTTAAAAGTAGAACAATTATAATATGATATAGTTTAATAATTAAAAGCTTTTGTCAATGTATTCCAAGCATGACTTATTGTAAAAGAATGAGTCGGAAAAATAAAACTTATAATTTTATTTTTTTTAAACTGATCTTATCCCAAATTTTGTAGAGTATTTTTTTGCATGTTCTGAAATAAACCTTAATTTTGCTCCATTTCGTATAAATTGTAATTTAGAGAAATCAATATAGTCTAATATCTGATTATTTTACATGTCTTTTTTATAAGATTTGTGTAATCGTAAGTAAAAAGTATGGATTCATCGTTATTTTTGGTAGTATTTATCACAGGGGCTTTTCTTGTGTGTGCCGGTTTAGGCATGGCTCTTCTGTTATCTCCCAAATCGTTCAACCCGCAAAAAGGCGAACCTTACGAGTGCGGTATTCCAACGCACGGAACATCGTGGATGCAATTTAAGGTTGGTTATTACCTGTACGCCATTCTGTATCTTATGTTCGATGTGGAAGCAATATTTTTGTTTCCGTGGGCTACTGTTGTCCGCGATTTGGGCATGCCGGGGCTCTATAGTATATTATTTTTCATTATTATTCTAGGCTTAGGTTTAGCTTATGCATGGAAGAAAGGAGCATTGAAATGGAAATAAAAAACATATATATAAAAGGCATACCTAACGAGGAATTTAAAGACAACGAATACCTCGAAAATTATGTAGAAGAATTACGAGCCAACGGAGTTGGTATAGTAGTAGGAAAATTAGACGACCTCATAAATTGGGGACGTTCTAATTCTATATGGCCTTTAGCATTTGCAACAAGCTGCTGTGGTATCGAGTTTATGGCAACGGCTGCAGCAAAACACGATATTGCACGCTTCGGAATGGAGGTTACACGTAATAGTCCCCGTCAGGCCGACTGTATTGTTGTAGCCGGAACAATTGTACACAAAATGGCTCCCCTTTTAAAGCGTGTTTACGACCAGATGGCCGAGCCTAAATATGTTGTGGCAATGGGTAGTTGTGCTATATCGGGAGGCCCGTTTGTAGATTCGTACCACGTAGTAAAAGGCATCGACGAATTTATACCTGTTGATGTGTATGTGCCCGGATGTCCGCCACGCCCCGAATCGTTGCTTTATGGACTAATGCAATTGCAACGAAAAATAAAAGTAGAACGTTTTTTGTTCAAAGTAAAAAAGTAAGTCGTAATACTTATATACAGTAGTGTTTGATGGAAAATATTAAAAGTTTAATACTGGCTACTACCCCCGAAGCTGTTATCGAGGAAAGACAAATACTGACAGTTACGGTAGAGCCCGATAAATTACGTACGCTTATATTAGCATTGCGAAACAACGAAAATCTTCCTTTCGATTTCCTTGTTCAGCTTACAGGAATGGATTGGGGCGAAAAGTTAGGCGTATTCTATCTACTGTCGTCGTCAAAAGATGTTTCGAAAGAAGTAGTGGTTAAAACAGGAACCGCCAACCGCGAAAACCCGTTGTTATACACTGTTACCGATATTTACGAAACAGCACATTATAACGAGCGCGAAGTGTTTGCATTGCTTGGTATAAGGTTTATAAACAACCCCGATATGCGTCGCTTTTTCCTTAATAGCGACTGGGTGGGATTCCCTCTTCGTAAAGATTACGACGCCGATCCTGTATTAAACCCTGTAAAAACCGAAAGCAAGGAGATTGTAGACATTGCTCCGCGTATAGTTGAAACAGCTCAAGGATTGAAGGAAGAAACTGTAAATATTTTCGAAGAAGACGATTATATTATAAATATAGGCCCTCAGCACCCTTCTACACATGGTGTTATGCACTTCCGCATAGCTCTGGATGGCGAAATACTAAAAAAAGTAGATGTCCATAGTGGATATATACACAGGGGGATTGAAAAACTAAGTGAGAATCTCACCTACACTCAAATACTGCATTTTACCGATCGTTTAGATTACCTTGCCGCTAATATCAACCGTCATGCTCTCTGTATGTGTGTCGAAAAAGCAGGTAATATAGAAGTTCCCGAACGGGCACAATACATTCGTACAATTATGGATGAGTTGAACCGTATCGACTCCCACCTTATTGCATGGGGTACTATGTGTATGGACTTAGGGGCAACTACTGCGTTCATATACAGTATGCGCGAACGTGAAAAAATACTCGACATATTTGAACAAACATCGGGAGGACGTCTGATTATTAACTACAATGTTGTTGGCGGTGTTATGTTCGACATATACCCTAACTTCCAAAAAGACGTAAAAGATTTTATTCCATACATGCGTGAGCGCTTGAAGGAATATCACAAGCTTGTCAGCGGAAATGTAATTGCGGTAGGGCGTATGAAAAATCTGGGTATTTTATCGCCTGAAGATGCTGTTTCGTATGCTGTTACAGGCCCGGCAGGGCGAGCATCGGGATTTGTATGCGACTTACGCAAATATAAGCCTTATGCCCTATATGATAAGGTTGAATTCACTGAAATTATCCGTCACGGATGCGATGCTTACGACCGTTACCTGAACCGATTGGACGAGATTGAAGAATCGTTGAAAATATTAGAACAACTGATAGACAATATACCTGAAGGAGACTTTATAAGCAAAGTTCCGAAAATCATAAAACTACCCGAAGGAGAATATTTCCAACGTGTTGAAGCAGCACGCGGAGAGTTTGGTGTATTTATCGAAAGCCGTGGAGATAAAACTCCTTACCGCTTAAAGTTCCGTTCGCCATCAATGGCTCTTGTTTCGGCAATGCCGCTTATATCGAAAGGTGAAAAGCTTTCAGACTTTATCAGTATCGGAGGATCGATGGACTATGTAATACCTGATATCGACCGTTAAATAAGAATAATTATCTGACGAAAATAAAAATATATATGTTGTTAGAAATTTCGCAACCATTAGAACTTGTAAAACCTTTAGCCTTGCTAGACAGTACCTTGAGGGAGTATTTACCCGAATGGGGTGCGTTGGCAATCGAATTTGTACTTGTCGGGTTGGTTTTACTTACTATGTATGCCGTTCTGGCATTAGCATTAATTTATGTCGAACGTAAAGTTACAGGATTCTTTCAATGCCGTTTAGGTCCTAATCGTGTTGGTAAATTTGGTATTTTCCAAAGTGTAGCCGACATGATTAAGATACTGATTAAGGAAATTATCCAGATAAATAACGTAGATAAAGTCTTATTCTATGCTGCACCATTCTTTATGATTGTAGCATCGATGCTTACATTCGGAGCAATACCCTGGGGACGGGGTCTGCATGCCATCGATTTTAACATCGGGGTATTTTATGTTGTAGCTGTATCATCGTTAGGCATTATCGGGGTATTACTTGCAGGATGGTCTAGTAATAACAAATATTCGATGATTGGAGCGATCCGAAGCGGAGCACAATTTATCAGCTACGAGCTTTCGGCAGGGTTTGCACTTATGACGGTTGTTGTGCTTTGCGGAACAATGCAACTATCCGAAATTGTAGAGCAACAAACCTACGTTTATCACTGGAATATATTCCGTGGGCATATACCTGCTATAATAGCATTTATTATTTACTTGATTTCGGGACACGCCGAAACAAACCGTGGACCTTTCGACTTACCTGAAGCTGAATCGGAGCTCACAGCCGGATACCATACCGAATATTCGGGTCTGCAATTTGGATTTTTCTACCTTGCCGAGTACCTGAATATGTTTATTATAGCTGCCATAGGAACAACCGTATTTCTTGGCGGATGGCAACCCATTCAGGTTGAAGGATGGGACACATTTAACCAGATAACTAATTTTATTCCATCATATATATGGTTCTTCGGGAAAGTAGGTTTCCTTATCATGTTGAGTTTATGGGTACGCTGGACATTCCCTCGTTTAAGAATAGACCAATTATTGAACCTTGAGTGGAAATATTTGCTACCAATCAACATGTTCAATCTTTTACTGATGGTAATAGTTGTTCTTTTAGGTTTGTATATTAAATAATTACTGAGATTAAATAAAATGAGTGCATTTTCAGAATATTTTAAAGGTCTTTTTGGTGGCATAGGCTCATTGCTTACCGGAATGAGGGTTACCCTTAAAGAGCTTTTCACTAAGAAAATAACACAGCAGTATCCCGAAAACAGGAAAACACTTGTTATATCCGACCGTTTCCGTGGCGTATTGGTTATGCCGCATGACGAAAACAACGAACATGCTTGTACTGCTTGTACCATTTGTCAGACAAACTGTCCGAACGGTACAATAAAAATATCGACAAAAACGATAGAAACCGAAGACGGTAAAAAGAAAAAAATACTGGACGAATATCACTACGATTTAGGGATGTGTACATTCTGTAATCTGTGCGTTATTACTTGCCCGTTTAGCGCAATTGAATTCAGTAACGAATTCGAAACATCGGTATTTACGCGTGGAAAACTCGATATGCGCCTGAATAAAGAAGGCTCGAAATTGAGGGAGAAAAAAGTAGCTCCAAAACCTGTTGCTGAGAAAACAGAAGCAAAACCTGCAGAAGAAACACAAGCTCAGCCTAAAGCCGAAGTGGATAAACCAACACCTGCGTCGACAGATGCTTCTGCTGATGCAAATGTTGATAATAAAGAATAAAGTAAAGAAGTTCATATAATTATGGCAGAACAAATTATATTTTCAATCCTGGCGTTTGTAATCGTATTCTTTTCTATAATGACGGTTATAACCAAACGCATAATAAGATCGGCAACATACCTTTTGTTTGTTTTATTGGCAACAGCAGGTTTTTACCTGTTGATCGATTACCATTTTCTTGCTGCTGTTCAGGTGGCTGTTTATGCCGGAGGGGTAATGGTATTGTTTATATTTTCGATACTACTTACTCACGAGCCGGGCAAGGAAGTAAAAACCGAAAAACCAAAACGTATAATAATAGCTTTCCTTGCCGCTTTTGCAGGATTGGCTATATGCGGTCACATTATATTTAATAATATGACTAAAGCTTATGAGTATCTTACTCATGGCGAAATAAACATGAAAACATTAGGTATCACAATGATGGGTACCGATAAGTTTCAATACCTGCTACCATTCGAAGCTGTCAGTTTATTACTACTGGCTTGTATTATAGGTGGCATAATGATTGCTCGAAAAAGATAAAAATATAAGATATGAATAATATTCCAATAGAAGCTTGTCTGGCAGTAAGTACTATCATGTTTTTTGCGGGAGTATACGGATTCCTTTCGCGTAAAAACTCTCTTATGGTTCTTATGTCGTTAGAATTAATGCTAAATGCTGTAGATATTAACTTCGCTGTTTTCAACCGTTATTTATATCCGGGAATGTTCGAAGGTTATTTTTTCGCACTGTTTGCGATAGCTATAGCAGCTGCCGAAACAGCTGTGGCAATAGCAATAATAATTAATATATACCGTAATGTAAAATCGATATATATTGACGAAAATATAACAGATCTGAAAAACTGATTAGCTACAAAAGATAAATTATAAGATATGTCATATACATTGTTAATAATAGTGCTTCCGGCCATCATGTTCCTCATACTGGGACTTGGAGGTAAAAAGATGAAACCAGCCTTTGCCGGAATTTTAGGAACACTGTCGTTATCTGTCATTACAGTTTTGTCGTACATGACAGCATACGAATACTTCTTTAAAATAGGGCGTTCTGCCGAAGGAGCTTTCGGAACAATTACAGCACTTAACTTCGAGTGGTTAAAATTCACCGATAAATTGCATATTGATCTGGGTATTATGCTCGATCCTATATCGGTAATGATGCTTGTTGTTATCACAACCGTATCGCTTATGGTACATATATACAGTTTGGGATACATGAAGGGCGAAAGAGGATTTCAGCGCTACTACGCATTCCTTTCGTTATTCTCGTTCTCAATGCTGGGATTGGTGGTAGCCACTAATATTTTTCAGATGTACATTTTCTGGGAACTTGTAGGAGTATCGTCGTATTGCCTTATCAGTTTTTATTATACAAAACCTTCGGCTGTTGCAGCTTCAAAAAAGGCATTTATAGTTACACGTTTTGCCGACCTGTTTTTCCTTATCGGAATACTTATTGTTTCGTTCTATTCCGAAACGTTCGACTTTGCAACACTAACTAACCCGAATGCTTCGTTTGTGCAAGAAACATTAGGTGTATCATTCCTTGGTTTTTCGGTACTATCGTGGGCTATGATGTTTATCTTTATCGGAGGTGCAGGTAAATCGGCTATGATGCCGTTCCACATTTGGTTGCCCGACGCAATGGAAGGACCTACACCGGCTTCGGCGCTTATTCATGCTGCCACAATGGTGGTTGCAGGTGTATTTCTTGTTGCGCGCCTGTTCCCTGTTTATCTTTTTGGGACACCCGAAGTTTTAGAAATAATTGGCTACATCGGTTGTATAACATCGCTTTTCGCCGCAATTGTAGCATGTACTCAAACCGATATTAAACGGGTACTTGCCTACTCTACCATATCGCAAATTGCATATATGATCACTTCGCTAGGTGTTTCGGGATATGCCGGACACGATGGGTTAGGTTATATGGCATCAATGTTCCACTTATTTACACATGCATTCTTCAAGGCGTTATTATTCTTGGGAGCAGGAGCAATTATACATGCCGTGCACAGCAACGAAATGAAAGATATGGGCGGACTTTGGAAAAAACTTCCTATCACACACATAACGTTCCTTATTGCTTGTTTAGCGATTGCGGGCATTCCTCCATTTTCAGGATTTTTCAGTAAAGACGAAATTTTAGCGGCAGCATTCCATACAAACAAGTTTATGTTCACTTGTCTATTCCTTGGAGCCGGTTTAACCGCATTTTATATGTTCCGCTTGTATTACCGTATATTCCACAATGGAAAAGACCAGCACTATCATCACGAGCCACACGAAGCCGGATTAGTAATGACTATACCATTAATGATATTGGCTATATTTACAGTAATTGGCGGTTTTGTGCCATTTGCCGACTTAATAACAGCCGACCGTCTTCCTTTCGAAGCACATATCGATTGGACTATCGGAGGACCAAGTATTCTGATTGCAGTAATAGGAATAAGCATTGCTACAGCAATGTATTTCAAAAAATCGGAATTGCCCGACAAAGTTGCAAACGGATTCAACGGTTTTTATCGTGCAGCATACCGCAAATTCTATTTCGACGAAATCTGGTTGTTCATCACACGTAAAATTATATTCAATTGCATATCGCGTCCTATTGCATGGTTCGACCGTCACATAGTTGATGCATTTATGGACGGGCTTGCATTTGTAACCAACGGTGCATCGAATAAAATAAAAGGATGGCAATCGGGGCGCATACAAAGTTATGCAACTACCTATCTTGTAGGAGCATTGTGTTTTGTATTTGTTTTCGCTGCAATTTGCATCGTGTGCTTTATATGTAAATAACCGAATAGTAAAAATATAAGATATTATATAAAATGGATATTCTATCATCGTTAGTTCTTGTTCCCGTTTTAATGCTGCTGGCATTTATACCTTGCCGCAATATTAAACAAGTAAGGACAGTTGCCGTTATCGGGGCAACAATAGAGTTAATTCTGACATTGGTTCTGCTATACATGTTCTATGCTGAACGTAGCGCAGGAAACACAGCCGAAATGTTGTTTATACGTGATGTTGTATGGTTCAAGTCGCTTAATATACATTATGCTATAGGAGTAGACGGCATATCGGTTATCATGTTATTGCTGACTTCGATAATTGTGTTTACAGGGACATTCGCATCGTGGAACTTGAAACCGCTGACCAAAGACTTCTTCATGTGGTTAACATTACTAGCTACAGGGGTCTATGGCTTCTTCATTTCGATAGACATGTTTACAATGTTCTTCTTTTACGAAATAGCACTTATACCAATGTACTTGCTTATCGGGTTGTGGGGAACAGGACGTAAAGAATACTCTGCCATGAAACTTACCCTGATGTTGATGGGTGGTTCGGCATTCTTGTTCGTTGGTTTGCTAGGTATTTATTTCAATTCGTCAACAACAGGCGATTATACATTTAATATACTTGAGGTTGCACAAAATGCAGCTATTCCATTGTCGGCTCAGTATTGGATATTTCCGCTTACGTTTGTAGGTTTTGGTGTTCTTGGTGCATTATTTCCATTTCACACTTGGTCGCCCGACGGTCACGCTTCTGCGCCAACTGCCGTTTCGATGCTTCACGCAGGTGTATTAATGAAATTAGGAGGCTACGGATGTTTCCGCATAGCCATGAAACTTATGCCTGAGGCAGCAAACGAACTTTCGTGGATATTCCTCATACTTACAGGCATAAGTGTAGTGTATGGAGCTTTTGGAGCCATTGCTCAAAACGATTTGAAATATATAAATGCTTACTCTTCTGTTAGCCATTGCGGGCTGGTATTGTTTGCTATTTTAATGATGAATCAGACTGCTACCACAGGTGCGGTAATGCAAATGCTTTCGCATGGATTAATGACAGCTCTTTTCTTTGCCCTTATCGGTATGATTTACGGAAGAACACATACCCGTGATATCCGAGAGCTAGGAGGATTGATGAAAATTATGCCTTTCTTATCTGTTGCATATGTTATTGCCGGTTTGGCATCGTTGGGGTTACCCGGATTAAGTGGTTTTGTTGCCGAAATGACAATCTTCGTAGGTTCGTTCCAACATCAGGATACATTCCACCGTGTGCTTACAATTATGGCATGTGCTTCTATTGTTATAACAGCAGTTTACATTCTGAAAGTTGTAGGTAAAATACTTTATGGCAAAGTAGTGGACGAGCATCATCTTGAACTGACCGATGCAGTTTGGCACGAAAAAGTTGCCGTTGTAGGGCTTATTATATGTGTTGCCGGAATGGGGTTATTCCCCGGATGGATTTCCGACCTTATCAGTTCAAGCCTGAATTAAGATTAGATTATTGTTTTTGAAAAATATAAAATAAAAATATAAGATGGATTTAAGTAATTATTTGTTGATGAAGCCCGAATTATCGCTCATAGTGGTATTTCTAATACTTATATTGTACGATTTGTTTGCTTCAGACAACGCTAAAAAATACTATTTCCCCGTAGCATGCCTGTTGTTTCTAGCACATACGGTATTTTGTTTCACAGTACTGAAAGAGACAGGTGAGAAATTTGCAGGTATGTATATTGCCGATATGGCTAGAGGAACGGTTAAATGCATTTTAAATGTAGGTGTATTCCTCATCTTTTTGCAGGCTAACTCGTGGCTGTCGAAACCCGAATCGATACATAAGCGGGGCGAATATTTTATGCTTACAATCCTTACTTTATTAGGTATGTATCTGATGATTTCTTCGGGACACTTCCTGTTATTCTTCATCGGATTAGAAACCGCTTCTTTACCAATCGCAGCACTAGTCGCATTCGACAAGTACACACATCACTCTGCCGAAGCAGGGGCAAAATATATATTCAATGCAGTATTCTCGTCGGCTGTAATGTTGTTCGGAATATCGTTCCTATATGGGGCATGTGGGTCGCTTTACTTTAGCGACATTGTGACGACCCTTACATTCGGGCCTTTAACAATAATGGCGATGATATTCTTCCTATCAGGATTATTCTTTAAAATATCGCTTGTTCCGTTCCACATGTGGGCACCCGATGTTTACGAAGGAGCTCCTACAAATGTTACTCTTTATTTGTCAACTATATCAAAAGGAGCTTCGGTTTTTGCCCTGATGGCAATTCTATATCATGTATTCCCTATTTTGTCCGAAGTTTGGTATGTAATCCTTTGGATTATTATCTTACTTACTATAACTGTAGGTAATTTATTTGCCCTTCGCCAAAAAAACATGAAACGCTTCCTCGCATTCTCATCAATATCGCAGGCAGGTTATATTATGTTGAGTGTATACACAGGAACAGCGTTGGGAATGTCTGCTTCGATATACTACATTCTTGTTTATGTATTTTCAAACATGGCTGCTTTCGGTGTAATATCTGCCATCGAAGATAAAACAGGCAAAGTTAACATGGACGATTATAACGGGCTATACCATACAAATCCTAAACTGTCGCTTGCAATGATGATAGCAATGTTCTCGCTGGGAGGTATTCCGTTTACTGCAGGATTCTTCAGCAAAATGTTTGTATTTATCGCAGCAATGGAGAATGGAAGCGTAGCAAGTATAGTTATTGTTATATTGGCATTCCTAAACACAATAATATCGCTTTATTATTACCTATTGGTAGTGAAGGCTATGTTTATTAATAAAAACAATTCTCCTATCGAAACTCTTAAAACCGATAGCTATCTGAAAACATCACTTGTATTTTCGATGATAGGCATCGGAGCTGTCGGCTTGGTTAGCTGCATATATGAATTTATCAGTTCTGTTAGTTTCGGGATGTAAGAAAATGACGTTCGTACTTAAAAAATAACAATATTCTTTAAAAATCGACAATGTAGTAATGTTTATTCATCTATCTTGTCGATTTTTGCATTTTAATAATTCACAAGTATCACCTGAATTCAACTTATGAACCTATTTGTTTTACTTCAAGCCACACAAGCGGCTACAGCTCAATTAACAGAAACAGCAGAAGCTGTTCCCGCTGAAGGTACTTCTTATTTCAGCTTAGTATTAAAAGGAGGATGGATTTTATTACCTATCTTTTTATTGTCGCTATTAGCTATATACTTGATTATAGAGCGATGGTTAGCTATCAGCCGCATGGGTAAAAACGATTCGATATGGATGTCTCGGGTTATCGAACTCATATCAGAAAATAAAACAGACAAAGCCCTTCGCTTTTGTCTCGAACGCCCTTATGCATCGGGCAAAGTTATAGCCGCAGGGCTAAAAGAAATAAACAATACCGAAAAAGATATTGAGGATGCAATGCAGATAGAAGCACGCCAACAATTATCTTTTCTTGAAAGAGGAATGAATTATTTAGGAATTACAGCATCTATTGCACCTATGCTCGGGTTCCTTGGTACAATATTTGGAGTAATATTGATATTTTATAATATATCGATGACTAACGACCTGAATATAGCAAACATATCAGATGGGCTTTACCAAAAGATGATTTGTTCGGGAGCAGGGTTATTAGTTGGTATTGTTGCTTATTCAGGATTCTATATACTAAACGGACGTATTGACAGGGCTGTTGTTAATATGGAGAAAGCAGGAAATGATGCATTAAAAGCCATCAAAGCTGCCCGCAAATCAGAACAAACAGGAAAAGAGTAAGAAACATGAAAATAGAACGTCGGAAAACCAGAAGTGCAGAAGTATATACATCATCGCTGAATGATATTATGTTCTTCCTGCTACTGTTCTTTCTCATCATATCAACAATGGTAACTCCCGCGGCTATACGTGTGGTATTACCCAAGTCTGCAACATCCGAAAATGTCCTGATAAAAAAATCAATTATCGTTTATATCACAGCCGACCGTCAATATGCGATAGACGATCAGGCAGTAACATTCGACGAAATAGAACCACTTTTAGCTGCCAAACTAGCTAGTAAGGCAGAAAATGAAGAGTTCAACGTTTTGTTACAAGCCGATAAGACTTTAACAATACAAGATGTTATTGATGTTATTGACATAGGTAATAAGCTACAGGTTAAAATGGCGTTATTTACCGAGAAGGATAAATAGTACTCAATCTGAACTTGATTTATATATCACAGAAGCCCGGTTATTTGTAGAACAGATAATCGGGTTTTATATCTAAAAATAGCTTTAAGACAGACCTGCTAAAAGAATAAAAAAATATTAGTACCTTTACAGGTACGATATTTACTTATAACATTATGGATTTACTTTTAGACCTTATTGATATTGGAAAATATATTATAGGAGCGATGGGTTTATTGGGACTTATTATGCTAATAGCCGGCATATATAAAAGACAAGCCGAAACAATCCAAAGAGGAGCACTTATTCTGTTAGCTGCAATAATACTATTTATATGTGGTTATCTGGTCATACGTAAAACGAACGACAAAATACAACATATTGAAGAAGAGATTTACTATAATAATTTCTAATATCGTGAGAAATCTTCTCAAACTCATATTCCTTTTTATTTGTATGTCGTCCTGTGCCGTAACAGAATCTGAAATCGTTACAATAGGTATTATGAGCGATATGCATTATCTATCCGGGAAACTAACGGATGGAGGCAATGCACATAAAAACTATGAGCGAATTGCCGGAAGAAATATATCCGACATCTCTGCTATATTAGACAAAACCTTAGCCGATTTTTATGATAGAAAAATCGATATACTCCTCATTCCCGGCGATATGACTAAGGATGGAGAAAAGCAAAGCCATGAAGAATTTATATTAAAATTGCAACCTCTTATCGACGCAGGTGTCAAAATATACGTTATTCCGGGCAATCATGATATAAATGTGCCGAACCCTATCGGCTTCAAAGAAAATACAACTTACAAAGTTGAAAACATATCGGCTTCCGAATTCGAAACCATTTACTCGCAATGTGGATATAATGATGCCATATATAAAGATACAACCTCGTTAAGCTACGTTGCCGAATTAACAGTCGACACGTGGTTACTAGCAATAGACTCGAACAAACATAAAGAATATACTAACCAAACAATTACAGCAGGGCATATACAACCTTCGACAGAGCAGTGGATAACAGAAGTTTTATCTCAGGCAAAACAAAAAAACAAGAAGGTTATTGGCCTGATGCACCACGGATTAATCGAACATATAATATTTCAGGATCTTATTTTTCCACAATACCTTGTAGACGATTGGCGAAGGCTTGCCTCTTTATTTGCTGATAACGGAGTTAAATTTATATTCACTGGGCATTTTCATTCTAATGACATTTCAGAATTCGAATCTGATAAAGGCAATAAACTATACGACATTGAAACAGGAGCATTATCAGTTTATCCGTTCTCGTACAGAATCGCAGAGATGACTAACGATGCTCTAGACATTAAAACCTTTCGCGTAACCGATGTAGAAGCTAATCCGGATTTTTGGGAAGATGGACGCAAGCATGTGAAACAATGGGCTAAAGAAATAGTGAAGCAAAAAATAAGAGAACGTAATTTAAAAATTGCATCGGATGCCATTCTTGAAAAAATTGCAGATCTTGGTAGCGAAATCGTAATCTTACATCTGCAAGGCGACGAAGAACTAAATGACGATCTCATCCTGAGAATAAAAGAAATAGCCCAAGAAGCCGATCTGCCTATTGATTTATCGCCCGAATACATGCAACTGGATATGCCGCCATCAGACAATAACGTGAAGCTATTTTTCGGGAAATGACATCAGCTTATGAAGACATTTCTTTACTTTTGTAAGTAATAACAGGAAAATGGATAATAAACTATACAAACGATATAAAACTTTAAAAGACAAATTAAACTACTCTTACAAAGGGTATAATTTGCAGAAACTAGTTCCCGGCTATCTCAATTATATATTTGCTGATGAAAACCCATCGGCACGGGATGTTTTTAAACAATTTTATTTAAGTACGCAATCTTCAGATTTTCACAAAATATTTGAATCAGAGCACGATACGGTTATTACTTATCTTATAAATAGAAGTGATTATAAAGAACTTGCAGAAGCAGCAAAAAATGATTACGCAGATGTAGAAGTAATTGATCTTTCGGAATTACCTGTAACAAAATTCTTTGTTCTCAATTTCTTCTACCTAAAACATCTGATAAAAGCATTTAGAGTTGTTGTTTTCAGGTCAGCCGGAGAAACCCTTATGACAAAACTTTTTTTGGTGGCTCTACTTACGAAACTATTCAACCAGATAAGATTTGTTGAGAAGTATAAAACGCCCCAAATAAAACATTATATATGTTTTAATTCGGCATACAAGGACGAAAGCTTGTTAACCGAATACTTCAATAAACGGAAGATTGAAACAATATCGTTGCAACATGGTATTTTTTGCGATTTCAAACTTTTTCTTCCTTTCGACTATATAAACTTTGATAATTTCATTTCTCAAAAACTTTTGTGTTGGGGGCAATCTACAATAGACTACCTTACATCTAAAGGCATCGATCACAAGCGACTAATACTTTTCGGGAACCCTAAATATAAAGACATCAGAATATCCGAAAATAAGATAAATCAATCGTTTACCCGCTGCCTTGTACTACTAGGAAGAGGTATATATACCGAGACGAATGACAGATTGTTGAAGTTATTGAACGAATATAACGAAAAGCAAAAAGACAATAAAATATTGTTCTACCTTAAAAAGCATCCTTTTCTGCTCGACTCCGACCACAAGCAATTTGCAAACGTAAAAAATCGTATGATATTTCTAGGAAAAGAACATTCTGTGCAAGAACTATTAAATTCCGACCTTGTCGATTTCACAATAGCTGTAAACACAACCGCTTACTACGAATCGTTAGCTTTAGGAAAAATATCTTTGAGATGGACAGAGATGGAGAATGAAGAATTTTATGGTATGGATGACAAGTTTTACGATATGGAATCGTTCGAAACAAAACTTGAAATATTTAAACAAGCTCCGAAAGAAGATATAACGCAAGACATAACCAAAGTTATAGGTTACGTTTTTAATCCACAATTATTATGATAGAGATTTTAGATTGTACGCTTAGAGACGGTGGTTATTATACTAATTGGGATTTCGACTATCCTCTCGTCAGCAATTATTTTCAGGCAATGGAGAATTTGCCTGTAACATATGTCGAAATTGGCTATCGATCGTTAGTCATTGATGGTGGATATAAAGGTGAATTTAATTATTGCCCTGATTACATTATTAAAGAAGCACGTAAACAAATGCCATCGAAAAAGATAGGCATTATGCTTAACGAGAAAGAAATAAATCCGGGCGATGCATCAAAGCTTTTGGCATCGTGTGTCGGGCATGTCGATATTATACGAATGGCTGTCGACCCTAAAAATATGGATAAAGCTATCCTGATAGCCAAAGAAGTAAAAGAAATGGGCTTCGAAGTAGGGTTCAATGTTATGTATATGTCAAAATGGGACGAATACCCCGGTTTCGAAGATAAAGTAAAAGCATTAAATGGTTTGGTAGATTCTTTTTCGATGGTCGACTCCTTTGGAGCAATGTTTCCAGATGGTGTTGAAAAACTAACAAAAAGAATGAAACAGATATTACACTGTAAAGTTGGATTCCACGGGCACAATAATACTGAACTGGCTTTTGCAAACACCTTATCGGCAATAGAAAGTGGTTGTGATATTATAGATGCAACTATCTGCGGAATGGGACGAGGAGCTGGCAATCTGCGCACAGAATTACTTTTGTCCTATCTTTCTTCGAAAGAAGGTGTTAACACCGATTTTAACAGCTTAGGACTTACAGTATCAGATTTTGAAAAATTAAGAGAAAAATACGGATGGGGCACCAACTTGCCCTATATGGTTTCGGGTTTCAACTCATTACCACAAAAAGATGTTATGGATTGGGTTACACGCCGTTTTTATTCGATAAACAGTATACTGCAGGCGCTACACAATATGCGGGATAAAAAAGGGGACAACTTAAAATTACCGGTATTTAACGCTGGCAGAAAAAAGTTTGATTACGCCTTCATTATAGGCGGTGGACCTTCGGCTGCAACAAAAGCTAATCCTATAAAGCAATTTATAAACAAACTGAAAGACAAACAAATATGTATAATACATGCAAGCAGTAAAAATGCCGATTATTACAAAGATATTGATATACCGCAATTTTTCTGTCTTGTAGGTAATGAAGGACATCGGTTGGAGAAAGTTTTCGCAGGATTCAATATAGATATCATGTCATGCGTGCTCCCCCCCTACCCACGCAAAATGGGAACCTACGTTCCGAACAGATTGATAGATAAAAGCTTCGAACTGAACAACATCACATTCTCGTCGTTGTATCAGGATTCTCATACGGCTTTAGCCCTTCAAACTATTATTGAACTAGGAGTAAACACCATATATATAGCAGGATATGATGGATACGATGGCACAATAAATGATAATGAACGCATGCTTACACACGAAAACGAATACCTGCTATCAAGGTTTGTTGATAAAAATCCGGGAATTAATATCGCAACTATAACAGCTACTAAATACCAAGGTATCAAAAACCTGTCCGTTTTCGGATTATTAACTGACTAAAAATACATATAGATGAAAATAACAGTATTTTTGCCTTGTAGAGCCGGAAGCGAGAGGGTGCCTAAAAAAAACACCCGCCCTTTTGCCGGTATAGAAGGAGGGCTGCTTAAAATAAAACTGAATCAATTAATAGAATGTAAATCTATTGATAGTATAGTCTTATCGACGAACGACGATGAAGTAATAGATATAGCAAAAAAACTGAACAACAGAAAGGTATTAATAGATCGCCGTCCCGAACATTTAGCGACGTCGTCGACTTCAACTGATGATTTAGTGAAATATGTCCCAACTATTATCACAGATGGAGCCGTTTTGTGGACTCATGTAACATCTCCTTTTGTAGATGCTCTAATATACGAAAAGGCAATAAATATCTACAAAGATAATTTAATGTCGGGCAGTAACGATTCGCTTATGTCGGTCATGTCTTTACGTACATTTATCTGGGACAAAAACGGAGCGGTTAATTACGATCGTAACAAAGAGAAATGGCCACGTACACAAACTATAGAACCTTTGTTCGAAGTAGACAGTGGTATATTTTTGGCAGGAACCGACATATATAAAAACATGCAAGACAGAATTGGTGCAACTCCATATCTGTTCGAAAATAATGAAATAGATGCTTTCGACATCGACTGGGAAGAGGATTTTTTTATTGCCGAAGCAATCTATAAAAATCTAAAAAAATAGAATATTGAATTTAAAATTTATTTTCAATCCTTGTTCTGAACTTTAAAAGACTATTATTGTTATAAAAACTAAACCTTCAAAAAAAGTAATTATGAGAAAAAATGTATTAATTATGTCTGCTGTAGTAGCACTAAGCAGCAGTATTATGTTTTCGTCCTGTATTGGATCTTTTTCACTTTCGAACAAGATTTTGGCTTGGAACAAAACTGTTGATAACAAATTTGTGAACGAACTGGTGTTTGTTGCGCTTAATATTGTTCCGGTGTATCCACTATCGATGGTAGCCGATTTGCTTGTTATCAACTCAATAGAATTCTGGACCGGAGATAATCCTATCGAAGCAGGAATAGTAAAAGAGGTTAAAGGTGAAAATGGAATTTACACTGTTGAAACTTTAGAAAACGGCTATCAAATTCAGAACGAAGCTGGAGAAGCTGTTGAACTTATTTACAACAAAGAAGATAATACATGGAGTGTAGTTCAAAACGAAGAGTCTACTAAACTTATCAAAATAGTTGACGAAAACGAAGCTATTGTATATATGCCTAATGGTAGCGAACAAACAGTAGAACTGTCAAATGCAGGAATGATGGCTTTCCGTCAAATTGCAAATAGCACTTATCTGGCTACAAGATAATAAAACAAATACAAAATATTGTACAGGCTGTTCGGAAATACCGAACAGCCTGTTTTTTTAGTTTATTACTTAAAATAAGCAACTTTAGACTGTATTTTAATTATAAAAGTGCTATTTTTGAACTATATAAGAAATACAGATGAGAAAGAAATTCAATATGATTGCCAAAACGATGGGAGGCCTCGAAGATGTTTTGGCAGAAGAGCTCATTGCTTTAGGTGCTGATAATCTTGAAATTGGCCGACGAATGGTATCGTTCGATGGTGATACCGAACTGCTTTATAAAGCAAATATATGTTGCCGTACAGCTCTCAGAATATTGAAACCTATCCACTCATTTACTGCAAAAAATGCCGATGAGCTATATGCTGAAATAAAAAAAATAGATTGGAGTATATACATGAACGAGAAAAATACCTTCGCGATCGATTCGGTGGTTTTCTCGCAAATATTCAGTCACTCCAAATTTGTAGCCTACCGTGCAAAAGATGGTATTGTTGACTATTTTACAGAACGCACAGGTAAACGCCCCTCAGTTAGCACAGCTAATCCCGATTTACTAATAAATATACACATCGCACAAGATACCTGTTCTGTATCGTTAGACAGTTCGGGAGAATCCTTACATAAAAGAGGCTACCGCATAGAGCAAACCGAGGCTCCGCTAAATGAGGTATTAGCCGCCGGAATGATATTGAAAACCAAATGGAAAGGACAATCGGCATTTGTCGATCCCATGTGCGGCTCGGGAACATTGCTTATTGAAGCTGCTATGATAGCCATGAATATCCCTCCCGGAATATATCGTAAAAAATTTGCTTTCGAAAAATGGGCCGACTTCGATAAAGAACTCTTTGAATACATTTACAACGAAGATAGTAACGAACAAGAATTCAATTATAAAATATACGGCTCGGATATTTTGCCCTCGGCAATAGAAACAGCACGTAAAAATGTAAAAAGTGCAGGACTCAGCAAATATATAGAGTTAAGCGTAAAACCCATACAACAGTACACAGAAGCTCCAGCTCCAAATGCCATGCTTGTTACCAATCCTCCCTATGGAGAACGATTAAAACCTGACGATTTATTGGGGCTTTACCAGATAATTGGCGAACGCATGAAACATGTTTTTACAGGATATACAGTATGGATTTTGAGCTACAAAAAAGAACTGTTCAATATGATAGGACTAAAACACTCGCAAAGAATACCCTTAGTTAATGGTTCTCTTGAATGCGAATTTCGTAAATATGATATATTCGCAGGCAAAAGAGATGATTTTAACAGAAAAAAAAGGCCTAATAACAGTTAAAAAAAAACAGAAATTCATTATTTTTGACGTTGATTCTGATTATTACCAGATTCACAAGCTTTAACATAAACACTTTTTCACACTCTAAAATATTATTGATTATGAGAATTTCAAAACTTTTTCTAGTTCTAGCAACTGCAGTTTTTGCCTTTTCCTCGTGTAAAAAAACGACACAGGATTTAGCAGATGCTATTCCTGCAGACATGGGATATGTAGTACATATCAACACACAATCGATGATTGAAAAGTCAAACTACGACATTTTCAAAAATGTAACCGTACAAAGAGGTATAAATATGGCTAAAGCCATGATCGGAAGTGAGCAATCGGTAGTAGATATGATAGATGCTTTCACTAAAGATGTAAACTCTTTGGGGTTAAACCTTAAAAATGAAGCTTACTTCTATACCGATTACAAAACTTTCGGTGTTATATTGGGAGTAAACAACGCTGACAAATTAAAACAATCTCTTCTGAACATCCCGAACATGAAAGAGTCGGAAATGCTTAAAGAAGAAGATGGCATACATTATATATCGATGGGCAACAATGGAGTTTTTGCTTGGAACAAAGAAAAATTTCTTATAATAGCCTCAATGAATATGTATAACTACAGAAATTCGAACAACGAATCGGTTGACATGTTGGCTATGGCTAAAAAACAATTAACACAAGGTAAAGACCAAAGTATCAGATCGAAAGAAGCTTTTGCTAAATTCGAAGGAAATAAAAAAGACATTTCGGTGTTCTATGCATATTCTCCTGACATGTTCAAATCTATGTTCGCTATGTCGGGCATAACGTTGCCCGAAGGAGCTTCTGCCGAACTTGATAAATTAGACGGAGTTTCGCAAGGAATGTATATTTCGTTTGAAAAAGGAGAGATCGCAGCAAGCAATGATATGTTCTACAATTCTGCCGAAATAGAAGCTAAATATAAAGAGTTAGGAGCTTCGATATGTGGCGAGCTAAAAGGCGAACAATTAAAATACATTGCAGAAAATCCAATTTTCGTGATGTCTGCAAATCTTAAAGGAGCAGGTATATACGATTTCTTGAAAAGAATTGGCGTTATCGAGAAAATTGAAGATGAAGTAAACGACGAAGAAAATGGCATCAATGTTCAATCAATTGTAAGCAATATTGAAGGCGATATTACTTTAGGATTGACAAATATTCTTTCTATTAAGAAAGAACGTTCATGGGGCGAATACGATTCTACTTTCCCTGAGTTCTCTTTAATGATGGATATGAAGGATGGAAAGTCTTTGTTTGATTTGTTGAAAATGGCTATCGGTAAAGCTGAATCGGAAGACCTAAAACAAATTGACGAAAACACTTACAGCGGCGATATAGAAGGCACTACAGCTTATGTAGGTTTAACCAACAACATGTTATACTTTACTAACAGCGAAGCCACTTATAATGCTATCAAATCATCTTCAACTATATCAAAAGGTTACGATGCTTTGGCTAAAGGTAAAGCTGTTATGTTTGCCGGAAACATCAAGTCGTTGAAAGCTCCTGTATTGAAAGAAGTTTCGGACAAGGAAGCTAATACTTTACTTGGCGAATTTATCGACTTATTCGATAAATACGAATATGCAGGCTCAAACGAAGATGCTAATGGAAAATTAGCTGTAACAGACAGCAGCAAAAACAGTTTGGCTGTTATATTCCAATATGTTGATAAATTGCTTACAGCAATGAACGACAAAATGAGATAATAAAAAACTTATGGATAGAATTTTGCTCCGAAGTGTATTACCTGATGTATTTGCCGATACGGACAATTTAGAATCGGGTATATGGAAACAAGACATAAACTTCGACAGAGGAAATTCTTATCTTATTGAAGCTGCCTCCGGAAAAGGGAAAAGTTCTTTCTGTAGTTTTATATATGGCTACAGAAAGGACTTTTCGGGCAGCATTTTTTTTGACAAAAGCAATTTGAACAGTATCTCCGGCAAAGAATGGGATTTGATACGCACCAATCATTTAAGCTTACTGTTTCAGGATTTAGCGCTATTCCCCGAACTTACAGCTCTAGAAAACGTTCTGCTAAAAAACACACTTACAAACCACAAAACCTCAAAACAGATTACCGAAATGTTCGGTATACTTGGTATCAAAGACAAACTAAACCAAAAGATAGTTAAAATGTCGTGGGGACAACAACAGCGGGTTGCTATAATTCGTTGCCTCTGCCAGCCTTTCAATTTTATTATACTTGACGAACCTATCAGCCACCTTGATGATAAAAACGCAAATATAGTTGCCGAACTTGTAGAACAAGAGGCTAAATTACAAGAGGCAGCCATAATTGTAACCTCGATAGGAAAACACCTTCCGTTGAACTATAATAAAGATTATGCGCTATGAATTTGGTTTGGAAACTATTAAAAGAAAATATAAGCAAAGCACAACTTATCGGTTTTTTTGCAGCCAACCTTATAGGAATGACTATTGTTTTGGTAGCCATTCAGTTTTATTCCGACATAAACCCTATATTTACACAAAAAGACGACTTATTTAAACGCGATTTTTTTACTATCACTAAAAAAGTAAGTATCCTTAATACTTTTGCGTCGGGAGCATCGGGCTTTACTCCTGACGAAATAAACGAACTGCGCAATTCGGGATTTGTTAAGGATCTGGGGATATTTGTACCTTCCCGATTCGGGGTATATGCAGGTATCAACCAGAAAGGTGTACGATTTGGAACAGAAATGTTTTTCGAATCGATTCCCGATAAATTTATCGACGTAAAAAGCAACGATTGGCGTTTCTCGCCTGTCGATAACACTATCCCCATAATATTACCCAAAAACTATCTTGATCTATATAACTTCGGGTTTGCCGAATCGCAGGAAATGCCCAAAATAACAGAGGGGATGATAGGTGTAGTGCCTCTGGATGTTACAATATTCGGGCAAGGACAACGAAAACAAATGAAAGGCCGCATAGTAGGCCTGTCTAACCGTATAAATACAATTTTGGTGCCATCAACATTTATGGAATGGGCTAATCAAAATTACGGAAACGAAAAAAATGCGAATGCATCGCGTCTAATACTCGAAATAGATAACATAACAGATACACGCATAGCCGAATTTCTTAAAGAAAAAGGATACGAAGTGGAAGGTGAAAATGTGGCGATAAGCCGGATGTCCTCTTTCTTGAAAATACTTGTTGGAATTGTTATCACAGTAGGTACCATAATATGCATACTATCGTTCATCATATTGGTATTAAGCATTTATCTGCTACTCGAAAAAAATATGCAAAAACTGCAAAAACTTCGCCTGCTTGGTTATGCACGCCTTCGGGTAACAGCCCCTTACGAACGCCTTGTTGTTATAATGAATGCGTCGATACTATTACTATCTGTAATTTTCATGTTATTAATTAAACTCCAATATACAGCAATAGTTTCAAAAGTTTGGTCAAATTTCGAATCGCGAAGCATTGTTCCTACAATACTTATAGGGGTTTCTGTTTCGTGCCTGCTTTCGGCTTTCAACATTTACATTATACGTCGGAAAGTAAAATAAACTACCTATTCGTGATGATAAGGCTCGTTATTCAATATAGTCATTGCCCTGTACAACTGTTCGGCAAAAACCAAACGAATCATCTGGTGCGAGAAAGTCATTTTTGACAACGATATTTTTTCCGAAGCTTTATCATAAACACTGCTCGAAAAACCATATGGCCCGCCAATAACAAACACCAATCGTTTAGGGACAGAATGGGTTTTCTTCTCAATGTAAGTTGCAAATTGCATCGAGGTGTATTCTTTTCCGTGTTCATCGAGTAAAACCATATAATCTCCCGATTGTAAGTTTTTGAGAATAAGTTCGCCTTCCTTATCTTTTTGCTGTTCGCTATTCAAGCTCTTTGTATTTCTTATATCGGGAATAACTTGTATGTCGAACGGCAAATAATGTTCGAGACGTTTACGATATTCTTCAATCGCTTCCTTAAAATATCCGGCATCGGTTTTACCTATTACCAATAAAGTTATTTTCATGATAGTATTTGGGGAGAATCATTACCAGTTGAAACTATAAATTAAAAGGATGAAGGCAACCAAAGCTATACAAAACAAGAAGATATCGACTGTATGGCGGTTCTTTTTACCATTTTCATCAGACAAAATCTTGTTCCATATATTTCTTATACACTTCATAGTTAAACACAAAGATATATTATGTTGTACAAAAAGACAAAGAAAGAATAGCCACTATTAACAAAAAGAACCCTGCAAGTTTCTTCTTTTTCATGCAAATCGACAGCTAAAATTTATCTATATACCAGCTACCAATCTCAATTCAACTTGCGGCACCCAATAAGCAAAAACATAATTTGCAAAAAACTGTCAGGATTGTCAGGTTTTGAATAAATACAGCTTGTATACCATTGTAACGTCACACTAATTCTACACTGATAGAATATTGCAAAAAGAACAGGATTCGAATAACGACCCTTATTTTATTACAACGAGTAACATTATAGTATTATCTATTTTGGTTTATACAAAATAAATTCGTAATTTAGAACTTGCTGACTTTGTTCTCGCACAAAATGGAACAATAAGATAAAAAACATTCATTTAGGGCATAAGAATTATTCAACTCATTTTTTAGGGCTAAAAAAGCTTCAACAGAAGCCGGATAGCAAAAGACATTTAATTTATTTATGAAAAAGATTATATATTTATTTTTACTGTTATTTATTGTAAACTGTAATAATACATATTCGAGTCGCATATCAGTCACACCTATAACCTTAACAGAACAACTGCCATCTAATTCGGTACAAAGATTATATCAAGATAAGGAAGGCTTTATGTGGCTGGCCACTCTTGACGGATTATGCCGTTACGATGGATACCAAACTCTTGTATTCAGATCTAATCTGAATAGTCCGCAACTACTTACAAATAACGAAATAACCTGCTTAAGTGAAGACACTAGCAACCGCTTATGGATAGGGACGAAAAAAGGAATGAACATTTTGGACAAAAGTACTTACCAAATAAGTCATTTCGACGGGCAAGAATTAGCAAATCAGGAAATAAGGTGTATCACAACAACATCGGATAGTAGTATATGGGTTGGAACAAACCGACAGATGTTCAGGTTTAACCCCGATATGACGCTGCGTAAAAAATACGACAGTTCGCTACCTATAGGCAGTATAAATTCGGTATACGAAGACTTAGATGGCAATATATGGGTTACAACGTGGCGAAACGGACTTCATAAATACGACAAAGAAAAAGACACATTCAAGAATTTTCCGGGCATAGGAAACTCTAACAACCCATTCAAAGTATTTCAGGATAGTAGAAAACAGCTATGGATTTGTACATGGGGCGATGGTATATTTTTATTCAACCCGAACGAAAGCGAAAATGGTCAGGCAATGTATAAACCGATAGAGGTTTATTCCTTAGGACGTAACACACCTGAATTATATGCGTTCAGTATTGAGCAGGACGATATTCAGGAGTATATCTGGATTATATCTACCGCAGGTATGCACGCCATGAAATACACCGATAATGGCGATATAGAGCAAGACGTTGAAGCCTCTAGCTTATTCAACGTATCGAACAATATATTCAGCGAAGTTATAAAAGACCATAATGGTAATCTATGGATTGGGACTTTTAGCGAAGGTGTATTAACTGTTAGTTTTAACAAGCCTGTAATAGAGAACTATTCGTTGCAAGCGATTAAAGACATGACAGGTATCACACCTAATATAACATCAATATATCAGGACAAGGATAACGATTTATGGATTGCTCAAAACCGATGGGGATTAGGCTTATTTGATCCGCAAAAAAATAAAGTAAGCTTTTTCCGAGACAATCCGGAACTAAGAAGCTTACCGGGCTTAAACCTTGTTAACTGTATTTCAAGCTTCAGATCAAGACCCGAAGAAGTATGGGTTGGAACACAATATGATGGATTGATTTACCGGATGAAAAAGAAAAATGGCAATATTTCCCTGCTTAGCCAAACTAATCTGTATAATATTGTTGACGATCCCGGACAGCCGCTGAGCTTTTTTGAAGACAGAAAAAATAACATTTGGATAGTTACATCAACAAAACTTATAGTATTACCATACAACAAAGACAATGCTATAACTCTTCCTTTAAATTCGATAACAGGAATAACCGAAGACACAAAAGGTTCGGTATGGGTTAGCAGCCGAAATTCGGGAATTTACCACATTCCGATACAAGGAAGCATTAACATTGACGGATCGAAGATTATAAACTATAGCGAGACTAATGGAAATCTTATAAGCAACAATATTACCTCCATTTGCGGCGATATAAACGGCAAAGTCTGGATAGGCACAAAAGAAGGCAATATCATAACATATGATATTCTGGAACAACGATTTACCGATAATTCAGATTTGTTCAAAATATTAAACGAAGGTATTCTTAACATAATTTCTGACGATTTCGGGCACATATGGATATCTACAAATAAGCGTATAATAGAGTACAACCCCGTAAACAAAGCTTTGCGCAGTTACTCTAGCACCGATGGGGTTTTAGTTAATTCGTTCTTGGAAAATTCTTATCTGAAAACAGCTTCCGGAAAAATATTGTTCGGAGGGAACAAAGGCATATCAGTATTTACTGCTTCGGAGAAGCTATCGGAACACCCGAAAGATGCAAAACCATTAGTTATTGATGTTAAAATTAATAACAAGTCTGTTTTCCGAAATAATGATAATCATCGGTTCGATGTTATATCTCAAACACTAGTATTGGAGCCCGGAGATAAAAATATAGAAATAAACTTTTCATCTCTTGACTACATATATCCAACCAAAATTCAGTATGCATACAAAATGGATGGCATTGACGATGGCTGGGTATACAACGAAAGCGACCGACAATTTGCAATATATAACCAACTGGAAAAAGGAAATCATAAGTTTTATATCAGATCGACAGATGAGAACGGTTTATGGTCGGATAATATCACCCTGTTAAAGATATACAAACGCCCTGCTTTTTACGAAACATGGTGGGCCTACATGATTTATACACTAATAATAATAATCTTAATATATATTACATACCGGACAGCAATAAACAGGATAAAATTGCGAAATGAACTGAAGATAGCACAGATTGAAAAAGACAAATCGGAAGAATTGACTCAGAGCAAGTTACGTTATTTTACCAATATTTCTCACGACTTCCTAACTCCTCTTACTATCATTTCGTGCTTAATAGATGATATAGAAATGACTTATAAGGGCAAAATAGGGCAATTTGAGATAATGCGTTCAAATGTAAATCGGCTAAAACGCTTGCTACAACAAGTTCTTGATTTCAGAAAAGTTGAAAGCGGCAGGATGAAATTACAAATATCGTACGGCAATATTGTCACTTTTATAAAAGATGTTTGCGATACTCACTTTATGCCTTTGGTAAAGAAAAAGAACATAAACTTTTCTTTCGTTTCTGAAAATAATCAAATTCAGGCCTACTTCGATGCCGACAAAGTGGACAAAGTTATATTCAATCTTTTATCAAATGCATTTAAATATACTCCTAACGATGGAGAAATAAAGGTTGAATTGAAACAAGAGACAAAGAAAGATAATCAAGCTTATATTGTCATAAAAATAAGCGACACAGGAGTAGGAATTTCCCAAAGCGAACTTGATAAAATATTTGTCAGGTTTTACAGCAATAGTTCCGACAGGCAGTTTAACGATAGCAATGGAATAGGCTTATCTCTAACTAAAGATCTTATAGATCTGCATAACGGAACAATTAACGTCGAAAGCGAAGTTAATGTTGGAACAACATTTACTGTCGAGCTCCCTATAGACGAAAAGGCATACAATGTAACAGAAGTTGTAAAAGGAGACAATATAACTATCTTGGATAAAGAAGAATTGCCTGCTATTGAAGAAGAAGGCAAGACTAACAAACTGGATGAAATTGAAGCTATTACCGAAAATACTGAAGCCGAAAACACCGAAAAAGAACAAACAACAGTATTGCTTGTCGAGGATAATGAAGAGCTATTAACATTGATGAAAAATATATTGATCAAAAGTTACAATATATTCACAGCAACTAATGGTATTGAGGCATTATCATCTATCAAAGAAAATAGTATTGATATTGTTATCAGCGATGTTATGATGCCCGAAATGGATGGTTTGGAACTCTGTCGCACATTAAAGAGTAATCTGGAAACGAGCCATATCCCGATTATTCTGTTAACGGCCAAAAATAGCGCCGACGACCGTATAGCCTGTTATAACGCAGGAGCCGACGCGTATATATCTAAACCGTTCGAGCTCAAGGTGTTAGCGGCACGTATACACAATTTTATTGTAAATAAAAAAGACAAACAGAAAGAATTTAAGTCGAATGTAGAGATAAACATATCGACACTCGACTACCAATCGTCCGATGAGCAATTTCTTAATAATGCGATATCTATTATAGAAAGAAAACTTTCTGATACAGATCTGGATGTGAACCTGTTTGCACAGGAATTAAACATGTCAAAATCTTCGCTTTATCGCAAAATAAAAACTATGACGGGTTTATCTCCTAACGAATTTATCCGGAATATCAGACTTAAACATGCTTGTCAGATGCTTAGAAATCCATCTGTTTCCATTTCAGAAGTAGCTTATTCTGTCGGATTCTCCGATCCTAAATACTTTACATTGTGTTTTAAAAACGAGTTCGACGTAACCCCTAGAGAATATCAAAGATCACTATAACAAATACAGGCTGCCTAATGAGGCAGCCTGTATTTACATAATGTGCTAACTATCAATATTTAACGACTACTTTTTTTACATATTCTCCTCTTATTGTTTTTACTTTCACAACATAAAGACCTTGTTGTGCCATATCGGCAGTGTAAACATTCTCATAGCATTTACTATTCAGGCAACAACGTCCCATCACATCGTATATCGCTACATTCAATATCTTAGAATCGCTACAGATTGTTACCGTTCCGTTTGCTACAACAAATTTCACGTAGCTATCCTTCAACTGATCTTCATCTCCTATCGATACTGACGCAGCCGGAGCATATGCCCCCGAT
Source organism: Dysgonomonas sp. 216 (assembly GCF_010501065.1). Lineage (GTDB taxonomy): Bacteria > Bacteroidota > Bacteroidia > Bacteroidales > Dysgonomonadaceae > QVMM01. The sequence continues at coordinate 15,564 of NZ_QVMM01000015.1, read as the reverse complement.
TGATCGTACGAAATATAATTAACTTGTATATCAGCAGAACCTGAAGCATAATTCTTTCCGAATAAAATGCGATTAGCCGAGTGTTCGATCAAACTAAGGTTTGTAACCCCTGTTGTTCCCATTCCCGCTGACTTAGAGAAAGTAAGATAATATTGATCTGTCGGATTCTCCGATTCAGACGTTTTAAAACGGACTACTTTTCTTTCCGCTGTTGCACGTACCGATGGTGTAGTAACAGATTTGTTTACCACGCTACCTGTAGTTCCATCTTGCGAAGTTGAAACTATAATATTGAAAGTTTTACTCTGATTCTCTCCCCATGTAATCAGATCGAAAGCATACTCATACCAAGTAGATGGTTTTAGTTGAACTCCGTATGAATACCAAGTACCGTAATCACTATCGTTATCGAATCGGAAAACAAAAGCTGCCCTTGTAGGATCTGTTCCCGGTATTTCATTATTATTTACCTGTACACGCGGATTTGTACCTCCACCTAACGTCTTTTCGCTAATCCATCCGGATGGAGCTTCATTATTTGCAGTCGCTTTAAAATCAGGATTCGCAATAATATTCGACTCGTCGTAAATACTAATACCACTTATAATATCTGTTTCAGTAGTTCCATCAGCATTCATATCTCCTACAGATGCCTTATCGAAAGATTCTTCATATTCTCCATTCCGATAAACATGTACTTTGTCACTTTGAACAGCATAACGTACAACCTGCTCTGTTGTCCCTGTCGAGGCTATTGTTAATGGTTGAGCAAAAGGTAGTATCCATGTAAGAGAAGAGCTGCTTAATGATGTGCGTAAACCTGAACCATTTTCATCCCTAGCTTCAAAATCCATACCCCTGCCATCCGCAGATGTAACTGTTGCTGCTATCTCCAATGTATATTCATCGGCAGGATTAAAATCTAACAATTTTACATTCTTCGATCCTGTTAAAGCTGTAATAGTAACATTTTCGGCTAACCGTGTGGGTAAAATTTCTTTTACCGAAAGATTAGGTGTATCACCAGAGCCTTCGCCCGGCGCATATGCACCGTCCTGATAAGTTACAGAAAACACCTCGAAATCGGCAGAGCCTTCGTTATAGTTTTTCCCTATCAACAAACGATTCTCGTATGAAATACCTTTCAATCTAAAATCGCCAATACCATACATCGCCCAAGCTCCACTGAATGTCAAATAATAAGTTCCGGCATCTTTGGTAGTAAATGTAAAAGTTCCACGCCTCAACGTTTGTGTGGCTGTAGGAGTTATATGAGTTTCAGACTTATAGATGCCGGTTGCATCTTTCGCTTGACTAATGCCGGTTGTTATTGACGCTGTCGAAGTCGCATTTGCCCAACATTCATAAAGAAACGACAACTCATAAACCGTATTAGCTTCTAACGTTACGGGGTAAAAATAGGTTGCAGATGCATAAGACGTGGCATCCCAACGAATAGTCATCAATCTACCTGTAAAGCTACCTCCATTTTCCAAGTTATGAGTTACATTTTCGTACCTTACTCCCATTCCTCCAACTGCATTCCAAGGTATATCGCTAGCTGATGCACTCCAGCCATATTCTGTAGGCTTTGCCGATCCTAAAGCATTCGGACCTGCCCATTCGGGCATAATATCATTTCCGTAACTAGCCGTTGGTTCAGTTTCCGTATCATCGGCTTGTATATTCTTAATATCTTCAATGGTTGTTGCTCCCAAATACTCTTGCCCACAGTATACATAAACATTATTATCTACTACTGCAAAACGATACGATTGTTCTACACTATTATCGGCAACCGCAAATTTTGTGATATTGTTTAATACGCTCGATTCGCTTATGCTTGTTTCGCCTAAAGAGAAACGGAAACCTTTGCCCGTTTTCGACCGTGCCTCTATATCCATTCCCCTGCCCGTAGCAGAATTAATCTTTGCCTTTACTTCCAGACTATATGCATTCAGAGGATTGAATGGTGTTACTTCAAACGTTTCTTTTCCTGTTGTGTTTACTGATTTCTTTTCCGACAACAATATATTATCAAGCTCTGCTTTCTTCCTCAAATCGGGCTCTGTTGTAACAACATCATCATCGTTTGCTTTTTCTGAATACAATGCATCCACAGGAATCACTTCCTTATTAGTCTTTCCGCTCGCCCACGATAATGTTACAGGATTAGAAGACTCTACCTGAGACTCAATAACAATATTGTGTTTATGCGATGCTATAGGCGAGAATGTAAACTCATACTCTTCAGCAACACTACTTTTCTTAGTAAGCAGAACCTTTTTACCATCAACATACACTGCCGATGCTTCAGATGTGCTCAAATACATCGTATAGTTTTCGCCATATTGTGTTTCGAAAGTTCCTGACCAACGTACGCTTTTAGTTCCTAACGGAAAAGCCTGCCCATTTATATTCGAATTATCAGAAGAGGATATAATAGTAGAGAAATTATCATCAGAAAAATATTCAGCTAAAACACCTGTACCGGCAGGAGTATTGGGGTTGTCTAACAAATAATTAACAACTACAACTTTTGCATCAGACCGAAGATATACGAAAGAAAGAACCCCTTCTTTTAAAAGCAACTTTCGGTCAACCTGAGGCTCGGATAAAAAGATATCCTGATCTTGCTTAGCCAATAACTGCCAGTCATCATAATCTCCAGCCTCTGTGGCTACATATACTTCTCCATGGTTCGCTATTACATATACATTATCAAAAGCATCGGCCACAATTTGGGTACGGCAGTATGAATTTACTTTTGCATTTCCATTCTTGACATAACGATGTTGTAAAACCCCTGATTCGTCGATAAAATGATGATGCAAAACGGCTTTTGTACGAGACGTGCTCCAATTGCTATCTGTACCCTCGTCCATATATGAGTTAATCATATGAGGACGCCCTTTGCTATCGCTGGTTTGAGACTCCTGATTGATATATCCCTTATTTTTAGGAATATCCTTTATCTTCAGAGACGGAATTTTTATACTAAGGCACTTACTTGTAACACGGTCACGAGCGTCCTCTCCCGGTACAGGCACATAATCAGGTTCACTTTCGGCTACTTTTATTCCTGTAATATCTTTCCACGTTCTACCATCATCATCGCTATAAGCATAACTCAGGTCTTTATTCGTTTCGCCGCCATAATACTCTCTCCAACACCACGAAACGTGTAATCTTCCATTTTTATCATAATCGATGCGGTTAATATAAGCGCACACATCAGGATTGGCATCCCTGCCCTGTACATATCGTCCTATATATGTCCATTGCTTTGCATTTCCATCATATTCGCGCAGATAGCTATCTCCATCGCCGCTTAGTTTGTAACGACACTCAAACAACAAATTACCATCAGGTTTATTTATAAACCTCGGATAGGTAACATCTTTAACCTGAGTATCCATTACATCAGTAGTCTGACTGAAATTACCGGCCTGCCATGGCATATTCTCTGGGTCATTAGCCGAACCCTCAAGAGAATAGCAATAATGTAGTGGATGATTATGATGATCGTATGATAAATGAATACTGCCATCGTTAGCGCAAATACCCATCGATATCACATTATGGGCATCATTTTCGCTATTCTGGTACGGAAGAACTATTTCTTCCCACTGCCCTAACGGCATTTTACGCCGTGCAATACATACATTACGAGTACTGTTGTAATAAACGGTATACTGATAATTTTTATAAGTTATCAGCGCATCTTGCTGAAATGCCTGTCCCGTTAATTGCTCCCCCGAAATAGTAAATGAGCTAGATGGTAAAAACAACTCACCAATCTTTACAGAAGAAACAACACCTTGTCCAGAAACATAACTCGCAAACCCTAAGAATAGGGTAAATAATGAGATAAATAGTTTTTTCATGGATATCTAATAATAAGAATTAATTCAAACACAAATATAGGAGTTCTTATATATCTGATATGCTACAAATCCACCAGTAAGAGTGGACAAATCTTTCATTTTTCACAAGAAACCCGACTCCATGCAAAGCTACAAATCTTCACATAAAATTGGGCTGAACCAAATTTCGCCTTTATTTGAATTATTTCAGCCCGTTGTGTTTGGGAAGTCTTTACAATATTTGCATTATGAAATAATATGCGATGTTTTGATTAAGAGTATGAAAAATAAAAATATACAATACCTGCTACTGCTGACATTAATATTTACTTCTTCTTTTAGCGCATGCATTAAGAATACAAGTGAACAACAAAGCACAGAAAAGCATGATACAACAATTACAAAATCTTCAAGTTCGGAGATAATTGAAATTGTAAAAAAGGTAAACAATCATTGGCAACAAACACATACCGAGCATGGGAATGTATTGTGGAATGGTGCTGTTTATCACATTGGCAACCTTGCTGCTTATAAAATAACCGGAATAGAAGATTATCGCCTATACACAGAAACTTGGGCAGGTAAAAATGAAACCGAAACAAAAGAAAATGGATTGAATAAAAACATGCCATACGATTGGCAAGCTTGTTTTCAAGCCTATCTAATGCTTTACCAATTAGATTCTCTTGATGCGAAGATTGAAGAAATGAAAGAAACAATTAGCAATCAGATCCATGCTTCAAACGACAATTACTGGAATTCGACCAGCAATTTGTACATAACAATGCCGGTAATGACCAAGATGTACATATTAACTCAAAACAAAGAATATCTTGACAGGCTCCATTCGGGTTTCGACTACGCCAAAAATCTGCTATACGATTCTGAATCTGGATTATTTTACAGTGACAGGAAAAGCAAATTTCCGCAACATAAAACACTTAACGGACTAAAGGATTTTGAATCAGTCAGTAATGCATGGGCTTTTGCGGCTATTGTCAGAACATTAGAAGACCTACCTATCAACGATCCCAAACGGGAAGGATATATCCGGATATATGAAACAATGGCTACAACATTAGCTAAAGAGCAACAAAAAGAAGGATATTGGACGTGTAGCATTTTAGACCCAAAAGACAATCCCGGGCCGGAAACCAGCGGTACGGCCTTTTTTACTTACGGATTGCTTTGGGGCATCAACAATAATCTGCTTGACGAAGAAATATTTTTACCAACTATAAACAAAGCCTGGAAATATTTAACAGAAACGGCATTACAACCTGACGGAAAAATTGGATATGTACAACAATCTGATGACAAACAAACGATTGATGCCGACTCGACTGCCGATGTAGGCGTTGGAGCATTTTTACTTGCTGCTGCTGAAATGACCAAGTGTTTACAATAGAGCAATTAAATAAAGCATTTTGGCATGATGCTAAAAAGCCGTTGTTTCTTCTTTAGGATAATGGGCATCCTTTAATCGCCTTAACTAGTGAAATAATTTAATTTATTAATGAAAGATATATACCACATGAAAAATTTAGTACTTATAGCTCTTTTGTTTTTCTCTGCACAGCTATCGGCACAAGTATCATTCGGGCAACCCGAATTAATAAATCAAGGCTGGAGGTTCACTTTAAACGACCAACAAAATGCTGAATCGCCCGACTTTAAAGATAACCGATGGAGAAGAGTAAACCTTCCTCACGACTGGAGTGTAAAAGGGCAACTTAGCCCAACATTGGCAAGTTGTACTGGATACCTGCCCGGAGGTATAGGTTGGTATCGTAAAACACTGAACATACCAGAATCAAAAAAAGGAGAAAAAGTATATTTATATTTCGAAGGCGTATATAACCAAAGTGAAGTTTTTGTAAATGGAAAATCATTAGGTAAACGCCCCAACGGATATATTTCGTTTATGTATGATGCAACACCACATATTGAATATGGAAAAGATAACGTTATAGCTGTACGTGTTGATCATAGTCAAAGCGCCGATTCGCGTTGGTATACAGGGTCAGGAATATATCGTAACGTTTGGGTAGTATATGCAAATCCTATACATATTGCGCAATGGGGCGTGTATGCTTATTCCAACAATGTAACTAAAAAACAGGCAACAGTTAATTTTGAAGTTGAAATATCTAACACATCAAACGCAAACTCAACCCTAAGCATTAATAACGAACTTATTTCGCCTGAAGGAAAGGTTGTAGCCAAAAAAACACAGAAGCTTGCTGTTAAAGCAGGAGAAAGCGGTAAAATAAATGCCTCGATAAAAGTAAGCAATCCACAGCTCTGGAGCTTAGAATCCCCTCTTTTATACCAACTGAAAACAACCGTTACAGATGGAGGAAAAATAATTGATCAGACTACTACTAAAACCGGTATACGTTCATATACATTTGATCCGAACAAAGGATTTGCCTTAAATGGCGAATGGATGAAAGTAAAAGGAGTATGTTTACACCACGATGCAGGGGTTTTAGGATCAGCTGTTCCCCGAGAAGTTTGGAAAAGAAGGTTACTTACCCTAAAAGAGGTCGGCTGTAATGCTATACGCACAAGCCATAACCCTCAATCGCCCGACTTGTATGACCTGTGCGACGAATTAGGGCTTTTAGTGCTAGACGAAGCTTTTGACGAATGGGAATATGCAAAAAGAAAATGGATAGAAGGATGGAACGTAGGGACACCCGGATTTCAGGGGGCTTTCGATTTCTTTGAAGAGTGGGGAGAAAAAGATTTAGCCGATATGGTACGCCGCGACCGTAATCACACCTCTATTTTTGCATGGAGCATAGGAAATGAAGTAGACTACCCGAACGATCCTTATTCGCACCCCGTGTTAGATGGAAGAAGCGAAACCGGTTTTACCCAACCTATATTTGGAGGATATAAAAAAGACGCTCCGGATGCCATGCGTTTAGGGGCAATAGCTAAACGTTTGGTTGCTGTTGTAAAACAATACGACAAATCTCGTCCTACAACTGCCGGACTTGCCGGTGTGGCGATGTCGAACGAAACAGAATATCCGGGAGCTCTGGATATTGCCGGATATAACTACACTGAAAATCGTTACGATTCCGATCATCAAAAATATCCAAATCGAGTAATATATGGTAGTGAAAACCGCCACGAGCTAAGCGCATGGAAATCGGTCAGGGATAAAGAACACATATTCGGACAATTCCTTTGGACCGGAATAGATTACCTAGGCGAATCGGGACGCTGGCCTTCAAGAGGATTTTACTCGGGACTACTCGATTTCGGAGGATTTATTAAACCTCGTGGATATTATCGTCAATCGCTTTGGTCGGATAAACCAATGGCATACTTAGGCACATACCCCACACCGGGTAAAGGGGCCAAAAGTCAGATGCAAGATGTATGGTCGCAATTAGATGCTGAAAATGCAGGAAATTACGAAGAAAAAACACCATCGATGGATGCCTGGCCAATATGGAATTACAGCGAAGGACAATTAATACGGGTTGTATGTTATACAAATGCTGCTAAAGCAAAACTCGAACTAAACGGAAAAGTTGTAGGACAAACTAAAGATTATGACGATAATACAGGCATTATTTACTGGGATATTCCTTACGAAACAGGAAAGCTTGAAGTTATCGGAATGGATAATAAAAACAACGAAATCTCACGTTATGCAATACAATCGTCTGCACAGCCTTATGCTATAATTCTAAAATCGACAGACCAAAGTATCGACAAAAACGGAATTGCACAAGTAGTTATTCAAATAGTAGATGAAAAGGGAATTCCTGTCATGTTATCGGATAACGAAATAACATGCCAGATATCAGGACCCGGAAGATTATTAGGGCTAGAAGCTAGTAACAATCAAGATATGAGTGATTATACCGACAATGTTCATCGTGTTTTTCATGGACAAATGTTAGCTTACATAAAATCGACAAGCGAAAGTGGTGACATCAAAATCCGATTCATTTCACCATGGTTAAAAAGCTTGGAAACTACAATTATGGTTAAATAAGGTTAGAGAAGAAAGAGGTTTGGAAAGAACCTCTTTCTTTTTCATTCTCTTGTGTTTATCAAACTAAAATCATTTTTTCCCCTTAAAAAATGTACACGCCATGAAATCTAAAATATACATCTATACCAAAATAATATCGTTATTACTGTTATCTTCCATAACAATTAATAATACAAATATACTGGCTGCCACAACCGATTCAGGAAAAAGCATCTATGTACCTTCATCTCTTGGCAATGTAAATGACGACAATAACCAATGGAGCTATTCGCGTAGTAAGCAATCGGATAATTTTATTATATTTTGGGAAGCTGGATATGGAACAAATCCTAATTTGGCATCAAACGGATCTTATCAAATAGATGTAGATAACCTATTAAATATAGCTGAAAAAAGTTTCGATTTTTATGCCGATTCCCTTAAATTTATAAAAAGAGGATCATCCAAAACCGATCTTTATAAAATGATTATAAAACTTCGGTATACTCAGGATTGGGAAGCCACCGGATCGGGAGTTGAAGACATGATTGGTTTACTAACCCTTACTGCATGGTCGGCAAAAGCCGCAGGACATACCTTAGCTCACGAAGTGGGACATTGTTTTCAATATCAGGTACATTGCGATAATAACAACAACAAAAACGGTTGGATGTATGGATTCGGGCTAAACGGTAGTGGCGGAAACTGTTGGTGGGAACAATGCGCCCAATGGCAAGCATTCAAAATTTATCCCGAACTACAATTTACCGATGGCAGATTCGTAAACTACATGAATACCGCGCATAAACATATTCTGCACGAAACTCCACGTTACGACAATTATTTCATACAGGACTATTGGACTTTCCTTCACGGAATGGATTTTATCGGAAGATTATGGAATGAATCGGTTTACCCCGAAGATCCAGTCAACGCATATAAACGAATAACAGATATATCCCAATCTGAATTTTGTGACGAGATGTACGATTGTGCCGCCCGGTTCGCAAGCTGGGATATTCCGGCACTACGTTCGTATGGCGAAAGTAAAATAGACACACGCCCTCAACCAGCCATGAATTTGTCTGACGACAATTATTGGGTTATAGATTCGACTAACTGTGTTGAAAATTACGGATACAACATTCTTAAGCTGAATATACCGGAAGAGCCAACAACCATAGAAGCATATTTTGAAGGATTGGTTAACACTAATGGATTCAGAAAGAAAAATTATAACTTCGGAGAATGGCGATACGGATTTGTAGCTTTACTTAAAAATGGAGAACGCATTTACTCTCCTATGCAAAAAGCCGTAGCAAAAGATTCGAAAGATACCGTTTCGTTTACCACTCCCGAAAATTGCGAAAAGCTATGGTTTGTTGTAAGTGGCGGAACCCGCACCCATTGGTTACATGCATGGGACGACGATGATTCGAACGACGAACAATGGCCATATAAAGTAAAGTTTGAAAATACTAATTTGTACGGAGTGTATAATTTCGGACCTGACGACAAACCATATAACGATACGTTAACCTACGATTTGGTATTAGCGCCGTATAATGGAAGTTCGTCTACATATCCGAGTACTCCTATGCAACCCGACTTGGGTAAAGTTTGCCGTGCATTTTGCCTCCAGATGTCTGAAATCAGAGAAGCATATAAATCCGGGAAAATAACTTATGCAGCAATAAACCCCAACGGAACCCTTAATTCAACTTCCACAGCAAATGCACCGGGACATTGGTTTAGTAAAAGCGGTTATGTTACAAATTGGGGAAACAGCTCCTATATATTCTCAGAATTACAAACCAATAGTCTGACATTCAACATTGGGCAATATCCCGGTCTATGTAAAGAAGGAGATAAAATAACTATACGTCAGGCTCTTACTTACAAAACAGATGTAAATGAGGCTGCTAGAATCACTTTTGTTTTCAATATTACAATTAGCTCTTTTACAGGCATTGAAAATGAATTTGTTAATAATTCGACAAAAATTTACAGTTCAAACAATATGTTATGTATAGATCAGCTCCCGGCAGACGGGTACATATATGTTCATAATATAGTAGGCCTTAGCTTTGTAAACGAACCTATAAAAAGCAGTACATTTAATACAACGCTACCCCAGGGCATATATATTGTTACTGTAAAAAATAAGAACGATATAACGCAAAAAAAAATAATTATAAATTAGAATAAAGAAAACTATTGCTACAAGTTTGCACACTACGTTTCTGGTTTCTTTAACCCACTATTCTGATTCAATTTTAATCTTATAGTTTTATCTTTTAATCTAAATTTGTTTATAGAAGCTAATACCGTCTTAATTAACCAATAATTATAATGAAAAAAATTTATCTGCCCATTCTATTCTCTCTTATTCTGGGAACTGGTTGGATTTATGCACAAAGTCCGTCGATGGTTATAAAAACATGGACAAACGATAATAAATCGGTCATGCTAAGTTCCATCTCGAAGATAACATTCTCGGGCGATGACATGGTACTACACTACACTGCAAATCAGATAGAAAATATCGGACTATCTTCAGTGCGGTCAATATTATTTAATCAATCGGGAACAGGATTGGAGAATATACACACTATAAAAAACGATATTGGTGTTTATCCTAATCCGGCTACAGACTATTTAATTCTGAAAAACATTCCGGAAGGAAAATGCATTATAGACATTTACACTGTAAGTGGAGTTCACATAACAAGAACAAGCATTCAAAGCAAAGGACAAACAATTGATGTAAGTCAGTTGCAAAACGGAATGTATATACTAAAAGCAAATAACGAAGTCTATAAATTTACTAAACAATGAAAAAATATTACTCTATCATACTAGCCATCATTCTTGTCTCTGCTTCGACATTTGCCCAGAAAGCATTTAATGTTCACAAAAAAGATTTCTCAGTTTTGAGCATCTCAACATCAAATATTGATAGTTTAAAGATAGGAGCTAACCAAACTATACTCGAAATATATCAACCTGAAGATAAAACAGATATATTACTTTCGGATATTGATAGCCTAAATTTCACCGAAACGGAACTTATCCTTCCCACAGTGGAAATGAGCTCGGCTTCTTTTCAACGTGCAACACAAAAAATAAGCTGTTCGTGTAAAGTTGCCGACATAGGAGACAGCGATATTATAGAAAGAGGAGTCTGTTGGTCAACAAATCCTAATCCAACAATTAACGATAATAAACTAGCTCACGCCCAAGCAAAAAAGGGAATTTTTATATTAGCTATTGAGGATTTCGAGCTTAATACCGATTACTATATTCGTTCATATTCAACCAATAGTTCGGGAACAGCCTATAGTTTACCTCAAAAAGTAACAACAATGAAGGGTAATGTTACTTACACTCTGTCGGGGGAGATAAATCAAACAGACAGACCCAGAGTGTACCAACTTATTAAAACAGCTATGGATAGTGCCTGTTATTATTACAACAGATACACTTCGTTCGAAGGTAACGTTTGGGTTTACTATAGCGAGGGTATTCCTACTGCACAAGCATCATTCAGAGGTTCCATAGGCTTTGGCGCTAACGAATGGTATATGTGGGTAGGAACAGCCATGCACGAGATGGCACACTATTTTGGATCGGGAACTACCAACGAATACAGAAATATGTTTGTTGATGGTGTTTTTACAGGAACAACAGCCTCAACACTATTAAAAGAACTCACAGGTGAAACCTTGAAAGGGGATAGCCAGCATTTTTGGCCTTATGGAATCAACCAGCGATCGGAAATCACAAATCTTGGAAGCGCTCAAAAGCAAAAAGAAGCATTAATTATTCATGCTAAAATAGTTGAAGCAATGCGTATCGACTGTGGTTGGCGTCGACAATAATAATTAATTCCAGATAATAAAAATTGACAACGTAAATTTGTTTAAGTGTTCCTTGAAGGGGCTGTCCAGAAAATCGGGCAAGCCCCTTTACTTTTCACATTATACTCCATTTTACAATCAAAAAATAAACAAGATATAAGATAAGTTTGTTTAATAGTAAATGTATCTGTTGCTATGACTTCGAGTTTAGTTATATTATATATTAGTTTAATCCTTTTTGTAGCAAGCCTTGTGCTTTGGTTCATATCAGGCTTTATTACTGCACGTCATCAGGAAGGATTCAAAACCACATATAATCGTTTTTTTAAATCGTGCATAAAAATAAATCAAATCGTGTAAATTTCATAATTCGGGCGCAAAACCTTTTTTGGTAGTTGCGCCCTTTCTTTTAATCTTTGCTGTTAACTTAGGGTTAATCTACACTTTTGATAACAGATATACTATGTTCTCTTTTATCTTGGTGCAATCTCTCACCCATTCGACAGGCTTCAATCCTTTGTCATATTCCGGATATGGCTTTTCGGGTGTTTTGAACTTAAAATGCTTGCAGAATGGGTATATATAACGATAGGTCTTTACTTCGAATGTCTTTGTATCACCTATTAAATAGGCTATGTTCGCACGTAAATAACCGCTTGTTGAGGTGGTATTTGTCAATATTTGTTCGTGGATAATCTCGCCGGTTCTTGTGTTTTCCACAAAGCGCGTGTAGTGATAGCCGTAATACTTGAAATTTGCCGCTTTATAAATAGTTCCACAGCCTAACCGACCATCGGCGAACGATTGCACCGCAACGATATTCGGGTCTGATTTCCGTAATAAACGAAGCGACGCACCAATCAACAACGTTTCGGCATTGTGCCCGAAACAATCATCAATCCACATGCGGTTCAATTCACACATCCATGCATCGGGATTTGGGTGTGAAAATATTTTTGCCTTACAATTTTTCATATAGCCATAAGAGGCAACGCCCAAACATAAATCGGGGCTTTCTTCCTTAAATATGCCAAAGTTATATTTGCCAAAACTCGCACTATTCCATTTATGCGAATAATGGTTTTTGATTATCAATTCCTTTGCCGTATTTCTGTCAACCGGTTTAATAATAACAGTTCCTAAATTCTTTGTTTCTTTTCTTACTTCCATTTTCTTATATAATTATTATTAGTAATTTTGTTATCTCTCACATTTAAAACAGATGCGTACACATCAAACCCACAAAGGCATTTAGCCTCTGTCGTGATGTGTACGCATCTTTGTATATTAGCGGGGTGAGAGCCGCTTTTATAAGGCAGGGGCTTTTTTTAACCCTTTATCGCCTTACTTATTTCCGAGTTGATAAGTTTTGTTATCCTATCTTCAAGTTCCTGCGATTGTCCGATAAATTGCCGTTTTACAAACTTTCGTTTATACTTTCGCGAATGTTGCTTAACCGTGTGAGATTTCACTATTTGCGCTTTGATTCGCTTATCCTTACGAATATACGAACGTCGGCGATGTTGTTTGCGGGTATGTTGCTTTACGCTTTCCGTTCCGCTAATCTCTAAACCCTCATTGTGCGCGCGGGCGTATGGTACGTCCGTGCCGATAGAAACATATTGAGGCGTGACAGTTATTTTTCGAATACTCCGTTTCAGCCGCCCCGAAGCAACAAGCGTTGACCCTCGTTTCTTTTTCGTCTTTTTCCAAGATATTTTCCTTTTATTTATCCAGTTTTTTTCGACGAAACGTTCTTTGCTGAAATTAACGGCGACGGTAGCAACCTTTGTCGGTATATTATTAACCGCCGTACTTATCCGGTCAAATATCTTGCTATAATCTTCATTCATTTAAACAGCGTTTAAATACCCTTTAATAAGATGTTTCTAATTGACGAACGGCGCGCAAGCAAGTATCTATAAACCAATTTTCAATTTGTGAAGCATCCATATTTTGAAGGGTTGTACTTTGGATATTTATACCGCCCTTGTTAAACGCTTCAATATTCACTGTTATATTTCGAATCTGTTTTGCCGAACCTACAATGCCGTTAACCGACTTACCGCCCGAACCGTCGTCGGTTATAGTTTCGCCGGTTGAACCGGTTGTCGAGGTGCTGGAATCCTGAATCGTATTACGGTTGTACCATTTCTTGTCGAGTTCATCAGCCAAACCGCTATATGTTTTCCATCGTGCAAAATCGCGATGCCTTAAATAGTTATTTTGTTCGTCGCGATACTCTAGCCGTCCTTTAGTACTTTTTGCCAGATAGAAAGGATTATAGTTATAAAATGCGCCGCTTGGATTAGCATATTCGTTTGTTTTATTATCGTACCTCGTTTTGAACTGCTTCGATAAATCGTTGAAATACGCCATGCGCTTATCGAATTGTTCCTGTGTGAGGTTTTCGATATTTAGCAAATCGGCATTTTGTTGACGGGTATGGTTTGCTTCATCGTCAATTATTGTTTGCCGTTTTCCTTTCTGATCTTTCGCCATCCAATCAATACCGGTAACAATACCCTCCGCAAACCCTACAAGCTTTTCTTTAATGGGTAACAATACTTGACCCATACGGATAATGAGATTATCTATACGGTTTGATAATTGTTCCTGACGGTATAAAATATCATTTTCTGCCATCGTTTTAGCTGAATCAAAATTGAACTTCGATTCGGTGAACTCGTCGAAAGTCTTTTTTAATTCGCCTGATTTGTCGGTCGCTGCCTGAATCATTGCAATAAGCCCCTCCGAGCCTGCAAATTGGTTTTTGAGGGTTATTATCGACTTATCGTCTTTCATCTGCATGAATTTTTTATTTAATTCAAGCATGATAACGTCGGCTTGCTTTAACTGCTTATTGGTATCGTAAAAATTAATGCCTATTTTTTTAAATGCATCAACCGTCGATTTCTTTGTAAGGTCGTTAAATAACGATTTTGTTAATGTTGCGGCAACTTCCGGCGATTTAGTTTTAATAGTAAACAGCGAGAACAATTTATTTGCCGTGTCAAAATCCTGTTTAACAGAAGCCGCCGCCCCCGCATACACCGATTGAACATTTGCCAATTGTTCGAACGACACAACACCGACTTGCATGGCTGCATAGGCTGATTTATTGAAATCGTCGAGGCGGTCAATACCAAACCGCCAGTTTGCCATTGCCTTAGATGTACCCGCAACCCACTTTGTCATATCCGCTTGCATAATATTGGCAAATTCGCCCTGTTTTTCAACTATTGCCCGCGCGTCGTTACCGTACAAACCGACGGTCGATTGGACTTCGTTATATGCATCGCTTGTTTTTATAGAATCGAACCCTTTTTTCCAAGCCGTATCTAAAACCAACGTCCGCAAATCGTTTATCTCTTTTTGCGTTTTTGTTAAATTCAGGTTTGCAAGCCCTCGAAATTCCGCGTTAAATTCGGCGGCTCGGTCGGTCGCTTTTATCATGCCCGCCGATAACAAACCTATCCCCGCAAGAACCAAGCCGATGCCACCCGTCAATGATTTTAAATTACCACCAATTACAGGAATACTGCCGGCAATTTCTTTGAAATCTTTTTTTGCCGATGCTTTAAATTCCGCGATACGTGCACGCATTTCGCCGACATCGGAACGTATTTGTTTTTTTGCCGACGAAAGCCCCGATTTTATGCGGTTCTTTATTTCGAGAACTAGCTCTATTTTACTTTTTCCGATAGCCATAAACTCTAATTAGAACTACTTTGTTTTCATTCAGTCAGATTATTTTTGATGATATGCGCCTCTAATTCATCCTGTGTATCAAATTCGGCACAATTTGTACCATCGGGTACAAAACTTTCGGTGTTAC
>NZ_QVMM01000014.1 GCF_010501065.1 Dysgonomonas sp. 216 | reverse complement strand
ATTTTTTCTACTGTTTCGGGGGTATACTTAGCCATAATTCTAGTGGTTTTAAATATTAGTTTTTTACTTATAGATAAAACCCTCGAAATTTCCTCGGTAAAATAAAAAAGACTACACAATAATATGGTGTAATCTTCTTACTTTTAAGAGTTATTCTTTACCTGAAATACAAAACCGATTGAGTACAATATTATATAATACTCAATCGGTTTAAATTTCGGATGCTATATTAAAAAGCTCTGATCGATAAGTTTACAGTACCTGTTGCATCTACAGGATAGCGAAATTCAAATAGTGTTATCCACGTAGAACCCGGGTAAAAATTAAAAGAATTTATACCATCTAAAGCTTTATAATCGAAGAAAGAATAACCCTGCGAATCGCCATAAAACAACGTACACGGAGCAGTGCTATTAGCCGAAACAAATAGATATGTAAACGGACTCATCATCACATATCGCTTTCTGAAAACTCTGACACGATTTCCTTCCGAAACACTTCCTACATATTCGATAGGCAAACTTTCTATAGTTCTGTTATTTACATCTTCGTGACCATGGTAAGGTCCAAAATAAGTTACCGGCGGCACATCGCAAGGATTGGTTTTTACATAAGGAGCCGGAAATTGAAAAGCATTGGCAGTTGCTACACTAAGAATAACGGTTAGTAAAACAAAAGAAATCTTTTTCATAACTATAAACTTTTTAAGTTAAATAACCATTAAACGTAGTATAATTTAAGAAAACAAACAAATTTTTATTAAATAAATATTTAGGAAGAAAACTAGTCGCATTTGTATCTCCCTTAAGCTCACCATTTAAAATTACACTTTTTTTATAAAAAAACGCTTGCCGGACATTGCCGACAAGCGTTTTCTATATTATGTATAAATCGAAAAGATCTTTTACTCGCAAATTACCTGATAAACACCAAAAGCTTCGCCTTCGATACTTATAGATACCTGATTGCCATTCAACGTAGCAGTAGTTTTTTGAGGTATAATATTATTGGGGCTATCTAATGTGTTTACAGCCGACATTTCGCCTGCATGCATTTTCACACACTCACCCATTTTAGGTGTTACCTTTTTATTTAAGCCGTTAATATTTACCTTTATATCTTTGGTTTCGGTCGATGTGTTTGCTACTTTTATAATGTAGGCTTTCGTATTTTTATCATATACAGCCGAAGCATAAAGCCCATCCTGACCTTTCAGCGGTTCTTTATTCCATGTAAGCGAAGCTACATTTGTGCCTACATTGTGCCCGTATAGCTGTTGCACATAATAGTTAGGCGTTTTCATCATACGCAAATTATCGAACCAAATCATATCGGGACGCCATTGCCATCCATCTACATGAGCAAATAACGGTGCATAAGTACACATATGTACAATATCGGCATTACGCTCCAAACCTGTCATAAAAGCAGCTTCGCAAAGTGCCGACCTGAAGCTATTTTGTTTTCCTGTCGAATGATCGTGACAAGCATATTCGCCCGCAAATACAGCCGGACCTTTGCGATCGTAATTATCGTAACGACCTGCATTATTCAAAAACCATTTCGGATCTCTATAATAGTGTTCGTCAACAAGGTCTGCTTTCAGCTTTTTCATTTCAGGCCACAAGTAATCAAACTCTTTGCCGTCGGGTCCCGGACCTGAACTTCCGATAATTTTTATTTCGGGATATTTCGCCCGTATAGCTTTCATAAACACGGCTAAACGATCGACATATTCGTGCCCCCATTGCTCATTACCTACGCCTAGGTATTTTAAATTAAATGGAGCCGGATGTCCCATATCGGCACGCAGTTTACCCCATTTGGTATCTGCCGGTCCGTTTGCAAACTCAATCAAATCTAAAGCATCCTGTATATATTCATCCAATGCGTTTACCGGAATATGACATTCTTCCTTTTTATTCTGGTATTGGCACGATAAACCAACATTTATAACAGGCAGCGGTTCTGCTCCCATATCTTCCGACAATAGGAAATACTCATAAAAGCCTAATCCGTATGTCTGAAAATAATCGGGGAAGAAACGGTTTTTAAATGTATAATGCCAACGGTTTTCGTTCAATGGACGGTTCTCTACAGGGCCTACACTTTTTTTCCAATCGTAGCGTGTATCAAGGTCTGTACCTTCAACAATACATCCGCCGGGAAAACGGAACACTCCGGGATTGATATCGGACAAAGCCTGTGCCAAGTCTTTTCTCAAACCGTTTTCGCGTCCTTTCCATGTATCGGTAGGAAATACCGATACGTGATCAAGATAAATATTACCTTTAGTGAGGAAGAATATACGTAAACGTCCTTTCTCGTCTGTTTTTTTAGGAGTAAGAACCACTTCATATTTTTTCCACTCGTTTGATGTTATTTCCAAATCCTGAGAAGCAATAACATCATTTTTTGAATCGAGAAACTGAACATTTATTTTTTGAGGGCTGTTCGATTCAACTGTTTTTGCCCATACCGAGAAACGGTAAGTCTCATCTTTTTTGAATCCCATTCCTCTGAAACCTTCGTTTTCGATTCCTGTATGTTTATGATCGTGACCCGATGCCGAAAGTTTAAGATAAGTAGGGTTATTCTCGAACAATGGACTATCTTTCATAACCTCAACTTTACCGAAAGTGTACCAGCCCAACAAATTTTGAGGAAAATCGAACGAACGGTTTTTTACCATCTCGGCATATAAACCTCCGTCGGCGGCAAAATTTATATCCTCGAAAAATAAGCCATACATTGTTGATTGAATGGGTGCTCCAAGTTTTTTCGCATTTAATGACAATTCATACGAACTTTGTCCATACCCCATCTGTGTGAGGCCTAAAAGGACAGACATTGCAATAAATAGTTTTCTGATTTTCATTTTTGTAAATGTAATAATGGTATTTGATTTACTTTATTTTTCAGTTTAATTAGACAAAAAAATAAGTGTACCGAAGTACACTTACAAATATAATAATATATATCAAATATTTATCTAAAACTTTTGCTAAAGTTACTTTAATGCTTCAAATACACTTTCCGAAACGGTAAAAGCCGTTCCGTGACGTATTCCTTTTGGCATTGATATAGAATCGGATACATCTTCCCACGTTACCATATCTTTCGAACGTATAGCCCCGTATGTATGATTACGATATTTATCGAAATATACATACACATAATCGCCTACCTGAAGCGGAGCAGGACCTTCGGCCCAATAATTACCCGATATAGGATCGGAAACCTTTACCGGAAAATCATAAGGTTTAGAGTTAGATGTTACACGGATATTTTTTTCGGCAGGCTCCGAATTTTCATTCTTCACAAACAAATAATAAACACTGTCTTTTTGCAAAATAGCTCCGTCAATCACACTGAACCCGGGTTCGAAAAATACTTTTGTATCGCTAAAGGTGGCAAAGTCTTTTGTTGTTACATAAAATTGCCTGTGATTTAAACCCTTTTCACTGTTCGAAGTTGGTACCTCGTCAAACATTCCGGGAACCGTAGATGCCCAGAAGATATAAAAAGTCTTATCCTTTTTATCGTAGAATAACTCGGGAGCCCATGTGTTTTTCACACCCTCGAAATTTGCCATTACGGGGATAAACACCTGCTCCGACCAGTTCTTCAAATCCTTCGACGAAGCGTAGCCTATTCCATTATCCCACCAGCTTGTTGTCCAAACCATGTGGAAAGTGCCATCGCCATCCTGAACTATGCTGGGGTCGCGCATATAATTATCTTTTCCTACGGTAGGTTTCAGATAGGACGAATCGTTGTTCAACGCCTCCCATTTCAAACCATCGTGGCTATATGCCAAGTGTAAGCCATCGGCACTGTCTCCCTTAAAATAGGAGAACATATACACCGGCTTTTCCTTTGTTTCTTCTGCATTTTCGGGAGCTTTACTCTTACACGAAATCATTATGCTACATAATAACACTACCGTTATTGTACTAAATAGATGCTTCATAAATATATTTTATTTTAAGTTTCAATTTTTCACTTATTCCGATATATCACTCATTTCCATTTTAAAGCCTTCAACCCCGTCTTTAAGTGTATAAGGTTTTACCCCTGCTTCTATTTTTGCCCGGTAATTAAAAAGACGTACCCCTTGCGCATTTTTTAACCATAACGACGGACGAAAATCGGGATTCTGAAAGCTTATTTGCACATTATTCAGTTCGATGTTACGCACATGGCGTATGAAAAAACCCGATGCAGGAATAGTGCCAAACATCCAAGGTTCGGGATATAAGTTTTCGTTTTCGGGCGGATCAAGCTGCGCGTCTTTTTTAGTTCCACCGCCTTTATATAAAATACGGATATTATTAAAAGACACATCTTCGATGCACTGATCGGGGATACCGCTTATAATACACGAGTAGCGCGAATCGGCATTATAAACATTTACATTACTGATTGTTATACGTCGCATTTTACCTATTGCCGTACCTTTGGGGCTACGCATGCGCGAACCTAAACGTAAAAATATTGGAGCATTTACTATGTCGCGCATTGTTATATTGTCTATCACTATATCTTCGAGCAAACCTCCATCGACTGTTTCGAGAGCCAACCCTCGGCAACGCTCAAACACACAGTTCGATATAGTTATATTACGAAATCCCCCACTCGACTCTGTCCCTAATTTTATACGTCCCGTAACATAACCCTGATCGGGAGCCTGAGGCTCGTAACGTTCAAATGTTCCATCTATAACACTACCTTTGTCGTATCCGCTCACAAAACAATTTGTAATGGTTATATTCTCGGTATCGCGAAAAAAGCCCAGCGCATAACTGCTTTTTAATACAATAGCATCGTCCCAAGGCGAATTAACCGAACAGTCGGAAATGCGAACATTCCGGCAACAGTCAATATCAAAACCATCGCGGTTTGTATCTACCCATACATTATTCAGGGTCATATTATCGACACCCGTTGCCAATAAGGCAAAGTGTCCGCAATTTACCATCTGAATATCTTTTATTATAACATTCTTACACAGTTTAAAACTTACAGCTTTATTACCAACTCCGGGCAAACGGCTCTCTTCGCGGGTCAAACCGCGCCCATCTATACGTCCTTGCCCTACAATGGCTATATTTTCCAGTCCGATGCCCCATATAAGGCTGTTTCTCCAATGGCTATGCCCGAAATCCTGAAACTTGTTGTGCTCGTTATCTTCGGCAATATCATATCCATTAGCTTCCTCAGGGTAAGCAGCCAATAACACACAACCTGCATCGAGATGCAAAGTTATGTTGCTCTTCATCCTGACCGAATAGCTAAGGTATGTTCCCGCAGGCAGAAACACTGTTCCTCCCCCATTTTTAACAGCGGCTTCTATTGCATCGTTGATATATGGCGAGTCTATTTGTTTTCCGTCACCCTTAGCACCATAATCTTTTACGTTATAAACAGCTGCCAGTGCATAACCGAATACGCAAAAAAACACAGCCGAAAATATCAGTCTCTTAATCATATCCGAACATGTATTATTTTCTACAATTACTCTCTATTTGTTCTTTTAATGCTTCGTACATTGCATCTGCAATACGTCGATGCCCTATATCGCCCGGATGAAGCTTATCGTTTGCAGGATAACAATCGTCGCACCCAACAAGTGGCGTATGCAGATCGATCAGTTGGTAGCCACGTTTTTCGGCAACCTTTTTTATTATAGGTATTATTTCTCCTTCCAAAACATCGGCCTGATGTGCCCATCTTTCGCTTGGCACAATAGGAATAGGCAGGCATAAATAAATTTTAGGTTTAGAATCTAACGATTCGAAAACATCGCAAAGATAATTTAAATCAATATCCATATTGCGTGCAAAATTTTCGGAATTCCAAACTTTTGGTTGCGAATCGTTTGTTCCCAATTTTATTGTTACAATATCGGGGCGAAATTCCTGCGCCATGCGGAATTGTTCGGTCTGATCGTATGGTTTGTGCGTTCCCCGACATAGCGTAGCTCCGCTTAAACCAAAATTGCCCACTTCGTACCCGTTGCCCAACATTCGAGTGAGGATACTTACATAACTGTTTTCGGAAGTATTGCTTGCTCCTACTCCATAAGTAATACTATTACCAACACAAGCAATTCTTATAGGTGCTTTTTCCTGTGCAGTTAAATAACTACTGCAAACCAAAAATAAAACGAAGATTATGGATACACGTTTTTTCATGAAATAGATTTAAAAGGTTCAAAAATAAACATTATTTTTTTATTCTTCAGGCGGCATCAGACGAAATGTTTTTAGTAACGAAGCATCGCCATACATTGTATGGTGACTCGACAAATTCCAAAAGCCATCTTTTTCGCCGCCTATGCTATTATCGTAATCAATTACTGCCCAACAAAGACCGATAAGTTTATCGGGATATAATTCCGATTCGACCGATTTATCGGCTCCTACAGGAGAGGCATAATCGAATGGAGTTATGTAAAATTCAAGAATTAGCTTTCCGCTATCCCCTTCTTTAAAATTGTAATTATACGCGTAATCGGAAAAAGGCTTTTCCTTCAACCACTGCTGAGGCCCCCAATACCAGCACCAATCGCCTTTTACAGGAGGCGTATATATATGGTAATTTTGAGCGTGGCGTCCGTGAAACAATTCCCATGCCTGCTCTTTACTCACATTTTTAAAAGGATAAAATTTATCGATGAATGGCCCTCCCGAACGGTCGCCATCAATAACAACCTCAAATATATCGACCATAAGATCTTCTCTCGAAAAAGACCAATAATTATCGTATGCTTCGTACAGAAAATAAATACGGTTAAGCCCGTTAACCCATCCTACTTTTACCGTTACATCAAGAGTCGACTTGTCGGGTTTAGGGTGTTTACCTTCATCTTCAGTCATATCGTCAATAGTCAGAACATAAGATGGAGACACAATATTCCAATCGGAAGTATTACCGTCTATAACCGGAATTCTATTCTGAGGAAAGCAAAATATCTTATATACGGAAGAGTCTTGTTCGGCAAACAACATCGAAAAACAAGATAAAAGACCCCATATACAGATATTTCTCTTCAGCATTTTCTTTGTTGCTTTTCGGTTATTTCATCGTATACTTTACCGTTTGTTCTTCGTCGAACAAGCTGCCAAGCATGTAATAGCTGTAGTCGGCATTCTGATTTTGTTTATAAAAGCAGAAATATTCTTTTTCTTTCTTATTGAGGGGAACAGTTGCAGCCAAAGCAGGAGCATTGGTATCTTTTCCCGAACCGAAAAAAGTGAGAGGTAAATATTGCTCGTAAGCGTCGGACAGCCTTATATCGGAAGAGGCTGGTGTTACCCCCTGCAATACTCTCAACCTCATACTCTCGCCATAATAAACAGTAAAGGCGGTGTGCTCTACACTAAATATATTGTAAAGACAATATTCGGGCATTAAAGAAGGTGTTTCGGATTTACTTAATGCCTGCCCCGAAGCGCCGCCATAAGCCCAGAATAATTGCAATCCGTCGGGAATATTTTCGTTATCCACTTCAATAACAACCCCGTCGGTTTTACTTAACGATATAACCTTAAATGTAAGTTCCCCTTTTTTCAGCAAGGGATCGGATATTGAGTAAACAAGCTGATTATTATCATACTTAACGTTTTTCTTTTCGAAGTCTTTTACCCATTTACTTTTTCCGTTAACAATAACGCCAAAGCGAACATTACCAGCCATTTCGGGCAAGCAGAATCCGAACTCGGGATAATCGGCTGCCATAATCTTAGATGTTGCGTTAACCCCGTTCAGCTCGTAAGCAAATTTTGTTGCAGGCATCGCATTTTCGGGCTGACTTACATTTCTGCTATCCGATATATTTATCTTCGAATTATCTTTCGAACGTATATTAACATTCGACATCGACCAATCGGCAGCAAAAGCCACTTTTCCGGCACTCTCGGCATTCACTTTTATATTAGCCAGATGAAAATTTTTCATTACCGACTTTTTACTTCCCTCCACATTAAGGAAACGTGTAGCGTGCTTAATATTTATATCTGACAGATAAACGTCGTTAAAATAAGGCATACCCTGATCGGTATCTACTTTTTCCAACATTTTTGTCCAATGCTCGGGCAACTCCCGTCCTTCATATTCCTTTGGCAATGCAGAATAGCTATAGGCCGGATGCCAGTTCATTGTGGCTTCGAAAGCTGTTTCTACGTTGTCCATTTCAATATCTTTTATGTAAATATGTTCGGTTGTACCTCCCCTGTTCATTGCCGATTTTAAACGGATACCTACTGTTGTTCCCATAGCTTTTAAGCCGTGTGCAAGTACATAGCGTATTCCGCCCGAAGTTTCGCTTCCACAGGTTATCAGTCCACCGCCGGCACGGGAAATACAATTCCTGATAACAACATATTCTGTCGGACGGTTTACACGCAATCCATCGGCATCGCGCCCCGCTTTCAAACAGAAATTATCATCATTACAATCTATATCACAATTTTCGATCAGAATACGGGATGACGAATCGACGTCCACACCATCGGTGCTTGGTCCATGACCTCCTAAATTATTCTGTACCACAACACCGTCTACCGTGCAATAAGTTGAATATAAAAGTTGTATTGTCCAGAATCCGGCCTGCTGAAAAGTGATATCTTTTACTGTTACATCGGCAGACTCCGAAACAAGTACTGTACGCGGACGTTTGCAATCGTAATCAACAATCCAACGAAGTCCTTTCGACTCGTAATCTTTACGCATAGCCCAATATTTGTCCCAAAATACTTTTCCTTGTGCATGCACAATACCGTCACCGCTTATCATTACGTTTTTTTCGTTCAGTACATTTATCAGTGCCGAAGGCCAACGCATCTCTATTCCGGCTACACGTGTATCTATATCGGGATAATCGGCAATATTTGTACTCCCTAACAAAGTAACACCCTTAGGCACAACTAAATTTACACCCTCTTTTAAGTAAACCGAACCTGTAAGATACTTTCCTTTATCGAAAGTAACGATACCACCTCCGTTTTTGGCGCAAACATCAATTGCATTCTGAATAGCTTTAGTATTCAACGTTTTACCATCAGGCTTAGCTCCGTAATCCGAAACCTTATATACTTTTGTGCCTGCCGGCTGCTTTCTTGCACCAACATCCTTTGCCCACTTAAGATCCGAAACTCTGAACGACGAGTCGGCATGCGAAGCAACGAACGGGAAGAACAGAAGTATAAATGTTATATATAAAATCGTTCGTTTCATAAACTTAACAGATTTACTTTTTCTTATTCAATATCATCATTTCAACTCCGGTATCGATAATCAAACCCAAACCGTGTTTTTCATTATCGCCCACCGGACGATTGTAATAAAAAGCCAGATCGTCGGTTATACCCGTACCTACACATACATTACTAAACCTGCCGTCTTCGGTTATCTGAGTGTTTTTCAACACCTTCCATCCGGCCTGAGCAATACGTTCGTATGCAGGATCGATCCATTTATTATTTAATGCTTTTGCTATTCCGTAAACAAACATTGCTGTTGCCGACGATTCGTCGTACGATTCCGCCTTATCCAATAACTGATTCCACATACCATTTGCATTCTGATAACGCGAAACACCAACTATTTGCTTTTCGAGTAAAGCCAACAATTCGGCACGTTTGTTATGATTTTCGGGCAACACCTCAAGCAAGCGAACCAGCGAAACCATAACCCATCCATTTGCACGTCCCCAAAATGCCACACCATTGCGTTTCATATCAGTATAATAGCAATGATAGAACAGTTCTTTCTCAGGACACCACAAGTAATCTGCTATATTTATTATTTGAAGGGCAGCATCGTCAAAGTATTTCGCTTCGCCTGTTAGTTTTCCCATCTGAGCAAGAAACGATACACTCATGTATACATCGTCAGCCCATACAGTCATTTCGCGAGGGAAAGTACGGCACAAAGTTTTATCGACGAGCCTTATCTGACCATTAAGTACATGGTTTGCAGCATTATCGATATATTTTTTATACTCGGGTTTTGCATCGTATTTATATACTTCTATTACAGCTGCGCCCATTGCCCCACAGTCGTCCAACTCTTTAAAGTTCCACAATTGCCCGAATGGCCAGTGCCAGTGGTTACGATCGTTACGGAAAGTATTCTTGAAATACTTGTAATTGGCAAAACCAAAGCCTACATGATTACGTGCATAATCGATATATTTCTGCTCGTTCAGGTATTTTCCCAAATCTATCATGCTCATATCCAAAACTCCATTCGAATAATGCCATTCGGTAAGCGGGCTTTTAAATTTCACATCTTCGCCTTTTGGTATTTCTTTGGTGCTATTATATGTAACCCCGGTCTTCACGCCTACAAACTGCGTTACCGGTTGTTTTAAAATATTATCGGCTACAGCTCTTATAGCTTCCTCATCGGTGCGTTGTTGTGCAAATACTGACGAAACAGCTAAAGAAAATAGTCCCAGTATTGATATTGAAAGTCGATTCATTTCTTGGTTTCTATTGATTATAATTGTCTGTTGTACTAATAATTACTAAAGCTTGTTGTGTTAATTTCCATCGGGCTTATCCATCGACGAAAATGGTGTTGGCGGAACATTGAACGATTCAAAATCGTCGGGATGAGCCGGATCGAACGGTTTGTAATCTTTTACAAAATATTTTTTCAACGGTATATTATTATCCGCTATTCCCTTCAGTATACATTTCGCTATCTGATAGCCGCCATAATAGTTAAAGTGAGTATTATCGGCTAAAGGCTGATCCTGATTAGGGAAAGTTCCTGCCGGATAATGCACAAATGCTTTTTTAGAGCCTTCAACGCCCCAAGCCTCGTAAAGTACCGCACTCATTTCGTTAAGGTCAATAATAGCAACACCTTCTTCTTTTGCCAATTGCTTCACTGCATTTGGGTACTCGCCATGCGTATTTACGACCTTTCCGTTTTCATCGAAACGGCGACGATGCATCGATGTTACCAATACAGGTATGCCTCCTTTGGCACGAGCCTTGTCTACCATATATTTTAAATCGCTTTTATAGCTTAAGTAAGGCCCCTTTCCTTCGCCTTTTTGTTTCTGGTCGTTGTGCCCAAATTCGATGAACAGATAATCGCCTTTTTTCATCATTGACAGAAGCTTGGCAAAACGTAACGAACTGACAAACGTATTTGCAGCCAAACCCGATTCGGCATAATTAGCTATCGCAACTTTCGAATTGAAAAAACGAGGAAAAGCCTGTCCCCATCCGCACCAAGGCTCGTTAGCTTCGTCTACGACAGTAGAATTGCCCGCTAAAAACACAGTGATGAGATTATCGGCTTTCTTTACCTCTATTTTTGCCACCGATGGGTTTTCTCCGTTAAACTCAAGAGTTAACTTATCGTCCCAGATAAGTTTTCCTTTTTCCCTGTCTTTAATTTTTACGTTCTCGGTATCGTTTATTATGATGTTGCGTATGTTTACCGCAAAAGTCCGTGTAACAAATTCTCCTTTTTTTGTTTTTACGTTTTCGAGCATCAACCTGCGCGACTCCGATTTTACAGTAGTACAGGCTTCAGCATCTGCCGATCCTAAAGTTACTGTTACCACAAAGTTACCTTCGGGCACATCAAACGAAAAAAAGAATGGTTTTCCATCGCCGGCAACGGTATTCAGATCGTAACCGAACCACTGACCTTCGCCATAAATTGTGGCATTTGTAACAGGAAAAACTCCTCTCTTTAATTCTCCGACTGTAACCTTACCTGTAAAATCGAATTTATACCCAAAGGCATGTAAATTGCATGCTCCTGCAAAAAACACTAGAAGAGAAAATATACAGCAAACTTTCTTCATTATTTTTTCTTTGATTTTTTCTTATTATTACACAATCAATCCATGTGAAAAACTTCCTGCAACGGAATAGATACAGGCGAGTTATCGGGGTTTGTTTCCATTATATCCGCCATATAAGCCCACCATTTAGCTACAATAGGATTACTACCCATATCTTGCGACGACCCATCGCCACTCACTATTTGGTAAGCATACAGAACGTTGGTTTCTTTATCCCAAAAGATGGTATAATCCGAAACACCGTTATCTTTTAGCAATTGCCTTAACTCCGGCCATATTTCATTGTGTCTTTTTTCGTACTCAGCCTCGTAGCCGGGCTTTAAGAACATTTTAAACGCTTCTCTTCTCATAACTTCCTATATTTAAAGATTCACTTTTATTACTTATGCTTTAAGTTTATTACAACAGCTTTGCGCCTGTCGCACACTAATTATTTTATCAAATACTTATTCAACGAAAAATCGCCCATAGCTTTCAAGGCCTCAACCAACGATTCGCAATTCATTATTGCACCTTCGTAATTGGTGTGTACTGTATCCATAAACAGTTTACGCGCTTTTTCTTCGCCCATGGCATCGCATTTATCGCACGACAACTTATTCAGGTCAATAAAACTTACACCTTCCTGATCGGCTACTTCTTTCGCCCACTTTGCATACGCCTGATCCTGACGCATTATCTTGCCATCGTTCCAACGGTTGTTCGGTGTTGGCGACACAACCACAGGTATTGCGCCCATAGCTTTTGCCTGACGAATATACAATCTGAGATAATGTCCGTAAGTATATACAGTTTCGGGACCACCTGTACGCTCCATAATCACGGTTTGAGACTCGTTGCCCACACCTTTAAGCGAAGCTCTTGCCCTGCCTGTATTCAGCGGGCCTCCATCGTTATGCCCGAATTGCATAAACACATAATCGCCTTTTTTTAACCCCGGACGCACCTTATCCCACAAACCTTCGGTAAAGAACGAACGGCTACTGCGTCCGCCTAAAGCAAAGTTTTCGACAGTAATACGTGTTGAATCGATAAATTGTTGGAAGAAACTTCCCCAACCCCATTGACCATTGCTGCCATCGCCTCTTCCGTTTTTAACAGTCGAATCGCCGATAAGGAATAATATCGGGGCATTTTCATCAACCCTTGTTTCGCCTGCCTGCATTTCGCCCGGACGTGTAGAGTCGTTCATCCCGAATATCGGGGCATTTGTGCGCTGTTCTG
Source organism: Dysgonomonas sp. 216 (assembly GCF_010501065.1). Taxonomy (GTDB): domain Bacteria; phylum Bacteroidota; class Bacteroidia; order Bacteroidales; family Dysgonomonadaceae; genus QVMM01. The sequence goes on along the minus strand of NZ_QVMM01000014.1, from coordinate 68,566 downwards.
TTGTATAGAACTGAACAGCACTATCGTTCATTTTAGGATAAAATTTCTTCATCAGGTTTATCATCTCTGCCCCTGCCAACAACACAGGCCCATAACCATGTGCAGCATATACATTTACAGGACGATAGTAATAAAAAGCCGGATCGAAAGCCATACCTGTGCCCACACATGTACCTTCAACCTGCCCTTCTTTGTTCACTTTTGTCGATACCGCATTCCAGCCTAATGTTGCCACAGGTCCGTATGCCAAAGGATTTAACCATCCTTTGTTTATGCCGCGTGCTATACAATAAACATAAATTGCTGTTGCCGATGTTTCGAGGTACGAATCGTTTTTGTCCAGCAATTGATGCCAGAACCCTTCGCCCGACTGGCAAGCCGCCAATCCTTTAACATGCGCTTTATACAGTTCCAATATTTTTACCCTGTCAGGATGGCTTTGTGGCAATACATCCAAAACTTCGGTCATAGTAAGTAATGCCCAACCATTTGCACGCCCCCAGAAGAAAGCAGGATGATCGTCCATCGACTCTACCCAGCCGTGCATAAACAGCCCTTTTTCTTTCACAAACATGCGGTCGGCAAACTGTTTTATCTGTTTTGCCGCTTCGTTGTAATACTTGCGTTCGTTGGTAAGTTTTCCCATTTGCACAATTGCTGGGATGCTCATGTACATATCGTCGAGCCACAAAGTATTGTATTGCGGACGTTTACGGGCAAATGTACCATCATCCAGACGATACTCGCTATACATGATATAATTCATGTAATTATCTATAACAGGACGCAGATCGAAATCCGGTTTTGTTTGCGCATATTTTATCATTGCCGCACACATAGCCCCTGCATCGTCCAAAGCATGAGGAGTAAGAAGTTGCTTCATCTGCGGATCAATAACCCCGTAATCGTTCATAAGACGTCTGAAATGCGGAGCTACTTCCGACAGCAATTTAAAACGGCTATCCACATAATCGGAATAGCGTGTATCGCCTGTTGCATTTGCAGCCTCCATCATCCCCGAATAAGTTACACCCCATTCGTAACTAGCCAAACGGAAGCCTCCCCGTTCCAGCTGCGAGTTCTGATCGAGTTTTTCGTAATCGGTTATTTCTTTTCCATTGTTTTTATCAACCACCCTTGCCGGCGTAGTTTTATCGAGGTATATTAAAACCCTATCGAGTGTTTCTTTTACATTACTTTCCGATATTACCCCGTAAGGAACTTTATAGTCGGGAGCGAGTAAATGAAGAGGAGTATTTGAATCGTTAACAACCTCTTTCTTATTTTTCTGAGAGAATACTGAAAATGTTCCCGCAAACAGAAAAAACGCAAGTGCTATTTTTAAACCTAATTTAGTCATTACATATTTTATTACGTTACAAAGAAATATTCTTCAAACAAAGAAATACATAGAAAATCATATATAAATATAGAAAATCATTCACTATACACAGAATGACATACCTTTGTATTATTTGTATACATACCCCGGTATATTAATAATCATAAGGTCGAGCTTCTCGCCATCGCTTACGCATCCCGACTGAATAAGCACCCTTTTATTATCGGGACTGAAAGAGGGGTGTGTATGGTCGGGCTTCATTACATGATTTGCCGTTAACAAATGCCGCTCGCCCGTCAAACAATTAACGAGATAAACCTCGCCCTCGAAATTATCGACAGTTGCCCATTTACCATCCGATGTACCGCCACAATGCCAGAACCCCGAACCATAATCCAGCTGTCCAAGACTTTGCAATTCGTTGGTACGAACATTTATACGGAACAAACCCGAAGGCTTTGCCCTTAAACGAGGCAAATGCCCCATTATAAGAAAGTAGACATTATCTTTATCAACCCATGCCTCGTGCGTTACCCAATCGTTACTATTCTCCTCGTATAAAGGACGGTTGCCTGTTCCGTCGGCATTCACAATCCACATACGCTGCGGAGCATCGCCTCCCGTTTCCTGACAATAAAGTATCTCTCCTTTAACAAAAGGGTTTGCCTGTACATGCCCCATCGTGAACGGAACATCTATTATTGTGGATATTTTTCCGGTTTTCAGGTCTATTGCCCGTAAGCCCGAAGGAACCTGCTTTATGCGATATTGCGAATCGTCTCCTTCATATTCGTTTTTTGCACCTACACGTTTAACTCCCACATAGGCAAATGTTTCGTCTGCGTCAAGGCTAAAACCGCCCGACTCTATCAGGTTATCGGGAAGATCGGTTATCTCACGTTCGTAGGCCGACTTATCTTTAACCGTTTTAGCAAAGCTATCTTTTAATAACGAATCGAGATTTAGTTCTATAAGTGTCTTTCTGCCATCTGTTTTACGAAAAAAATACAGTTTATTAGACAGTCTGGCTACATTAAGGCTACCTGTTCCCGTTCCTTCTCCATCGGTTAGCTGGATAATATCGCCCGTAATTTCATTCACAGCAAAAGCCTGTCCGTTTCCATCGGAAGAACGATCGGAAGAGCGGAATATGATATACTTACCATCGGAAGTCCATTGCGGATGAGTCGGGTATAGCTTCATGTCATTGGTTTGACTGCCTGTCAGTACCGTAACAGGCACGCCCGTAACTTTATCTATCATATAATATTTCTCGGACGGAAATATTTTGCCGATATCGGAAGCTAAAGCTGCTGTACTTAGCAACATTAATAATACAAAACCAGATATTAGAGAACGAACTTTCATGCTTTTCACTGATTTAAGGTTACATACACATAATCGTTAAACTTATACCCCCTGAATATTACCTCAAGTTCTATCTTTGTTTTCTTACCCAACGGTATATCATCAGTCGTTATCTCGCGCGTACGGGTATCACCCCCTACCGACCATTTATAACTATCGTAATTCATTCCGGCATCCAGAGTCACACTACTACCCTGAATAACAATATCTTTTTCGGGAAAACATTTACCCAAATCCGCACCAAAATAAAATCCGGGCTGTGTTGGCTGATTATACGATACGTTTTGAGTGGCAATACTTATGCGGTAAACCGGATCTTCCAGAAATGTGTGAAAACGGTAATCGGTAGGATGAGTGGATACATATAACCTCAGATTTTCGTTATCTTCGGTACGGAATAACACCTCTTCGCGCCAATCGCCTAATATATCGCCTTGTAAACAGGGATTCGATTTTGTTCCGTTGTTCCACACACGTCCTTCTACCGAAAATATAACTTCTGCCCGTCCTGTTTCGTAGTCGTATTTGGAGATGCGATTTTTATCGAGCAATTCGCGTAATAAATCGCCATCCCACCAGCAAGCCATATTTACAGGTATACGTGGACGCGGATTTATTACCTCGCCCTTTATATTAAGTAAGCCTCCCGAAGCAAGCGACCACATTTCTACTCCCCGATGATTGGGATCTATATCGGCAGCCATACACCGCCCCACATCGTCGCCTGACGGTATCTGAAATATTATTTCTCCTGTTGCTGCATCCCTGAATGTAGACCCGTCGCGATGATTCTCGTGACAATCCCACACCTGTATCCCTTCACGCTTCGGGTCGAAAACGGTCATGTGTATAGCATCGCCATGCCCCAAACGTGTTGTATACAATCCTGTTCCATCATTATTTATAGTACACGATCCATACACTATTTCGTCGCAGCCATCGCCGTCAACATCGCCAACCCGTAAGTTATGATTCCCCTGACCGGCATATCCTTCGTTACCCGGTTCGTCCGAATCAAATACCCAACGTTTTGTCAGTTCTTTTCCGTTCCAGTCGTAAGCAGCCAGAACCGTGCGTGTATAATAGCCCCTACACATAACAACACTTGGGTTTACACCATCCAGATAAGCTATACAGGCTAGATAACGATCTAATCTGTTGCCATAAGTATCGCCCCATGCTCCAACATCGCCTCTTGGCGGATAATAATCGGTTGTATACAGGTTTTCGCCTGTTAGCCCGCTGAATACTGTCAGAAATTCAGGACCTTCAAGAATATATCCTCTCTGATTTTTATAATTCGCTTCAACATCTCCTATAACCTTACCTTTACCATCAATGGTTCCGTCGGCTGTTTTCATTACAATCTCGGCTTTGCCATCGCCATCCAGATCGTATACCATAAATTGTGTGTAATGAGCTCCCGCACGAATGTTAGGTCCCATATCTATTCGCCACAGCTTAGTTCCATCCAGTTTATAACAGTCGAAATAAACATTGCCTGTAAATCCCCAATGCGAGTTATCGTGAGCATTCGACGGATCCCATTTCAATATTATCTCATATTCGCCGTCGCCGTCAACATCGCCTATACTGGCATCGTTTGCATTATAACGATACGGACGCCCCTGAGGCTCAACACCTTCTTCTGGCACATCCAATGGAATATTTATATACCCAACAGGTGCATTTTGGGGTAATGTATAAGATTGACTGCCTGTTTCCTTTTTGTTAACAACAGCCTTTACTGTATAAGATAAAGCTTTGCTTATATTAGTTTTATCCTCAAAAAAGGTTACATTTTCAATTGGTTTCTTATTTATTTTTTTACCGTTCCGGTATATATTGAAGGTTGTATTAATAGGATCGGACGACAAATACCGCCATGTAATAAAATTAGTGGCTTCGTCTTTTTTTACAACAACAAGCCCCCTGCCCAGTTTTTCTCTCTTCAGTTTCGAATAGTCGTAACCGGGCTGAGCATAAGCTTTGCATTGCAAACCAGAAAATAGTATTATGATTATTACAATAAAATTTTTCATAGAACATGTTTATTTTAAAATACAGGCCAATTCTCCGATTTCACATGAGCATCTATCATATAGCCTGCCATCACTTTCACTATATCAGGATATTCATGTGCAACATTTTTAGCCTCCGACACATCCGATTTAAGGTTATATAATTCAAATTCTTTTGTTACATTCTGACGGATAAGTTTCCAATCGCCCCACCTTACGGCCTGCGATACTCCTTCTTTTGGGTACTGTTCCCAATAGAGATAACGTTCGTCGGGATTCAAACTGTCAGGGCTCTTTACTTCGGGATAAATACTTAATCCGTCGCCCTGCAATGTTGTGTACGAACCGGTCATATCTACCAAAGTGCTCATCATATCGGGGAAATAACATGGATAAGATGATACCTTTCCGGCATTTTGCCTATCGGGCAAGCGAACAATAAGCGGCACGCGTATACCACCTTCGTATAAATCGCCTTTCCAGCCATGCAAGTTTCCGTTTAGTTTTAGCTTCTCGGTCTTTGCAGCCTTTGCACCACCATTATCCGAGGCAAATATTACTATCGTATTTTTATCTAAACCCTGCTTCTTCAATTCTTCAAGAACCGTACCAATGCATTCATCCATGTGCGTAATTAGTGCTGCATACGATTTATCGTTATCCGACAAATCCATATCCTTATAATCGCCCCACGACTTTGCATCGAGCGGAACGTGCGGTGCATTGTATGCCAAATAGAGAAAGAATGGATTGTTTTTATTTCTGCGAATAAAATCGAGAGCTTCGATAGTTGCCCTATCAGTATTATGATCTATCCGCTTATCGTTCAGGTTATCTTCAATAACATACTCTTCCCTGTTACGATAACGAATATATGGATAGTAATTATGACTGTTAGGTTCGTGAATCATCCATCCGTAAAATTCGTCAAATCCTCTGTCCAACGGACCTGCTTCGGGATTAAAACCGTCGAGATGCCATTTATTAACCAAACATGTACGATAACCATTATTCGATAAAACATTTGCAACAGTAGAATCCTGTGGCAGCAAATTTATGCGCCTTACCGTTCCTATTCCTTCACGTTCGCCAACTATACCACCCACACGGCACATATTACCCCTGATACGGGTATGTCCGGTATGCAGTCCGGTCATTAAACAACAACGCGAAGGAGACGACACACTGGCTCCTGCATAGCAATCGGTAAAAGAAACTCCATCGCTAGCCAGATTATCGATATTAGGCGTACGTATAATTTTGTTACCGTAACAGCCCAAATCGCCATATCCCATATCGTCTGCCAATATAAAAACCACATTTGGTTTATCGGTATCAGCAGCCAATACCGAGGTTGGCAAAGCAAACGCAAAAGCCGACGATACAAGACTTGTTACACGGTATACTCTTTTTTTCATAGTTTATGTGCTTTTTTAATTTCCCGCAGGCACTTCGTAAAACATCCGCTCTTTATCGAAATCGAGCATAACCTGATCGAGTATTATACCTCTATCCAGCGCATAGATTTTAATCGTATGTTTACCCGGTTTATCAAATACGTGAATAGATTCGTTCACTGCCTGATTACGAAGTACATTTACTTTCCATGGTTCGCTTCTGAATTTTGTTTTTAACGATACAATCTTAGGTGCAGCTCCGTCAACAGATATAGCAAAACGAAGATCTTCGTCCACAGGATGATTCGGCACTAAGCAGGTTCTCAGAACCGCATCGCCTGCACTAACTGTATATAATTCGAATACCAGTGCATTTTCCTCCCCTTTTTTCAGCTCTACGGCGGCATTGCTATGCCCCAAACCGTTTATAAGTGTATGTTTCGATTTATCCAGATTAACACCATCTTTCGCATTAAGAGCTATCATTCCTTTTGTTTCGATAGCTATAGGCTGATTTCTGTTAATAGCACCAACTTTTACAGTATAGTTTACTCCATTAACATTTAACACACAAGTATCTATTGCTTTTTCGGTTAAAACCATTGTCCAATCTACCGAAAACAACAAGCGTTTTTCGGCATTCAAGCCTGTTAAATCTTCTTTTACTGTCAACCAATCGGGCTTTTGATTAACTGACCATTTAACAGGAAGATTGCCTTTCAGCAAAAGGCTTATGAAGGATTTATTATCCTGTGCCCTGACAAAGTCAGGAAGCTTTATTTCTTTAGTTTCTTCCAGAGGCATTTCCTGACCTTCGCCCCATACTAATATTTCAGCCGACTCGTTTGTCACAACAGGTTCGGGCAATTCGCTCTCCTGAAATACTGCAAGATTACGAGGCTTCATATCCATAAAACGGTTCCATTTTCCGTTAACTATACCCCCGTTATATTTTTTGGTTAACTCGCCAATTTTCGAATATGCATCTCTGCTTTTTGCCGCATATTCGTTTGCTACAAGCAATCCATAACGGGCATACAAGCGGGCTTTTTGTGCATAAAGCAGTTTTTTGTTCATTTCGGCAGAAGCTAATACTGGATATTCTACCAATTGAAAATATGCGGCTTCGTTTTCGGGTTTTATACTCTTTTTTATTTCGATTACTTTCTCGGCTATAGCCATATAGGCATCTAAGCGTTTTTTTATTTCGTCGTTAAACTCGTACGGATTAAATTCGGTATCAACAACCGGAGTTTTACCCCCTTTGATAGCTGAATGCTCTTCAACCCTACTCCACCCCATAAATTCGGGTTTACGTACTGAAGCCAAGCGATAATACTCGTCCATCACTTTCGAGATATCTTCCGAAACATTATCTCCGAAATCCCGCTGATAGAACGCCGATGGATGAGACGATGCATTTTCGGCACTGAACATATCGATATTCCACGCCATATCCATAAATAGCTCAATGTTATATTCGGCTGGCTTAATGTCTCCCACATTCAGAATCCATAATTTTCGGGCATTATTGTTCCATGCATTTTTCATCTGCCAATATATTTGCGCAGGTTGTGTTGAACTCAGCCATAAATAATCGTGAGGTCGTCCCCAATAAGAAATATGGTAATAAACACCGCTTCCGCCTTTACGTTTTTGTTCTGCTTCGTTACTCAAACGGGTTATATATCCGTAATTATCGTCGCACCAAACAAGCGTAACATCGTCAGGGAGAGGTAAATTATTATCGTAAACCTCTAATACTTCCTTATACGGAATAAACGCCTGCGGAACATCCGAAATATTTTTGTTTACATATTTTTCAAGCAGCAAGCGTTGGTCTTTTATAGCCTGATCCAAAACCGTAGTTTGTTCATCCAATGTCTTCGCGCCTTCCATTTTTCCATCGTGAACTCCACGCATACCTATCGTATAGAAGTTTTCGGATTTGCCGACTTCCAAAAGCCTTTCGGCCCAATAATTCTGAATTGTATTCTTATTAGTAAGGTAGTTATATTCGCCATACTTATTTTTATCCCATTCGCCCGCATTATTCCGCATAAGAGGTTCGCAATGCGATGTACCAATTACAATTCCATATTTATCGGCCATTTGTTGATTACCGGACACAAAATAGAATGGAATAGTACACTCGTGCATAGCCGGCCATAAAGTATTAGCCCTTAACCGAAGTAACAATTCGAATATTTTACCATATGTTTCAGGTCCTATTCGCCCCTTATCGCCTTCCGGTTCAAAAGTTTTACTGCTCCAAGGCATCAAGCCCCAATCTTCGTCGTTAAGAAAAATCCCCCTATACTGAACCGATGGTTGTTGATAAGTAAAGAAATCGTCAGGAATTGATATCTTCGACTGCTTTGCCGGCACTACATCCGCCCACCATTCCCAAGGAGAAACCCCAATCGTCCTCGACAATTCCAATATGCCGTAAGCAGTACCTCTTCGGTCGCTACCCAAAACCAGTAATCGGCTCTTTCCATCGTGGTTTATAACCTGTATTTGGAAAGCCTCCCATTTTCCGTTTATTTTATCGACCGATATCTTCCGGTCTTTTATCAATTTATCCACCAGAGGGCTTTTACCTACAGTACCAACAATTACTGATGTATTACTATTAATAGCCCGTACATGCGACGGTTTTACCCCCGATACTTTTTCGATATCAGATAAAAACAAATCTATTGCCGTCTGTACAACAACATCTTCATTTTTATCGGAAAATACCACAGTAGAAGCCTGTTCGTTTACCAAATAAACAGGTGCTGCCTGTGTAAATAAAACACATCCAAACACCATGAGGAATAATGCAGTTTTTTTCATAGTAGCAAAAATAACAGTCATTTAACTCTTTGAAAATGCACATTTGTACATATTAATGTAATTATGTGCTAAAATATCAAATTTAGTACACTTTGAAATCGGTTAACCTTATGCGTGACTGAGTTGTACGAAAACCGAACCAACCCGATGTATAAGGACTATCGTCTTGGAAATCGACAATCAATTCTCCATTAATATAGTATTTGATATACCGCCCTTTACATACAATTTTTATATCGTACCAATGGTTGGGCTTTAACAGATGATCTTCATCAGTATATTCAGTTATAACATCGGGACGTACTTTGTTTGCTTCAAACGAATCGAAATCGCCATTATATTTTCTGAACCTTGTGGTTGTATTACTATTTCCGCCATAACCCAAATAATACATATTAAGACTGTAGTATCGCCCAAATACACCGTTCCGCCATTCTGCCCTACGATGAATATCATCAGGATGCAGAGGGTCGCCGGCCATCCAGAAACAATTAAGATCGCTAAGCCTGTCGCCCTTCAATCCTTCATCCATTACGCATGCTTTATACGAAATTTCAAGATCACCCGTATACTTCTCATTCCGCCATAGAGTAAAGCCTTTAGGAGCTGAAATTTCGAGCGTATCGCTAAACAATTTAAGTTTATAATCAGGCGATTCGACTGTCCAGAATATATTAAATAACTCATTGGTAAACCCCGATTGAGACAACAACCATTTTTTAGATTCCTCCATCATATCAAAATCGGGATGAGGTGGCTGATTATATGCTACATTTTGCCACGCTATAGCCATACGATACTGATGATTGTGCATAAGTGTGGGCATACGGTATATTGAAGGAATAGTAGTTGAGTAGATCCGTAATTCGCTGTTATCGGGTGTTCGCCAAATAATTTCTTCACGCCAATCGCCAAACAGGTCAGCTTGCAAACAAGGGTTTGCCTTTGTCCAGTTATTAGAAACTACCCCTTCGGCTCGAAAAAGGGTTTCTGTTTTTTGCTCAAGCCAGTTCCACTTCGATACCGTTGTTTTATCCAATAATTCGCGCAAAGGATCGGCATCCCACCAAATAGCAAAATTGCAGGAATTAGGCACCTTGTCATATATCTCTTTACCGGTATCGCTTCTCCTTAGTCCCCCCGGACCACCCCAACATTCTGCACCATCATATCTTGGGTCTATATCAGCAGCCAATCCGCGTCCAACATCTACACCGGGATAATGGCTCCAGATAATTTCTCCGCTATTTCCGTCAAACAGTGCTATTCCGGGAGTATTTAAATTGAGCGTACGCCCTTCGCTCTCGTGTACTCCGTAAACTTCCAATCCCTGACGCGAAGGGATTAAATTACCTGCATGTAAAGCGTCGCCATGCCTCAATCCGGTTGTGAACAATCCTTGCCCATCGTGGTCTACAGTCATAGCACCTACACACACCTCGTCAAAACCATCGCCGTCAAAATCGGCAACAGTAACCGAATGATTACCCATACCCGAATATCCTTCCCATTGAGGGTCGGACGAATCGAACACCCATCTCGACTGTAATTTTCCATCCTTAAAATCCCACGCTGCGAGAACTGTCCGGCCATACCATCCCCTGACCATTACTGCACTCGGGCTATCGCCTCCCAGATGTGCAACACATGCCGAAAAGCGGTCGGAACGCCCTCCCGTGGAGTCGTTTCCGCCATTTCCACCTATACCACCCCAGCTATTCAAGGGATAACGAGTAGGAATATATTCTACAGTCGACAGGTTTCGCCCTGTCTTTCCGTCAAAAACAGTCAGATATTCAATCCCGTCTACAATTTTTCCGTAAGTAGGGCTATCTTTATCCATTGTCCGCCAATCGGCATTACCATCTCCAATAATATTCCCCAGCCCATCAATAGTACCATTGCCCGTTTTACAAATCATTTCTGATTTTCCGTCACCATCGAAGTCATAAACAAGAAACTGGGTATATGCTGCACCCGAACGAATATTCTTTCCCAAATCTATACGCCACAACCTTTTGCCGTTCAGTTTATAAGCATCGATGTATGTATTACCTGTAAATCCTTTTTGCGGAGGACGTTTACTATTTGTCGGCTCCCATTTCAGTATTATTTCATATTCCCCGTCACCATCCAAATCGCCCACACTTGCATCATTTGCCGTATAATCGAAGCTTTCGCCTTCAACAACTCCACCTTCAGGCTTTTGTATCGGCACTGACAAATAAGGGCTAAGAGCCGCATTAGCTTTTATCCTATAACTTGCAATAATTTTTCCCTCTGAATTTTTTAAATACCATGTATTATTCTTCGTAAAATCTACTGCTTTATCTACAAAATCGGATGTTTGGATTATCGGGGCGGCATTCAGTTTAAAGGAATGATCATTTTCGACCTGCCTGAACACATCAAAAGCTACAGACCTGTTATCATCGATAAACATCCGCCATCCCATATAAACAGACGTGCTATCTATGGGCATTACAATAAAGCCTCTGTCCAGAACCTCATAGGCATATATCACACCCGTACTACTCCACAAAAGCAGAACAAAGAAAACCACATTAAAAAGCAGCTTCTGAAAATTTTTCATACTACAATCAGCGTTTGGATTAAAACAATATGGTTGTGAAATAGATACTCCACAACCATATTAAAAGAACATTTATATTAAACCTCTACTTTTTTACCAGTTTCGAGGTATAATCCTTACCATCTACATTCACTTTAACAATATACATACCTGATGATAAAGTTGTTACATCTACTTTATCGCCGGCTGCAATATCCTTAACCAAAATCAGGTTTCCACCCAAGTCGTAAATATTAACCAAAGCATAACCTTCTATAGGTAAATCAACCGTAAAGAAGTCGGTTACAGGATTAGGCGAAATATTGAAAGATGAAGCTTCGGACGAAATTATACCTGTGCAATCTATACATTCTACAACTTCAATTGTTCCGTCTGTCAGCAATTTACTGGTATCCCATTTTGAATCGACAACAGTTGGAGGCAATATCATATTTGCAAATTGCCCACTAACCGAACCGTTAAATTCGAATAATGTTAATTTTGCCCCTATAGGAAACTCTGCATTTCCGTTTACAATTTCAACCTCCAAATTGCCTGCAATTACAGCGTTTCCGTTTACTACAACCTTATCGCAAGGATATGGCGACCTGTTTCTTACACTCATATTAAATTTAGAGCCCGCTTGCAGCGACACACCTTTATTGAATGTTAAAGTTCCAATCATTTTCAACCAAGCAGTAGACGTATGGTCGCCCGGCTCAATAACACCGCCGCTTTTTACAGCAACAGTATTGCCAATAAATCCGGTTCCGCCTATTGTAGCACCCGAAGAAACTGTCATTGCTCCTGCACCAGTTGCACTACCTGTTGTGTTTAATGCTAATATTCTACCACCATTAATAGTTGTTGTTCCGGTGTAGCTATTGGCGTTAGTCAGACTTAATGTTCCCGTTCCTACTTTTACCAGTTTTCCGGATCCGGACATCAATCCTTGAAATGTTGTATTGGTATTTCTGTTTCCTACTGTCCATGTATGGTTACCTAATGCTAATTGCACCTCGCTATTACTGCTTAAACCTCCTATTTTGAAGTTTACGGCAGATGAATTAAGGTGATGAACATAAATCTTACCTGTTACATTCATGTCGGCATTTTCCCATCCGTATGTGTTACTTATACGCAACTCGGCCGACCATGAACTGTGCACAAAATTAGTAACAAAGTTTAGTGTTCCTGTAAATGCCGACCAGTTTCCTGTAAGATTTTCTCTTACATAAGGAATATTAATAGTAGCGGTTCCATTTCCAGTCAACCTTCCCGAATATGTAGCTGTACTTGCCAGATTTATCCGTGCCGAAGCACCATCCATCAATTCGAAATTAGTAGCATTTCCCGTACTATGAGTATATGTTGTTCCATTGCCCAACACCACATCATTGCCTGCTTTTGATGAGCCCGAACCAACTGTTACGCTTCCGCTTTCAACAATTAACTTACTAAATGTATTAGCACCAAAAAACGCAAGATTACCGCTACCCCGTTTTGTAAGAGTTCCTCCTGTTATAGCTGCTAACCAACGGAAGCTCGAATTTGTATTTATAACAGCACCACCATTACCAATATGTAAAGCGCGCGAAGAAACTTTCAGGTCAGAGCCAACCGATGTTAACACTGCATTATTATCAATAATAAATAAATTCGGATCTTTCGATGGTATTCCTATAGAACCATTATTGACAAGGCTGGGGAAAGACTCGACTGCTAATGTTCCTTCATTAAGCAATACTGCTCCCGAAAAGTCATTTACACCTCTAATGGTTAATTTTCCTGTACCATCTTTTGTTAAAGTTGCAGTACCTGCTATTTTATTATCACTATCCGATTGGAAAGTATAATCTTTACTTGCATCAACAGTTATGTTTGCCGGCAAAACTACACCTGCAACATTAACCGATTGCGAAACAGACGTATCGTCGAATTTAACATTATCATTTGTTAAGAAGAATGTGTTGTTCGAATTTAATGAGAAATTCTCTGCACCAAACACATCCCAAAGACTTCCGTCGTTTGCGCCGTTCCATACAATTGTTCCGGACGAACGCACATCTTGTATTGTAAGTACAACTTTATTATCGGCATAAGAAAGCGTTCCTATCTGGCTGCCTAATCCTTCTACCTTAACTTTAGATATATCGCCTGTCAGGTTTGGTACTTCTATCAAAACATAGTTGCCGGCAAGCAAATCGCCTGTAACTTTGTTAATGCGGAATACCGAGTTTTCGGCTACCGACAAAGTTCCGGTTGCCATTGATATCTTATCGCTCTGAACAGGAGCTGTCAACATATCAAATTCTATTATCGAGTTTTCGGCTAACTCCAGCTTTTCGCCAATAGCTAATGTACCAATACCGGCTTTACCTCCGGGATAAAGAACCGATGCATAATTCATCGCTACCGATTTACTTAAAGTCCCGGTTGCTGCTAATTCGCCATGAAGATTAATCCAAACAGGGCTATTAGTTAACTGTCCGTCAAAAACAACCAATCCATCCCAAATCTCGGTACGACCCGAATAATCGTGATTTCCATTAAATGTTAAAGTTGCCGGACCTTGTTTCAACAAATTCATTGCCCCCGAAAGTTTTCCGGATGTCATATTGAACGAATAGTCATTCGTTGAATTAACATACATGCTTTTAGGCGAAACAACGCTAGTTAAAGCTATCTGGGCAGTAGGTCCCGACACATCGAAAAGAACATTTTCGCCATCGGCAAAAGAACTGTTCACTCCATCTTTTATCCAATTTGCAGAACTGTTATCCCATGTTGTCGCCGAATTTTTAAACACCAAGCGTTGGTTATCCATAACCGGAGGAGGGGGAAGTGTTATTCCCTCTAGTTCGCCCAAGAAGAAGCTTGTATGCGGAGGCTGATTGTATCCGCACATTTGCCAAGCTATTGCCTGACGATACTGCATATCGTGCATTAAAGTATATATACGATGCTCTGTTGGGTATGTAGTGAAATAGATACGAATTTTAGAGTCGTCGGCACTTCTGAAAATAACTTCTTCGCGCCAATCGCCAAATAAATCGGCCTGCAAACAAGGTGTTCCTTTTGTATAATTACATGAGTAATATCCATCGGTATTCAACAACCTTTCCCACGATTTTGTGCCATCATTAAACTTCGATATAGCTCCAACTCCTTTTCCCAAACTGCTGCTAAAGCTATGCCCCAAAATCTCGCTCAACAAATCGCCAGTCCAGTAAATACGGAATTCAGTACCTCCTGTTATCGATATTTCTTTTCTTTCGGATGCCGAAAAACCACCGGTTTGCGACGGCCACATTTGAGCTCCTTTATATAGGTTGCTAACATTTGCCGCCATACAACGACCTTCGTCTCCTGAACTTATTTTTTGAAGCAAAATTTCACCACTCTCAGCTGCTCTGAAGGTTGTTCCGTGATAAGGTGAGTTTTCTAAACAAGCAAAAACCTCGATCCCTTTACGGTACGGATCGAAATTGCTGACATGCATGGCATCTCCGTGCCCCAATCCTGTTGTATATAAACCTGTACCATTATCATCAATGGTCATCGACCCGTAAATTATCTCATCGCGACCATCGTTATCAACGTCTGCTATAACATAGTTGTGATTTCCTTGTCCGCTATATGCTCCATCGCCCGAATCCCATGTCCATCTTGGTACAAATTTTTTATCTACAATATCAAATGTAGCCATCTTTGTTCGATGATAGATCCCTCTTGAAACAAAAACGCTAGGATTTTTACCATCAAGATATGGAGCTCCATAGTGGAACTTTAATGCACGGTGTGCCAAACCCGACGCCGCAGTACCCGATGGCCCCCATTGGCTTACAGGATGACGAGCTATGTGAGGCGTACGGTCTAATTCCTTACCTGTAGTTCCATCGAACAACGAAAGGAACTCAGGTCCTTCGTATTCGTAATACGAGTTATTTAATTTAAATGCGCTTCTATAGTTCGTTCTTCCATCAGGGCTTAAATCTCCTTGTGCATTGCCTAAGTCAGGAATAACGTTTCCTAATCCATCAACGGTTCCTTCCGATGTACGCATAACAACTTCGGCTTTTCCGTCTCCGTCAAAATCGAAAGCCAGAACATTTATCTCTACATCGTTGTATACATTCGGGCCAACATCGATACGCCACATAAAAGTTCCGTCAAGTTTATAAGCCTCAATCAATGTATAGTATTTATTTTCTTCTATATTAGATGGATTAAAACCCATATTCCGTCTTTTCACAATAAGCTCGTATTCGCCATCGCCATCTAAATCGGCTGTAGTAATGTCGTTAATCTCGTACATATTATAATACGAGTCGGGCACTCCCGCAATTTTAGGAATTGTAGCCAATTGTAATTCTACATAAGCATTTGGCAATACCGATACGGCAGGGCTTTTTGCCTGCTCCACTCCATTTATTACAGCAGCAACCTGATATTGCGAAGACAGCGTTCCCGATGGGTCAAGATAATTAGATGCCCCTGTAATAGGCGTATCATTAAGTTTTGTTGCACCTCGGTACAAATTGTAGCTTACTCCAAACCATTCTTGTCCGGTAATACGCCAGTTTACGTATACCCCTCCATCTACTTTTGAGGCCATAACCCCTCTTCCCAGATTTTCCATTCGCCGTTGCGAAAAGCCGGGTTGCATTGCAAGCAATGCTAAAAACAACAGTATTAATTTTTTCATTTTCCTGATATTATTAATTCAAAGTACTTCTTCTCTCATACAAATTTAAAGACATATCGTCTAAATATTCTAAACTATTATTCAAACTAATGGAAAATTGTTCAAATAAGTTGAAATATTTTAAAAAAAAATCAACCCCCGAAGATTATTCTCCGGAGGTTAATTATACTATTAATCAATAGATTATTTTAATTTTTTCAGATTAGCTGTTGTACCGTCAGTGTATATAACCCTTTCGATAACAAATCCTTTATAATCGGATGTTACAACCTTACCTGTAAGGTCGAAATATTCAACCGATTGTACTTCCTTCACTGTTGCTGTTTCGTTATCAATACCTGTTATCAATCCGTTTTCTTCGAATTGGAAGCAGAAGCGTAAACGCTCGATTGGAGCAGCGGAAGTGCTATAAATGAATACTCCATTCATTTCAGTCTCATCATAGAGATCAACCTCGAGCCACTTATTTGTTGAATACCTAATTCCATATTGAAAATATCCATCGACAACATACTCTGCCGCATTCTGACCTTTATTATCTACAATAGCAAAATCAACAGCCACATCTGAGAACAACGTTGTGCTATTTGATAAATATTTATTCAAACCCAGATTTTTTAGAGTATATACACCAGTTGATGTTTCTTCTATTCCCCATTCATCATAACGATTTGCCACTGATGGCAAATTTGACACCAATGCATATTTAAGAATCTCGGTATCAGCATCCACATATAATACTTTTTTATTAGTTGACACTGCGTCTCCATTCCCCCCGTCATTTCCATAAGTATAGATACGATAAGAATTAGACGAACTTGGAGCATTGCGAGGTGTAGAGTTAAATGTTGCCAATGCATCATTTAAAGCAGTTGTTTCTGCAGCTAAATCATCAGCATCTGTGCCAGTAGTTAACAAATTATTTGCCGAAGTTATAGCAGCACTTAAATTATCGACGACAGCCTCCGGATATTGTAAAAAATAGTCACCCTTACGAAGATTTATTGCTGTATAACGTGTAGTAACCGTAGCTATATCAGCCTCTAAAGTTTCGTAAACGATAGCATCTGCTTCAAATTTACCTAAAGCCGCTTGTAGTGCAGCAGTCACATCATCAACATCGGCTGTAGTTGCAACTGTTGTTCTGGCTGCTGTCGCAGCATCAATAGCCGACTGAAGTGTTGCTTTTATTGCCACAAAGAAAGCAGCAGAACGCGCTTCTGCATCATGAGCATCTTGCACTGTTGTTATATTAGCAACAAAGGCATTGTAAGAAACTAACGCTGTTGTAAAATCGGACTCTGCTGCTTGAAGATCTGAAATTGCCTGAGCTACTCCCGACATTGTTGCCGTTCCATCGTCGTAAACATCCTGAGCCGCACCCATTGCTGTAGTT
Organism: Dysgonomonas sp. 216; assembly: GCF_010501065.1. Classification (GTDB taxonomy): domain Bacteria; phylum Bacteroidota; class Bacteroidia; order Bacteroidales; family Dysgonomonadaceae; genus QVMM01. The sequence goes on along the minus strand of NZ_QVMM01000014.1, from coordinate 50,921 downwards.
AAGGTTGCTTTCAATCCTGTAATATATGGATTCGAATCGATAACGGCATCACTTATACCTGTAGCAGTCGCTATTTCATCCAATAATGTTTGTTTTATACCGTCTAAACTTGGAGTTTTAACTTCTACTGTTTTAGTTACCGATACAGCACCCAATTCAGCCTTTAATGTTATTGTTGCATCGGCCGATATTGCCCCCGCTGTTAATGTAGCCTTACGCGAATCTTCTGTATCCTTTACTAAAGCAACAAGAGCCTTTTCTCCTTCTGCCAACGTTCCATAATCGGAAATAGTCCATTCTATATCAGCGTCCTTACGATCAATAGTAAGATCTAACTCCATTGCTGTGGTAAATGCTGTTAAGGCATAGTTTGCTGAAGCATCCTCTCCTGTTAGAGTTTGTAACGATGCCGCACCTGTAAAATCTTTTAACTTGTCAGCAATAAGCTGACCAACTGTTACATTATCCAAGCCTGCACTTAACCAACCTTTTGGTAAATTAATGTTTAATTTTTTAACATCGCCAGCATTTGTAAGGTCGACATCCGTAAAGGTTTTTGCTGCATTGCTATTAAATACTATTTTTAGTAGTTTATTATTATCCAGGTCTAGCAAAAACTCTGTATTAATCCATGTTCTACGAGCTCCATAAGCAACATCGGTGGTTGATTTACCTGTAAAAGAAAGTGCATTCGAATTTCCTCCTGCTATTGTAATAAAAAACACCTCTGAACCTGCAGTATTTACCAGCTGAAATGTAGCACCTGTAGAACCTCCATAAATATCTGTCTTTACATGCACTATTCCAGATAATGCATTTGTAAATGTCTTAGCCATACTGCGTCCTCCACCCTGACTTGTCTCTGTAAATACATTATCTGCATTCACAACAGAATTCATCATCAATGCATTATCTCCTGCTGCTGCCTTTTTAAGGATAAGAGCATTAACGCCACCCGTCCATGTATCGGCTACTTTCATATCAGTTCCCAATTCGTAGCTCTCAAAATCTTCTGCATTCCACCAAGCCGTAGCCGGATCAATTGCAGCAAAAGAGGGAACCGCCAGCATCAGTCCAAAAGCCCCCACGACTAACCGAGTAAAAATCTTCTTCATAAATAAATGTTTTAAAATGGTTTAAATTCAATTAACAATCACGATTACCTTTAAAAGCAGCGCTATATTAATAAGCCGAATTAAATATTTATTAACCGCTCGAAAGTAAAATTAAGTACTGAACGTGATGTATGGAATATAAATTCATTCAAACAGATGGAATTTTATTCACGCAGCAGGAATGCACTGTTAATTAACATCTTATAGATAAAAAAAGTCCCGAAAGAACGAATCTTCCGGGACTTTCCTGTTTGTTTATTTATAATGTTACCTCTACATTACTTTTTAATAACTTTTCGAACCGAAACTGATCCGTCTTCGTATTTGATTTTCACTACAGCAAAGCCGCTGAAATCAGAAGTTACCAGTTTACCTGACAAATCGTAATATTCGCGAGATACTTCTACTTTGTTATAATCTGCATCTTCGATTCCTGTTCCGGCTTTTACACATGTAAGAATACCTGTATTTGCATCAAAAGTATATTCAGCACCTGTAGGAACTACAAAGTTCATAAATCCGTTTACAGCATAATCGTCAGCTTCGTCGTCCCATGCTGGTTCGATATATACGGCATCAATAATTTGGAATTGTGCTCCAGCCTCAGGTTTAACTGTTTCTACAATTTCTAATGTAGCACCTTCGATAATAGTCATACCCAGACCTTGGTCAAGAACCGTGATTTTATCGGCAGTAGTTCCGTGAACCCCAATTTTAATTCTGGAAGTTCCCGACATACCAATATTAGCTACAGTTAAATTACCTTCCATTGTTCCGTACATGTTGAATGTACCGTTAATTGTACCATTACCTTTAATTGTAGCAGTATCTGCAACTAACACTTCTATAGGCATATGTGTTTTTTCTGCCCCAGCAGGACCTGTTTCAGCCATAGGCTCTACTGCACCTAAAACACCATTCACTATTAGCGTTCCGTCAACTACAGTTACTGTTCCATCATAATATTTATCGCTAGTGCCCGAAAGAGTCCAAGTTCCTTTTCCTACTTTATTTATATTAAACGCCTGAGTATTATCCCATGAGTCTAAGCCAAACGACTTAATAGCTCCGGCAAACTCGGCGTTAGTATTCAAAGATCCTATATGATAGTGAGTTGTACGAATACGCGGACCTACAAATTCGGAAGAGGCTGGACCTGAAAGTTCACCAAGACGTATGTTTTTACCATTCATATCGGAAGTTCCTAAAAATATATTCTCTCCCAAGTTTACTTTCACTGTAGAATAATCTGCATCTCTAGAGTTTACCCCTAAAACAAAATACGTAGTATCGCCCAATGTTGAAGTTACATTAAGTGTTCCATCAGTAAATATATTATTAAATATTGCAGTTCGGTTAATAGCACCTGTAGCAACATTTCCTCGCTGATTTAATACATAATTCAACACTTTAACACCTGTTATTTCCGATGCATATTCGAAATTTGATGTAGGAATAATAGTTAATGCCCCTCCTAAACTGGTAATAGGCTTATTAAAGTATGCTCCTTGTTGCATATCCAAAGTAACACCATCGGCAACCAAGAAAGATTTTCCAGCTTCCACATTTGCAATTGTTAGTGTTCCTTCATTAACCTCAACTCCGCTAGTTAATTCGTTTACAACAGACAATGTTGTAGAAGCATTTACTTCGATATATCCTGTACCTGTAAGTTTACCTGTTCCACCTATGCTATATCCTTCTGCCGATATTACAACATTAGCATCGCCCATCTGGATTGTTTGATTTGCTTCAATTTCTTTAAACAAAGATGCTCCATTCGAAAATTCCACAGCATTTCCACTTTGATATGCTAGATCTGTTCCACCTACATTAAAGTTATCATCTAATTCAGACCATACATTTCCAGCAGCTCCCGACCAAACATAAGTTCCAGTTGTAGCAGGTGTCTTTTTAAATATAACATTTATTTCAGTTGTTCCTTCTTCTACATACTTAACCACAACAGACTCTTCACCTGTGGCATCTTTATCATAAGCATAATAGTTTCCGTTTTCGACAAAAGAAACTTTATCTGAAGATAACAAGCTATATGATGTAGATACAGGTTGGTCAAGTTCAACTCTTTGTGCTTTAGCTATACCTCCATCCTGGTCTAAATAATTAATGTAAACAGGAGCTTTTCCAAGGTATTCTTTTTCTACATAAATTTCGAAATTATCGATATATGATTCGTGTGTTTGAGAGCTACCTCCATCTCTGGTGTTCATTAAACTCAAACGAGCCAAATCTTCTACAGCACTCGAAATAAATGGTTTATTTTCGATAGTAATTGTATTAGCATCATCTTCTGTATCTGTTATAGTTATGCTTTTCACAATCTTATTTTCGAAATCCATTACAGATTTTATATGATATGTTTTTGGTTTAGCAAATTCCATATCAATTTTATTACCCGCATGGTTAAGTTGAGTTGCTTCATAACCAGAACCTTTTCGTCCTAACCAAGCATATGAACTTTTACTACCACCCGATATAAATGCAGGTTGCGTGTATACTCCTAATTCATCATCGAAAGGACCTAAGTCTTGGTTCCAATAATAGAAACTTTGATCTCCTAATACATAAATAGACCACACAGCATCGTAATACATAGATGCAGAGTCTGCTCCGATAACACTTTTGCTACCTAATAGAGAAACGTGCATGCTATTACCGTTATTTCCTGCCCAAACTGTAGTTGCTTCAACACAATTCCAATCAAATTCTATTACAACATTAGCAAAGTCTCCCTCTTCGAATATTGAATTTTCCTGAATTATAGGGAATGTAACCTCAGCTCCACGACCATTCGATGCACTATTCGAGAACTTCATTGCATCATTTGCAAGTGCAAATCCACCATTCTTACCCCAAACAGAAGTACCATTACCTGTATAATAGTTCCATCCTGTAGGAAGAACATCCAACCCATCAAAAGTCTCATTAATATGATACTTTTTGTAGGTATCCTGAGCATCCAAAACTCCTAAGTTACCAAGTGCCAGCAGTGTTGCACTTAATAAAAAAGTAAATAATTTTCTCATAAATCTAAAATTTAAGTGTTAATATAATTAAACCTCTTTTTTATAAATAGCAGCAATTATTTCATGGTATTTTGTTACGAGAAAAATAATTGCAGAAAACACACAGCGTATATCGATTTTTAGCCCAAAACAAAAATAGAAAGTAGAAAATCAATAAAAATATATTATCGTCCAAATGAATGGAATTCTGTTCACGCTCCTGTTTTATCTATCTACATTTAACATTAAGAGTTCTTTTTTAAGCACTTATACATTATATATCTTTAGTTAAATAAAAAGGATTTACCAATGCATATCAACTTTGGAGTAATGCGTCAAATGTATTGTTCTAAAAATATCTATTAAAAAAACCTGACACATTTGACAGTCGCATTATTCTATCAACATAGAATTATATATTATTCACAGGACCAAGGAATGTAACAAATTCTAAAACCTGACAAACCTGACAAGTTTTGCTGTTTTCTTTTATTAGAAAATTGGAGCGACATATTTGCCGCCCCAACTGTTATATTATAGATAAAATTCGAATACCGATCTGCATTATTTAGTTATCCTATTCCGGTAAGTTCTATTATCCCAATCAAGAACAACTATATAGTTACCCTGATCGAGCCACGATACATCGAGTTTCAGTATTCCATCACTTTCCTTCTCTGCAAGCTTTAAAAGTTTGCCGTCGATTGAAAGAAAACTCACTGTTACATCTCCTTTATATCCCTCCATATCGATAGTCAAAATATCTTTTACAGGGTTGGGATACATGCTCAACTTACCCGAAGTTGTATTATCGAAAATGCTACTACCCGACTTCACTATAATAATACCTTCAGTTATACGGCTCTGATCCCAAATAAGGCCATCGAGTTCGGGAAGAACTTTTTCGAATTTACCTTGCGCTCCTGTCGATGCATTAAATATTTTAAATTCCATACCATCGGCAAACGAGGTTGCACCCATATTGTTAATAGTAAGGGTTCCCGATAGTGTTACTATTTTAGCATTTATAACGTCTGTTGTTAGAGCTAGCGGATTCATATCGACAAGTAAATTAGAAGTACTTTTTAATATCAGATTATTTCCTATATTAAACTCGCCAAGCTTCGAATCGTTCAAATTTAAATAGCCATTAGCTTCAACAGTTACGCTTCCGCCAACAGTACCCGACCCGCTTAGTGCAGCCCCACTTTTTACAGTTACAGTTCCGGTTCCTGTCGCGCTTCCCGATATTGATTTCACAACCAAAGTTCCGGCATTTACTTGTGTACCTCCGGTATATGTATTGCTTCCTGTAAGCGTCAGGGTACCTGTACCCTCTTTTATCAGTTTAGAGCTTGTACCCTCTATTACGCCGTTATACGTGAAACTCGAAGCATTATTGCCCCCTATTTGCCATGTTGTACTATTGCCCGACAGTTTAGAATCGGCTACACCCGACAGGGCTCCTATTTTTACAATACGTCCCGTCGATAGCGGATAAACCGATGCTCCGGCTTGCAAATTAAATGTAGCATTTGTGTATCCGTAAGTATTATCTATTCTGAAGTCGCCACCTCTACTTCCGTTTATTATGTTGATTTGCCCCGTAAACTCAGACCAATTGCCCCGTAAATCTAAACGGACATAAGGTATCGCAAAATTAAGGGTTCCGCCTCCGGTTAATTTCCCTGTCATTCGCCAACGGCTCGAACCATCGATCCGTGCAGTTTTTCCTTCAGGGATATGTATATTAAACGGTGAATCGAAGGTATTCGACATGTCGTTAATATCAAGCAAACGTAATGTACCACCTTCCATAGTCAGTGTAGAATTACCTAAACCATAACGATTACCGATTATAGAACCAAGGAAAATGGTTCCGGCTTTCAGTGTTACCGATTTAAAGATATTGCTGCCTTGCAGATTAACCAACCCCGATCCTGTTTTCACAAAATCGGCATTTGTACCGTCAACTGCATTTGCCAACATCAAGCTTGATGAAGACCCTTTCATTTCCAGCTCTACATTACCTTCCATCAGCATCACTCGGTCTGTAGCACTTATACCGGTCAGACGAAGCCTTCCGTTAGATATATCAACAGACGAACCCGCGCCTAAAGACGAAGCCTCGCCCGAATAGCCTATATTTACAGCTTCCAATGTTCCGCCAACTATACTTGTTACACCTGTATATGTATTAGATATATTATTTATAGTTACCGTACCTGTACCTGTTTTCGTCAACAAAGCGTCGCCACTTATAGCTCCGCTTCCCGACACGGTATAATTTGAGTTTGTATCAAAAATTACTTTTGATGCAGGCATAGAAGCCGTTAGTACAACGTTCTTGTTCTGAGCTTCATCATTAAAAGTAACTTCATCGTCGGGAACAAAGAAAACATCAACATTATTCAGTTTAAAGTTGTTAGAAATAAAGTTCCAATCAGAACTTTCGGTTCCCGACCAAACAATCTGTTGTGCTGCACGGGTAGCCACCACCTCAAGTATTATTGCATGCTCTTCGACCTTAATTTTATAAGGAGTATTAGTTAATCCCCTTACCTCAAAATTATCTGCTGTTGCATTTGTTGTTCCTGTAAATGTAATCAGAGTATATTCTCCGGCAACAGGTTTAGGTGATGCAAAAGTAACATCCAATGTATTATTACTTCCGGTTACATTAAAATCTCCGTTAACAACAATTTTATCATTCACGGCTGACGATTCGGGTACAATATCGAAAGCAAAGCAATTCCTTCCTTTTCCGTTTATACTTCCCTGAACAGTAATATTTCCAAGACCTTCGGCTGTACCACCATTACCCGGTTCGATACGTCCTCCCATATAGTTTAGACCTTCGTTCAAGTCTATTCCTCCTTTTAATTCGGCTATACCTCCAATAATTCCGCGTGCATCTACTATAACTTTACTTAGTAACGAGCCATTCAACACAAACCGTCCTTCCGATATGCGCGTATTTCCTGTGTAAACATGATTGCCTGTTAAAGTAAATGTTCCTTGTTGTGTTTTAACAAAGTCCATATTGCCCGACAAAACACCTGTACCCGAAAATACATAATCTTTGCCTTTAGGGTTTATCATCCAAATACGGGAGGGAGACAGATTTCCGGTCAATGTTATATTTGTATCAGGATTACGCAAATCGAACATCACACTTTTACCATCTATAGTAGTATTGGTTAATGTGGTTCCTTCGGTAAAATAAACATCGGCCGATTGAACCGGTGCAATAGGGGGTGCAGGCATATCGCTAGCCAAATAATAATCGGTAAATGGCGATTGATAATATCCTCTTGTTGTTGTCTGCATTCGGTAACCAGGGTTTTGCATCAAACAATAAAGACGATGATCCGATTCTGCCCAATTGCTTATTACGCAAAAACCCGAAGCATCCCTACGCATTACGATTAACTCTTCGCGCCAATCGCCCAAAATATCGCCAAAGAAAGCAGGACGCCCTCCCCATTCGGCTTTAGTATAATAAGCCGATTTTTCGTTGTACAGATTAGGTAGTTCCCTTTCGAAACCTTTAGTCGCAGAATTCCATTTATTTATTGCAAGATTAAAACCTTCTTTACCTATTGGCGATAATTTTTCGCGCGAAAGATCGCCATCCCACCAAATACCTTCAGCCGGTTGCAATGTTGACTTATCGGACAATATATTTCCTTTACAATCGTAATACCCGTGCATTGTTGAATACATTTCCAATCCTCGCGAAGCGTTATCCATATCCATACATTCGCCTCGACCAACATCCCCTACCGACGACTGATACCAACGTTTAATCATCTCGCCAGTAGCAGCATCATACAATGCCATACCCAATGTATTGGGGTTATCCTGCTGAATAGCAAAAGTTTCAAGCCCCGGACGATCGGGATCAATATCAGCTGTACGATGACGGTCGCCATGTACTAAGTCGGTATTAAACAACGGAGTTCCATCATGATCGAGTACCCACGAACCTTCAATTATTTCGTCGCAACCATCGCCATCAACATCGGCAACCCTTATTTGATGAAAATGACTATATCTGTACTCCCTGTCTACCCAGTTCCAACGTTCAACTAATCTTCCATCCTTATAATCCCAAGCGGTTATCATATAATTGAACGACTTATCTTTATTCCGGTTCGTTTGTTCAAAAACCAAACTGGGATTTATCCCATCTAAATAAGCAATGGCAAAATGCCCGTTCAGTTGTTTGTAATTCCAGTCGCCATAAAGTTCTTTTTCGAACATATCTTTATTTGGCATCTCGATGCGATCTATTTCAACACCTGTGTTGCCATTAACAATGGAAATATAGTGAGGAGCAACCTCGTTTGTTTTACGATAATCCTTTACTTGCCCGTTAGCACCTGTAATAACCGTACCATCGGCAAAAGTTGTGCCTTCGCTTGTTTTCATTAGTACTTCGGCTTTACCGTCGCCATCCATATCATACGCAACAACCATATCATTATGCCCGTTACATATCTTTACGTTTGGTCCCATGCTAATACGCCATTTAAACTTTCCTGCATGGCTATATGCTTCGACATACGGAGTCAGGTAATTAACATCGTTAACGTCTTCTTCCGACTCTCCGGTCGAGCCATAGCTTTGACGATCTAAAACAAAATCGTACTTGCCATCGCCATCTAAATCGGCAGGCCAGCAAAATTTCATTGTATAATCGGCAGCAACATCGGGAATAGGCTCAAAAGTATAATCCTGTACAATTCTGTGTGCGCCCGGATTTCCCGGAATAGTCCACGTTCCTTCCTCTTCTCCTTCTATATTATTAATTACAGGTTTTACAAAAACACGGGAAGACGAGTTTAACAAACTGAGCTGAACAACCATATTTGTTGAATTTGTAACAGGAACGCTATTCAGTTTCTCGGCTGCCTGAGCCCCTCTTTGCCTGTAAACATTAAACGCTATATCGTCCGGATCTGTAGCTAATAAACGCCACGATATAAACACATTATTATTGCCTTTATGAATAGCAACAACACCCCTGTCCAGCTTTTCCATCTTTCGCTGGGCATATACAAGATTACCCGTAATAAATATTAGAGATAAAATTAAAGCTATTTTTTTCATGGAATAAATTATAAATACCACTATTTGCCGGTGGTTTATTATTAAAAAAAATTCAGGTTAAGCACAAATGTGCTATATTCTGACTAAAAGCAAAGAATATAGCACATTAAAAGAGCAATTTTATTTTAGATAAAATCAATTCGTCTTCACAAAACGGAATGTATAAGTTTTACTATTGTTTACAACAGTTAGTATATACATACCCTGTGGTAATGCTGAAACATTAACAGGATACGAAGCTATTCCGCCCGCTATTTTATCATCAACACACATTATTCCCGCTGTGTTGAATATCTTAAGTTGACTTACTCCTTGTGTATTCAGATTAATAGTTAATTCGTCCTGAACCACTGTTTGTTTCAATTCAACATCTCCTCGAGTTATAACATCCTCAATAGCACTACCTTGTGCAAAGGTCACATAAACCGTATCGGAAAAATTATAACCTCTGAAATTCATATCCAAGTAAACAGGCGTAGCAACTTCAGGTGTAAAATCACTATATTTTAATACAGCTTTTTTAGTTGTTTCTCCTGTCGACCATTTATAGGATATCGCATCAAATACAGGATCTAATGTATATGTAGCTTGCTCGACCCTGATATTTTTTTCAACAAAAATATTTTCCAAATCGGGGCCAAAATAAAAGCCTGTATTTGTTGGCTGATTATAAGCCACATTTTGGTAAACAACACTCATTCGGTAAACAGGGTCTTCCATAAAAGTATGAAAACGATAATCCGTTTCATAAGGAGTCAGATAAATTCTGACAGCCTTATTATCTGAAGTCCTCAAAATAACTTCTTCGCGCCAGTCGCCCAAAACATCGGCCTGCAAACATGGATTCGATTTTGTTGAGTTGTTAGACTCACAGCCTGTGGCTTCCATCAATTTTGTAGAACCTCCGGCTGTATAATTGTATTTTGTTACCGATATACCATCTTGAAGTTCGCGCAACAAATCGCCATCCCACCAACAAGCCATGTTCATAGACACACCGCTTGCGCTTGATCGGATTACTTCGCCTGTTGCTCCGGAAATAACTCCTCCCGAACGGCTCGACCAAAACTCCATACCTCTATGGTTAGGATCTATATCGGCACCCATTCCCCGACCAACGTCGTCGCCCGATGTAATCTGATAAATAACTTCTCCGGTTTTTGCATCCCTCAAAGTAGTACCATCTTTCTTATTCTCATGTACACCCAAAACTTCCAAGCCCGGACGCTCGGGAACAAAATCGCCGATATGCATTGCATCGCCATGACCTAGTTTTGTTGTATACAAACCTTTTCCATTGTGGCTAACAGCCATTTGTCCATAAATTATCTCGTCAAATCCGTCGCCATTAACATCGGCAACCCTCAGGTTATGATTTCCTTGTCCGGTGTAACTGCTTAACGAAGAGTTGTTCCATGTATCGAATTTCCACCGTTTTACCAGTTTCTTATTAATGTAGTCATAGGCTACTAATACCGAACGGGTATAATATCCGCGGCACATTACAACACTATGGTTTTCTCCACCCAAGTAAGCAACACAGGCTAGAAAACGATCGACGCGATTACCATAATTATCGCCCCAACGACTCTTAAGTTCGTCACCAGTTTGAGTCATCTTAGGAATCTCGTTTCCGCTGTTATATGTACTATAACGAGGAGGATCATACTCTGTTGTTACAACTTCTTCGCCTGTTTCGCCATTAAACACGGTTAAAAATTCAGGACCTTGAAGAATATATCCACCACTGTTTCTGTAGTTTGCGTTTACGTTGAAGTTATTACTCAAATTATATTTCTTCTTATATTCGGGAAAATAGGCTTCGCCCACAGCTGTACCTTTCGAGTCGATTGTACCTTCGGCTGTTTTACATACAACTTCGGCTTTTCCATCTCCATCCAAATCGTAAACCATAAATTGGGTATAATGGGCACCTTCCCTGATATTAACTCCCAGATTTATTTCCCACAAGAATTTTCCGGTAAGCTTGTATGCCTGCAAAACAGGAGGATCGGTAACCCCGCTTTGTGCATTATCTTTTCCGGCACCGGTGCGATGAACTATTATTTCGAACTCTCCATCACCATCTAAATCGGCAACAACAGCATCGTTTGGCGAATATGCCCAACTGTCGTCTCCGTCAATTTGTTTCATCGGAATTTCGATATACGGATATGTCATACCTAAACCCGATTTAAGCAGGTATTGGGCTACTGTTTCGCTCTCTACCCCATCAACAACTTCTTTCAGATAGAAACGAAGCACACGGTTTGGCCTTTCATCTTCATATTCGAACCATGTTGTAGTTAATGGCTCTTCGTTTAGTTTTTCTTCAGTGGGAACAACCCTGTAAACGTTGAATTTTATCGACGGATCGTCTTTCGACAGATAACGCCACGATATACAGATTTTAGTTTTGCCATCGACAATTTTTCTGTATGCAACCAATCCACGTCCTAAGTTTTCTTTTATTTCATTCGTCTGAGCACTTAATACGGAAGGACAAAACGATTGCAGCCCAATTAAGAGACAAATACTTATTATGTAAAATTTTTTCATGGTCTGTTTATAAATTGTTTTGCCGGAACATAGGTTAAATGCTATTCCGGCAAAACATTTATTATTTAAGTTCTTATATTAATTGTAGAAATTCAAATACCATTTATCCGGATCAGAGAAATTGGGCGCAGTTTGTCCCGACAACTCATACTTACGAGTCATAACTTCACGAAGGAAATCGGATCCGCTACCTGAATTTTCTTTCTCTAAACGGCGGGCAATACGTATAAGGTCTATCCATCTGTGACCTTCAAACCCTAGTTCAAGACCTGCTTCCTTTACCAGTTTTTTCTCAATAAAATGCAACGAATCACTTGCAGGAATAACCACAGCCGGCAAATTGGCACGGTTGCGCACACCTCCATGATCACGCCATGGGGCTCTCAGCGAAGGCTGATTGCTCATACGTGCATCAAAGTAAAAAGGAGCTGGGTAAGGTTTGCCCGGACCCCATCCACTAACCTGAATAGAATCGGCTCTGTATGCATCGCGTCCATCGTTCGGAGTCCATGTAAATGTTGAAGCGATACCATTATTCAAAAATGCAGAAGCAAGTTTATAATAACCAATCCGGTTCACAGCCTCGGCATAACGCAAGTGTAACAAAGCTGCACGATAGAGGAACCATTTACCTTGTTGTTCGAATGGTTTGTCAACCTTATAGTCTGTTAGATATTTAGCAATAATATATTCACCTTGCGAAGTTTCGCTTATACCACCACTTATACCTCTGGCATCGTAAGGAATTTGATTTTTTTGGGCTTCTCCACCCCAAAACTCATTAACAGCATATACCGATGGTTTCAACAGATATTTACCTTTTCCGTAATTTGCAAACAACTCAACAAACGGATATGTAGGAGCATACTTATAATCAAAAGTCATTTCCCATATCATTTCGTTTTTAGCATAACGGTCGTCGGCAGGCAAAGAGAACATATTTTTCCATGCATTAATCAACGACGAAGCATCTTCGTCCAGATTACGTGCATAAATAATTTGGAACCATGTAGGATTTCCGCCTGTATATGTATATGTTCTTACCCTGTATTTTTCGTTATTACCAGTTGCGTCTGCATCCTCGGTTATCGCCATTACTTCGCGATAGGTACGAGCTGCATCTTCAAATTTATCGTTAAATAAATACAAGTCTCCTAACAGACATTTCTTATTAATAAAGAATGGAACCAACGTAAAGCTAGGGCTGGTATTAGGAACCGAACCTGTTATCAGTTTAGAATCTGCATAATCTTCGAGAGTAGGAAGTCCTTCCATAAACAGTATTAAACTGTCGACAAGCTCTCCCACTTCCATCATCTTACCTGTATTATTTACCATGTCATCAACACTCGATACCGGATATGTAATGTATGGAATCTTGTTATAGTGAACTCCCAACTGATAATATATCCACGAACGAATAGCTCCTACATCAGAGTAACGCTCATTGTACTCTTCTAATGTCAATTTATTTTCTTTCTTCATTTTATCGAAGTTATACAAGATGTCGTTACAATATTGTATAACACTATAAAATTGCAATACATTTGCCCACTCGTTATCCTTACCCGGTTTATGCAGGCTTATTTCCATCAGGTCGTCCGATGCGTTACTGGTTACATCCATTAAGTCGCCTCGCAACTCATTCAATACCACTAATGGAGCAGCCAAATCCTGAACTTTACTATAAAGTCCTAAAATCGCAGCATCGGCATCATCCAGATTTTGGTAAAAATCATCTTTTTCTACAGCCTCCTCCAAATCGGTATCCAGACACGAGAATAATAAAGAAGACGACAAGACCAATGACAATATTATTTTAAATGCTTTCATTTCTTATATCTTTTTTAGTTCTAATTTATACACGTCTCACTTTTAATATTACAGTTCAAGCTTAAATCCTAACGACAAAGTTTTTGGATGAGGAACGAAGCTTGCATCAATACCATAATACAATGGATTTGTTCCTAACGAGAACTCCGGATCTTGTCCCTTATATCCTGTAAATGTTATCAGATTTTCGGCAGTCATAAAGAATGTACAGCTTCTTAATACCTTGTAATTGATAGGTAATTTGTATCCTAAGCTTATTGTTTTCACTTTCAGGTAAGATCCATCTTCAATCCAACGATCAGAGAAACGGGCATTACCCATAGGATCTCCGTAAGTAGCACGTGGCATATCTGTAACATCGCCTTCTACTCTCCATCGGTTTCTTACAGCTTTAGTCTGGTTATCGAGTCCCGACATATTTTCTAACTGAGAACGAGTGTAGTTATAAACATCGTTTCCTAACGAATATGTCATAAACACGTCCAAATTCCAACGTTTATAGCTGAATGAGTTAGATATAGAACCAAACATATCAGGATTAGGATCACCGATAATTACTCTGTCTTTTTCGTCAATAATTCCGTTTCCATTATCATCATACGAATCAATAAAACGAACATCTCCAGCTCCAAAAGCAACCCGGTTTTGACCTTGCATAATTGCTAATCCAGCATCGTCGGCATCTTGTTGTGTACTATATACTCCATTTGTTTTATAACCATAGAATACACCCAGAGCTTCTCCTTCGCGGCTCAACACCTCGCCTCCGCAAACCGAAGTTATATATTCTTCGCCCTTCAGGTCGGTAATTTCGTTTTTATAAGCAGAAACCGTAAATCCAAGATCCCATTTAAACAAACCATTTAATATACGGCTGTTTACAGTCAAATCTACACCCGTATTTTTCAGTGCACCTCCGTTAGTCACGTAATATTGGAAGCCCGATGTACGAGGAGCCGTTGTTTGTGTAATCATATCAGTAGTTTTACTCTGATATACATCTAAACTCACATTTACACGTTCGTTAAGGAACGATGCATCAACTCCAACATTAAAACGAGATAATTTTTCGGGTTTAAGGTTCAGGTCAACCAGATTTCCGGGAACAAGACCGAAAATACCCTGAAGATTTTTAGTTTTATAATACTTACGTCCGTTATAGTTTCCTATATCGTCGTTACCCGAAAGGCTGTAACCTACTCTTAGCTTAAGAACATCTAAAGCATCAACACTTTTCAAGAAATCTTCGCCTGTAAGAAGCCAAGCTCCCGAAATAGATGGATAGTAAAGGAAAGTAGACACATCGTCGCCATACCTAGAAGAAGCATCGGCCGATAGAGTTCCGGTTAAGAAGTACTTGCTTTTAAAACCATAATTAACATTGCCGAATATAGATGCCCAATTCCAATTACCGATAAAACCTCCTACTTTATTTAACAAGGCTTCTCCGTAATTAATTGATTTAAAGTTATCGGAACTAGAGTTAAATGCTGTACCCCAATCGTCTTCCGACTCGTTATGCTGATAACGCATACCCAGTTTGAATCCAAAATCATGATCGGTGCCTACCGACAAATCATAAGAAGCAGAACCTTCACCGTAAAGAGAGAACAAGCGATCGACCCTATGTTCCATTTTGTTATTAACAACACCTAATGCTAATGTATCGAAAGCAACTACACCTCCGGGGTAGAATATTTTTTCACGCTCTTTGTTAAAGTTTACCCCAATCATTGCGTTCAGTTTAAGATCATCTGTCAGTTTATACTCACCGTCTATGTTACCAATAAAACGGTATTGAGTACTTTCTCTATCCGATGAATTAACTAACGAATACGGATTAGTGTTACCAAATACATCCACACCTTCAATATCGGGAGATCTGCGCCCATCTTCATTATATTTATTCACAGTTGTAAAAGGAGCTTTTACCAGTGCTGCAAAAATTGGATTTGTGGCTCTGAAAGGACCCTCGTCAACCAAATCGCGCGAACCATAAACAAAACTCATGTTAGCAGTTGCCGTAAATTTACTTGTCAATTTTATCTCCGAGTTAAATCGGGTATTAAATCGTTGAAAACTTGTACTTTTCATCGCCCCTTGTTGATCCAAAAAGCCTATAGACAATGCATATAATGCAGTTTCATCTCCTCCGAAAACATTCAGATAGTAGTTTTGATTAAAACTTGCATCATACAATTGATCCTGCCAATTTGTATTATGATTGTAACGGTAATAATCTGCATTTCCGCTATATCCCCAAATTTCTTTCTGTGGTATAGACTTATCCATATATGGTAAACCTCCTATTTGCGAAGATGACATTCCGCTCGATTGTAAGATATCCGAAAACAAAACCCTACTTTCCGAAGCATTCAGAACCGGAGTATTTTTGGGCTCGAAGTTTATACCTGTATGCATATGGAAATTTATTTTTGTTTCCATTTCCTTTGCTTTTATGGTACGGATAAGCACCACTCCATTACCACCTTTAACCCCATATAAAGATGTTCCGTCTTTCATAACGGTTATACTTTCAATATCTTTAATATCGATTGATGCTAACGGATTAGAGAAATAATTACCGATTCGAGACGATGAATATGCCGAATTTTCGTAAGGCATTCCGTCTACAACATATAAGGGCTGAGATCCTGCATGCATTGTATTAAATCCACGGAGAAATATGTTTGCTCCATTACCCGGCGATCCGGAACGATATACTACATTCAGACCGGCAACCCTACCTTGCAATAAAGCATCGGCAGTTGTAGCTGTGCTAAGAATGTTTTCTTCGTTTACCGAAGTCCATGCATTTGTAACTTTCAAAGGAGAAGATTCACCTTTAGGTACAATCATACTTTGATTTACACTTGAGAACTCTTCCTCATATATTTCAATATCGATAGTACTACGTCCTCTTACCGATATTTCCTTACCAGAATATCCGGGACCGGAAACCTTGAGGATAACATCAGTAGACGGAAGCTTAATAGTATACAGCCCATCATCGCCGGTCATTGCCGACGACACCCCCGGCAAAGTAATGCTTATACCCGGCAATGGTTGCTTAGTGTAAGCACTTTTTACAGTTCCCGACACGGTGTAAGGCATGTCTTTCCTCTCTTGAGCCTGCAAAGCAAAACAAGAGATAAGGAAAAATAAACAGGGAATTATATATTTAACTATTTTCATGGTGTTATACATTTTGTATTTTTTCATTTTTCAATATCACTCATTTAATGAATTAATCGTTCACATCCACTTTTGGCACAAGTTTAATATAATCGAGGAATATTAAACCCACATTATTACCAGTTTCCCTTACGGTATTTGCTACCATTAATGTAGTTTTTCCATAACGAGGACATTTTAATATATCTTTATCTCCGAATGCATCACTTCCGGCAAACATCGATTCCAGATTAGGCATAAAGTTTCTTACTTCCGAATCGCCATCAGTTGTGTTGTAACGGTTCAGTTTAACTTCTTTTGTTGCCGGATCTCCGCCGGCTATCGATGTTGCAGCAAACACTGTACTATTATTAAAGTTGTTTGTTATCGACCCATTTACAGACGAACGGCTTACTTTTTCTTCGTCAGGCAAACTGATTAGCATTTTTTGTGTTAAAGGAAGAGGACGCCAAAGTGTATCCACTACAGTAGTATTATGTTTGCTTTCGTATAATTCTTTATTCGAGTGCCAATCAATATCATCGTGAGACAACCAGTAAATCTCATAATCTACCGAGTACATATCAACTTCAAACTCAATATAGCAGTTATTTGCCGATGCATATGTTGCTGCAGATCCCGCATTGTTATAATAATAAGTATACGTTACCGACGACTCTACCAATTCATCATTTTCATCAAGATATGTATAGTTTACTAAATCGCGGGATATTCCGTTCATCATCATGTCATAACCTCCGCTAGCCCAAGGTCTGTAACGTAATGCCCACGAAGCTCTGTTCGAATACGTACTTTTATAGTCTTCTGCCTCAATAATTTTAGTTTTGATTTTATTTTCATAAATCTTAACGTCAGCTGCCGATATTATGTAAACATATCCGTTCGAAGCTTCGTATTCACTAGTCAAACCATTAATGTCGACTTTTACACCAAATACGGTTTCGTATTGCCCTGCTGCGTTTATCTTAACCGGTAGCAAAACACAATCGCGCACCAACTCGGTCATTAATATCGAATCTTGCTGGTTAACATCGGGGCGAGTAAAATATTTTGCATATTTACTCAAAATACTGCTTGCCACTGTATTATCCATTAAAACAAAGGTAAAACGTTGCGATTCATTATTTATCATAAGTTCATCTAATACAATATTCTTATCGATCCACACTGTATCATATACTCTGTTTCCGTTTTCATCAAATTCGAGGAAGACACTCTTGTCCATATCCATTTCCTTCGAATTTCGGGACACTATAAAATCGACGATATTATATCCGCTTTGAGCTTGAAGGTACTCCCATATGTTAAGTTTAGGAGCAATACCTTCATTCATCAGATGAAGTATACCATTTGCTGTTTTTATATTAAATTTTTCGGCATTAACAGCAGCCCCACCAACCGACATATTGCCGGTTGGTAAGATTTTACTGTTTAGCATTTCTATAGAATCTTTCGAAAAATTATTGTTCGATATTGTGTAAGAAAGATATGCTATATGATTCCTCACAAAAGCACGGGTTGCATCTTCATCCGCAAAGTCCAATGTTTCGAGAGCACTATTCAACGGAGCAAAAACCGTGATAGCTTTATCGCCCGACAACAACTCACTATAGCCTGTCGATTTAAGAAGGGAAGCGAATATCGAAGTTTCGGGTGTTGATGATAATACCTGCATGATAGTTTCAGTTTCCCTGCCATTATCAACTTCAATATGATCGTCCCATTGCTTTTCGCAAGCCGACAAGCTAAAAATACTGATTGCAATTACTAGATTGCGATATATTGATCTTATTTTCATAATTATCTCGTTGTTAAATCAAAGTTTCTAAACACGGTCAAGTTTATTCTTCCTCACCTTCACCTTCTTCTCCACCTGCATTACAATCGGTGTACGGCCAAACTTCACAATCGGGAGTATTTTCATAAACCCAGTTTCCTCTTGCATCCATTTTAGGCCATATCTGATCTTCGTCGAGAGGAATAAAATGGATCATGTCGATGTTAGGCGTATGTTGAACCCACACAAGTGGTTCGAGACGAAGAATATGACGCCCTGTTGTTTGAACATCTATTATACCATGCAAAACAGATGGTAATGCCGTATCGTTAAGTTTAGGTGTCCAAACCTTCATACCATCCAATTCCAAACGTTTCTGATATGCGGCATCCCACTCTGTCATTCCATACGATGCAGGACTATTTAACCAGTTCCATGAGCAGTTTCCAAGAATTTGGTCATCTTGCCCTTCTTGTTTGAATACAGTTCTGAAGTCCATATTACCTACACGACGGAAAGTAAACCAAACCTTGTATTGTCCTTCAATTAACACCGGAGTTTTAAATTCGATCCACTGTGTTGTATTCGAACAAATACGGATACTCAGATAGTCGCCATAAACATAAGGAGGCGAATCTTTTGAAAGAACAGTTGGGAAATCGAAGCAATAATAATGTAATGTTTGAGGAGAACGTCCACCCCATGTAATCTCCGATAAATCTCCGGCTACAAACGTTGCATGAGTACCGGCTTTTCTGAATCCTTTAAGAGCCATAATCTCGGGTTGCTCGGCAATATCCCAGAATATACGGTAAGCTGCACGATTAACAATCTCGATATTTCCTTTTATCTTATGCACAACTCCGTTTGCACACGAAAGGTCTGCGTACTCTTCGTTGTAACGGTCGACCTCGATACCGGGTTCCAATTCCCCATTAATTTCAAATTCGTTCAATATTACTTTATCCTGATCTCTTTGAACCCTGATGGTTTTCTTATCCACCATTGTTTCCAAATCCGAAGCCATCAATAAATCGGCTACATACATCAAACGTGGTACACAATGATAAGCTACATAATTATACAACAACGTATCTTCGTTGGTTATAGCAGGTGTTTTTTCTTTCAAACGGTCTAATAGCTGTTCGATATTAGTAATGCCTACTGATGCAAAACCGTCATTATCCTGAATAAAGAACGTTTTCCATACCCTGTTTCCTAAAGTATCAACATCGCTGCCTTCTGCATCTATTACACTGCCAAAATTAGAACGTTCATAAACTTCCTTCATCAATGAATACTGAATCGGGTCCAAAGCATCTATTATATCCGAGATTCTCATTACAGGCTCGGTTAAAACCGCATCCACAATATGCACATAACCATTGGCTCCACGTAAATCCTTCTCTACAATTCTACCTTTACGGTCAACTTCTATGTAAACTAAGTTTAACTCTGTATCGGCAATTGTTTTGGTTGTTAAATAGCGATTTTCAAAATTAACAGCACTTAAACGCCCGTCAATAAAATCGGCAGTCGACAAAGTATCGGTCACTAAATGATACTTCACCAATTTCAAAGCATCTTCCTGAGTCATAGCCTCTATCGAAGTGTTTTCGGTTCTCAGGTATGCAGTAACGGCATCGTTTGTTGGAGCAAACAATGAATATGTTCCATAGGCATGAACTGTACCTCTAAGCCCCGACTTGTCGATTATGCTCAAAAACATCGACATATCAGCCTTTTCTTCCAATATTTCATCGATCATCAATTCGTCTGACACCTGAAATATTCCATCAGCCATATCTTTCTCGCATGAATAGAAGCTACCCAAAAGAAGAGCCAATATCACGATCTTTGCAAGAAAGAATGACTTTATATTTTTTGCTTGTATTGTTTTCATATCTTTTTCAGATTAATATTATTTCGAATAGAAAGGATTTTGAACCAATGCCTTATTAGTCCTCATCTCCGATTCATTAATAGGCAAATAATGACTATTATAATCTCCTTTCCATTTATTTTGAAGACTTATTGCTTTGTCGGGTTTTGCTGCATACACAGCTAATGTCATTAAATAATCGAGATTTCCGGAAGCATAATTATCTCTTTTCGCATTACGAAGTAAATCGAACCAACGTTTCCCTTCGTGAGTAAACTCTCGGCCTCTCTCGGCCAAAATAAATTGCTCAAGAACCTTCACATCTATCGTCGTCGTATTTCTAAACAAATCTGTACTTTCAGGAGCATTTGCCCTGTCTCTTATTATACGTACACACTCTAAAGACTGTTCTAATTTCCCAACATCTCCGTCCTGTTTGGCTAACTGATTTAAAGCCTCGGCTTTCATCAAATAGATTTCGGATAAACGATAAAAAATCCAGTTGCTATACGATTCGGTACGCTCTCTTACCTGATCGTAGTTACGTCCCAAGCCTACCCATTTCCACACAAGACCTTGATTATACGACACTCCTTGCGTACGGATATCGTACCAGCCCCTGTCTATTTCCGACGAAGGAAATGCTTCGAAAAACAAATAATCGGTATTAGCTACACAAGTTCCATAATCGGGGCCAAACATGTTATAATATGGATTAGCGTAATCGGTTCCAAATTGAAGTTCGAAAATGCTCTCTTCCGAGTTTCCATTTGCATACATATTGACGAAATAATTATCAGCGTCGCCTTCAACCGGATAAGTAACAATTACGGTGTTTCCTGTTGCAGGGTCTTCTGTTTCAACTTCTGTTTTTGCAATCTGAAGAAGAGAATATTGTCCCGAATTGATAATCTGGTTACATTCTTTCAAACAATTTTCATAGTCGCCTTTCCACAAATAAATATCGGCAAGTAACGATTTTAAACTCCAAACGGTGAAACGTCCTTTTGTGTGCTCATTTTCTTTGTAACTATAGGGTATACCATATTCCGAACCATTTTGAGTTCTGTCAACAGCCTTTAAATCTTCGATTAAATAGTCCAGAATTTCGGCCTGAGGTGTTTTGGGAATAAAATATTCCTGATCGTCCTGAATCGAAGCATCTGTAATGTAAGGAACCTGATCGAATGTACGAACCAGATAGAAATACATTAACGCACGTATACAAACAGCCTCTGCTTCGTATTCCTTTAAAAGCGACATCGAGAACGATTCATCTCTTTTTTGTGTTTCTTTGGCATACTCCAAAACAGTATTACAGTTATTAATAACCGTATATATGCTACCCCATTGCGTCATGTTTGTTGTCGAAGATATTTCTCCATTCTGTATATTATTCCACCAATCGGCACCACGAACTTCGTGAGCCTTTATCATTTCGGCACGAGCCTCACCCCATACTACATAACGAAACATATTATTAGAATTCATCATAGCAGCATAGCAGCCCATTAGAGCCGAAAATGCCTCCTCTTTCGTTTTCCAGAATTTTTCACGGGTAACACCATCTTCGGGCTCCAAATCGAGATAGTCACACGATGAAAAACATGTAAGAAAAGCCATTACATATATTAAAAACTTATATTTTTTCATATTCTCAATTTTTACTTTTGTACGAAATTCCATCATTAAAATCCTAAGGTAAATCCTAAAGTAAATTGCTTAGCTCTTGGTGCGTTCGCATAGTCGCGCCCCACCTCACTTAGGCTTCCACTAATTTTGACCTCAGGATCTTGTCCCGTATAATCTGTCCATGTGTAAAGGTTTTGCAATGTCAACCAAACTGACAAATCTGACACCCCAAAATTGTTAACAACCTTTTTAGGTACCATGTATTTAAATGTCAACGTTTTCCATCGCAAGAACGATCCATCTTCAACAAAACGGTCCGATCCAAGCCAGTTATATCCGTCGTTATATAATGCACGAGGTAATAAATCAGATGGTGCATCTGCCGGATTTTCATACGGTTGTCTGAAACGGCGCAATACCGAACGGCTCTGATTATCGAAGTTGTACATTTTTTCCATTTGCATACGGCTCATGTTTATTACATCGTTCCCGTAACGGAAATAGAACCATGCACTTACCGAGAAACCTTTAAACCGTACAGTTGGTCCAAAACCTCCAGTAAACAATGGATTGTAATCTCCCAGATACACAACATCCTGATAGTTTATATTACCATCGTTGTTGATATCCTCGTAACGGGCATCCCCGGGCTGGAATTCATAACCAACACTTGGATATCCGAACTTCATGTAAACCGGCTCTAATTGACCATTGTCGCCCAATGTATAAATATGATTTCCATTTTTGTCGCGGGCTATAGTTTGTTCCTCATTCAGATATACTCCTTTATACTTATAACCATAGAATGCTCCATAAGGCTGATCTTTCTCTAAGCGAATCAAATAGTTTCCATTGTCCTGCCAGTTACCATCAACCACCTGCATGTACTCCGATATCTTACGTAAATAGTTTTGCGAACGGGCTATATTGAAATTAAAGTTCACTAACCAATCCTTGTTTTTATAAGGTGTAGTTTGCACATTCAATTCCCATCCTATATTTTCTACAGTGTTAAGGTTTGCCGTCATACCCGAAAACCCTGAAGATGACGGTATTGCAGTACTACCTAAACCGTCTTTTGTAGTTTTCCAATATGTATCGAATTCCACATTTATCCTGTTATCGAAAGCCACGAGGTTGAATGCCAGATTTTTTTGCGTAGTTCTTTCCCAACGTAAGTCGTTAAGTGCCAACGACGAAGGATAAGTAGCCTTATTACCTAAATAAGTATAACCATAGGTATTATACATTGCCCTAAACATGTCGTTATATTTAGGAGTCTTACCATTTACCCCCCACGATCCTCTTATCGAAAAATCATCTATCCATTTGCTCAAACCTTGCATAAAAGGCTCGCCCGATACCCTGTATCGTCCGGATATTGCAGGGAATACACCATAACGATAGTTTTCGCCAAAGCGCGAGTTTCCATCGACACGCACACTACCATAAACAATATATCTGTCTTTTAATGCATAGTTAAGGTTAGCATAAGCCGAAAGGCTTCGTTGTTGAGATGTTCCTGACGATTCGCGCCCCGATAAATTCACAATACCTCCAACCGAGGGATCTTGTAAAACGGCCGACGGTAAATTAGACGACGCCACATAAAAATCTTTACTTTGGTTATCATAAGTATTTAACCCAAGCAATCCTATTATACGGTGGTCTTTATTCTTAAACTCAGGAATATAACGAACCTGCGAGAACGTTTGGATAACAAATGTTTCATTATCGCTATCAGATGCAAAATTTGTATTAGTATTATTCCATGACAAACCTGTTGCCGTTTGTGGCAAATATTTCTGTCTTTTCTCGTTTGTTATATCAAATGCCACATCCATCTTAAACTGCCACTCGTTACTATAGTCGTATACTAACGAAAACTTAGGTGTAATTTTATCGCTCCTTAAATCATTTTTTCCATCACGGGCAATCGCTATCGGGTTATAAACATTAGGAAAGCTTCCTTGAATATTATTTTGCGGTGTAAAATACTGATCGGTTTTTTCACCATATTCGTTATAAGTATAGATGCTTTGGTTAGGCATTTTTATATAAGCCTTATCGCGCAAATCGCCCTTTGTATTATCGCTTGTTTCAGGAATATAATTAGCTTGCTTATCGGAATGTGTATAAGCGATATCGGCAGAAAAACGTAATTTATCGGAAACAAAATAGTCAAGATTCATACGAGTATACAAACGCTCGAATCCTGTTTCGATTGTTATACCTTTTTGATCCCAATATCCTGTCGAGAAACGGTAACGTACTTTACGGCTACCTCCCGATATAGATACATTATAATCTTGCGTAAAACCTGTTTGGGTAAGTTCTTTTACCCAATCGGTATCCTGCGAATAATTGTAATAGTACGAAGGATAATTGGGGTCGTATGCAAACTCGGGATAAACCGAAGTATTTAAAATTAATCCGGCATTAAGCATACTTTCCATCATCAGGGTAGAATACTCGGTTCCCGAAAGACGCTTTATGGCATCCGGCTGTTTATCAACCGTGAATGTGCTATTAAATGTTATTCTGGGAGCACTTATTGTTCCGCGTTTAGTTGTGATTAACAAAACCCCGTCAGCACCTCTCGAACCATAGATAGCCGAGGCTGCAGCATCTTTCAGCACAGTTATTTCTGCTATATCATTCGGAGGGATGTTTAGTAACTGCGAAAATTCTTCTTCGGTTGCAGTGCTAAGGTCAAATCCCTGATTAGTACTTGTACCCACAGTACTTTCCATCGGAATACCATCAATTACGATTAAAGGCATATTGTCGCCCGTAATAGACGATGTACCACGTATACGGATAGCCATTCCTCCTCCCGGATTACCGGTAGTTCCTACAATATCAACACCGGCAATACGGCCTTGTAACGCATCATCAATTGATGCTGCATGCACTTCGGCTATTTCTTCGGCATTTATGCGTCCTACAGCCATCGAAAGGTCTCGTTCGTCAATTAACAATCCCCCTAAATTTTGTTTTGGCTTTGCAGTTACCACAAACTCGGTAAGTTGATGTGCATCGTCGTCCATCACAATGTTTATCACACGCTGATCTCCTATTCTTACCTTTTTTTCTTTATATCCAATGTATTTAATAACCAATACATTTTTTGTATCTACAACATTTATACTAAAATTACCATCTAAGTCGGCTACCGCACTGGTTATTGTACGATTATCCTTATCGGCTTCTATAACAGTGGCCTGAGCTAAGGGATATTTATCTTTGTCGATTATCGTTCCTCGTATCAGGGTTTTCTGTTGTGCAGATAATCCTCCGGGAAACAATACCATGATACCCAAAATCAAAGACCATATTCTAATTATCTTTTTCATATTTATAATTTTGTTTTTCATTGATATATTACTTCTATTATCTTATATCTTTCAATTTAATAATTAGAGATATCATCATTTTACCACTTCGTATGCGAGGTAACCGTTTATTTCGTGTAAAACAGAACGTCCTGCCATACGATTACTTCTAAACCTATCAGGGTTAGCAGCATTTACCGAACCTCTAATCAAACGTACATTGCGGCTTTTAGAAGTATTAACAACAGTTTTACCTCCAACTTCAACTTTCTGGGGAAGAATACTTAATACATTATTAGCACCTTTAGAAACGCTAACATAAGTTCTTTGATTAATAAGTCCGGCTTCTTCGTCGTTGATACGTAGCATTGTAGAAGGTAAATCCAAATTAGGCGATAAGTAATTATATGGGTATAGATAATCGAGTCCGTCGTCGGCATATACCCTGCCCTGAAGGAAATGAGCCCTCAAAAAATTCGCTCCAATTTCGGCCTTTGTCGGATCGGCTGTAATTTCGGCCAAAGTAGGAATAAGACCTGCTGTTGCTGCCTGATTCATTGATGTATTATTTATCATCAATATGGTATAATAATTTTCTTCGTTTATACCGGTTAGCTCTGTTGTTTCAGGATCTTTTAAGCAAGCTTGTACATAATTTACGAAAGTAGATACATTTGTATTCTCTGATCTTGCCTGATCCATATATTCCCAAAGGGATTTGCTTTTCCATCCGGCATCGACATTCGACTGAGTCCAACGGGGCGAAAACTGAGGCAATTTATCTATAGTAAATACCAATCCGTTTTCATACTCTGCCCAAGGTGTTACAGTAACAAAACTTCCATCCTCGATATTACCAACAGCTTGAATCTGATTGTTTTTAAAACGAATTAAATCGCCATATTCCGACACTCTGAATCCCCATCTGTTATAACCTAAAGCATTATTTACATCGCCTTCAAAAGAATCTACCATCGAATTAAACTCGCCATTGGCATAGCCTTTAAACAAGCCCATACGAATTATCCGTTTCAAACGATCGTCAGCCGAACCTACTCCCGAAGGTATAAGAGAATTCCGGAATGAAGTATTCGTTCCATCGTAAGAAGTAGTGTAACCATCTTCAGTCAGCAATGCATCCGAAGGTAATAAAACAGTATATCTATTTGTTGGATATCCGTTTAGTTGGCCTCTCATCAGATCTTCGCGCAACGAGTTTGCATAATAGTTTGAATAAGCTGTATTAAGCATCGAAAAATCGGGATTCAATATAATCTCGGCAAATACTGTTTCAAAAAATTTGCTTTTCACTACATGGTCAACCAAGTAAACAAAACCGTTACTTTTTATTCTTTTGCTCAATATTCCCGACTCTTCAAAAGCAGGGCCTCCATTTCCCTCTGCATTCAAATATTCGCCTGTTGCATTTTTTGCAGCAGGAAATAACGATGGCCAGATTAATCCGTCAACAAAGTGCGCATTTATGAATGAAGATAAAACTCCTGCAGGTAACTCGTGTAGACTATTATAATATTTCAACAATTTATTTTGAATGTAATCATCCAAAACTTCGTTTGTAGGCACAAGCATTGTATAGCCTTCACTCTCGTTAGTAGTTAGGTTCCCTTCATAAATTTCGTAATTTGGCGAGAAGTATAATCCATTTGGATAATAATTATTATAGTATTTAACATATACTTTATTAACCTCGCTGTTCAATTTTTTATATGCTGTTGTGGCATTCGCATCCTCATAATACAATTTGTAAACCGAATTTCCCGCAATATCTTTATATTCTAACAGATTTTTAAAAGACGCGTATTCCGGTAAATCCAATTCCTTATCCATATTATCTAACGGATAGAGCACAGCAGACACTTCGTGCGCTATACCATTACGGGCAACCATATCCGTTTCCAACAACCGCCCTCCATAAACATTGCGACCTACATATTCTACATCGGGAAAGAATGTATTATAATCGTTAGCCGATAAGGATAGATTATTAAAGTACGACGACATAAACACAGGCATGTATTTATGTTTAAAGTTATTATAAACAGATAGCCCGTCGCTTTGCATAGTAAAATTGCTTCCGTCTGCACGATTTTGGTCTACAACCCAACCGTCGGCTATAGCATCGGGCTCTTTATATACCGATGTATAATAATTTGTTCTTTTTTTCACCCCAAAGCCCGGCATATAAACTTTCTCATCCGGATCGAAAGAATCACCCAAGTGAGATTCCTCCCATCTGGATGTAACCATCGAATAAGCAACAATGGCATTAACTTCTTTTTCAGGTATATCGTCAACCGACGCATAACCTTTTTCGGCAAGGTAAATACTAAACGCCTCATCGTTTGGCGCAAATAACGTGTACAATCCTCCTGATTTTATAACAAGAGCATAGTTTGTACGGTCGACGCATTTCAAATAATTAGAAAAACGCCCTTCTTTTTCCAGAACTTGGTAAAGTGGTCCTTCTAACCAACCAGGCTCATCATAATATTCATCATTATCGTTACATTGAACGAAAGCGATTAAACAAAAACAAAGTAATAGGATATTCTTTACTCTCATGATCCAGACATTAAGGTGTTAGAAATATAAGCTTTCAAATTTTTACAGATAAATTTATTTAGTTAGTAGCATCGCACAGGTTTCAACTAGTCCCTGTTCTTAATTTCCTTTCATTTCATGTAATTCTTTTCATATCATTCATGGTTTTGCGTTTTTTATATTGATTAACATTCATAAGCTATTTTACACACCTACTCTGATACAAATTTATGTGCTTAATGCCAAAAGGATAATGAAAAATAATACAAAAGCATGTATTATTGTATTTACAGTACAAATAATCTTGGTTGTTAAAACATAGCCATTTACCAGCCAAATGCTCGTTAAAAGCAGCCATGCAAAACATTACGAAATCGACATGAATGGGATTTTAGCATAGATGTACAAAAAGACAGGATTAATAAACTAAATTAACAGTGGCGTTTACCCGTCAGCACCCTGATTGATTATTAACAATGCATTAAATGGGGTTACAATGTAATTACAAGCCTTTATATAATATAATAGTAAAAACCCTACTTAATATTGGCTAACAGACCGAAGGTTTAACTTTAACAATAGTTAAATTCCTGATTAAACAGGACTGAAAATTTCTATTTTAACGTTTATTTATTCGTAAAATTCGGCTTCCACAATTCTTAATTGACCCTTCGAATCTAATGCTTTCGGATCTTTGTATAAATCGAGTTCTTTATTGCCTGTCACTTCTATAATTCCGCCAAAGGCATCTTCATCACTACTTAGCCCTATTAATTGTATCTTTACCAAACGCCCCTTTGTTGGTGTTACAGGAATACATACGTATCCTAAACTTTTATCGGTTTCTCCTTTATACACCTCTACATCATCAACAAATATTTGTATCGGATAACTGCGTATCCTCCAACCAGAAAGTTTCAACTCTACTTGCGACACTACAGCATCGCGTTCCAATTCATACTTAATCCAACCAGTACTCAAGCGTCCGTCATTACTCCATTCCGACAGTTCGTTATCGTCATAACTTAACGCTACTTTATCTTCATTACTTCCTGCCGTAGCACCGGAAATACCAATAGGTGTACGTGTCATCTTATTATACGATTCACCTTTAGGAGTAGCCCCACGCGACAAAAAAACAGGCTGATGCTCGCCACTGATATACTCGGACAATCCATTCTTAAAAGCGAATGGTTTAGAGGTTAGAGACACAGACGCCGACTCGAGTCCTTTGCTTGTAGCCGTTAACTTAATAGTCCCGCTTTTCGTTGTAGACCTTATTAATACTCTGTTAACACCACACTCGACAGGAAGCTCTTGCGAAAGTATATAATTACCTTCAACACCTTGAGCCAATCCACCCCGCCATTCAGCCGGACCATCCAGTTTAAACGAAATCATATTATTTGCCAACGGGCATCTTTTCCCGTCTTTATCTATAACCTCTATTTCTACCAATGCCAAATCGTTTCCGTTAGCTAAAAAACCATCAGGAGCGTGCATTTCTTTCATTCTTATAGCTACGGGGTCTCCTGCTGTCGATAATTTATGCCGGCTCAGCTCTTTTTTATTCAAATCGTAGCTAACCGCCTCTAAACTACCGGGCTCCCACTGCACACTCTTAAATGTGTACAGAAAATTATAATTACGTTCGCCAAAACCCTTCGATTTTCCATTCACAAAAAGTTCTACCTGCTCTCCGGACGATACAACAAAAATATCTTTCACGGTCGATGTTTGATAATTCCAGTGTCCTGCAATATGACTGCGGTGATTTTCAACATCAACCCATCCATCCCACATTACCTGATGGGCAAAAAATGCATCTTTAGGTATACGCATTGCATCAACTTCGCCACTACGCCTGAAATTTTCAGACCCACGGTAATGGGTATTCGAATCGGAAAATATTATGTTTGTTCCTCCCGAGCTCACACGTTTCCCCGTACCGGGACGTACACGAAAATAATCGAACCAACGCCTGATTGTTTCTACAAAAAACGAATCCTGATTTCTATTATAAGCACTAGCATCAACATTCTTCTGAATAGTATTAGTTACCGTCGACCTATAATATTTAAGGCCTTCTCCATCTTTATGATATGGGAAAGAATAGTCGTCCCAATATTTACGCAATGCTTCATCTCTACAATATTCGGTTGCCCACATAGGTATATGTGCACTTTTATTTATATAAAGCATCTCACCTCCATATTCCGCTATTTTACTATCAAGCATCTCGCGCGAACCTATAGCCCGGCCTCCATAAGGATCGTATTTATCCCTGATTTCCTTCATCTGAGCCATATGCTCTTCGCTTATCGACTCGTTTCCCGATTCGTAAAAAATAACACTCGGATTATTCCTATTGTATATTATAGCATCGCGCATCAGTTCCAGCCTTTGTTCCCACCGACGTCCATCCACATCTTTTTCGGCATCACCGGCCGGCATTGCCTGCATAAGCCCTACCCTGTCGCACGATTCCACGTCCTGCTTCCAAGGTGTTACATGCATCCACCGCACTAAATTACCATTACCTTCGACTATTAGCTTGTTGCTGTAATCGCTTAACCACGCAGGCACCGACATTCCTACTGCAGGCCATTCGTTACTTGTTCGTTGAGCATATCCCTTAACCTGAATAGTTCTGTCGTTTAACTTTATCAATCCATCGCGAAAGGCTGTTTTTCTGAATCCTGTTCTGGTTTTAACTACATCTGTTGGAACACCGTTTACATTAAGTATCGTATATACATTATATAAATAGCCATATCCCCAACTCCAAAAATTGAGATTGTTAACCCGATCTCCAACTTTTATATTTACAATTTCTCCTGCCGGTACTTTTACGCTTGAAGTAACCATACGTTTTACAATACCTCCATCCATATCTTCAATTACAACCTCATAAGTAATTTCCTTTTCATTACTTGTTTCGTTTTTCACTTCCGATTCGGCATAAACCATTGCATTTGCCCCCGAAATATTTATCTCACGAGCATATACATATGTCCCTGTTGTTTTTAGATTACTGTATAACGGTAATGTTTGATACACTTTATCTGTAACATGCAGATAAACATTTTTAGGAATCCCCCCATAATTTGCATTAAAGTTTTTATCGTTCCACTGATAAGGTTCGTTTGTTGCTTTCTCCTTGTATTCCCACGAATTATCGATTCGTACAGCTACAATATTTTCTTTACCCCCGAAGTTCACATAATCGCTAATATCGAAACCACAAGCCATAACTCCGTTTTCGTGTATTCCGACAGATGTTCCATTTATAAAAAATTCGCCACCAAAACGTATTCCTTCGAATTCCAGAAATATTTTTGAACCTTTATCTTTAGCCGGTAATCTAAAATGTTTGCGATACCATACAATATCCGTAGTATGTTCGTCTATTGCTACTTTAAATGCATCATCTTCGTTAAAAGCACGAGGCAATGTCACTTTTTTCCACGATGCATCATCGTATTTAACCCGGTAAGCCTCAGGTAAATCGCCAATATGAAGCATCCATTCCATATTAAAGTTGTATTTAACGCGTTTATTACCTTTAAAGGTAGCACCACTAGCGGGTGTTTGCGCGCACACAGTTAAAATAAAAAAAAGAAGATATTTTAGTAATAAATTCTTATTCATGAATCAGAATATTAGGTTATCAGATTATATTCAACATTGCAAATGTATTATATACAGGATACTATAAAAATGGAATATTGTACATAATAAACGAAATTTTAACCGGTTCTGTTCCATTTATACACGAAATAGCTAACAAACACGAGTCATAATACCGCTATTTAAGAAAAAAAATCAGGAGACATTGCAACCCGATAAGGCACTGTGCAATATAGAAAAAAAGCTTTTGAGAATTTTAAACAATTTCTTAATATCAATTTGAATTATTATTTCGTATTTTTGAATACTAAACACAATATGATAATTAGGAAAAGATGAATATCATAAAATCTATTTTTGTTTTCCTGTGCTTTCTAAT
Source organism: Dysgonomonas sp. 216 (assembly GCF_010501065.1). Classification (GTDB taxonomy): domain Bacteria; phylum Bacteroidota; class Bacteroidia; order Bacteroidales; family Dysgonomonadaceae; genus QVMM01. The sequence goes on along the minus strand of NZ_QVMM01000014.1, from coordinate 18,881 downwards.
ACCATTTAAACTATTACCTAACAAAGCAACAGGATTCCATTTTTATCAAATAAGTACAAAAGATGGCCTTTCTCAAAACACTGTAAGAACAATACTCGAAGACAGTAAGGGTTTTATTTGGGCCGGAACATTGGATGGTCTGAATCGTTACGACGGATATCAGATTATTACCTATAAGCCGAAAATCGGAAGCATGAATTCGCTCGAAGATCATCGGATAAAAGACGTGTATGAAGATAAAAATAACTATCTGTGGATTAAAACATATCGTAACGGATTCGATTGTTACGATCCTATCACCGATTCTTTTATAAACTATCTGCCTAACGACATAGACAACGAGACTGCTCTTTACAACGATTATTACGAAGCTTCGGACGGAAGCATATGGCTGTGGGGAAATGTTCCCGGCTGCCTCAGGGTTAGGCGCGAAAACAATAAGTTTACTACAACATTCTTCCTCAATAGTACACAATCGGGAAAAATACATGCCCGTTTTATATTCGAAGACTCTAAAGGGGCAATATGGACCGGAGATAATACAGGCTTGTACAAAATAGACGGAGACGAGGTTGCCGCATACTACAACAACACTAAAAACAGGCGTTCGCTTTCTAATGCCACGGAGTTAAACAATAAAATATACTTTTCGACAGAAGAGTCGTCTATTATTGAATACGACCTGAAAAACAAAATATTCAACGAAATAAAATATCCATTGTTCAACGATTCTTTTATTGACATTACAAAGCTATCGAACAATGAAGTACTTATTATAACTAAATCGTCAGGTATTATATCTTACAATGTTAATACTCAACGATTCGGCACTCCCGAATGGAGTAAAGACAAGGACCTCGCCGGTAACATAGAATTTATTGTAGACCGAAAACAGGGCATTTGGATATATAACCACTCCGGAATTGTTTGGTATTACAATCCCGAAACAATGAAAACCCGCAAACTGACTCTGATACCTAAAGATATAGCCCAAATTATTGACCTTGAAAGATACAACGTATTTATCGATTCGAAAGACTTGATATGGGTAACAACTTACGGAAACGGTCTATTTTGTTACGACAATCAATCCGAAACATTGGTTAACTACAAATATAACTCGAACCAGAACAGCCCGGCCTCTAATTATATATTATCAATAGCCGAAGACCGTTTTGGAAATATTTGGATCGGGAGCGAATATGCCGGTATTATAAAAGTAACCAAACCCAATTATAACATTAGTATAATACATCCCGAAGAAACAACCTCGTTGGGGAAAAACAACAATGTACGTACAATATACGAGTCGTCGCTCAATGATATTTGGGTAGGGACTAAAAACGGAAGCTTATATGTATATAATGAAGAGATGACTTCTGCTCGTTGTATAGAAAAAGACCTGAATCCGTATTGTATGATCGAAGATAAATTATTTCGTATGTGGGTTGGAACTAAAGGCAAAGGTTTACACCTTATTGATTCGAGATCGCATAACACAATAAAACAGTTTAATGCATCCGAAACGAATAAAGAAAGTCTTAGCGGCAACACCATTTTTAACATCATGCAAGATAGCAAAGACCGCATCTGGATAGGAACTTTCGGTAACGGAATAAATCTTGTACAAGAATCGAACGATAAAATAACATTCAAGCGATTTTTTAATAACGAAGGAAACAGAAGTTATATTCGTTACCTGTATCAGGATAGTAAAGAGAGAATATGGGCCGGCACAAGCGATGGTATCATACGTTTCAACCCCGAAGAATTACTAAAGAACCCACAGGCGTATACGACATACAAACTGGATTTAAAGAAAGAGAATAGCCTGAACAGTAACGATATAAAAACCATATACGAAGACAATAGCGGACAAATATGGATTGGTACTGCCGGAGGCGGACTAAACAGGTACATTGAAGCTACTGAGAACCATAGCGAATATTTTATAGCCTACACAACCGTGGACGGGCTTTCGGGCGATATTGTATCGGGGATACTTGAAGACAACGAGCAGAACTTATGGATAAGCAGCGAAAATGGGATAACAAAATTCGACAAAAAGGGTAATTCATTTATGACTTACCACTTTTCGGAAAAAACCTATGGAAATCATTTCAATGAAAATGCTAATCTGTTTTGCCGTAATGGAGATATGATGTGGGGAAGCCTCGATGGTGTTATTGCTTTCAACCCTGAATCTTTTATTCCGGAAGAAAATACTCCGCCTGTTACATTAACCGACTTTTTTATTTATAACCAGAAGGCTAAAGCCGGCGAACCCGACTCGCCATTAAAAAAATCCATATCATATTCCGATAAGGTTGAGTTAAATTATAAGCAAAACACCTTTACTATAGAGTTTGCAACTCTTAGTTTGAAGAACCCCGAGAAGAACAAATATACATACAGACTTAAGGATTACGACAAGCAATGGAGCCCTACTAATCATATCAATACTGCAACATACAAAAATATCCCGCCCGGAAAATACACCTTTATGGTTAGAGGTAGCAATAGCGACGGAATTTGGAACCCTAAAACCACTGAAGTAGAAATAATAATCACACCCCCATTCTGGAAGTCGATTTGGGCATATATCATATATTCTGTATTAATACTATTGGCGATTTACATAATTATGCATCTTGTCAATAAGTTTTATAAACTAAACAATGCTGTTGAAGTTGAAAAGCAATTAACAAACCACAAGCTTCGTTTTTTCACTAATATATCGCATGAGTTTAGAACCCCACTTACTCTTATCAGAGGTGCAGTAGAAAACCTAAACGAGCAGACTGATGTTCCCGAACGGGTAAAAAAACACATAAATGTGCTAAGCAGGAATTCGTCGATATTAACACGGTTGATTGACCAATTGCTGGAATTCAGAAAGCTACAAAACAACGTATTAAGGCTCGATTTGGAAGAAACCGACGTTATTGAGTTTGTGCGCGACATTTACACAGGATTCTCTGACATTGCAGCACAAAAACAAATTGAATATACTTTCGTTAGCGAAACCAATTCGTTCCGCACGTATATCGACCGCAGAAAACTTGATAAAATCATTTACAACCTACTGGCAAATGCTTTCAAGTTTACATTGAAAGGAGGAAAAATAGATGTCAAAATATCAATCAATCAAAAAAACGAATCCTTTACAATATCGGTAAAAGATAATGGTATAGGTATAGATAAAGAGAAACAAGATTTGCTATTCAGCAGATTTATGCAAATAAACTTCTCTTCTTCGGGTACAGGTGTAGGATTATCGTTGGTAAAAGAATTTGTTGACGTACATAAGGGTAAGGTTTGGTACGAAACTAATACCGAAGATGGTAAAGGATCGATATTTAATGTTGAATTATCGAGTTCACCCAATACATATAAAGGCGAAAACTTCATACAGAGCCCACATCCTGACATTATTGAAGAGAAACAAGACCCGCTGGTTATGTTTCCTTCCGAAGCCGTTGAAATTATACGGCCGGATATCGACGACTCAACATTAGCCAACTATAAAATGCTTATAATAGACGACAATGACGACATTCGCAACTTCCTTGTCAATGAGTTTAGTAAGTATTTCATGGTTGATGTTGCCGAAAACGGGAAAGAAGGTCTGTCAAAAGCTATAAATAACAATCCCAACCTGATTATCTGCGATGTTATGATGCCCGAAATGGATGGCTTTGAAGTTACCCGACGTTTAAAAGAAGAATTTCAAACCTGTCACATTCCCATTATTCTGTTAACAGCACACTCTTCGCTCGAACATAAGGTGGAAGGTATACAAAGCGGAGCCGATGCATATATAATGAAGCCATTCAGCATCAAATATCTTGTAACGCGAGTATTTAAATTAATAGAACAACGCGAGCAACTGAAAAAACGTTTCTCTAGCGAGTTTGTTATCGATGGAGGCTTAATATCATCGACCGATAAAGACAAAGAATTCTACGACCTTATAAATAACATTCTTGACGAGCATCTTGCCGATTATACATTCTCGGTAGATAAGTTTGCCGAACTAGCTAAATTGAAACGTACAATATTCTATAAAAAAGTAAAAGGTATAACCGGATTTTCGCCCAACGAGCTCATAAAGATAAAAAGGCTGACTAAGGCTGCCGAGCTATTATTAACAGGAGAATTCACAGTTTCGGAGGTTTCGTACAAAGTAGGCTTTGAAGATCCTTTCTATTTTAGCAAATGTTTCAAATCGCAGTACAAGTGTTCACCTTCGAAATTCGGACAGCCGAAAACGGAATAACAACATAATGTATAGATAAAAAAAGGATTCTGCAACAACAGAATCCTTTTTTGTCTCTTTATAAATCTATTATACTATTGAGTTAAGCCTTGTTTCAACGAGCTGAAAAGTTCGTTCATATTTGTGATTAATCCCAATGCCATTTTATTGGTAGCTTCCTTAACCAGCGCAACCTTATATTTTTGCTCGATAAAAACATATTCGGACGAGAACGAAAAATCCTCTAAGCTTGTAGCATCTTTCTGCGCTCTTTCATCCGATTCAATAAATGTTATGTTACGTACTTCAACTCTGCATTCATCAGTACTATAGTCCAGTATTAATGTATACTTTACCCACATAGCAAACATCGAAAGTGCTTTTTTCTCAAAAGCAACATGATCTATCACTTGTATAGCCATTTTATGCTCCACAGTATCATTCAATCGCATTATCCCTTTCTTCTCCGTCAAATAGGTATCAAGGGTCGATTGCAATCGATTTCGCACCTCAATTTTATCCAAATCCTTGCTCAACGGTATAGTATCCCTAAACGTAACTCTATTATCACACACCGGAATCTTACTTATATAATCCTCCATTTGTGCCCGTGGTTTTATCAATTGCGCCATGCAAAGCGAAGGTATAACGACTATAAACAATAATAATAACTTTTTCATATATGCACTTTGAAAATTTAAAACAAATAAAAACAACGAACCAAATATAAGAATTTATTATTATTTTGCCATTATAGTTACTCCTTCTCTTCGATATAAACTCCTAAAATACCTGAATTTGTCACTGTCTGAGCATCTATATCTACTCCACCTTTAATACTATTATTATAAAAGGTTACAGCTGTAGAACCTGTTGCATCGGTTTTTACATTCGGATTCCAATACAACGTGCGACGGAAATCGGTTTCGTCGGGCAATGCTGCACTTGCATATTTAGGGCTATAAAACTCCGGCATTTGCGTATAGCCTTGTATTTTTGTATTTCTTATGCCTTTGGGGTCTCTCCTGCGGTCTCCTTTTTCGTTTGTATAGATATAAATACCTACAATATTATGCCTAACTTCGTTTGCATACAAAGCTTCTCCAAAATCGACAGCCACAAACCTGTCGAATTCTTCCATTATAGCTACTTTCTCAACCATATCTACAGTAATTTCGTCGATATGTTTCCACATAGAAGCCTGCCCTCCTACTATAAAATTGTTAACATAAAAAACAACCGGACGGCCCTTATAAAAATAATGGTTATCTACTTTTTCACCATTATCGCCACCGGTTCTCATATTATACGAAAAATAAGAGTTTGTATTTACCAGATATTCTGTAATCAACGATGGTTCACTTTTTCCGCTATCCCTTATTTTTTCTACATCATCATAAACATCGTACAAAATATTCGTTACGCCTATAATCTCGTCTGTTAACTTACGTTTCTGTTTTGTAGAAACCATAACCTCATCCAGCAAATACGACATCAACCCATCGTCTTTAACCCCACCTATAACCTCTGTTTTATCCGACTGCCCCAATATGCCAATTGCAGTACGATTAGCATCGTTCAGTTGTGTATCGTAAAATGAATAAGCTTTTGGTTCGGGACTAAAGTTACGATCAAGTTGTACGTGTTCATTCTTCCGGTTATTATCCTTATCTGTCACCTGAATCGACATATTCCACACGCCAAAAAAATCGTCAAATTTAAAACTAAAATAGCCTTCCTCGTCGGTAATACATGTTCCTCTCTGCGACATTCCTTCGGGCGAATAGGCCCACATCAGTATGTTCATGTCTCCTTTTGCTTTTTTACGGCTAGTCGATTTAATTTTCCCCTGCAATATCAAGCCTTCTTCAATTCCATGCCTTACCTGAAAAGATTCGGGATTAACCATTTGTTTCCAATTATAACGCCGCCATCCCTGTACCAACATCAACAAATCTAAAGCACGTAAGCGATCACGGCTATCGTCGGCAAAGTAATATTCGGGATTATTTATAAAACCCTTAATATCGGACGACAATAACAGGTTGGTCATTATGTTTCCTGCATTACTCTCGTTCGATATCAAACCGGGATCTTTTACCGAAAGAGAAAAAGCTGTTTCTACCGGATTTCCAGCTAAATCTTTTACATCAAACACAATACTTATCTTTTCGTATGGTTCAAATTCATCTTTAGCCAATAAACCTTTTATCGACAAAGCCGATTGGTGCTTAATAAAAGATAAACGCTCAGCCATTATTTCGCCTTGGGTATTAAAAAGCGTAACCTGCACCACACCCGAAGGCAAAATCTCCTTCGGTATACGCATTACTTGTGCTCCGTCAGCCGCAGTTACAGTGCTAAATGCATATATTTTACCTCTGGATGCAACTGTCAGCCCCAAAGTGTCGCCAGGTATACTTTCACTCTTTTCTACCTGAATTATCATTTGTTTAGGATGCAGATTGTCCATTTTCAGAACGTAACCTTGTTTTTCTATTGCAGGCAAATCAAACTCATAATTTTTGCCTTTATATACCACCTTTGCCTTATAAACTTGACCGTCCTGTGGAATAAAATCGAAAGCACCCATTCCATCGTGAATGGTTGCTATTGCAGCAACTTCGTTACCCTGATTATCGTATACAGCACCTTTTACATCTATATTTTCATCCAGTTTACCTGTTGCCTTAAATGCTACTTTTGAAGTCAGCCCGGCCACTAGTTTTCCCCCTTCCGGAAAGAATGACATGTCTACCTTATCCGAAAATTCGGACTTTACTCTCTCCACCGGAATTTTATGACGGCGAAGCGTCATTTTCTTGCTGATATAATCTTTCGGCTGTTCTATCTGATCGAAAACAGGAAAAGTGCGGGAAAATATACATTCTTCCCCAAAGTTAAGCATACAACGAGTATAAGCCCTTATCTGATAATAACCTCCAAACATTTCCGACTCCAGATGAAAACTACCATCAGCTTGTCCATTCTCAACTTTCAGCTTCAGGGTTTTTATAGTATTCCCCTCCGGCGACAATAGTTCCACATAAAGAACTTTGCTCAGTTGAGATGGGATATTATCTTCGGCTGTAACAACATAAGCTTTAAACCAAATTGACTCGCCAGCAAAATAGCCTGTATTATCAAAATGGAGATATACTTTTTCTTGTGGATAAAGAGAAAGAAATGTATTCGCATTCTTTACAAAAGAAGCTAACTTTTGCGTTTCTGTCAGATCTTTCGCTTTCAAAAACATTGGGCAAAAAGTCGCTAAAATAATAATCAGACATCTTAGTTTCATGGCATAGATTTTTAATAGACAATAGAAGAATTTGATTCAAAGCATAAAAGATTATTCGAGGCTATGCGTTTCGTTCATCTTAGGGTTGAATAGATTCACATTTTCGCTTAATCCCTTCAATTGTAAATTCTTAATGCCTTCTGCTACAAAATAAGCTACATTACGCGCACCTTTTTCCATCATATGCGTATCATCTTTCAATCCATCGGGTTTAGCATGGTCTACTCCGGGTTCTACCCAACGATAATACGGAATAGAAGCCTTATCGCCCAACATTGTTATAAAGTCTCTTGTTTTCAGATTTACATCAATCAACGGAACATTTTTTTCTTTTGCTACCAAACGAGTTATAACAGGATAGCCCTTCAAACGGTCGTCAACCAGATGCCCCCTTTCGTTAAAAGTACGCATAACTACCGATGTCAACAATACGGGATTCCCTCCCTTTGCACGTACATCGTCAACAAAGCGTTCAAGATTCTTCTTATAATCTTCGTACGAAGCATGCCTTTCAGGGCGAGTAGAAGCATCGTTATGCCCGAACTGAATAAATACGTAATCGCCCGGTTCAACTTCTCCCAAAAGCCTTTCCCAACGACCTTCTTCTATAAAAGTTTTAGTGCTGCGTCCTCCCATTGCATGGTTCGACACTTGCACCTTATCGTTCAAAAATTCAGGTAACATTTGCCCCCACCCCTTAATAAGCCCGTCCTTCGCCTCTTTATATGTTTGAGCTGTTGAATCTCCTGCTATCAATATCTTTACTTTTCGTTCCTGAGCTGTAAATGAGCAAATTGCTATAAATAAAACACTAAATATTAATATCTTTTTCATTACTTCAATCTTTTAAATTACTCTTTCCAAACCGATACTCCGGCTGTATCAATAGACTTATTACCAATAATAAATTTCGCTCTACCCGACACAGGTAACTGCAAAGTCTTATCGGCATAATTAACAGCGATACCAAAACCATCACGATATTCAATGTGTAGCCCTTCCGGTAAATTCAATATAGGAATATTCAATATTCCATATAATTTTTCGAGAACAGCTTTTTCCATTTTTCCTTCTTTCGAATCGACCCCTACATAAGTAACCGAACCTTTTCCTAATTTACGATATACAATAGCCGGACTACCCTCATAAAAGTCGCCTTCGTAGATAGCCCAAGTCTCAGTAGAACTATCAGGTATCAAAATCTCTCCCCAGCTTGTCCACTGATATTTGTTACCTCCAAACGAAACATTATCAGGCGTATGAGGCAATAACAAGTCGTAAAAATCTATTTTTGCACCTATCAGGTTGTAAATAGGTTCTCCAAATGGAGCTTCCCATAATTGCCCGTTACGGGTTTTATGACCTGTACGGCTGGTAAGCACTAAATTTCCTCCAGCCTCTACGTACTTAGTCCAACGTGATACCAAATCTTTATCAAGCATTTCGTATGCAGGCGCAATCATCACATTATATTTAGCAAAATTTTCTCTTTCATCTATAAAATCGACGGGGGCACCAAAGTTTTTCAACGCATAGTAATACTTATCAACATGCGATTCTGTATTCCATTCTGTTGTCTGTCTGTTCTTTTCCATTTCCCACGTATTTTCGTGGTTGTAAAGAATTGCAGTTCTGCGTTTTTCATACGTTTCCGGGTTCTTTGCTTTAGCATCGTACTCTTTGCGTAAGGCCTTTATATCTTTCGTAAACTGCGAATATTCAAGTCCCCCCGGTGTTGGAGTCTTCCCATCAGGGCCTACAATTCCGTAATGATACAACTCCGTACCATATATAGGCTGGCGATAACGGTATGTACAAACAAAGTCGCTCCCTCCTGCAAACACATGCCATAACCACAAGCGCACAGCCCCGGGTAGCGGTTGTGGATTTATCTTACCCCAGTTCACTTGTCCGGGTTGTAATTCCATTACTCCGTAAACCCCATCGATAGGACGGAAAAAATCGTTGGCTTTAGAAATTCTCTCTACATGCCCTAAACGATATCCTTTGCGACCTACTCCAAAATTTTCGCCAAAAACCATATAACGGGTATATGAATGGAAGTCCAGTTCATCACTTTTTCTCAAATGCCCGTCACTATATTCGGGAATATAATTTGTAGTAATCCACTGCTCGGGATTCGAGTTTTTACGGATAGCTAATACCTGACTATCCAGAAAGCTTGACATTTCTTCTGTTGCAAACCTATTGAAATCGAGTATTTGATGCGTATTCATAAACATTTGCGATACCTTCGGTATATTTATTTCCGAAAAATCGGAATACACCTGACTCCAAAATGCCGTACCCCAAGCCTTATTTAATGCCCCTATTGTTTGATAACGTTTATTCAGCCAATCTCTGAAACGTTGTTGAGCATCATTCCCATAATCATAAACAGGACGAGGTTCGTTATCCAGTTGCCAACCTATTATACGTTTGTCTTTCCCGTAATGCCCGGCAAGTTTATCTATCATTTTAAGCGAATACTCTCTGTAAAAATTATTGGATGGCGATGGATGCTGACGCGCGCCATGATCCATTTTGGTTCCATTCTCATGTGTTATCAAAACATCGGGATGCTTACGAACCAACCATGCTGGCGGGGTTGCCGTTGATGTACACATTATAACTTTCAGGTTATTTTTTGCAGCAATAGCTACTGCCCTATCCAGCCATGCAAAGTCGTATACGCCTTCCGATGGTTCTAACTGTGCCCAAGCAAACTCGGCAAAATGCACAAAATCGAATCCTAAATCACTGATTTGTTTTAAATCGCGCTCCCATTGCGATTCTTCCCAATGCTCGGGATAATAGTAAACACCTGTGAGCGTCAAGTCTTTTTTATTGAAAAAAGCACGAGGATTCCGCTCGCTAGCCTGAATATTTGTTACTCCTAAACATAATAACAGAATAACTACTATCGATCTTATTTTCATAAATTCATCTTTTTAAGTTCTTTAATAGAAACCGGCCCTAACAATCCGGACGGAATAATGCCCCATGTATCAAAATTGCCGGGTTTATAGTTCACACTAACAATATTAATATCTTGGAATATACGCCATTCAACACCTGTGCGATCGTAATCGGCTATACGATTTGCAGGCAGGTTAGTAACTTCTATTTCAATTACATTTTTACCATTTTGCAAATATTCGCCTATATTCGTCTCGAAAGGCACTGCAAAAAGAACAGCAACTTCTTTTCCGTTTATAAATACACGTGCGCTTTCGCGAACATCGCCCAAACATAAACGGTATTCCAATCCGTCCGTCTTTGTTATATCAATTTCTTTTTTATAACGGGCTGTACCCATGTTTTTTGACAATAATTCATTAGGCACTTCCGTCCACGATTTTAAGCTATCTATTTTGAAAGATTCCTCTACAGCAGGCCAACTTTCAACAAAACTCATTTCCCAATTGGTATTTAATTCAACATCTTTATTTTCTGCGTCTTGATAATAATTCCACTCAGGAGCCTCAACTAGCTTATCGAATGTCTTAAGAATAACAGACGCCCCTGCTTGCAACTGCATATATACCTGTAATTTACCATCATTTTCCCGAACTTTCGCAAGTCCCGATTTCCCTGTCATTGGATCGAATAACATTGCGCTTTTAGCTTCTACGGCAAGTGTAACCCAAGTATCAACAGGCTTATTCTGAAGCAATGCTATAAAATAATGGTATCCGGTTTCGTTTTTACGACGAATATACTGGCAACCTAACTCCGAAGCTAATGTTTCTTTATCAACATCGCATTTAGTTAATATCTTGGCATAATCTGTTCCGGTTATTACTCTTCCTTTTCCTAAAACATTAACGGAAACAGACGAGAACGAATCGACAGAAGGCATTTTTGCCATTATATCCTTAAACGCCCCCCTGCGTTGTTCCAAATTGCTGAATCCGGGTACATCCGACGGATATTGATCTACAAAAATAACAGTGGCTCCCTGCTCGGCTAAAGCCTGCACTTTGGTTAATGTTTCGAGCGGCATTAGCTTAGACGAAGGAAAAATCAACGCTTTGTAAGTTGCCCCTCCAATCATTTTTATAAGGCCATTCTCAACCGTTGCACTTTCGATGAATGAATCGGATATGTAATCAAGGTCGTACCCTTGTTCTCTTACACTTTCTACTGCTTTATAGAAATCGGGTAGACGCTTACGCATTCCATGTATAGCGAATGTATAGAAAATATCACCTCGCTGCTCGTTCCAAATATCATAAACAGGAAAATACAATAAGAAATCGTTATCCGACGACCCATATTGCAAAAACGATTGAACACGGGTTATATACTGAAAAAACGCAGGGGCATCGCGCCAAATGCTGTTTGTTGGTGTCATGTCAACCGAAGCGTAAAACTTCCAACCCGGCCAAGCAGCTTCTTTCGGAGAGTAAGTCGCTCCATGAAAATAAACATGGTTTACCCCCGATGTAAACATTTGATCTATTTCGGGCTTTGTTTGCGACAATGATGTACGAAAGTGTTCGGTCAGCCATGTAAATGTTTCAGACGAAGTATACTTTTTCCCTGCAATATTTGCTGCCGACGAAGCATATTTTAAGGTCACTGGGTCGCCATCGTTTTCCTTACGGATAGAATCTTTCCGCAAATAAGGTATATCGAAATCGGTAATACCAAACGACTCACATTCCGGAATATCTACGGCTGCATATATATCTAACAAATTAGCAGGCGAACCATGAGCCTGATTACGGATAGTTACCTTACGTTCGTGAGCCCAATTTGCCCATGATGCAGAAAAGTTGTCGTGCAATAAGTTACCGATAGTTTCGCGATAGTCAGATATTATACGTGCCGAAAATTCTGTTTCACCGTTTGCTAATAAATCGGTAAAATGGTTTTCAAGTTTATATCCTCTACGTTTTTCAAATTGTTCAAGAAAATCGGCAGTCCAATCAGCTCCATATACTTCATACGAATCGTTAAAGAAACTATGGGGGAATTTAGCCTTAGAAGCAGAAAATGCTTTATCGAATTTACTAAAATAGCGTTTAACAGCCTCTGCATCAAAATGATTCAAAACATAACCTTCGCCACCCGGTGCAGGACGCTTTACTTTCTGAAATGTTTTACCCATAAAAAGAGCCACAAGTTTGCAATCTTTTCCTTCGGGAGCAGTCCATGTCAAATAGCCTTCTGCATTTACTTTATCTGTAATATCCAAAACTTCCGAGTCGGGCAAATAAGCCATCAGCTTTTGAAGCACTGCAACATCTTTCTGTTTTTTATCTTTCACCTCTATCTTCTCGGATAACTGCGTTCCACCCTTCAACTCGTAGTTCTGAAATATGGCTTTTGTCGCGGCATCTTCAAGCGTAATCTCAGGTCCGCCAAATGGCCAGCCCGTACCCATATTCATATCCACAAGCATATTCAAACGGGCAGCCTCAGCTTCGGTATGCGCAAGCATTTCCATCCACTTCGAGGAAAGGTATTGTATATAATTGTCTTCCTGCCCTTTAACACCGTATATGGGAGTAATTTCAACTCCGCCGATACTAGCCTTACTCATCTCCTCAAGGTTATAAGTCAGGTTTTGCTTATCTACAGCACTACCCATCCACCACCAGCGAGTCCACGGTTTAGCCTCGGTTGTAACCTCGGGCCAACCAGTATCGGGTTCTTTATTGTCGCAAGCCATAAGCAATCCTCCCAAAAGAAGAGCACTTATTATCAAATGGTGTTTTTTCATATTTGTAAGGTCATTAGTTTATTATATTCTTCAATTCGTCAGGAGCATCAGTTGTATGCGTATTTATACGTTCTCCTTCTTTACGTAATAAATCTTCAATCAGCGATAAGTCTACCGATTGCTCCGGAGTAAAACGATGCGAATTTATATAATTTAAAATAGAATGGTATAATTGCCTTGCCACGGGTCTCTTCTCCAGATTATTTTGCAGATCAATGCTTGTTACCATCACTTTTCCATTACCAACTTTTGCCTCAAACAAAGTACCCAATTTACGGTTGATAAACCATGTATCGATAGGCTGTACTATAGGTTTGAATCCTTTTGGGAAATCGGTTATTTCCATTATTTGCCCACGGTTAACCAATTCCCACCATTGTACATCGGTATATGAATCTGTGGGAAAATCATTGAAAACAGGATGATAGTTGTTTACCAATGTTCCCACAGTATGAGGAGGACGCATTTTGAACCATGAAGTATTCCAGAAAGCAGGAGTCATGTATTGAACAACCTCTTTTCCCTGTTCTACTTTTCCGGCTAATAATAATAGTACCTTACCTCCGTTTTTCAATACATCCTTAGCTTTATCATCTATATTTTCGGTAATGTAAACATTCTCCGTTTTAACTTCGGGTAACGTAGCAGGATACACCCAAAAATCCCAATTATTACAAACATCCATTCCTTCGAAAGACACTTCCAGATTCAGTTTCTGAGCCTTTTCGAAAGTATTTAACGGCAAGGTAACCATTCCCAATTCCTGACAATTACCGATTACCACATTTTTAGCAGACAGTTTACCCTGCGAAATTATCTGTCCGTGAGTATCCTTAATCTTCCATGTTGTAGGCATCCGTCCTAACTCCTTTTCTCCGAAATGAGCCACTTCTATTTTTGCCGTCATAGTTTCATCGTTTGTAAATACAAACTTATCCATGCGAGACAATAATACAGTAGGCGCACAGAATTGGCGGAATTGTTCTGCATTTATATATCCTTTCTCTTCAAAGAAAACATTTAGCAAACCAACCAATGCTGTTCCCTGCCCCGAATAGTCGTTTAATGCCAATAATTGGAAGCCTGCATAATCGGGTGTACGCATTGTTTTTTCAATCTCATGTTTATAACATAAAGCTTGTAATTTCCCCGATGCCATCAGAAATTCCATTTCCATATCCGACATGCCACGTTGAGCCAAATCGTCGCGGAATAATTCAAAATTACGGGCACGCATCACCCCTGTATATTTCTTTATTTCGGTAAAATCGGGAAATACACACCATTGTCCTGTTTCGTGCGACACAAATGGCTGTTTTACAGTATCAATCTTTGCCCTGAAATCGGAATTTGACTCTGGCATTGCACCCCAATCCAAACCTCTGGCTCCGGCTTTTACGTGATATTGGTTACGTGGTTGCCAAGCCCAACTACCACCTACTGATGCACCTGTATAAACACGACGTTTATCTGTTTCTTTCCAATAATCTACAAATTTGCTTACCCATGGAACCCAGCGTCCACGAGGCTCGTTACCGATAGCGAACATAGTAAAACACGAATAATTGCCATATTCCTCAACAATACGTTTTGCTTCTTCCCACAAATAATCGTCAACGGGAAGCCCATTACCTAACGACGATCCATGATTAGGCCAGCTAGGCCCTTCGGGCTGCAGATAGAAACCAATTTTATCGGCAGCAAGAAACGCAGCCTCGGGTGGACAGAAAGAGTGAAAACGCATATGATTCAACCCGTAATTACGGCAAATCTGAAACACCCGTTCCCATGATTCAACATCCATCGGAGCATATCCTGTTAGTGGAAAATCGCAATTCTCAACAGTTCCGCGCAACATTGTTTTTCGTCCGTTCACATAAAACCATTTGCCTTCTATACTAAAGTCGCGCATCCCGAATTGTAGTTCTTTTACATCTTCGCCTTGTTTCGTTTTCAACGAAATTTTCAGCTTATATAAATTGGGATTAAACTCGTCCCATAATAACATTTCATCTCCCAGTGGCAATTCCAATTCTACAGCAGTCGAGCCATCCTTCTCGGAATTGAATGATGCTGATACAGGAGATACACTGTGCGTAGTTTTACAGTTAAAACTATTTGCATCTAACAGAATTGTTCCTGATGATTTTCCTTCAATAACCAAGCGAACCAACGCTTTCTTTCCTTTCACATCAGGATAAACTTTTACATTCTCAATAAATGTTTTTGGAGTGGATTGCAACTCCAAACGTCCCACTATGCCGTTCCAGTTTCCTTGAGTCTGGTCGGTTATACTGTGCGAATCTTTACCTACATCAATATCTTTAGTCCTGTTATCGACACGAACAGATATTGTATTATTCCCTGACTTCAGATATTTTCCTATTTCATATACATGTGGTACGCAAAGCGAATTCTGCATTCCTATCTCCTGATTATTTATCCACAAACGTGTTTCGGTATGAGGACGTTCGAGAAACAAAAGAACACGATCGTTTTTCCATGTATTAGGTACAACCACATCTTTCTGATACCACGCCGGACCTACATAATACTTCACAGGGGTAAGCCAGAACGGCAATTTAAGATTATCCTGCTGACGAAAACGCTCCAAGCGGGGATTATAGAAGAACGAACTGTCGTATATACTGGCTGTCCATTGGGTGTTAAGGGTAACATCATCGCCTTTATAGTTCTCTGCCATAGAACCGGGCAAATGAATTTTGTCTCCCAATTTCTTACTATACCAACGTTCAGTTTCTCCAACATCATTTCTATCGATATCGAAACGCCACTCGCCTTGAAGGTCTATTTTTTTATTTTGCGCATAACTCGTCACACACAAACACATAAAGATAAAAAGCAAATACTTTTTCGTTCGAGGTAGTCTAAATTTCATGGTTGTTATTTTATTTGTATTAAATTCTTTCATACTCACACCTCTTGTAAATACAAGATTATGGATATTACAAAGATATTAAAGCACATCGCCCCACAACATGTAATATTATTCAAAAAACTATACATTTTATCATAAATAAGCTATTTACTCTGTTAATCCGTACACTATTGTTTACATATAACTTAAAATAACTTTACTATTGCATACTCTCATCTAAAAGACGTAACTTTGCATTTACATTATGAATAACTATAAATTAACGGACTGGTTACCTACTACAAAAAAGGAGGTCGAACTACGGGGATGGGATGAATTGGATGTTATCTTATTTTCGGGCGACTGTTATGTAGACCATCCCTCATTTGGTGCAGCCGTTATCGGGCGAATACTTGAAGCCGAAGGTTTAAAAGTGGCTATTGTTCCGCAACCTAACTGGCGTGACGATCTTCGCGATTTCAAAAAGCTGGGTAAGCCGCGTTTATTTTTTGGTATATCGGGTGGCGCTATGGACTCTATGATAAATCATTATACAGCCAATAAACGCCTGCGCTCGAACGACGCCTATACCCCTGACGGAAAAGCCGGTATGCGCCCCGACAGAACTTCGATAGTTTATTCAAACATACTTAAAGATTTATACCCCGATGTTCCGATTGTACTTGGAGGAATAGAAGCCTCGCTGAGACGTGTTGCTCATTACGATTATTGGGACGACAAGCTTCATAAATCAATACTTATTGATTCGCGAGCCGATATACTAGTTTATGGTATGGGCGAAAAACCGATTAAGGAAATAGCTTCGCAATTGCAAAAAGGAAAGAGTATTGAAGAAGTAAAAAAAGATGTCAATCAAATAGCTTTTACAGACAAATCCGATTCTTTCAATATAAACGAAGAAGATATTAAACTGTATTCGTTTAAAGAATGCTTAAGGGAAAAAATAAATCAGGCGAAGAACTTCAAAATAGTGGAAGAACAATCGAACATGGTAAAAGCAGCACGTATATTGCAGCAACACGACGAAGATATTGTTGTGATAAATCCACCATATCCGGTTATGACCGAAACTGAAATAGATGCTTCGTTCGACCTGCCTTATACACGCCTACCCCATCCCAAATACAAGAACAAAACCATTCCTGCATTCGAGATGATAAAATTCTCAGTAAACATGCATAGAGGATGCTTCGGGGGATGTGCTTTCTGTACCATATCGGCCCATCAAGGGAAATTTATTGCTTCGCGCTCTAAAAAATCGATTCTGAAAGAAGTGCAAGCCATAACCCGAATGCCCGATTTCAAAGGTTATTTGAGCGATTTGGGAGGTCCTTCGGCAAATATGTATGCGATGAAAGGGATAGACGAAGGTATTTGCAGTAAATGCAAACGCCCTTCTTGTATTTACCCCAAAATATGTAATAATTTAAATACCAATCACAGCCCTCTGTTAGATATTTATCGTTCGGTAGATTCTTTAGAAGGTATTAAAAAATCGTTTATTGGCAGTGGTGTTCGTTACGATATGCTTTTACACCGAACCAATGATCAGAAGTTAGACAAAGCTGCGGCCGATTATACCCGCGAGTTGATATTGAAACATGTATCGGGCAGATTGAAGGTAGCTCCGGAGCACACATCGGATAAAGTACTGCATTGCATGCGAAAACCTTCGTTCAAACTATTCTTCGATTTCAAAAAAATATTCGACAAAGTAAATACCGAACACGGATTAAAGCAGCAATTGATCCCATATTTTATATCGTCGCATCCCGCATGTAACGAGCTTGACATGGCCGAACTAGCCGTCGCCACCAAACCTTTGGGTTTTAATCTTGAACAAGTACAAGATTTTACTCCGTCGCCGATGACTTTAGCCACCGAAATATACTATACCGGATATCATCCTTATACGCTGGAAAAAGTTTATACAGCAAGAACCAAAGACCAGAAACTTGCTCAGCGCCAATATTTTTTCTGGTACGATAAGAACTACCGCTCACAGATAACAAAATCGCTTCATAAACTGAAAAGAGAGGATCTTCTAAACAAATTATACTTCACAAATAACAAGAATAAAAACAAAACATCCTGACTCTTTGTTTATTAGATAAATAGCTTAAACTTTTATCTAATGAACAGAATATTTTTTCTCATTTTAATTGCAATTTTCTTCGCTGCTTGTAGTAACACCTCTTATCAAAAAGCAGAATCTGCCTCCGGCGTTAAAAACGAAACATCGAAAACAGAAATACCTTACACTATAGCTGAACGATATTTTGTTAGAAACACCGTAAACGATAAGCTCTTCGAATTAAAGATAGATAGTGCTGAAGAATTTGAGAAATATTTGGGTATAGGAACTATTATGGGAGAGAGAGGAAAAGCCACTGAAATAGATTTTTCGCTCCAATCTGTTTTAGCTATTATAGTTCCCGAGAGTCAGCATGTAACAACAATTGACAGTAAAGAACTTGTAAAAGAGGGCGACCAAATTGTATTTCGCTATATTGTCAAAAGGGGCAAAGAACAAAGCTTTAAGGTGCGCCCTGTATTATTGATAATTGTCGATAAAGAATATTCCAAAGATGTAAAATTCTACGGAGAAGAAATATAATACCCTGTCCCGTCCTAATATAGGTTGACAGGATTTATACTAAAATATAATAAGAATCGGTAGTCTTTAGTCTAT
>NZ_QVMM01000013.1 GCF_010501065.1 Dysgonomonas sp. 216 | reverse complement strand
TTTTTTTACTTCGCATCTCCTGCAAAGCGGGTGCAAAGATAAATACTTTTTTTACCTAATTCCAAATTATTCCCGAGGTTTTTTTGTGATATTTTTTCGCAAAACAAACAATCTTATGTTAGACAACATGTTAACTTCAAAACTTTTTTTGTGATTACTACTATTAACACCTTAAACACGTCTTGAAAATTTACATATTATGATAATAGTCGATATTCTCCTTTATTAAAATATCGATAGGCATATAATTGGTTTTATCGGGTTTTGTTCCAAACAAAAGGTAATTACTTAAAGCTTTCACTCCATTGTAGCCCTGAATATCGGAACGTTGCGATAATAGAAACGACACTTTACCAACTCTTAACGCCTCAACATTTTTTTCGATAGCATCGTACCCTATAAGTTTTATTTCGTGAGACAGATTAGTATTATCGAACAGAACATCAACTAATTCATGAACTCTTGAATTAAAAACGACTCCACCCGAAAGCCTTGGATTTTTCTCGATAAGCGAATTTAAACTCCGTAAGGTTTGAGCATAATTATCCGATAATTCTATTTCGAAAATCTGCCCTTCAAAGTTATTTTCGGAAAGATATTCGCGAAAACCCTTCTCCCTGACATAAGTCTGAAACGAATCCTTTTTCTTATTGGTTCTTATATTAGCGATAAAAACATCGCCATCTTTGCCCACATCATACATCAGCAGTTTTGCAGCAACAGCACCGCTATCATACGAATTAGCTCCGTAGTATGCCAAATTATTCTGATGATTTATAATAGAATCGATATACACATAAGGAATTTCGCGCTCATCCAAAGCACGAGACAAGTCGACAACAGGTTTTTCGAATAACGCAGCAATAACAATTGCATCATACTCTTCTTTCAATATTAACTTCGCCTGATTAGTAAACGAAGCTTCGTCGTACTGATCGAAGTGCAGATAATGTATACTTATATTAAAGTTAACCAACTCACGGGCTGCGCTTACAATCCCCCGGTTAAGCGAATCCCAATAACTGCCTTTTTCGAAAGCAGGAACAAAAACCAATATTTTGTAGTGACGCTTTAATGCCAGCGAACGAGCCATTATATTGGGTTGGTAATTAATTTCTTTAAGAACCGCCTCTACCTTTTCGCGCTTATCGGCAGATACCTTACCCCTATTATGCAACACACGATCTACTGTTCCCGGCGACACCTTAGCCATGCGGGCAATATCTATAATTCTTACATTTTTTCTTATTTCAGACATACATTAAGCAAATGAAAGTATTTAATGATATATTTTTCGGGTTACAACTAAAAAAGACTTGCAACCTCATATCCTTCTTTTACGATAAAGATAATAAGCAAAAGTAGAAATAAAGAACAGAAAACAAATGCTCTCTCAATTTTTTATTACTGTTACAAGCTATTACTTGGTTCATTCTTTTTCGTTTATGTATCTTTGCACTATTAAAATAGCTCGAAACAGATAATTTATTCATGGCAGGTATATATATACATGTTCCTTTTTGTAAAACAAGATGCATTTACTGCGATTTTTATTCTCAGACCAATACAGAGATAAAAAGCCGTTATATAAATGCGGTTTGCGACGAATTGGAACTCCGAAAGATGTACCTTAATAAAGAATACATAAAAACGATATATTTTGGAGGAGGAACACCCAGCCAATTAACCGAAAGTGATTTCAGGATAATATTCGAAACAATATACTCCAATTATAAAGTCGACAGCAACGCCGAAATAACAATAGAAACCAATCCTGACGACCTTAACTTTGAGTATATAAAAATGCTCCGAGGCTTACCTTTTAACCGATTGAGCCTAGGCATACAAAGTTTCGACGATGACGACCTTACTTTTTTAAACAGACGACACTCTGCCGAAAAAGCAATAAGAGCAATAAAAGATTGCCAACAAGCGGGATTCGATAATATAAGTATCGACCTGATGTACGGATTGCCTGAACAAACGGTTGAATTATGGACAAAAAACATAGAAAAAGCCATTGAATTAAACGTGCAACACATATCGGCTTATCATCTTATATACGAAGAAAATACCCCAATATATAATTTGCTAAAAAAAGGCGATATAAAAAATGTAAGCGAAGAAGTCAGCAACCAATTATTTACAACACTAAAAACAAAGTTGGAAGACGCAGGCTTTATTCATTACGAAATTTCTAATTTTGCAAAGCCGGATTTCGAATCGAAGCATAACTCCTCGTATTGGAAAAGCGTTCCGTATATGGGCATTGGCCCCTCGGCGCATTCATATAACGGAAAAAGCCGTTCGTGGAATATAGCATCCATCGCGGAATATATAAAAGGTGTGGAAGGCAAACAGCCTGTATCGGAAGAAGAAATACTAGACATAAATAGTCGATACAACGATTACATTCTTACCCGATTACGTACTGTTTTGGGGGCAGATGCCGAAGAAATAAGAAACTTATTCGGGCAAAAGATGTTAGAATATTTTCTTCTTAATGCCCGGAAACATATAGATAACGGATACATAATAAAAGAACATAACAACTTGCGAATAGCTTCCGTCGGGCTATTAATTTCGGACGGAATAATGAGCGATTTAATGTATATAGACTGATGGAAAAATTAACCCTTATAAAAGTAGGCGGTAAAATAGTTGAGGAAGAAAACTCTCTTATTGCCCTACTTAACGAATTTGAAAAAATAGACGGTTACAAAGTACTTGTACACGGTGGCGGACGTTCGGCTACCAAGTTGGCCGAAAAGCTTGGCATAGAGAGCAAGATGGTTAACGGAAGACGCATAACAGATGCACAAACACTCGAAGTGGTTACTATGGTTTATGGCGGATTAGTGAACAAAAAAATCGTAGCCAAATTACAGTCGATAGGTGTTAATGCTTTGGGACTTACCGGTGCCGACATGAATATCATACAATCGGAAAAACGTCCCGTAAAAGATATTGACTATGGCTTTGTTGGAGATGTAAAAGAAGTAGATGGCGAGCGGCTTAACTGGCTGATTAAACAAGATATTGTACCCATTGTAGCGCCATTGAGTCACGATAAACACGGTAACATATTAAATACTAATGCCGACACCATTGCTGCCGAAACAGCCCAAGCCCTTGCAAAACATTTTGACGTAAGTCTCGTGTTCTGTTTTGAGAAAAAAGGTGTACTGATGGACGAAAATGATGACGACAGTGTTATCCCCGAACTGAACAAAGAAAGTTTTGCACGCTATACCGAACAAGGCATTATAAAAGGCGGCATGTTGCCTAAACTCGAAAACGCATTTAAATCTATCGAAAATGGTGTTAAAGAAGTAGTTATAACACAAGCCTGCGATATTGCGTTACGTACAGGAACAGTTATAAAATAAAATATTATCTTTCTTTATAGTCCACATAATAGGCATTTCTATCTTTTAAACAAATAAACATAAAGCTACCTTCTAAAAAGTAAAAAGGAGCTTCTTAATCATAGTAGTCGGAAGAATTTTTCTTCCGGCTTTTTTTATTTCTTCCCCAACATGTAAAAAAACAATACGCATTTTATCTATCAGTAAAAAGCGTATGAACTTACCAGTATTTGATTGCCGTATAGATGACAGCGTTGACGATAAAAGCGGGATTTATGCCATCTCGTTTGTCGAATCTCCCGCTGTTGAGGTCGAATTTATAGCTTTATCGGAACATCTGAAAGATGAATTTTTGTGTTGTGATAAACAAAAACAAGTACTGACAGGCGTTGTTTTACGTCCCGGTCAGTTAATCTATCGAAACGACCCAAAGCAAGGCGAACACTTCATCAGGTTTACCGAAACCGAGATCGAAAAAATTGCCCGCAAAATGATGAAAACAGGCATTGCCTTGCGTAGTACCACCCATCAGCATATAGACACCCTTTCGGGCAATTACCTTACCGAATTGTGGATTGTAGAAGATCCGGAGAAAGATAAATCGAGGGCGTTAGGTTTCGAACCTCAACCTCAAGGCACACTTATGTGCAGTTATAAAATAGAAGACAATGCTTACTGGAAAAACGAAGTTATGACAGGTAACGTTAAAGGATTTTCTATTGAGGGTTTATTTTTCAGGCAAGCCACCGACGCAAACGAATTAAATCAGATTAAAAATAAAAAAATGAAACAGAAAATGAGTAAACATCAAAAAGCGGGAAATAAATCGTTATTGTCGCGATTAGGACATTTCTTATTAGGAGTCGAGTCGGTCGAAAAGTCCGATTTTATGGCTAGCGGAACAGCATATGTAGTGTTTGTTCTGGCCGATGGAAAAGAAGTATTAGTTGATTCGGACGGTTTTGCAACTCTCGAAGGGGAACAGTTGCCTGCGGGAGAACATCTGTTAGCCGATGGAAATATTTTGGTGGTCGATGCCGATGGTCAGTTTTGTGAAACAAAAGCTGTAGCAAAAAAAGATGCAGAAAATGAAAAACAAACAACCCCGCAAACTTTGTCGGATGACGATCAGAAAAAGAAGGCTACAACTGAAGAATCTGCCGAAACATTGAAAGCAAAAATTGCCGAATTAGAAACCAAGCTGTCAGAATTGGCAACTCTTCTAAAAGATGCTGCCCTTGAAGTACAAAACCTGCGTAAAACTACGCCAAGCAGCCTGCCTGTAGTCGCCAATTTAGCGAATAAACGCCCTGATGACATTCCTAGATATGAAGAGATGGCACAGGCATTGGCTTCAGCTATCAAAAACAGAAAATAAACATAGTAATTAATAATAAAACATTTTTTTATGACAAACATGTATGACATTTCATCGTTAAGTTACCAACCAAGTACCAATATGGATTGGTTTACGAAAGCTCTTTTTGGCGGTCGCCTTATTGAGAACGGTAAAATTGACGTAATAACAGGAGTTAAGGAAAGCACAATGCTTAACCTCATCGATTTTGCCGATTCGTTATTGCAACCCGATTCGCGCAACTGTGCATGGACACCCGATCGCATTTTCAAGTTGAGCGAAAAGGAGGTTACTATTAAAACCTACAAAATCAATCTTGAACAATGTATCGACGACCTTGAGCGTAAACGCATTAACATAATGCTGAAACCCGGAGCAAAGAATGGCGCTTTACCAGAGTCGCTGGAAGAAGCAACGATGGCTATGCTGGCTTCGGAATTGAGCGCCGAAATAGAAGCCAAAATTTTTAAAGGCGATAGCAGTGACGATCCGAACGATTTTGACGGAGCCATAAAAATATTGACCGAAAGTACTGATGCTGTAAAGATAACAGGGGCAACTCTTACCAAAGCTAACGTATTGGCCGAAATAGAAAAAGTTTATGAAGCTATACCCGAGGATGTTTTGGCAAAGGGATTAGAAAACGACAGTGTGAAGATTTATGTTTCGTACGAAACTTTACAACGAGCTAAAATGGCTCTGGCGTCGGTAAGTAATCAGGTAGTTGCTACAGCCCTCACTGTTCAAAACGAAGTGCTTCGCTATTTGGGTGTTGAGATTGTTCCGGTAAAAGGTTTGGATAATGCAACAATGATAGCTGCCGATATGGCAAACTTTCTGTTAGCAACCGATCTATTGAGCGATACGGAAGAAATTCGTCTCGGACAATTTCCTGCACCAAACGACAATAAAATATTCATCGACGGACGTTTGCGTTTGGGATTTGTAATACCCTTCGAAAACGAAGTGGTGTTTTACAGCAAATAAACATGCAAAATAATTTTTAATATCTTAAAACATAAATAATATGGGATGTAAATTAACAGCCAGCATAACAAAGGATAATTGTTGTTATTCGGTGGCAGGTATCAAGGCTTTATATCTGTTTAACTACAACACAGCCAACACATACGAACTTGAAGAAGACCTAATAAAAGCAATAAGTTTATCGGGGAGCGATAGGGCTTATAAAGTGGAGTATATCGAAGGTTCTGCTTCGTGGTCGGACGAATTAGCTGTAAATGGCAATGGTGGAAAATATCGTACACATACAGTAAATTTCACACTAAGCGAATACGACTATAAATTACTGAATCAGGCAGATGCTTTAAGTTTAGGCAAGTTTACGGTTGTTGTAGTCGACAAATCGGGACGTGTAGTAATATTAGGGCGTAACAACGGGTTAAGCGCAACTTCATTCAACTATGCATCGGGAGCTGCCGACGCAGATGCCAACGGATGGACAACTGTACTTACCGGAACCGAAATGGAAGTTGGCAAGTTATTGAAAAACGAAAACGTAATAGCTTCGCTAGTGGATACAACTATGGTTGAGGCATAGCCTAAATAAGTAGCAGTTTTTTCAGCAGTATTCTCGACAAAAGAGGATACTGCTTTTTTTTAATAAATGAATACAAACCTGTATTTTTCGGAATAAATACATGAATATCAAATCTTTTATTTGTATATTCGTATGTTAGTCTTAATAAATTGATACTGCTATGATACAATTTGCTAATGACAAGACAGCCCCGCTTGTTCGCGATATGTGGAAGACTTGCTTTGACGATTCCGACGCCTTCATGGAATTGTATTTTACAAAAAAGTACCGAAACGAAAATACTTTAATTTATTTCGAGAACGGCATTGCTGCGGCTTCGTTGCAGATACTACCATATATTATCCGTTTTTATGGAAAGGAGATACCTTGCGGATATATATCAGGAGCCTGTACGTTACCTCAATACAGAGGACGTGGGTATATGAAAGATTTACTTTTGGAGTCGTTCCGAATTATGCAGGATCGTAATATCCCGATAAGCATTCTGATACCTGCCCGAGCACCCTTATTTTATTTCTATGAAAAATACGGCTACACTCAGGTTTTTGACAAGGGAGAAGTGCCGTTATATTTTAAATCTTTTTTATACAAGTATCCTTATGATGTAAAGGAGGCTTACACTCAATTTAATAAAGAATACCAGCAAACCGATTTTTGTATTTTAAAAACAGAAGAAGATTTTAAGATTATTGCCGAAGAATATATTCTCGACGGTTGCCCCGCTAAATATAATTTAGCAGGTATGGCTCGCATTCTCGATGCTTGGAGTTTACTCAGCCTTTATGCAATCCGAAATCCGCGTCAGGATTTCAGGGTAAAAATAACCGACGAAACACTACAAACAGAATCGATTTACCATGTGCAGGAAGCAACTGTCAGTCTTATTTTTGGCACAGAATGGGATTTCGAGGTTGATATACAAACTTTAACCCGCTTGCTTTTTGGTTATCACACCAATAATATGCCCGACAATTTAAGTACAAAATTTACAGAACAACATCCTGTTATGAACCTTATGCTGGAATAACAGCTTCAGGTATAATCAATAGCCTTTTATACTTTGCTTTGTGGGCAATAGAAATAAAACATATTGCATTGCAACAAAGCAACTTGCAACTATGTTAAACAGAGTATTATAAAACAGGGTTAAACTATTCCACACATTAATGTTAAGCCACATTTTCAGTCCAAACATAGCCAGATAAACTGCAATTATGCCAAAAAGCCAAACTATCGATACCTTCGCATCTTTTAAACGGTAAATACTATATTTTATATAAAAAAACAAATAGCCAAGACAGTATAGTCCTATGTATGTTGGATTTAAATCTGAATACGAAAAATCAGAATAAAAAAGAACAATAATGATAACTACATTAAATATAGCCATTATTCCCATTAAATTACCTAATTTTATTGCATACGTTATGGGAGTCAGTCGTTTTTCTGAAGCTAAAATATCTTCATATTCATCTTTATATTGAAAGCATAAACATATCATATTTATTATGCCCACAACTAACACTCCAATAATTGAATAAATAAAAACAGAAGATATAGGCGATTGATTACTAATTGTTATTTCCGGATAATATGCACCTAAAGTTATTAAGGTTGTAAAAGATGCAAAAAATAAATAATTTACAATACCAGATATAATCATTAGTTTTTTCCCTCGGCCCAAACTTCGGATTCGTTTTATAGCAAGTATAATTGATGAATATGAGACCAAAAACCATATTGGAACAAAATTTGGGGTGAGAGTATGTGTTATTTGAGAATAAATTGCATTAGCCGATAACCATTCTGTACTAATCCGGCCTGCAATTATCATATTAAGGCTACTTAGAATATAGGAACTAAAGTATGTGCCAATTAACATAAAAAGGAGAATAGAGCCAACTCTGAATTCCCGGTAAGTAATAGTCCCTTTATAATTAAGTAATATATTTAAGATTGTTTTATCCATATTAGCATTTCGATATGTTTTGACGCACAAAAGTAATAAATAAAGAGAGTTATAAACTCTCTTTACAATTATTTTTCGGGGAAATAAAACCCGCTATTAAATACCTGTGTACTATTACATTCCGAACAATAATTTTTATCGGGCTTCCACAATGGATAAGCCTTTTGTTGCGAACAAAGAAAATCGGTCAGCAATTCCACAAAAATGTTAGCATCGTTGCGTATCCATTGTCTTAATTGGGCAACATCGTTAATATCTATGCTCTTACTGTTTTCACTTTCGCGTATAGTAATTCCTTTGTTTACAATTGCTGCCCAATGAAAAGGTAATCCCTGATATACTGCGAAAAAAGATAAGGCCGGTGCTATTTTCAATATAAGTAAACTATTTATTTCGGTTAGGTTGTTGTTATCTATCTGCAATTTTAATTCGGTCATTAATGCTTCGCCCAATACCGGTGCAATATAAAGCTCCTGAGCTATTGCCAGATAAGGAATAAACTCGGTTATATTAGTATTTCCTGTAACAGGAGAATGTTTGCGGAAAAGTTCTTCGCTGATAAGCGCTGTAGATGAATACATAATTCTAATTTTTTAAAATTTCACTTCTGCTCGTTGTAAGTACCTTCGTACTTTTTAATTTCGTTTATAACTTCCAATTCGTTAATTACTAATTTCGGATACCCGTTATTTATTACAAAAGGGTTTAAAGTTTCGGTAATTTTTCGGCGCATATTATGTATAACCGTATAATTGTAAAGTATAAATGCATTGATTATTTCGCTAGCATTACCACTTAAATTTCCTGACCCCGATAATCCGGCAAGTGTAGGAGACGATAGGCGGTGAGCCGAAATTATCTTCTGAAAAACAACATCGTTTACATTATTATATAAGTCGGCATTACCGCTTGCAACAAAGGGTGTTACAGTCGGCTTTATTTCCTGACTTTCGCCATATAACACAACAATGGAATTTGCTCCGTTAGTTCCGGCAAATGTATTAGTCATATCCCTGTTAAACTGAGCTTTTGCTTCGTCGCTCGGATTACTTGGAATAGTTACGATAACCGATGGCGCAAACCCGTTATTTATAGAATTGCGATAAAATTTACCAAGCAAACCATCAGCTTCAATATAGTTAAGTGCCGAATAGTATTGTGGCACCGGGTAATAATCGAGGCTGGGTTCGTAATCTTTATAATAGAAAAGACATGGTTTCCCCTGAACCTGATTCGGGCAGCCATATGCGTCTATCAGTATGGGTGCATATTGCCCTGTTGTTTTCTTCCAATCGTTCGAAAGATAGTAGTTCTGGGCTATTCCATATTCATTTACTTCGCCTACACGTATTTTGCTGAAATCGGTATGATACAAACTCAGGTTTTTCCCGTCTTCGTTAGTAATCACCTGAAAACAGAAACCTCCGAATGTTGCATAATCGCGACTGATTTTTTCGATAAATATATCCCAGTCTTCGTTAGGATTAGGGCGCCCGTAATAATTATCCTTATTTGTGCCCGAGCCGCAGATGTACGTAACCTTACTGTCGATTATAGACTTGTTTACTGCCGACAAATTATTCAGTTCGATAATTTGTTGAGGCAGATTATTGTCCCTCCCATAATTAATCCAACCCTTAGCCGATTTCGAAAAAGTTGGATACGAGGGTATTTGCGTTGATAGGTTAATAACCGAATACCCCATTTTTTTCAGTCGATCAATGTCTTTGATTTTTTGTTCCATAGTTTTTTATTCAATAGATAAAACCGGAAGAAAATCAACGGTTTTTTGCCATAACCAACACAGTTTTGTAGCTTTGCATAAAAAGTCGGGATAAATGAAGAAAATTGATGTTTGTTTTTCGCCAATGTTATACAACAACTATGTTGATGGCAGCGAAAACAATACGGTTGTAATAGTTGTAGATGTATTCAGGGCAACAACAAGCATGTGCGCCGCAATAAATAACGGAGCCCGCAGTATTGTACCAGTCCGCACTCCTGAAGAGGCTTTTGCTTATAAGCAAAAAGGTTTTCTGGTTGGTGGCGAGAGCAATATGCAAGTATTCGATTTCGGCGATTTCGGTAACTCTCCGAGCGATTACATAAAAGAAAAAGTAAAGGATAGGGATATTGTGATTTCTACAACAAACGGAACCCGTGCCATTGACGAAGCGCGTGAAAGTTATAGTTTGGTTATAGGTTCTTTTTCAAACATTTCGACTGTTGTGCGGTATTGTGTTTCGCAAAAGAAGGATGTATTGGTTCTTTGCGCCGGATGGAAAGATAAATTTAATTTTGAAGATAGCTTGTTTGGCGGAGCAATGGTTGAGAAACTTATGAACGAAGGATTCAATGCCTCGTTTGATGCGGCTCAGGTTGCTTTGGGAATGTGGCAGGAAGCCAAACCCGATATAATGACCTATGTACAGCGAAGCGAGCATTTCAAGCGTTTAGAGGCTCATGGCTTGCTCGATGTAGCAGAGTATTGCCTGACGTCCGACACCACAGACGTTTTACCTCTTTATAACAGAGATACTAAAAGTATAGTGAATAGCATTTTATAACTATGACAGTACTTTACGAAGATAACCACATTATAATAGTCAATAAGGCTGTTTCTGAAATAGTACAGGGCGATAAAACAGGCGATAAGCCTCTTTCGGAAACCGTGAAAGAGTGGCTGAAAGAAAAATATAACAAGCCCGGAAATGTTTTTTGCGGTGTTACGCATCGACTCGACCGTCCCGTTAGCGGTATTGTTATCTTTGCTAAAACCAGCAAAGCCCTTCCCCGACTGAACGATATGTTCAAGAACAAGGAGGTAAAAAAAACATATTGGGCTATTGTAAAAAATCTGCCCAAACAACCCGAAGCAGACTTGCGCCATTATCTTGTCCGGAACGAGAAACAGAATAAATCGTATGCTTACGATACAGAAAAGCCAAATTCGAAGTTGGCAATATTGCATTATAAACTCATTGCCCGTTCGGATAATTATAATTTGTTAGAAATAGACCTTCAGACTGGCAGACATCACCAAATACGTTGCCAATTGGCAAAAATGGGTTGCCCTATAAAAGGCGACCTGAAATACGGAGCAGAGCGCTCAAACCCCGACGGAGGAATAAGCCTGCATGCCCGTTCGGTTAGTTTTATACATCCGGTGTCGAAAGAACTGATAGAAGTTACCGCTCCACTGCCCGACGATAAGCTTTGGAAAGTTTTGGAATCGGCTGTAAAATAAATCAGTTATATATCCACAACAGGGTTGGTTTTTGCTGCTTTTTCAGAAGCATATCCAGCTCGGTCATCAAACTGTTATTGATAACAGGGCACCCCTGGCTGTAACCTAAAGGCAGATGTGAGGGTGCGATTTCGTGATCAGGTATTTCGGAAAAAGAGTGAAGTACTACAATCCGACGGAATGCGTTATCGTTCGTTTTTTCCAATCCGTGTAACTTATAGTGTACATTTATTCCATATTGGCTGTACGAGCGGGCACCTGTTTTATATTTACCCAGCGAAGTACAATAACTACCCTCAACATTACTGAATGCCGGTCGGCTAGGCGTACTGCGTTTGCCGTATCCATGTGCACAAAGGCCCGAAGATGCTATTGTATCGGTTTTAAAATCCCAAACAAAAAAGCGCTTCTTACCCGAGTGTTCCGACATATCTACCAACAGGCAAAAATCGGTATTCATTCCCTTAGTCTTGCAAAATATCAATGCCGAATCGGCTTTACCCCGAAGTTTCTCGTTTACAGTATTTGTCGATAACGATTCTGTTACAGTATTTGCAGCATCGTCTTCGTTTTGTGACTTCGTGTTATTACCGTTGCAGGCAGGCAATATAAATAAAAACATCAGCAAAATACTGAGTGCCTGATAATGAACGGATGTTAGTTTTTGTTTTTTCATGTAAAGCTGATTATCTTTGCAAATAAACGGAAGTAAGTTATACAATTACATCTGTAAATATATTATTTAATATTAGCTATCCCTTAAAGATATGAAAAAAATATGCCTCCTTTTACTTTTAACAACTTTGTTTGTGGCTTGTGGTGGTGACGATGACAACAACGACCCGAATGAAGGAAAATACTTCCCCTTGACCGATTGGGCAGGTGACTGGAACGACCCCGACGATGATGCCTACAAAGAAGAATACGAGGGTAAATATCGTCCCATGTGGGGAGTGTGGAAAGTGGAGAAAATAAACGGAAAAGAATATACCGATTATCTGGTATATTGCTGGACTAGTGAGTTTACGTGGGAATCGACCACCAAGCGCCCCGATAATGGAGATAGACCTTATTTTAGATATCCCTATAAAGGTGAAAAGTTTTATGTAAACGACAAAATGATTAAGACCGATAAAAGGCTTTATAAATACGAAATAAAAATTGTAAATGATGACTTTGAAATGACACTTACGGATGGGGCTGACACATGGCTGCTACGGTATTATGTAGGAGAAGGCTCTGTTTGGCTTGGCGATTGGAACGACCCTGACGACCGTTACTACCAAATTTTTCAAGGTAATTATAATCCTGTAAAAGGGACTTGGAAAATGACACATATAGACGGAAAACCAACAACGCCTTCTTATTATCGTTTTAATGAAGATTTTGTGAGAGAAGTTGCGGGTAGTAGTAATCATATTTATTATGATGCAACATTCTATCAAATAAACAAAACAGGTATTCGCCTAATGTATAAAAATGGTTCTTCAACTTATATTGAGTATTCCATAAACGATAATACTTTAATATATGATTCGCATGATTCTGCAAATGTGCTTACCTTTGTTAAAATTGAAGATTAGAAAAAGGCAGTATGCACTGCCTTTTTTACTTAATATGCTTTTCGGATAAGCCTTAATTTACATTTGTTGATGTAGAGCGGATCGTAACCCTCAATAGCTCCAACATGATAGAGGTCGCCATTAAAACGCACAAAAGTACCACCGTTCAGTAGCTCATACTCGTCAGGCGCTAGAAAACATTCCACCTCGGTATAATTGCTGGCATTAGGGGCTACAATATTAAAATAGCTGCGCATAATGCTGTCGCCTTCGTCTTTATAATCGAGTCGCAATGCCCGGGTATCTAAATAACCTTTATAAGAGTTACTTAAACGTGGCACATAAAAATCCATTGCCCTTACTCCATCGTTCATTGGGTTGGGTGGCGTATTCCATATCTGCCCCAACTTATCGTACATGAGACCAATATCCCCCGATTCGGTATTCCTGTACCAAAAACGTTGGGTATAATTTGTATAAAGCTTTTTTACTAAATCAGAGTATGTTGATGTATGATCACTACCCTCCCAAATTTCTTTATTGGTTATAACAGGAAAATAAAGATTTATTCCATCTCGTTTTATCTCTTTAAACCAATTGTAAGAAAAAGTAGACGATTGCGTAATAGTACTGCCGTTCAAGGTCCCTGTATCAAAACGTCCGTTTCCATTTTCTTTTGTTCTTTCAAACCCCTCTTCTTCCTCGTTTATTTTGAAGTTAAGCTCGAAAGCCGCAGGTAAACCTAAAGGCAAATTTGTACGGTGGCGTATGCTTGCCCTATCGGATATATCTACAATGGTAGTAGGAGAATCCTGCCAGTTTTGTTTATGGTTCAGTGCAAAATTTGTATCTCCGCTTTGCTCTATTTGCAAATTGAATGTTTTACAAAAGCCATCGAGCCATTCGTCTACCTTATCTTCCGACGGTAAGAATTTCGACAAATCGAGGCTTTCCGAGTCAAAATCGGGAGTATCATCCCAATTCATGCTTTCACTATCTTCGTCTTTGTTTTCCTCCTCTTTTTTGTCGACGGTTATCCAGTCTTCCTTTTTTTTGAAAGGAGTAATTGTGAGGTCGAACTCGATATCCTGCATAGGCCACCCCCGATGTGTTGTAACATATGACGAACCGGCCGACAAGCTGGTTATTTTGTCGGATATGGCAATAAGTGTTAAATGTTCTCCCTTGTTAAGCCATACCACCTGAAAAAGCTGACCATCGGCAGACGTCAGGTTTTCTTCTATATTTGTATAATTAATAAAATGCTCTCCTCCTTTTTTTGATTCAAGTTTCACTTTAAACTTGTTTACATCAATATCCGAAATGGTTTCTTCATCGCTGCCGTCCTCATCCTTAGGTCTGTTATCTATATAGCTGTAAGCTGGCGAGTTAATGGCTGAATAAATTTTATCCTTCTGCGAAAATTCCACATCCCAACTCCATCCATGTTTTATAGCCATAATAAGTCCTAAATGTTTGTTCTCTCCTTTATATAGCGGATTTGCTTTTATTCTGTTACCGCCAAAGCTGAGCCCCGAAATTAAGCGTTCGTTTACCTTGGGATCTATCATCATTACTGCCTGCGGGCTAGGGACAGGAAAGTATTGTAGCTGTTCGTTTTTCTTGTTCTCGTCCTGTGGCAGGTTTTCGCGAAAGCATCGTGTATCGAAATTCTGTTCGGAAAACCCGAAATCGCCTTCGCCAAAGTCCCTCAGCAATTTTATTTCGTAATGTCGGCTGTCTAATTTTTCGGTGGTCGACGGCACGTAATTCCTGCCTTTATAGTTGCGGGTGGTATATTCTGTTTTTAAACGTATACTACTTTTCAACTCTATCTTATATAACCCCGATACAGGCACGGTATAATGTACACTGTGTTTACGGCTTTTAAGTATGGTATCGCTATCATTTTTCTTTTCTTCGGTGTTGCTTACCATTACATTAGTACCGTTATCGGTAACATTTATGTCGGCCATCGACGAATTGAAGATGTCGGTTATATAACGTATCGCTCCATCGAAATCGTTACGGTAAGAGAGCGTCTCGAACTGAGTGAATTTATCGGGATGATAGTTTGTCCAGTTACCTTTAATATTTACTTTACCCAAGTGTGCCCAGTTCCACTCCTGCTGGTAATCGACAGGATTTTTGTACGACATGTAAAGATTGGCTAGACGTTCGTCGTCAAAAACATTGCCTTCGATGGAGTAGCCCTTTGTCCCGAATAAATATTCTATTGCTTTAAGACAATTTATCGACGGCGGAAAATCTTGTATTCCCAACCTTACCGTATCGTCAAAAACGTCTTTGTTTGTATAACTGCCTTTCACCGGATCGGACGGCACCTTAGGTAGCAGCCCGTACAACACCAAAGGAAAAATACATTCGGGAATACCATTGTCGAAGTTGTATTTGTTCATACTCTCGATAAAATCAGAAAAAGGTATTTCCCATTTGCCCAGTTCTGTCATCTTTTTGTCTCCGAAAATATCCTTAACTGTTTTTTTAGCCGGAACAACAAGATTGCCCTTGTAATGCTCGGGGGTAATTTCGCTCAGCGTAAATATCCCTTCAAAAACAGTTATATCATTTACAATCAGTAAAGCTTCGTAATTGATATTGAACTTATTTTTTACTTCTTCTACAATACTATACCCGAATATTTTATCGTTTTGCACTGTCGAAGGCAGAGTTATCGAATAACTGTATTGTGCATCCTTAGTATTCAGTTCGCTGGGGTTTATAAGTACCCTGTTCAATCTTATCCCCAACTTCTCGGGACTCTGAATATCGCACAGTTTCCGATCGATGTATAGTTCGATGTGTGTCATATAATTTTTATCTTATAGATAAAAGTTGAAAAAATAATTGGGGACTATGAAAGATGCTCAAACATAGTGAACAAAAATCGGAACAGGGATGTTAATAAATTAAATCTAGATACAAAGAATTGAAGAGTGCCGATTGATGATTGTCGGTTTATTTAATTTCTTATCTTTGTGACAAATATCAGCAACATAAATAAAAGACTTATTAATTATAAGCCATATGAACGAAGCAACCGAAAAAAGACAGCAGCCGATAGTATCGGTACAGGATTCGAGTACTCCCGATAAAAAGAA
The DNA here is from genome assembly GCF_010501065.1 of Dysgonomonas sp. 216. Lineage (GTDB taxonomy): Bacteria > Bacteroidota > Bacteroidia > Bacteroidales > Dysgonomonadaceae > QVMM01. The sequence goes on along the minus strand of NZ_QVMM01000013.1, from coordinate 73,805 downwards.
AGAAACAAAAGTAACTATCGACGGGGTATTTGGAAAAATTGTGATATTTGAAAGGGAAGATCTTACCGATGTTGAGATATGCCGGCTTCTTAATGTTGCGTCTTTCACAAAGTTGGATATAGACAAACATTACGAACGTGAAGGTGGTGTAGACAAACATCGCTATACTGTTTATAACATCCTGATATAATTTGTTTTAATATATGAAAAAAGCCTGTTCTTAATAAAAAGAACAGGCTTTTTTTTTCGATGAAATCAAATTCTACTTTTTAGATATATCCCCCGATCCTTTTATTGTTTTCGCAACACTGGGATTTCCTTTATACGAAATGTCGCCACTACCTCTTACTTCGGCATTGAGGTTTTCTTCGGCATAAACTTCAATATCGCCCGACCCTTTTACTCGACATATTGCATTACGGGCTTTCAGCGCGTATGCCGATATATCGCCACTACCATTTAAATCGGCTTGAAAATCGAGGGTATTCCCCGACAAATCCACATCGCCCGATCCATTTAAACTGGTCTTTACGCTTCGGCAATCGATATTGTTTATCTTTACGTCGCCCGATCCGTTTAACGAAATATCAAGCGATTCGATTTTCAGTTTCTTTTCTACGGTAACACTTCCCGAACCTAATAATCTTATATGCGACAAATCTCTCGCCCCCGTATATACTACATAACGAGAAGGGTTGATATTACCCTCGTTATGTATTACTAGGGTGTTTCCTTCAACCGAATAAGATATTTGTGATAAAACGTTTTCATCTACTTCGAGACGGAAATAAGGGTTCGACGTCTGCTCGTAGTTTATTTCGACCGGGCCAGCAGCATCTATTTTGGTATAGTTACCAAGATTGGCTTCCTTTGTTACTATTTTTTTATTGCCCTTGGTTGCACACGAACTGGTGGAACAGGATGTAACCATTAAAAGAAGGAAAAAGGAGAGACAGAAAAGATTCTTCATAATTTATTGTATTTATTTTATTACTGTTTATAGATATGACGAACAAAACTGAGATATGTTACACCTTATTTACCTTTCTTTCGAAAACATTGAAAGAACTAAAATTAATATACTACTGTTTATCTTAATGAGGATATGAAAAGAATACTTATTTTTGAATAAATGTAAAAGAAGATTTATATGTCACGATATAAAAAGATAACTTTAATTTCAGCATTTGTTATCATGATAATTGTTGCTGTTGTTGCATATTTACAGACTGACAGGACAAAACAAACTGCCCATAAAGATTATCATCAAATAATGGAAAGCCGAAAATTACGAGTAATAACCGATTATAATTCGGTTGGTTATTTTGTTATGGACGATACTGTAGCAGGATTTAATCACGACCTGTTACAACTTTTTGCTGCAAATGCAAATTTAGAGCTGGATGTAAAACTGGAAAATGATCTGCAAAAAAGTATCGATGCCCTGAATCGGGGCGAAGTTGATATTTTAGCCCGCAATATTCCTGCAAACTTCAGTTTGAAGAATGATGTAGCTTTTACGCAACCTATAATTCGTAACAAATTGGTATTAGTGCAACATATTTCTGAAAACAAAGATGAAAAACCCATCCGGAGTCTTTTAGATTTAGCTAAGAAGACTGTATACGTTTCAAAAGCATCGCCGGCAAAACTTCGCCTCGAAAACTTGTCGAACGAAATTGGCGATACCATCTTTGTGAAAGAAGATAGTTTGTACGAGTCTACCCAATTGATAATGAAAGTAGCTTCGGCCGAAATAGAATACGTTGTTTGCGATGCTGCTATTGCCGAAAAAGTAGCGAAAATAATACCAAACATCGACATAAAAACAGACGTTGGTTTTACACACCTCGAAGCATGGGCTGTAAGCAAGTCGTCTCCCGTATTACTCGATTCGCTTAATATATGGATAGGAAGATTGCAACAATCGCCTGTTTTCGACCGTATTTATCGCAAATATTACAAGTAAGAGCAGATCTATTTCAATCATACAGCTTAATTTCGGAAAGAGGTATAACTGCATTTCCGAAGACATTATCCCACACTACACGTTTGTTTTTCGAACTGCATATTACATATATCTGATAATTGCCATACATTTCATAAGTATTAACCCGCAATTTAGCATTTATAGCATACACACTATCTCCGACTTGAACATTGTCAAGAAACATTGATGGTATAAGATATGCACTTTCATCAAACGAACCCTTTTCCAGCTCTCTATCCATATTCACTGTCCATGTATAAAAAAAACGATGGTTTATTATTCGAGATTTATCATATCCATTCTCCTTAATTGATATATTGGAACCTATGTTGCCACCCAACTGTTTGTCTCCCGTCAGTACATTTTTCCAATAATTTAGCTGCGTAGAATTTTCGATAACCCTGACAAATCTATAGGATATTAATTCGGTTTCGTGACTATTGGTTATGTATTGAACATTCCAATTATTTAAGAGATTCTTAAAATTGCAATCACATGAATATATAGGTTTACCATATTCGTACAAATTAGTATTTGCCACACTACTATCCTTTGGTTCTATTTGAATGGTGTGTACTCCGTTCACTACATACTCACTTTTGTTTATTTGCGCACTCAATTCGCTAACAAACAAAACTAAAAATGAAATTAAATATAAATTCTTCATACATATAATGTTTAATGTTATTTTAAAACAATAGCAGATGCTAAAAAAATAATACTTATTGCTAATAATTTTTTCATTCGATAATTCTAATTTAACCCTATATCTTTCAAAAAATCCCCGGCATATTCTATACTTCCTTTAAAAACCAGCCTGCTTTCTTCATCAAAAATCATGACTACAGGAAAACGACGAATACCTAACTGATCTCTCAATACCGGATCTTCGATATCGATAGCCAGATATGGCATCGTATATCCTTCTTTTTCTATAATTTTTTTACCTGTTGTAACAGTTTCCTGCTTATCTTGCATGTAACAAAATAAAGAATAGAAAGCCACTTGAGGGTTGTTTTTGTATTTATCGTATATTTTTTGCACTTTGGGCATCTTTTCGAAACATACACTACACCGTGAAAACCAGCAATCAACAACAAAATATTTTCCCCTGAAATTTTGCAGAGGGATAACATTTGAATTTGTATCTTGGAATCGCAGATTTATTTCTTCCTTATAATCTATTTTTCCGGTATATGTTCCGTAATTTACTTCATGCTCCCATATATTGTTTCCTATTATTGAAAGCAGAATACCGCAAATAAAACAAGTGGGTATAATAAAATACCGGTTTTTTTTAGTCGATATAAATGCTATGTATCCCGAAATTATGCCGAAAAGATGAATCAGGTAGTCTAGAAGAGTGAGGTATGTTCCCTTAAAATCTATTATTCGGACAGGGATATCAAAAAAAGATACTCCCACAAGCATGGCAATAAAAATATGTAATGCTTTTCGTTTTTTAGTATATTTCTGTAAAAAGATGTACGTGACAAAAAAGTACAGAAAATAGCCGACTAAAGACGACATATTCAAGGGGGTTAAATCTCCAATCAAAAGATACCCTCCTCGCAGTGGGGATACTATTAAACCTAATGCAAGAAAAATTGCACCGATAATAATATAACATAGCTTGTTATTTTTTACCATAATTTCAATAAGTTAAGTCTTGCCTATACAATAGGCAAGACTTAAGATTAATATCTATTTCTACATCCGACACATCCTGATACTGATCTGTAACATCTTCAATACATGGAGTATTAAACAGATAAGGAATATCGCCATCTTTATCGGGCTGTATATACAATGATTCCGAATGTTTTTCGTAAGTTTTTCTAAATACTTTTGCCAGTTTATTTTCGAAATCGGCACGATTATTTCCCGCTAAGCCTAAATTCCGCTCTACTTGCAAATCGATTTCATTATTACACGAAAACAGTAATAAGAAACACATATATATAAAAGAAACTGTAATAGTTGGGTATCGATAATATAAATTCATATAGCTGCATTCGATTGAAAATTGATTAAATTTAACCTTTAAAGATTTACCAACATACGACATATTGTTCCAAAATATAGGTCTTTTTTCACATATAGTTTTTTTTCGACAAAAAAGGATATAACAACATAATAATCAGCAACATAAAATACAGAACAATTGTAACACATATAGTTTTTAGACTAACATTTACAAGATTAATACCCATAATTATGGTATTAAAACAGTTTATATTTTATAAAATTATCTTTGGGAGATAACCTTTTGAATAAAAGGCTGTAAGCGGAATTTTTCAGCGGTAGAGGTAACGATTTGGCAACCGTGCTTATTTCTGCGTTTTGCGCTGTATTTCCTCAAATAACTCACTGCAAATCTACGAATTATTTCTCACAAACCAACACATATTTTTTCCCTTTTTTTATTTGATATACCTTTTCTTTCATTCAGGGAATAGATAAGGCAACACTTTTGCAGGAAATACTACCCGGAGCGTAGCGCAGGTGTGGAGATTTCCTGCAAAACCCGTAGGGCTTGGTGTTTCCGTTCTATTGCCTGTGTGTATTTTTGTATCTCAAATGAATAAAGGATTACTTTAACCCATTGAAAAAAGAAATAAGTTTTTCTACCGATACCGCATAATTAGAGCCGTCTATCGAATGAAAACCTAACTTCCGGGCAAAGGATGCGCTTTTCTCGTTGGTGGATTCTATTCCGATGTGCTTATAACCGTATTTTGAGGCTATTTCAGCCAAGAACCTGACGAAGTGGGAACCATGCCCTATCCGTTCTTTTTGAAAGCCTATTCGGGCTATAATTAGGCTATCGGGCGGAAACAAGCTTTCTACCTTTCGGATACGCAAATAGAGGTCTATCCGGCTGTTCCTTCGGGTGGTTAGGATATTGTCAGGAGTAAGATATACAAGTGAAAGACGATACTTAAACCGCTTCATCAGGTAGTTATCTATCGCTTTGCGTATTTCTTCGCACTCATTCATATTGCTAATTTTTAATCGTTTATCTTCTGATTCCCCGTTTGGGTTTTTGTTCTTTTTTAGGTGGGTTTACCGCCTGTTCCTTTTTTCTTTCATCGAGAAGCGTATTTTGCGGAGCGGGTTGTATTCGGGCGGCTTCTTGTTTAATTTCACACTCTTGCATTTCAAGCTGTTCGGAGATACTACCGTTCTTCATCGTGTTGTAGTACTCAAAGGATTCGGAAAGTTCCCGCTTGTAGCCGAATAGCTTGTCAAATCCCTGCTCCGCCTGTTGGAACAGGCTTTTTCTATCAAAACCACCCTTAACCGTTCCTTTCTTGGTGTTTTTGTGGTTGGTGAGCGGGGATAGCTTCTTTTTGTTGGACTGGTCTTTCCGGCTGACAATCAAATGGCAGTGCATATTTAGTTCGTTGTTTGACCTGTCCCGGCTGAAATGTATCTTACCGTAAAATTTTATATCTTCTGCCAATAGTCCTTTGTTGAAATTCTTGGCATATTCAGGAATGACGACTTCCCGGATATACTGTTTCATGGCTTCGGCTTGTTCCTGTTCAGTATTACCCATTGCCCGAAGCTCCTTTTCCGATGGACTGACATGGATAGCGTAAAATTTGGCATCCGTTTTTAATAACTGACCGATATTACTGTCTATATCCTTTATTACTTGTGATTTATAGATATTATCGTCCGTCAGGTTGAAAAATCCTTCGGTATAGATTCCCTGCTCCATGCGTTCCATATCTTCATGTTCACAATAATCCGCTAATCTCCGGCTACTGCCTGCATTATTGTATGTGCCTTTGGACGGTGGCGGGAAATCTATGTTCATGGGGTTTATATTTGCTTGTTACTGCTTTTCGTTTATCAGGTCGTTAATCTCGTTTTTTAGGTTCTCCTTCCGTTTGCCGTCCATTACTCCGCAAGTGGCAAGTTCAGAGTATAGGGAAATCAGTTTCAGGAGTTTATTGTTATTCCGCTCCTGCTTCTTTGATGATGCGTTCACGGCTTGGGAAAGGTCAGTTATCTGTTTGGCTTGATTATTTATTACGGTTGCGTGTTGGTTGAATGTTTCGCTTATCTTTTTTAGGACATTATCCTGTAATTCTCTTGTGGTGTTTATCTCCGAAGTTATCAACCCTGTCTGTTCTTTCACGGAAGCATCAAATTTGACGGCTATTGAATGGCTCGTCCGTATCATCGGGTTAAGTTCCTTTTCTTCATAGCTTCGGATAAAGCGGATAATATCGTCCTGCCGTTTGTTGATTTTGGCAAGTTCCGTTTTTACCGATTCGGGAGCATCGGCAGGGTTGATATGGGCTTTCTCCAGATACAGAAATGCCAGTTTCACAATTTCCCCTTTTTTCAGCGAATAGCGTTTGCAGATTCTCTCAACCAAAGCATTGGTTTCATTGTCTATCCCGATAGTGGTAAATATGGTTTTCCGGTGTTGATTACCCATGTGTTATAACTATTTTATGACTATTTTCAATACTAACCACCTGATAATAAGCGGTAAAAAAAGACCGCTTATAACAGGTATTATAACTGTGCTTTAGTATAAAGCACTAAAGCCGAAGGCTTTGCCCCGCAGGGCAAGAGGAAGAACAGGACGAAGTCCAGTTCCCTCTTGCTCAATTTAGCGAAACAAACAGAGCCGAGAGGCGAAGTTGTTTCTGCTAAATGCGGAGCTACTTTGAAGGCGTAAACTTAAAGCAAGCCTTCATCCGCTTGCGCTATTCTGCTTAGAACATAAAAAGCAGAATCATTCCTCATTTTCGTCATTATTTTCTTCTTTCGGGTGCTTCTTGTCAAACTCTTGGGATGCCCAGTAGTCCATATATTTATGGACGAATACCCGAACATCGTTTACACGGTAATAGGTCTTATGTCCTATCATAAAATAGGGTAGCTTTCCGTCCGACCGATAACGTTGCAGGGTGCGTTTAGACACTTTAAGTAGAAAGGCTAAATCTTGGTTGTCGAGTAGCTTCTCGTCCTTATCGAATACCTTATCGGTATTAATCAGGGATTTCAAATCCTGACCGATTTCACTTAGCTTTTTGGATAGCTTCTGCATCCATTTTTCAAAATCTTCATTGTTGATATACATTTCATTTCATTTTTGAGATTATTAATTCGTTATCTCAATGCATTGATGAAGCAAAGGACGGCAGAACGAAGCAAACAAAATAGGGGAATCCCTATGGACTCCCCTAAACATTTCTTTTAAGTTATTTATAATCAATGTATTGAAAAACGGTTATTTTTCATCTTGTTTACGGCTGGCTTTAATAATAAGGTTTTTCAGGTAATCCAACGCTTTGGTAAGGTTGAACGGCTTGCGCTTAAATACTCGTTCTTTTGATTTGTAGGCATCCCCGAAAGTAAAGTTAAAGGCTTGTTCCAGAGCATGGGCGATATGGATGTACGGTGCGGGATTGCCTTCGTCATTAAGGAACTGACCGGATAACTCAAAAGAAATGGCGAATTCTCCCATACTATCAATCCCCAATCCTTCTTTGGGCTTAGGGATAAAATAGACTTTGGAATTGTTGGGTTTTGTCTTGTCATAGATGCGGTTTGCTTGCAGGAATGTAAGTTTCAGTATATCAATTTCGGATTCAATGAGTAGAATTGCTCTTTGCAGATAGGCTAATTTAAGCGCATTTTTCCCCCTGCCCGTATCGATGATGCGTTCTTACAGATACTAATTCAATACGAGTAATGCTCAATATCCGGTAGATTTCAAAATAATCTGTTTCGGATTGGCTAACCGTTCTTAACTGTTCCATAAAGCACTCATAGGCCTTTTGCATTTCTTTGTTTGTAACTTGTGAAGTTTCAGATAATAGACTGAAAAACTTCGCTTTAACTAAATCATTCATAAGCATAATTTTAAAATTTGTAATATTGATTATATTCAAAGCAGGGCTTTGTATGCTGAATGATTCTAATTGTCACTACCTTTATATCTGCCCCAAAACTTATAATGAGTAAGTGATGTTAGAGATATTATTTTAGCAATAATTCGATTTTTTAATTCAAACTGTTGAATCCTATAAAATATCCACATATAACCAATCAGTATTATATTGAATAGGATAAATTTCACAATCCAGAATTGGGCAAACTCTGGTAATAAGCTATAAAATAAGCATGTACATACTATTGAGGTAAGATAAATGACAATTACCCATAAGCCGTGCGGTGTTTCTATGGCATCAACAGGGCAATTATTCATACATTTCATGCAACTTTCACATTTAAACGTCCAAAATGGTCGTTTATTGACTTCTCTAATTGCTTTGACTGGACATTGTTTTATACATAGATTGCAATTTGTGCATTTATATGAAGCATAGTACGATTTTGCTAAAAAGAATTTGCCTATCAGATAATAAGCAAATGATACAGGGGAAATTAAAACATCCTGTATAGTATCTTTTCGTGAAGCAAAATCATTTTTCCCTGCATAAATCTTTTCAAAATGCTTCTTTGCTCGGTGATAGTTTTTATCAAAAATGAATTGTGCTGATTTCTTTCTGATTACAGGATGTATAGAAATCCAGTTTGAAGGCATATCAAACGGAATTTGTCCGATAATTTTATATCCTTTTCTTTTCAATATAAGCGAAGACAAAAGGAATGCTACACCTGTTAGTCCGGGCGTAATCCGATTACCTATTTTCACAGAGCCTCTTGTATTCATCAATACTATACGGTTTTTCCCCTTAGGAAATGCACGGATAAAATTTAATGTAATCTTCGGAAAGTTAAATCCATGTATAGGGGAAATAATTACAATCAGACTGTCAGGGTTAATCTTTTGCAAAGAACTCCTATTTGCATTAGAAATATCAACTATTTCACATAATATGCCTCTTTCTTTCGCAAATTCATAAAACCATAAAGCAACTTTTTTCGAGTTCCCTGTCCCCGAAAAATAGAATATTGATATATTTTGAATAGTACTCATATTGCTACATCTCATGCATACTATGCAAAAATAAATCAAATTACACGCTAAGAACTTACATTTCTTGCTAACATGCACTTAGGAAATTTTTATGTATTTTTGCAGGCAATGAAAGTCAGGCAGGAAACAAGTGTAAATGATTACATATCAAGAATCAATTCGGTTATTATCTATATTGAAAAAAATATAGACAAACCTTTGAATCTTAATAAGATTGCCTGTCATGCAAGCTTCTCGCCTTTTCATTTCCATAGAGTATTTACTGCTTTAGAGGGTGAAACCCCTGCCGATTTTATTCTTAGATTGCGAGTTGAAAAGGTAGCAAGGCTACTTCAAGAGCAAAAACATACTTCAATAACAGAGATTGCATATAGCTGTGGTTTCAACAACTACACCTCTTTCAATCGTGCTTTTAGAAAACACTTTGGAATGACCGCGCAAGAGTTTCGGAAGTTTGAAAAGGCAGTCTTTGCAAAAGATAAGCACTTCTACAATGCCAAAGGAGAATTGCTTGAAAGAACTGATAAAGCCATTAGTTATGAGGAAACTAATGTTTCTACATTTGAAAATGATAACATTATTCAAAATGCAGATATTCAAGTTAGAAGAATGCCCGAATATCAGGTAGCTTATATTCGCTATGTTGGTAGCTTTTATCAAATTGGAGAAACCTACGATAAATTGTTAAACTGGGCTACTCAAAACAGTCTGTTAGACATTCCAGAAACCAAATTATTTACTGTTTATCACGATGACCCATCCGTAACGAAAATGGATAGGCATCGTCAAAGCGTATGCATAACGATTCCCAACAACTTTAGACCAAAAGGATGTGTTAGCAAAATGCTTATTGATAAAGGAAAATATTTGGTAGGTTATTTTGAACTATCAGATATAGAGTTTGAAAAAGCATGGAATACTATGTACTTAACTTTAATTGAGAAAGGATATAAATTCAGGAATGCAAATATTTATGAAATGTATGAAACTGTAAAGAATACGCCTTTTTCTCAATCGTACAAAGTTTATATGTGTATTCCAATAGAATAAAAAACAGGGAATTACCCCTGTTTTTCTGCTATATTCTCTCCGTAATTTGTTTTTCCAATCCTGCTAACTTATATGAAAGGGCTTCCATATCCTGCGAGATTTTCTCTTTCGTTATCTTGGCGTAAATTTGGGTGGTTTTGATATTGGTATGCCCCATCATCCGGCTAACCGTTTCTATCGGAACTCCCTGTGAGATAGTCAATAAAGTGCCGAATGTGTGCCGAGCAACATGGTAGGTGAGCCGTGTTTTAATCCCGCATTGCTTGCCTATCTTTTTCAGAATATTATTACAACTGCTATTACTTGGTACAGGGAAAATTCTGTTATCCCTTGTGTAACCTTTGTACTTCTCTATTATCCGTTTGGGAACTTCCAATAGGCGGATACTGGAATCGGTGTTTGTTTTCTGACGGCGGGTAATAATCCATAAATGACCGTCAAACGAGGTTTTAAGATTGTCTTTAGTTAGGTTCTTCACATCCGAGTAACTTAACCCACAAAAACAAGAAAACACAAATAAATCCCTTACCAGTTCATACTGGGCATTTTTCATCTTGGCATTGACAAGAGAATTAAGTTCCTCTTTGCTTAGGAATCCCCTGTCTTTGGGTTCGGGGCTTATCAGATAGCCTGCAAATGGATTAAAGGGTAATTGCCCTGAATTACGTGCAATGGCTACTATATGTTTAATGCCAATCATATAACACCATATTGTATTGGTAGAACACTTTCGCACTGTTCGCAAGTAATATTCAAAGCCATTGATAAAAGCCAGATTCAATTCTTTCAGGAATATATCTTCCCTGTTGTACTCAGAACGGATATAGTTCTCCATATGCTTATACAGAGTGCAATATTTTGAATATGTGCCTTCCGCACGGTTATATCCTACCTTTCGGGAAAACTCCTGATTGTGTTTTGCGAACAGGGTTAGAAATGTGTCTTGCTTTACTCCTAAGCCTAAATAGGCGTTCTTTACCTTGTCAGCCGTAACAAAACCGTCCGCCTGCATTACTTCCTGATAGTGGCGGTTAATATCCACACGGATTTTGTCTAATGCGAGGTTTGTTTTTACGGCTAAGGTGGTTTTACCTGTCAGCCTGCCTGCTTTGGTGTCCCAAAGGTGAGGCGGTACAGTCACCTTACAACTGAACTGGCTGATTGTTCCGTCAATCGTGATTCTTCCCATTACAGGAACTGTTCCGTCTGGTTTAGAAGCATGCCGCTTCAAATAGAATAAAATTTTAAAAGTGCTACGCATCTTACTCAAAGTTTTAATGGTTACAAAATTACTTTACTTTGAGTTACAAGGGGTTATGCGATGCAACGCAAGAGGCAGACAATTAGTGACTTATAGCCGATTTGCATTTTTGCCGTTGGTAATGATGTGGTAACCCAACTTTGTCTTACCTTTGTCTATCGGTGGCTTTTGCCGTCCAAAAGAAAAGCCAAACAAAGAACGTTTCCCGCACATTATCAGTCGGTTGTCCTCATTTGGCTGAAACTTGCTTTTTTATCAGACTTTTATTTTAAACTCCAGCTATCTGCCTGATATTAGTTACCGATTCCTGAGCATCTATGATGTCGACAACCGATACTACCGGCTGAAAGTTTATTTTTGAAATGGCCTCCAAAACACGGTCTTCGGTAGAGGTGGAACTAATGCCTTCGCGTACAATATCAAGATTTGTTAATGCCCCTCCATTTTCGTATATTTTTTGCACGGGAGAAACGGGCATACTTCGGGGCTGAGGGTTGGCTCCCGAACGGCTATAATAAGAATATATATCGGCTGGCGATAACTCGCGACGGTTCTGATTAATATATTTGATAAGCCCCATATTTTTTCGGGTAGAAACACGATTAACAACAAACTCATCGCCCTCAACCTCTATATTAGTACCCTCAATACGCATACCGCCCTGCGAATGACGTCTACCACGCAACAAACCGCCATCTTGCAACTTTTCCCACTCACGCTTCATTTTAAGTACCTGAATGCTTGTGGCTGCTAAGGTAAAAGCCGCCATTATAGGTCCCAGCACGGGTCCCATACTCCATGCTTTTATTATCGCTGCTGCCTGATCGGCTGTGGCTTTAGCTATTTCCTGCACTTTAGCTATTTTTGCTTGTTGCTTTTTCTTTCGTTCAATTTGTTTTTCAATCTGTTCCTTTTCCTTTTCAGCATCTTTCTTTTGGGCTAGTAAAGCAGCCTGTGCTTCCATTTCGCGGGCCAACTGTTCTTGCAGCACTATTGCCCGTCCTCCATCGGCTGTTGCCGCTTCTTTTTTCAGAGATTCGATTTTCGACTGGTGTTCTTTTTGTGCTTTCTCTTTTTCTTCCAGTACTTTTGTAACAGCTTTTTTTTCATCCTCTAAACCAACAAGCTGATATGCCAGTAAATCGGTTAACGATTTTGTTGCAATACTATAATAATTCTCCAGTTCGGCATGCTTTTTAGTTATATTTTCGGCAATTGAATCGCCTACGGCTTTCGCCTCGTCTTTCATAGCTTGCGAGTTTGCTATAATCTGCGAATCTACTTCGTATAATTTTTTCTTTTTCTCCTCTTCAATGGCAATATATGCACCACTGTCTTTTTTTACAGATTCAAGTTGTTGGTTATATAATTTCTCTATCTCATTTTTTCTATTTTCAGCATCTTTAATATCTATTTCTCTCTGTTTATTTAGTTCTTTATAGTTTTTGATAGTTTCTTTTATATTGACATATCCATTGAAAGTTCCTCCTACTTTTTTATCAAGCATAGTTTTTGCAAGTTCATCGATACGTGTTTTGCGCTCGGTCAAAATTTTTTCTTCGGCTTTTACATCCTCCCTGAGTTTTACGAGATCGATAATCGATTTATTGTCTATATCTCCTACCCCCTCTAACGATTTTAATTCTTTTAGCATTGTTTCAACAGTATTGTCCTTACCGTCCTTGTCTTTAGTCGATATTGCAGCCTGACTTTCTTTTACTTCTTGCAATTTCTTATTGCTATCTTCATTAATCTTTTTGTATTCTTCCTCATATTTCTTTTTTTCGTTTATTAATACCTTGTGCTCTTCAGTATCCGCCTTATATAAACCTAGAAGGTAGTTGAAATATTCGTCATAAACTTTTTTCGATTCACTTGTGTGTTTAACTATACTTCCATACTGCTTCGCCAAAGTATCTATTTCGGTCTTCTTCTTTATCGAATCTTTTTCGATATGTTTATCCGAAATTTTTTTTATCAGCGCTGTTTCTTTATCTGCGGCCTCCTTCTTTTCTTTCTCTTCTTTTTTCTTATCTTCTTCAACTTTCTTTTGATACTTTTCTCTAATATCATCAAGGTTCTTAATCGTTTCGCCAATCTCTTTTAAATTAGCAGACATATCTACCAGAAGAGGATCGAACGTTTTAGCTATATTCGAAACACCGGAGAACAGCGACGATATATGCTGCGATATGGGCGACTGAGCCAACTGATTATTTGTTTGTTTTAATCGGTCGGTAAGCATTTCAATATCTTTAATTGCTTGTTCTACCCCGTCTATTTTAATGAGATAAGTTTTACTTTTTTCCATAGTTTTTTGTTTATAGATAAAAAAATAAAACGATTATCGGATGTGTATAAAAAAAATCTAGCCCGGAAAATATCCGGACTAGACTAATTTGAATAACTACTTATTTCTGATTATTTTTTAATACTCGTAAAGGATAGATTTACCTGAGATATTAAGAAGTACTTTGTCGTCGCCCTCAATCTGCAAATCTTCAATATTAAACGATATTGCTTTTGTAATCACCGCTTCACAAGCCTCATTGTTCTTAAGAGAAAGCCTCAAAGTCCTCTGACAAGGATTTGTTTCAACAACGCTTCCCAAGTCTATTAATTTTGTAACCCAACTATTTCCATCACACCCACTGGCACTAAACCTTATTTTCAGACAATCGCCCGATATTTCCATATTATGAATAGCAAACCGATCGTTTGGAGCATCTTCGTATTCATTTTCATCAATTATAACATCCTGATTACAAACGTCATCAAATATTTGAGAATAATCTATAAATATTTTTTCGCATTCATCTTCGAATATTACAACCTTACCTGTTAAATCCTTTGTAAGACAATTGCTTTCCGATCTGATTTCTACTTTATACGAATGTTCGCCAACCGATATTTCTTTAGCAATAGTCCCCTCCTGATCACAATCGGAAATATTATCGACGGGATCGCTTAATGTTCCGATTTTTTTACCATCAAGATAAATAGTTACAGTTGTAGGGCAGTTAACAATGTTGTAATTAGCTCCAAATGTGACAAATCCTTTTGGCTTGTCTTTATCGTCGTCATCGTCACACGATAATGTCGTAAATACTAATGTGACGCAGGTTACTAAATAGATAAAAAAAGTTGTTTTTTTCATAATCATCTAATTTTTACAAAGTTACTTTTCAAAGATAATAAAATCTAAAAAAGCAAAACCAAATTTACCGGAAATAACATATTTTTATCTTATTTGAAAAATATGTTACCTTTGTTTGTCGAATTTTAAACTATTAAAACTTTTTGTTTACTTATGAAAGGAAAACAGCAAGCCGATTCGCGTGCAATTATATTAATATATTCGCCCGACCAACCGGGCTTAGTGTCTGCTATTACCGATTTTATACATGTTAATGGCGGCAATATTATTAATCTGGAACAACACGTTGATAAACAAGAAAATGCTTTCTTTATGCGTATAGAGTGGGATTTGGAAAATTTTCTGATACCAAAGGACAAAATTGGCGAGTATTTCCAAACCTTATATGCAAAAAAATACGATATGACATTCCGCTTATATTTTAACGATTATAAGCCAAAAATGGCATTGTTTGTTTCAAAAATGTCGCATTGTTTGTTCGATATATTGGCTCGATACACAGCCGGAGAATGGAATGTTGAGATTCCTTTAATTATAAGTAACCACGAGGATTTACGATGGGTAGCCGATAAATTCGGGATAGAGTACCACGTAATAAAGATTACAAAGGATAACAAAGACGAAATGGAAAGCCTGCAAATGAATTTGCTGGAAGAAAAAGAGATTGATTTTATTGTACTTGCAAGATATATGCAGATACTTACCGATAAGTTTATAGAGCGTTATCCTAACAAAGTTATTAACATACATCACTCGTTTTTACCTGCGTTCATCGGAGCAAAACCTTATCATGCGGCATACGAACGTGGTGTAAAAATTATTGGCGCCACAAGCCATTACGTAACCACTGAACTTGATGCCGGACCTATTATCGAACAGGATATAACGCGTATTACGCATCGCGATACTGTGCAAGACCTTGTTCGTAAAGGACAGGATCTTGAGAAAATAGTTCTTTCACGTGCCATCGATTGCCATATAAACAGGCGCGTACTTGTGTATAAAAATAAAACTATATTATTTTCGTAACAATAAAACGGAGAGCGAAAAGCACTGCCTGCCAAACGTAACAATAGCAAGCATAAGCTATAACCTCCATAAAAAATACACCCCTATATTTAAATATAGGGGTGTAATTTCAGTTCTGTAAAGTTCATACTAAGAGAGATGTAAAACTAAATTAGTTTTTCCACATCCAAGTATAGTTATATGTTTTGTGTTTACATATATTAGATGCAAGTTGTTTGAAAATGTTGCATCGTTTTCAGCAAAAAAAACAACTTTTTTCAATAAAAATACACAACACGCTAACACTCAATATTTTACGCCCATATTTTTATCTGAAATTAAATGCATCGGAATAACTAAATTTCATCTCGCCTTGAAAAAGATCGCTTTTTGAATCGTATTTTATAGTAAAATCATTAGCTATAATATAACGTCCCGTAGATAATTCGTAAACCGTTGTAGACGAACTCAATTCTTTTAACCATTCAGCTACATCCAATGGTATAGCTTCGGTTTTAACAGATAACTGCTCCGATACTGTTTTATAAGCAACTTTATCTAAATGATTACCTTGTGGATTTTGAGGCAGCACAGAACGGCTCGTTGTTTCGACCGATGCTTTAAATTCGGTGGTTATGCCTGCACCAAAATTAAAGCTATCCCATCCTCCAAGCCTGTTTAGAAATACAAAATCATTTACCGAATGTAACCTCTCCGGCAATATTTTGAAAACAACAGGAGCCGAAACCTCTATACCATTACAGCACAATAAAACCTCTACTTGCCCAACAGTCATCCCTTTCTTTTCAGATACTGCCTTTATATGGTCATCAAGGTTCATTTCGACGGTGTTTACTATATTAAATTTTTCCTGCGTTTGCAAGTGCCCGTATTCCTGCATTATAAATGCCCCCGACTGTGTTCTAAATTTATAAAGCAACCCGATGACAGACTTTCGCGGATTATTATTTAACGAATGTATGGCATCTTTAAGTATAAAATTAAAGAACTGTTTCTGCCCTTTCACATGCATAGTTACAGGGCGTGTAGTTAACGGCTTTATAGCATTGCGCTTGTTTATATCGAATATGTATTCTTCTATATTATCCTCCATCATCGGATAATTGTAGCCATTTATTACATATAATACGTTCGAATAATAAAAAACCTCGTTATTGAGCCGCTCCATCCTTTTGGCCGTAAACCTGTAATCGATAGCCGTACCCGCATCTACCCAACCCTGTTTACTTAAAAAATCGGTAGAGTACGAAACCTTACGTGCCATCATCTGATTAGGATCGAACCATAACCTTTCGCCAAAATAAGATTTTGATAACGAACCTACGTATTGTCCTAAGTTTGAATAAACCGGATTATCCGACTCGCCCGGAAACAATCCTGTATTAGTATATATATCCAATTCTATTTGGCATCCACCACCACCTGCATCAATAGTATCTCCGGTTGTCGAAATTAACTCTCCCAACAAAACTTCATCTTTATTTTCATCTATTTTTCCTTTTTCATTTATAAATAGTGCATTGAAAAATACAAACAGATTGTATTGCTGTCCTACCCCTTTCGATTTAATTTCTATTACATTATTACCAATCAAAGGTAAACGTCCGTTTGTTAATGCAACAGGAATATCTATTTCGAAGTTGTTCTTTAAAAAATTATTCTTCATCAAACACGCACGTATGTTTTGCGCCGTAATGTTAAGAGCCTCGTTCTGAGTTAAAGCAATATTACTACCCGTCATTTTATCGCCCTTTCGTACTATCAGAAATGTTGTATCGTTTACCCTCCCATTACGAAAAGTTCCGGTAAGCTTTAAACTGAATGTCGAGTCGGCTCCTTTTATCTCAATCTTACTCAGTTTTTTCACCAAAATATCCTCATCACCAGCATCGGGAACAGTGAAATCTGTTCGCAATACCTCTAATGCCAATCTTCCATTTTTATCGCCCGAAGCTGTGCCTTTCGACAAAAACTCCACAAAATTCGGAGTATTAGCTAATGTTATCTTTGCCGGTTCGTGAACCTTTGCAATCCTCTCATTCGAAAAATATCCCATAATCTTTTTTACTTATAGATAAACGGCCTGTATATTTTCCGTTTTTTTTCGAGCAAATTATCTATCAAGTGAACTAAATATTTAAATTATGCTGACTATAACATTGAACAACGAGCAACAAATAAACGTACCACAATCGTGGAACGAAATAAAACTTTGCGACTATGAGAGATGGTTTTCTTATACTCCTCAAAATCAAACACAATATATTACATACATTGCCAATATATGTAATACCGATCCGGCTTTTATTTTAAACAGCCCCGTTCAGGTATTCGATATCATAAAAGAGAATTTAAATTTTATTTTTGAAGACAGTATCAACACACCTGCCAACTCGATTATACTTGAAGGCAAAGAATACTTTATATCTTTTTCCGACGATCTGACTTTAGCCGAATGGGTAGATATTGAATCGGTATTAGAATCTGACAATTCAAAACAACTATCCACCACACTTTCTATACTGTGTCGTCCTATCGGAGAAATTTATAATAGTAAAACAAGCGAAAGTCGCCAGCCTTTGTTCGAACAGTTAACAATGGATCAAGCATTACCTTTGCTCGCTTTTTTTTTGCTTCGAAAAGAACAATCAGAGAGAATTTCGCACCTCTATTCTCAAATAGAACAGCAAGTCGACCTGTATCGGGAATTTATTCACAGTTTTGTAGAAAATGGGGATGGTATAAAATCATTGCCGATCTGGCAGAAGATAAAATACTACTTTTTGACGAGATCTTGGCAAAGAAGGTTGTCGAGGTGTTTGGATTCCTGCTGTACAAAATCGAAAAAAACAAAGCTGAAGAAGAACAGGATAAATTTATAAAATCATTAAACAAATGAACATTATAATATCAATAGGATGTATTGCGTTTACGGCTCTGCTGGCAGGAAAATTGCTAACTGAGCATCCTCGATATTCGCTACCGCTCATTCATTCGTGGTTCGACAGAAAGCCTTTCAATTGCCGGCCTTGTGCCACATTTCATATAGGGTGGATATTATCCTTTATTTGCAGCCTGATATATAAATTGCCTGCTACTTTCGCCGGCGGGCTTGTTGTATCATTCGCGATATTCCTGATTCTTTACACTATTGAGAAAAACAGAATAGATGAATAAATTAAACTCAAAATGGATTTAAAACAGAAAGTTAATGAACTGATTTCGGACGTAGAACAAAGCCATCGTTATAGCATGAGCCGAATTTACAGTATTTATAACGAAGTATTCGATACAAACGAACAGCCACAATCGTGTGCCAGTTGTCTGATACGAAAAGTAAATTTATTAAAAAAATGGCTGAATGAACAAATATAAATTACTGAGCTACGTAATTTATAACAAGATTGATCATTGTATTTTGTTGTATCTTAAGTGTTTCGAGGGCAACGTACCAATTCACTCCGTCCGAGTTTACATTTTTATCGTCCGTAGTATTGTTATTGGAGTTTCCCGAAGTTACTGAATCCTCAAATACAATTTCTAACCGTAATGTGTATTCGCTTTTAGTTTCCTGAACCAGCTTCCGGGTTATTTTGCTCATTCTTTTATCCTTTACGGCAAATGGTATAGGTCCTGATACAACTAAAACAGAATGATCTACAAAATTAATTTCCGATGTTTCGAGCTCACACAAAAGTAGCTTATCCAATTCTGCTTCAGAATTTATTATTAGTACCCGATTAGACACAACGGCGCTTTTATTCCACAAACAGGGAGGAGAGTATTCGGAAATATCCCCCGGTGGTATATCTTTCCCTATTGTTTCCGAATCGTCGCTACACCCAAATAGTGTTACAACAATCAGAAAAAAAGAAAATAATATGGCATTTCTAGAGCCTTTCATCTATAATCGTAATACCTTTTCTTAATTTACTACTTTGTATATTATTTTTAGCGGTTCTACATCAACCGTTAAAGAATATTCCGACAAATAAATCCATTCGCTTACAGGATATCCTTCTACATTATATTTGTAGTTCCGTGTTATATCTTTCAGGCTTCCATCCCTTACATTCGAAACCTGTTCTATATTATTATTGGCAAAGTTAAAGCCTTCTTCCAAAAACGCAAGGAAAAACCATTGGGGGGTATTCACATCTCCGAATATCCCTTTTTTATCATCGTATTCGTAAGTTAAATCTGTTACAATCGTTCCTGTCTCATCTTTAAGCACATAGCGATTTAAATTTCCATACGAATCGTAACTACACAAACTCTGGTTTACCTCTGTACCGTTGTCGATTATGTTTATACTTAACAACTGCCCCTCTGTATTTATTTCGAACCTTGTATCGCCGGCATATACGTTGGTACCTTCATAAATAAAGCCAATAGTATCGATATCAACATAATTTTTATCTTCGCTACTTGTTGTAGTTCTTATTACGTTCGATATATTATTTACCGAGTTGTATGAAATATCAAACGAAACAGAATATTCTTTTCCGTCGGTTACATAATTTTCTGTTTTCAGCACATTTATCAAACGATTATTCTGATCGTATTTGTAATTTACTGCGGTAGTACTTATTTCTCCATCTAAAATTATTCTCTCGGGCAAATGTTTTTTTGCTCCAATAAAGCTGTCATCATCTCCATTACAAGACGATAACACTATGATAGATAGTATCAACCAATACTTTATTTTAAAGATTTTCACATTCATCTTTTTCCATCCGACCAATTCCTCCGGATTAAGAGATATTAATAAAACCGCATCTAGTTACAAAGACGCCAAATTAACTAAATCGTTGCATGGATTTCTCAGAAAAATGCAAGAAAAAATTAAGAGGGCATCCGCTTTGATGCAAAGTTACATCGAAAAAAGCAGTTACCCTCTTTTTTATTAAAAGTTTTTTATCGAAAAGCGTTATTTATTGTGTCATTTTTTTCATTTTAACAATAACAACCCCATTTTTTCCTTTATCCCCATACTTTTCTTCCGCAGCCTTTTCTTTTAAAACCACAATCTCTTTTATCGAATCCGAATCTATCGCATTCCATTTTTCGAATGGCTGTTCTACATCGTCGATAATGAACACAGGTTTTTCTGTTTCGTTGCAACGAACAAAAAACTGAACTTTTTCTCCACTATCATTTTTCATAAAAAACTGATTGGCTTCCATTTTAAGGCTGTCATCTTTCTGCACAAGATGCACTGTTACCTTCTTCGTTTTCGGCACATCGCCTTCTGCATCAGCCCCATTCATAACTATCTCTAATTTTGTGGCATCCGTCTTTTTGCCTAACGGTTCGGAAACATTATTAGCCTTGCCACCCTCTCTCTTTTTCGAATATAGTTTTAACACCCCATCTTTAGCTTCGGGGCCAAACTGCTCCATTGCCTCTTCATCTTTCAACACCTCCACTTCTTCTATCCGGTTAAGGACCATAGAACCGAGTTCTTCTTTAGTAACTCTTTTTTCGTCTACATATATTAATGGATTCCCTTTTATCCCCTGTATATCGATAGCAGAATTGCCTTTAACTGTGGTTGCTGTTACTTCAGCCTCATAAACTTTATCTTCAATTATGTAATTGGGGGTAGCCGAGGCCCAATAATATACTCCGAAAACAGGTACTAATACCAATAGTACAACTTTTTTTATAGGCGATGTTTTTGTTTTTTTCATCATTTTTAATCGGTTTAATTGATTAGAATAACTAAATGAATTTGAGAAAGAAAAAACAGGGCCCTTGAATTGTTGATTTATAAGAACAGCCTTGTAACATGCCTGAGACACTCCGCTATCCAGCACTGCCTTGTCTGCCAAAAATTCATGATTTTCTTTCTGGTAATATACATATAACCACATTAGCGCATTGAACCATTGTAGCAACAGCGCGCACTCGCTACATAATAAATCGATCCAGTGCTTTTGTTTCACATGTGTTTTTTCGTGTGTAAGAACCGAGTCATACTCAATTCTGCTTAAACCTGAAGAATTTACATATATATTCTCAAATACCGTAAAAGGCGATTTGATATTCTCACTATCAATAACTCTGTAACCTTCGTCTTTAATCTTCAATCCTTGCCTGTGTAACTTTACCGTTTTAATATATGATTTGATATTTCGGGTTAAAACAAAAAGTAGCCCCACTAAATATATACCACCCAGAAGTATCCAATAATCGAACGAAGATGTAGCGGCAACCGTTACAATATCCTCTCCTGCCAAAGCTACATGTTGCTGTTTATCGGCAGACATACTTATTACCACATCGTATGTATACCTGAAAGCAGGCAAAACAAACGACAGAATGAGCCCGCCCAATAAATAGGCCCTATTGAAACGCAAAAAAGTTGATTGCCTGAAAAACAGACCGTAAATCAATAAAAAAATTGAAATACATGCCGACGATTTCAACAAATAAACGATTAACTCTTTCATTACTCTTCGTTGTTTTGCTCTTTCTCTAATTCCTTTCGGGTTTCTTCCAGCAGCTTATCTAAATCCTCGACATTAAGATTGCTCTCCTTTGCAAAAAACGATGTTAATGCCGAAAAAGATCCATTAAAATAATTTTTCAAAAAACCGAACAATTGTTTTTTCGAATACTCATCTTTCGAAATTAAAGATGAATAAACATTTACCCTGCCATTTGTTGTATGATCTACAAAGCCCTTATTTTCCAAAATACTAAGAATTGTAGCAACGGTAGTACGAGCCGGCTTTACATCCGAAAACTTCTCCCGAATATCCTGAACAGTGCCTTCGTCAATCGTCCATAGTATTTGCATTATTTGTTCTTCTGCCTTTGTTAGCTGCATAATCTTTCCTGTTTATATATTATCACACCTCAAATATACGTCTATATTTTTAGACAACAAATAAAAGTCAAACTTTTGTCTAATTTTTTAGACAAATTAAGAATTAAAAAAAATAGCCGGTAAACTGTTATTATTTACCGGCTATACTATATAGTTTTGCTAACTACAATTTACTCGTCTGTTTTTTTAGCTGCTTTTGTCGTCTTCTTTTCAGAAGCTTTGGCTTTTGTTTTTTTCTCGGCTTTTACCTCTTCAGCAGCGGGAGCTTCAGTTTTCGCTTCAACACTTTCGGCTGCTTCATCTTTCGCATCCTCGGTTTCGAAATCGATATTATTCTCAATTAAAGTATTATACCAGCTAATCAGCTTTTTTATATCGGCATTGTATATGCGTTCTCTATCGAAAGTAGGAAGTACTTCTGCTAAATAAGCACGAAGCTCTTCGGGTTTTGCTTTTGGTGCAACAGAAGCCTTAGCTCCATTCTCCTTTTTCTTCATCGAGATAAACACATCCTTCAAGGCTACTTCTCCCTCGTCTGTATACATAGCTATATCGCCTAACGATACCACTTTATCGCGGGCATAAATAGGCATTCTTTTATTATCGAGTAACGACTCGACAATAACCATACTTTTTGCACTCGAAATCAGTTTATATAAACCGGGCTTTCCTGTAACAGACAGAATAGTCTTCAACATAATTAAATTTGTTTTAGTTTTTAATTTGTTTTATTTTTTGAAGTGACAAAAATAATGCGATTGTTGAAATATAAAATATATTTTATCCTAAATTTTCTTTTTTCGCCACAAAACTTTACTTTACAATAATAAAATACAGCACGATTTCAATTACTCATAAAAAGCCTTTTCGAGTTTTACTCCAAGCTTTTCGACTCCAAACAAAGGTTCGTCGCGCATGCCATGTACTATTTTTAATGTATAATCACGCATTGTATTTATGCGTACATTATTTTTGTACGTAACCGATAATTGGTATACCGAACCAAAGCCATCTCCTTTCCAAGCGCCAAATTCATCTGCAAGCTGATACTCTTTCGAATAACTTTCGAATATCGTATCGCTTATGTTATCCTGAACATACAGCCAGATATTTTGATAAGGGTAATTACCATTGGTAGCTATCTCTATCGAGATATTATAAATACTATTGGGCTGCAACAACGATGAATCGACAACGAATGTAAGTGTATCCCGTTTCGACCATTCGTAATGCTTAATCGACCTGTACTCTAAGTAAGACTCCCTGTCGCTGCACGCACCCGACACAAGCACAACCAATAATACAATGAGGAGTGTAACCTTATTCATTTTTTTTATCTTGTCCCGATTCCGAATTGTCGTTATTATTATCCTTACGTTTCTCCCTGTTATTATTTCTTACCTGAATATTTTTGCCTCCTTCGCCTTCTGCTCCTTTCGATTGTTGCCTGCTATTCCGATTATTCCGGTTCCTTCTATTATTATTGGAACGGGGTTTGCCCGCTTCCGTATTATTATTGTTATTGCTGACATTATCACTACCTGCCGACTTTTCTTCCGATATAGCTGTCTGTTGCTTATCATCAGGTCTACCGCCGTTATTACGATTCAGCTTTTTCTTCGGCTTCTTCTTTTTCGATTCATCAAAACGATTTATATTATCTTCTAATATATCGTTCGATGCAATTTTGTTATCTTCAGGCATTTCGTCGTCCGATATCAAATGTAAAGGTTTTTTTCCTCTGCGGTTCAGTTTTATTATCTGAAACACACGCTCCTTATCAATCGAGACCAGATTAGCAGCAAAATTCTTATCGGTAGAATATGTCATTTGCCCCGACAGTATATCTGTTTTGAAGTGAAAAAATACACTATCCTTCGTTTCGAGCGGTATTTCGCGCGAAGGCAGTTGCTTCTGAGCTTCGAGATAAGTATCAACCTCATAGTTGAGGCAACATTTCAGCTTTCCGCATTGCCCCGCAAGCTTTTGTGGATTCAAAGATATATCCTGAAAACGAGCAGCAGAAGTAGAAACCGAAACAAAACTAGAAATAGAACTTGAACAACACAACTCGCGCCCGCAAGGTCCAATCCCCCCTACTCTACCGGCTTCTTGTCGTGCCCCAATTTGTTTCATCTCAATCTTTACCCTGAACTGTTCAGCATAAACTTTAATCAGTTGCCTAAAATCGACACGCTCGTCTGCTATATAATAAAAGATTGCTTTATTACCATCTCCCTGATATTCCACATCGCTAATCTTCATCAATAGCCCCATATCTTCGGCTATCTCGCGCGCACGAAGCATCGTTTTATGCTCTAAAGCTTTAGCCTCTTTATATTTGTCAAGGTCGTTGGGCTTAGCTATGCGGTAAATACGTTTATGCTCTCCTTGCTGAGGACGATAGTTAGTCTTCTTCATTTGCAAAAGCACCAATTTCCCTGTCAATGTAACCTCCCCTATATCGTGCCCCGGAGTAGCTTCCACAGCAACTATATCGCCTTTATAAAGGTCGATATTATTACTATTCAGATAATAGCCTTTTCGTGTGTTTTTAAACTGAACTTCAACCATCTGAGTTTCGTCCAAAGCTTCGGGCAAGTCGCACAGCCAGTCAAGAACCTCCAGTTTATGAGTTCCTTTTGTACACCAGCAACGGCCCTTTTTATCACACTCGGTTGTATCGTTACATCCTGCTCCGGCTTTACAGCCACACTCTCCCTCCGGATTTTTTCCACAGGTACAAGTATTCAACGTATTTATATTGTTATCAACATTCGTATTTTCCATTTTTCTACTGTTTAATACTTTTCTGAACAAAGCCCCTTTTTCCGGCCTTGTGGGTTTATATAATTATCGTTTCAATAACATGGTAACTTTAAGACACAGGTCGAAAAATACCATTTTTGCATTAACATTTTGTTCGATATGCCGCTCGGCCAAAGCCAATTCGGTCATAAAATCCTCAATATTGCGTTCGTTTACAAACGGAGCAAACCTCATCCCGAACTGAGCCTCTTCGTTATTAAGATACACCATTTCGCGCTGCTGTAAATTACTTACAAAATATTCGCGAATCATTCGTTGAGTATATCTCAGATAACTTTTCTGACGTTCGCGACCTATAACACCCAATTCGGCTCCTATTTCTTTTATAGCCTTAATATCACGAGCATAGGACGAACGCATCATTTTAACAAAAAGCCCGAAGAAAAACTTATTTTCCTCATCAAGACTGATTGTTTCCATTGCTTTCAGATAGCTGCCTTTTGCCATATGTGCAACCGCTTCAGCATCTTCGTCCGTAATGTTATAATCTCCTTTTAGTGCATTAATTATATCGGATTTATCTACCGCATGTATATTAATCCGCTGACAACGAGACTGTATAGTACCGATAACACTATCGGGCGAATCCGACACCAGCAAAAAGACGGTATCGCCAATTGGCTCTTCTATTATCTTTAATAGTTTATTTGCACAAGCCTCATGCATTTTTTCGGGCAACCATATAATCATGGTTTTATATCGCCCTTCGTATATTTTCAGGCTTAGCTTGCGAACTATTTCTTCACTTTCCTTGGCATATATCATGCCCTGCGCATTCTCCGCTCCAATATAAGTAAGCCACTGACCTAAATTAAAATAACGGTTCTCGTTTAAAAAACTTCGCCATTCGGATATAAAGTCATCGCAAACGTCTCTTTTTTCTTTTTTTATTACGGGAAAAACAAAATGAAGATCGGGATGCGCCAAATGATTATATTTAACACACGAAGAACACTTACCGCAAGGTTCGGCTTCCTGACGATTTTCGCAATTAAGATATTGGGCATAGGCAATAGCCAAAGGTAACTTACCTACACCTTCGGGACCACAAAACAATTGGGCATGAGGCACAAACCCTTCATTTGCAGTAGATATCAGTTGTTTCTTTATTTGGTGCTGACCTATTATATCGCCAAAAAACATATATTCTTTTTGAATATCTTTTCAGATAAAAATGTTTCCGAAATATACAAAGATACAATCTAAAAACGAAAAACAGGCTATCATTTACGCTAAAACCTTTATCGAAAAGACAGACTTTTGCAACATTTTTACCGAATCTTAATTGCCTTTGAACAAAACATCCTAAAAATTCATAATTGTTACAGTTATAATTCGTATTTTTGAACTAATATTTAGGTATCAAAAAAAAAGAACATTTAATATAACAACAATCACTTATAAACAATTTGGCATGAACTTATATCCATTAAAATTTGATGCGATTCTTAAATCAATTATCTGGGGAGGATCTGATATATGTAAATTTAAAGGCATTACGCCACAACAAGACGGAATAGGCGAAAGCTGGGAAATATCGGGTGTTGAGGGCAACGTATCGGTTGTAAGCAACGGAGAATTAAAGGGCGAAAACCTCCAAACTCTAATATCGAAATTCAAAGGAAAATTAGTTGGAGAAGCACTATATAATAAATTTAACGACACATTTCCTTTGCTCATAAAATTCATTGATGCACGTGACAACCTGTCGATCCAAGTACACCCCGATGATGAGCTTGCAAAAGAACGACATAATTCGTTCGGAAAAACCGAGATGTGGTATGTTATTAACGCAGCCGAAGGTGCATTCTTGTACTCAGGATTCAAAAAACAGATGAATCCCGAATCGTACGTTAAAAGCATAGAGGACAACACTTTTATGGATTCGCTGGCTAAACACGACGTAAAGAAAGGCGATGTATTTTTCCTTCCTGCCGGACGCGTACATGCAATTGGAGCAGGCACTTTTATTGCCGAAATACAACAAACATCCAACATTACATACCGCATTTACGACTATAACAGGAAAGATGCGAATGGCAACGGACGCGAACTTCATACCGAACTGGCTAAAGACGCCATCGACTATAAACTATACGACAGTTACAAAACATCGTATAACAAAAATAAAAATCAATCGGTCGAGCTGGAATCATGTCAATATTTCACAACAGATCTGCTGGAGTTGGACAACACAATTAACCGGGATTACAGCAAACTCGATTCGTTTGTTATTTATATATGCATGGGAGGCTCCTGTGTTATAACCGACAACAAAGGCAATAAACTGGATATTCGCCAAGGAGAATCGGTATTAATTCCGGCAGATACCAACTCTGTTGAAATAAACCCGACAAACGATGTTTTATTGCTCGAAACATTTGTAGGATAAAAAATACACCTATGCAAATCAAAGGATCGTCATCTATATTAATACTTGTAACCATGATGATATTCATCGTGCTTGCGGCTCTCATATACCAGTTATTTATGCCAGCAGAATCGAGAATAGATCAAGCAAGATTAACCGAAAGCATCACTTTCGAAATCGTTGAAGATTCTTCCGGCTTCGGGCGCCTGCCCATATCCCGAGAAGCATTACTTAATAATACTACCAAAATATTAAAGAACAGGCTTACCCGATTCGGGTTTCCGCAAACAATCAACAACGGAAACAAAGCGGGCAGGTATATCTTTAAATTCAGAATAGAAGATAATCCCGAAGCGATAAAAAGACTGTTAACTTCGCACGGAAAGCTTGATATATGGGAAACGCCCGATGTCGAAGTCTTGATAGCAATAAAAGATTCTTTATCTTCAATCGAAACTATTTCGCAACGCATTACATTTAGCAAAAGCCCCAAAGATATTTTTGCTGTAGCCCATTTTAACGACACTGCCATAATTTCGAGTATTGCCAATGCTTACATACCTAAAAACACAAAAATATTCTGGAGCAAAAAGCCCGCTTACGGTTTGCCCACAAAGCACGAGCTTTATATAGTGAAATCACGTTTGTCCGAAAAACCTGCCCTCGAAGTAAACGGATATATACGCGATGCTAAAATTGAAGACTTTAATACTTATCCCGGTATTGCCATAAAGATGAATAACGAAGCCGCTAAACGATGGAAAACTATTACTGCCACAAACAAGCATAAGCGTTTAGTTATCACATTAGACAATCAGGTATATTCTGCACCAATGGTAATGGACGAAATATCAGGAGGAGAGTTTGTTATAGCCAGCGATTTTACCAAAAACGAACTGAAAGAAATTGAAGCCATACTTACCGGAGGAATACTACCGCTGAATATAAAAATAATACCTGAGAATTAAATGAGAGGTGTACTTATTGTTAATACGGGAAGCCCTCACAGCACAAGCAAAGAGGATGTTAAATGGTTTATTGGAGAAATGCTATCCGACCCTTTGGTTTTAACCGTTCCCGATAACATCCGAAACTTTCTTGCTAAAAAAATTATAGCTCCGTTGAGAGCCTCGCGTTCGGCAGCAAAATATTCGCTTATATGGGACAACGAACACAACATGTCGCCTCTGATACGTCACAGCCGGGCATTAGCCGAAAAAATTGAAAACGAAGCTCAATTTCCAACCGAAATTGCAATGCGATACGGAGCCCCCGAAATTTCGGATGCATTAGACCGATTGTCCGAAAAAGAACCGAATCTGCACGAAGTCGTTGTTATACCCATGTTTCCACAGTATGCTCAATCGTCGTACCAAACCACAGTTGACGCAATAGGAAAATGCTTTTACAAAAAGGCGTACCCTTTCAGGCTGAAAATAATAGAACCGTTTTTCGACGATTACGAATATATACACGCTTTATCGCAAAGTCTAAAACCATATGTCGAAAAAGAATACGACAGGCTTATTTTCAGTTTTCATAGCTTGCCTCTCGAACACGAACAAAAAGCCTGTGCCAAAGGCAAACAGTTCGATTATGTTTACCAAATAAAAGAGACTGTAAGGCTTGTTAGCAAAGAATTGCAAATAGATCCCAATAAAAACCGGGTAGTATATGCCTCAGCTATGGGCAGTAAATGGCTTAAACCCGATTTGAACGAAACCCTAAAACAGTTGGCTAAAGAAGGTACAAAAAGAATTATTGCGTTAACACCGGGCTTTCCGGCCGATAATTTAGAGACCCTTTACGATCTGGATATTTGTGCGCGAAAAACATTCCTGAAATATGGAGGACAGGAATTTGATTTTGTCCCTGCCCTTAACAGTTCCGATTTTTGGGTCGACGGACTCATACGAATGATAACACGCACTATCTGATTGAATCAGAAACGGACGATTATGCATCCACACTTTCCAAGTGTCCCATTTTCTTAAATTGACGTAGTTGCATAGTAAACAATACAAGTGTTGTTACCGTAGCCAACACATCGCCGATTGGCATAGACATCCAAACCCCATTCAGCCCAAAATACTGTGGTACTATATATAAAGCTGGTACAAGAAACAGAAACTGACGGGTTAAACTCAGAAATATAGATTTGCCGGCCATACCTATGGATTGAAAAAAGTTGGTAACTACAATCTGAAAGCCTGCCAACGGAAAAGCTAAAACTACAATTTTTAAAGCATCAGCAGCTTCTTTTGCCAGAGCCTCTCCCGGACCGAAAATGCTAACGAACAATCCGGGGAAAAAGAAGCCTAATATAAAACCAAAAGATGTTATACAAACCCCAACCTTAATTGTATAATTTAAGGTATCCTTTACCCGTGTATATTTTTTTGCCCCGTAATTGTAACCAACAATAGGCTGCATACCTTGCGTTAAGCCAATTACTATCATAACGATAAGCATTATTAAAGTATTGGCTATAGTATATGCCCCGATAGCCGTGTCGCCGGCATGAATATCGTCGCCGGCATACAAACGCAACTGATTGATTATAAAAAAAACTACTGCCGAGGCGGCAACCTGCATCAAAAACGGCGACATACCGATAGAAGCTATTGCCCAAACAATGCGCCCTTCTATATTTTTAAAAATATATTTTGTGCGTAATTTTATGTAACTGTTAGCATTCAGAAAATGGTGCATCACAAACAAAAAGCCAATAACCATAGCCAAAAATGTTGCTGCCGCTGCACCTTTAATACCCCAATCGAGCCATTTTATAAAAATAGGAGCAAATATAATATTGGCTACTACACTTATAAGCATTGTCATCATTGCCTTGAATGGATAACCCGATGCCCTCATCATATTATTAAAATTGAAACATAGGGAAAGGAACATGTTTCCGGGCAAAAATATAACAAGAAAGTCGTATGCATAAGGAAGACTAGCTTCGCTGGCTCCGGCAAAAATAAGTACAGGCTCTAAAAACAGATATAACAAACCGATAACAGTTCCGCTCAATATTAAAGTCATCAGAAACGAAGTTCCGGCAATTTTTTCGGCAGTTTCTTTATCTTTTTCTCCTAAGCTGATCGAAATACGGCTCGAAGAACCTGCACCCACCAGCATACCAACTGCCGCTGTAAGATTCATTATTGGAAGCACAACACCTAATGCGGTAAGGGCATCGTCTCCTACCCAATGACCGATAAATATACGGTCGATAATGTTATAAAGCGAATTAACCATTGTTCCCACAATAGCAGGTAAGGCATATTTCCATAATAATTTACGGGGATTACCATTTCCTAATTCATTTATATTCGCTACTCTTGCCATTTGTTACTATCAATTATACTTAACAGGAATATTTATTTTTGTTTATCATTATATTCAGTATTAAAACGGTAGGTTTCCTGCATCCCTATCGCTTCCATGCTTGTTAAATTTATCTCCGCCCCATAAATCCTATTATCGGCAACAGCACTCAAATTACACAGCAATAAGTTTGTTAAAACCTACAGCAGCTACTACTTCTGTTTTTACGAGCCCTATTGTCAGGTTTGGTTCCAAAGTGCTCAGCTTTTGAGGTATTTTTTAGTTGAAAGCCGTCGTGCGACGAAAAGCCATGCAAAGGTACTGGTTCTTTTGTTAAAATGAAGGTTAAAACAAACTTATATTTTATCTTTGAGATAAAAAATTGAAACAAACTTTAAAGCATACGAACACGCTTATCCCTTACTTAATTTTATTATTGCAATAATCGAACATGAAAGTTATTTATAATAAATACATACCTCCGGGAAACTTTACTGCGATTAATATATTCGGTATCATCTTTGCACGCAAAGAATATCGCGATTTATCGGCACATATATTGAATCACGAAAAAATACATACTTATCAGATATTCGAACTATTGGGTGTATTCTTCTACATACTATATTTTGCTGAATGGCTTGTCAGGTTATTCCAATACAAAAACAAAATTGAGGCATACAGAAATATATCCTTCGAAAGGGAAGCATATGCTAACGATAAAGACCCGAATTATTTAAAAAGACGCAAACTCTTCTCTTTTGTACATTACTACAAAAAACAACAATGAATTTACTTATTTTCTAAGGTTTCCGATATTTTATCAATGTTCAGACTACGGGTCATAACATCAAAAATATCGCTGTAAGTGCCGTGCAGATTATAAATTTCCTCGTGCGTTCCCGATTCAACAATCCTACCGTCTTTCATTACAAAAATACAATCGGAATCTATTATCTGCGATATACTATGAGATATGATGATAACTGTACGATTCTCTTTTATGGCATCAAGACTGTTCTTTATCTGCTCGGTAGCTATAGCATCGAGACTAGCAGTGGGTTCATCCAGAAATATTATCGGCGGATTTTTCAAAAACATACGTGCAATAGCTATTTTCTGCTGCTGCCCCCCCGACAATAGCAAAGCCGAAGTGTGGTATCCTTCGGGCAGCAACTCAATTTGGTCATGTATATAAGTTTTCTTCGCTGCATCTACAACTTCTTCAAATGTTGCATCGGGGTTTCCATAACGGATATTATCTTCGATGCTACCATTAAAAATATGATTTTTTTGTAGAACCAGCCCTATATTATCTCTCAGATACATAGTATCGTACTCGCTTAAAGCAACACCATCTAACAGTATTTCGCCCGCTTGTGGTTCGTAAAACTTATCGAGCAAATTAACCAGCGTACTTTTACCTGCGCCCGACAAACCTACCAAAGCCGTTATTTTACCGGGCTCTATTTTCATATTTATATTATGAAGTGTTTGGTTCTCGTTACCGGGATATGTGAAGTTTACATTTCTCAATTCAAACTCTCCTTTTATTTTTATCGGTTTATACTCACCCGATTCTTCCTTCTGATGCCCGGCATTTAATATACCAAAGAACCCCTCGGAATATATAAGAGCATCGTTCATCTGATCGTATATTCGATGCAGTTGCCGTATAGGAGCCGAAACATTATTAAACAACAGTATATGAAACATTATCGCCCCTATTGTCATTTGTCCTGTCAGCACAAAGTAAGCAGTTAATATAATTATAGCCACAACACCTATTTGCTCTATAAAGCTTTTCATTCCGTCAAAAAGAAAGCTAATCCGTCGAATCCTCATCTGTGCACCCGTCAGGTCGTTCTGCAAGCCCATCTGTTTATCGGCCTCAATATTTTCGCGAATAAATGATTTTATAACAGTTATAGACTCGAGAATACCCAAAATTCCCTGACTTTTATTCTCTCTCAGATTACGGATTTCACGTCGGGCACCACTCATTTTCAAGGCCTGTTGTCTGCTCACATAATAATACACGGGTATGATACACAACCCCACCAAGCCAACATAAAAGTTTGCATTAAACATCATTATTAATGCAACTATCGAATTAGCAAACAAAGGAAGAATATCTATAAAAAAGTTTTGTACCAGGCGGGTAATACTTTCCACCCCCCGGTCGATACGCGTTTGTAACATTCCCGGCTGGTTACCACCCGAAGTAAAAAAAGACAGCTTATATGTCAATATTTTTTCTATCACGGTCTGAGCCAGATCTTTCGATATAAATATCCGGAGCTTCTCGCCATAATACTTTTGTCCGAACTGCACAAAAGAGTTCAGAATTTCTTTCGAAACAAGAATAACCGTTATAATAATTAAAACATTCAAGCCTTCGGCCAAACCTTTATGTGCTTCAAGCAAAACACTTATTTCGTCGACAGTATATCTTAACACCCAAGCATTTACCTGTGCCGTTAGCGAACCTATAAAAGTTAGAAGCAATGCCAAGACAACCAACCAACGGTATGGATACACATAGGGTTTTATATTCTTAAAAAGTTGATATAGAGACATAATATAAGATTTGTTTTTAAACAACTGAACCTCCTGTTTGTTCTACCAAACAGGTTACCCAATCGGGTACCGATTTAGTATATTAACAGAATTATTATTAAATAAGCATCTAAAATTATTATTTTATTGCTTTCATTACTAATTGAGACGAATTTTTCCACAGGAATATACATTTTACATATTGAAACCGAAAAAGAGATTAACAGTTTCAAAGTGATAAAAAATTAAAACCAAAAAGACAAAAATACTTTTACAGTAAAAAAACTGAACATTTTATTTGTTATTCTGAAAAAAGCATTACATTTGTATCATCAAACGAAGTAGCGTTTAAGCAATGAACAAATTTTCTTTTACATATTTCTTCTTTTTTTACTTTTACTTTAGCAAGGGTAAGACAGGATTTTGTATGTAAATATTTAAGAATAGAAAACATAAAATGAAAATATAGAATCCTGTCGGTAAGCCGATGGGATTTTTTTGTTTAAAGAAATATACAAGGTAAAAAAGATGAAAAAAGTAGCCATTCAGGGAGTATTAGGAGCCTATCACGGTATTGCAGCCGAAAACTATTTCGAAGGAGAAGATATTGAAATTGTGCCTTGTTTCACGTTTCGGGATATATTTTCGTCAATACAAAAAGACCCGAATATGATAGGCATTATGGCTATTGAGAATACCATTGCCGGAAGCCTTCTCCCAAACTACGAATTACTGAAAACACATAAGCTACCTATCGCAGGCGAGTTTAAACAACGTATATCGCACTGTTTGGCAGCCCTGCCGGGGCAAACAATTCACGATATAAAAGAAATATCCTCACACCCGATAGCACTTATGCAGTGTGTCGATTTTCTAGACACATTCCCTAACATAAAAGTTGTAGAACACGAAGATACAGCCTTAGCTGCAAAAGATATTGCCGAAGAAAAGCTACAAGGACATGCGGCTATTTGCAGCGAAAAGGCAGCCCAAATATACGGACTCGAAATTCTTGCCCGTGGCATCGAAACCAACAAACATAACTTCACCCGTTTTCTTATTTTCGCAAACAAATGGGTAGTAAACGAGCTACAGAAAGAAAACGTGCTGAACAAATCGTCAGTCGTTTTCACATTGCCCCATACCGAAGGAAGCTTATCGCATGTGCTTTCGGTGCTTTCGTTCTACAACATAAACCTCACTAAAATTCAATCGTTGCCCATCATTGGCCGCGAATGGGAATACCAGTTTTATGTCGACCTGAAATATGCCGACTATACACGTTATCAACAATCGCTCGACGCTATCCGACCGCTTGTAAGCGAAATGAAAGTTTTGGGCGACTATACCGACGGTAAGCAAAGCGAAATATAATTAAGATTGAAATAACAAGAAGCATATATGAAAAAAATAGTACCTGCAAAAAGACTCGATTCGGTAAACGAATACTATTTCTCCATTAAACTGAAAGAAGTGGCAGAAATGAATGCACGGGGACTGAATGTTATCAGTTTGGGTATTGGCAGTCCCGATTTACCTCCTTCTGCCGAAGCCACCGATACATTAAGCAATGCGGCAAAAGACCCAAACGCACATGGCTACCAGTCGCATGTTGGAATACCCGAATTAAGGCAAGCATTTGCCGATTGGTACAAAAAGTTATATAATGTAGAATTAAACCCTGCAAACGAAATTCAGCCATTAATAGGTTCAAAAGAAGGAATACTACATATATCTATGGCTTTTTTGAATCCCGGCGATGGCGTGCTTGTTCCAAATCCCGGTTATCCAACCTATACATCGGTAAGTCGTTTGGTAGGTGCCGAAATTTGCACATACGATCTGGATGAAAATAATAACTGGCAACCCGATTTCGAAGCATTAGAAAAAACAGATTTATCAAAAATCAAACTCATGTGGGTAAACTATCCGAATATGCCAACAGGGGCAAACGGATCTGCTGAGTTGTTCGAAAAACTGGTTGCTTTCGGCAAAAAGCATGGTATAATTATCGCCCACGACAATCCGTACAGCATGATTCTGAACGAAAAGCCGTTGAGTATAATGCAAGTGGAAGGCGCAAAAGATATTTGTATCGAACTTAATTCGATGAGCAAATCGCACAATATGCCCGGATGGAGAATCGGGATGGTTGCTTCAAATCCTCAATTTATTCAATGGATATTAAAGGTACTAAGCAATATCGAAAGCGGGATATTTAAACCCATGCAGTTAGCAACTGTGGCCGCGCTACATAATACAGAAGAATGGCATCGGGCAAATAACATCGAGTTATATGCTAAACGCCGTCAGTATGCCGAAGCAATTATGGATGAATTAGGCTGCACATACGATAAAAATCAGGTCGGGATGTTTCTGTGGGGTAAAATTCCCGCAAATTATAAAGACAGTGGCGAATTAGCCGACAAAATATTATACGATGCAAAAGTATTTATAACCCCCGGATTTATATTCGGCAGCAAAGGCGAACGCTATATACGAATATC
Organism: Dysgonomonas sp. 216; assembly: GCF_010501065.1. GTDB lineage: Bacteria > Bacteroidota > Bacteroidia > Bacteroidales > Dysgonomonadaceae > QVMM01. The sequence goes on along the minus strand of NZ_QVMM01000013.1, from coordinate 37,914 downwards.
GCTTTGCTGCAATGAGATCATGTTAAAACAGGCATTAGAAAGAATTGAAAAAATAAAATGAGATTTGCACCACAACATATAACCCTCAAAGACGAACAATTAGTAGAGATAAGAGAAGCTACCATACAGGATACGCCCGATTTACTTACTACGATTAAAGAATACATCGAAGATAGCGAATTTATACCCTACACTGCCGGAGAGTTCAGTTTGACCATCGAGCAAGGCTGGAGGTGGATTCAGTCGTTCCGGAATTCCGGAAACAGCATTTTGCTGGTTGCAACTCACAAAGGACAGATAATAGGAAATCTGGACGTTACGGCTTCCAGCAGAAATATGCTGAGCCACACAGCAGTGGTGGGAATTGGCATATTGAAAGAATGGAGAAGGATCGGGCTCGGTACAGCCTTGTTTGAGGCTGCAACCAATTACGTAAAACACAATACCACCTTAGAAGTATTGTGGCTACAGGTAATGGGCACGAATGAAGCGGGGATGAGATTATACCGGAGCTTTGGATTCGAAGAGACAGGCAGAGCTAAAGGCTTCGTTAGGTTATCCGACGGAAGCTACTCGGATGATATTAGAATGACATTAAATTTGAAACAAATATAAAATAGTAAATAATATGAAATTAGAATCGATTTTACTACCGGGAGTAGACGTTAAACGTCCGATGGTAATAGCAGGACCTTGCAGTGCCGAAACAGAAGAACAGGTAATGAACACAGCCCGCAAACTGGCCGCAAACGGAATAAAAATAATGCGCGCCGGAATATGGAAACCCCGCACAAAACCCGGAGGTTTTGAAGGCGTTGGTAGCGAAGGATTGGCTTGGTTGAAACGTGTAAAACAAGAGACAGGCATGTATGTTTCGACCGAAGTGGCTACGCAGAAACATGTTTACGAAGCATTAAAATACGGAATAGACATGCTCTGGATAGGAGCACGAACAACAGCTAATCCATTTGCCGTACAAGAGATAGCCGAAGCTCTTCAGGGTGTAGATATTCCGGTTTTGGTAAAAAACCCTGTGAACCCCGATCTTGAACTTTGGATAGGAGCTTTAGAGCGATTAAGTAATGTGGGACTTACAAAGTTAGGAGCAATACACCGTGGATTCAGCTCGTACGACAAAAAGATATACCGTAACCTACCCCAATGGCATATACCTATCGAATTAAAAAGACGCTACCCCGACCTGCCTGTTATCTGCGACCCCAGTCATATCGGAGGTAAACGCGATCTTATACTACCTCTTTCGCAACAAGCTATGGACTTGAATTTCGAAGGACTCATTATCGAAACACACTGCAAACCCGAAGAGGCTTGGAGCGATGCTGCACAGCAGGTTACACCGGATAGACTGAAAGAGATTCTTGAAACAATTGTTATACGCGAAGAAAAACAATCGACCGAAGATTTGTCTCATCTACGTAAACAAATTGACGAACTTGACGATCAATTACTTGAACTACTGGCAAAGCGTATGCGTGTGTCGTGCGAAATAGGAACATTCAAAAAAGAGCATAACATGCTTATCGTTCAGACAGGACGCTATGGCGAAATACTAAGCAAGCGTATAGCACAAGCTACCGAAATGGGCATGAACCCCGAATTTATGCGTGTTGTGCTCGAAGCCATCCACGAAGAATCGGTTCGCCAACAAGTTGAAATAATGAATAAATAATAATAGGAAATCGATGAAGATGAAAATACTTATTCTGGGTGCAGGAAAGATGGGTTCTTTTTTTGCCGATGTATTGAGTTTCGACCACGATGTTGCCGTTTTCGACGTAGACCCTAAACGCCTAAGGTTTGTATACAACGTTGTGCGCATGAGCAATCCCGAAGAAATACAGGATTTTGCCCCCGAAATTGTAATAAACGCCGCAACTGTAAAGTATACAATCGATGCCTTCGAGATGGTATTGCCATATTTGGACGATCAGTGCATTTTATCGGATATAGCATCGGTTAAAACAGGATTGAAAGAATATTACGAGAAAACAGGACGCCCCTACACATCGACCCACCCGATGTTTGGCCCTACATTTGCCAGCCTGTCCGACCTCAGTACACAAAGCGCCATTGTTATCTCGGAATCGAACCACTGGGGCAAAATATTCTTCAAAGATTTATACACCAGCCTGAAACTAAATGTATTTGAATATACATTTGAAGAGCATGACGAAACAATTGCTTATTCGCTGTCTATCCCATTTGCTTCAACTTTGGTGTTTGCATCGGTAATGAAACATCAGGAAGCACCCGGAACAACGTTTAAGCGACACATGAATATTGCTCAGGGATTGTTATCGGAAGACGATTTCTTACTGACCGAAATTCTTTTCAACCCTCACACACCCGAACAGGTTAAATTGATACGCGATCAGTTGAAACTTTTGCTGGGAATGATAGAAAAGAAAGACTCGGAAGGTATGAAAGCTTTTCTCACACAGGTGCGGAAAAACATAGAGTAAAATAGTTGTATTTTTTTATCTTTGTAAACAAAAACAACAAAACTCTATCAATATGCAAATAATAGACGGGAAAGCAATTGCGGCTCAAATAAAGCTTGAGATAGCCGAAGAAGTTAAACAAATAAAACAGGCAGGGGGCAAAACGCCTCATCTTGCTGCGGTATTGGTTGGGCACGATGGTGGTAGCGAAACTTATGTAGCCAGCAAAGTCCGTACATGCGAAGAAGTTGGTTTTAAATCGAGCCTTATCAGATTCGAAGATAATGTTACCGAAACCGAACTACTGGCATGTGTCGACCAATTGAACCAAGACCCTGATGTAGACGGTTTTATTGTACAGCTTCCGTTACCGAAACATATTTCGGAACAAAAAGTTATCGAAGCTATTGACTACCGCAAAGACGTAGACGGTTTTCACCCGATAAATGTTGGGCGCATGTCTATTGGTTTGCCTTGTTTTGTATCGGCAACACCTGCCGGAATACTTGAGCTGTTGAAACGCTATAATATAGAAACCCAAGGAAAACATTGTGTTGTTTTAGGGCGCAGCAATATTGTGGGTAAACCAGTTGCCAGTCTTATGATGCAAAAAGCTTATCCGGGCGATGCTACTGTAACCGTATGCCATAGCCGCACCCCAAACATAAAAGAAATGTGTTTGCAAGCCGATATAATTATCGCAGCTTTGGGTGTTCCCGAGTTTCTGAAAGGCGATATGGTAAAAGACGGTGCGGTTATTATTGATGTGGGCACAACCCGTGTACCATCAACCGAGACTAAATCGGGCTTCCGTCTGAAAGGTGATGTTGCTTTTAACGATGTATCGGAAAAAGCATCGTACATCACACCTGTTCCCGGAGGTGTAGGCCCTATGACAATTATATCGCTGATGCGAAATACATTGCTTGCCGGAAAGAAAGAGATTTACAAATAACAACAGATAATCCTTTATTATACAGAAAAGGCTGTTCACTTCAATTTGAACAGCCTTTTTATATGAATGTCATTTGTTTGACAACTTATTCGCCACGGCTATAATTAGGAGCCTCGCTCGTAATTTGAACATCGTGCGGATGGCTTTCAGCAACACCGGCATTTGTTATACGTGTAAATTTAGCATTATGTAACGTGTCGATATTCTTTGCTCCACAATATCCCATTCCGGCTTTTAATCCGCCTAACATCTGGTATACAACTTCGAACAACGAACCTTTGAAAGGAACACGGGCAGCAATTCCTTCCGGAACAAGCTTCTTAATATCGGCTTCCATATCTTGGAAATAACGGTCTTTCGATCCTTTTTCCATAGCCTCAAGAGAGCCCATACCACGATACGACTTAAATTTACGACCATTAAATATAATAGTTTCGCCCGGCGACTCTTCAACTCCGGCTAATAACGACCCCATCATTACCGAAGAGCCTCCGGCTGCAAGAGCTTTTACTATATCGCCCGAATATCTTAAACCTCCATCGGCAATAATAGGCACGCCTGTACCCTTAAGAGCCTTAGCTACATCATAGATAGCTGATAGTTGAGGAACACCAACTCCGGCAACTACACGTGTAGTACAAATAGACCCCGGACCGATACCAACTTTAACACCATCGGCACCTGCGTCAACCAGATATTTAGCAGCTTCGCCTGTAGCTATGTTTCCTACAACTATATCTACATTTGGGTAAGCCTCTTTTACTTGTTTCAAAACGCCAACTACTCCTTTTGAGTGACCATGAGCCGTATCAATAACAATTGCATCTACTCCGGCATCAACCAATGCTTTTACCCGAACCAAAGTATCGGAAGTAACCCCTACCCCTGCTGCTACTCTTAAGCGACCATGTTGGTCTTTACAGGCATTAGGTTTATCTTTTGCTTTAGTGATGTCTTTGTATGTGATAAGTCCTATCAGTTTGTTATTATTATCAACAACTGGCAGTTTTTCTATTTTATATTGTTGTAATATGTCGGTTGCAGCTTCTAAATCGGTCGACTGTTGTGTAGTTACCAGGTTTTGTTTTGTCATAACCTCGTCAATCAATCGCGATTTATCACGTTGGAAACGTAAATCTCGGTTTGTTACAATACCAACCAGATAGTTTTCTTCGTCAACAACAGGGATACCACCTATTTTGTATTCCGCCATCAAAGCCAAGGCCTCGCCCACTGTTTTATCACGCAATATACTAACAGGATTAGAAATCATACCGTTCTCTGCACGCTTCACATAACGCACCTGCTGAGCTTGCGCTTCGATCGACATATTTTTGTGAATAACACCAATACCACCCTCACGGGCAATAGCGATAGCCAACTTTGCCTCGGTAACAGTATCCATAGCTGCCGAAACAAAAGGAATATTCAAATTAATGTTACGAGAGAATTTTGTGGTCAAATCAACTTCACGGGGAAGAACTTCGGAATAGGCCGGAATTAAAAGGACATCATCGAATGTCAGCCCATCCATTACTACTTTATCTGCAATAAACGACATATAGTTATATGTTTAAAAATTATTGCGTGCAAATATACTCATTTTTCACGACATACAAACCACAGTTTCAATAAAAAAATGTAATAAAATATATCTGAGGCATAAAGAAGGCAGTAATTTATAAATTACCGCCTCTTATTTATTTTTTCTACATATTATTTAATCAATTCCTAAAAACTTAAAAGGCTCGGACACAACAAATTCGCCCGAAGCATTCCCGGCAAAAGTCTCTCCTTTCAGTAAATCGAGTTTCTTTACCGGAGCTTTCTCCGAAAAATCAACACTTTTGAAATCGACCCAAAATACATTTGGATAAAGGGTTGATTCATAAAAATATATTTTATTCTTCTGATCCGAAACTGTTCGCCATCTGGTAGACGAGATGTTAGGTTCGTTTGGCGTACTTATACCAAAAGGAACCGATGTATTACGAATGACACTAAACACGCTGGCAACTGCCGTTCTTATATCCTCTACTTTTGGAATCACATTTATATAATAAGATGCCCTGACAAATCTGTCCGCAGCCCTGTTTGTTCCGGGAAGAAAGGTTAATCCTCCAATAGTTTTCCAATAATTATTTAAAGCTAGTTGTTCGTGAAACACCGGAGAGTTTGTCATTACCTGATACGATCTGTCGTGATGAATAACTAACTTTCCTTTCACATACTCAAATATAGCATTATCGCCTGTTGCGTCCGAAATAGAAAGATGCAAAGTTGCCATTCGCGATCCATCCGGCATCTGATCCGATACCACATCGAATTTATTATCCTCTATTGCAGTAACCGCTTCATCAACCGTTGCAAAATTATCGAGCATATACTGCACCCAAGCAGCTATAGACAGCGCAGGTCTTTTTCCATCCCATTGTGGATACTCCGACTCGGCCAACCAAAGTAAATTTGCAACAAGTCCTTTTTCGTTCATTCCGTCTGTGCTGCAAATATCATAAGCAGCCGCTACAACACTTCCATACTTCGATTTCCATGTCATTGGGTTTTTACCTATTTCGCCATTTCTGTCCATCCCCCGTGGAAATATCCACAAATTGGTCATACTATCCTCTTTCCAGTCCATCGATCTGGCTGTTAGTATAGTGTTATTAGGACCTTGATAAACAATTCGTGTACATGCACCCGCTTTACTTACATCAAGCAATAACACAACAAACACTAAAACAAACATTACCTTCTTCATCTTCAATACTATATAATTATTTATTATAGAACAACACACAACTAATATAGTTTGCATAGAGAAAAAAAAGAGGCTAAAAATTCTTTAGCCTCTCCATGATTATATATCAGATAAATACTGATTATTCTACAGTTACCGATTTGGCAAGATTACGCGGCATATCCACATCACGATTTTTATTTACAGCTATGTGATAAGCCAATAATTGCAAAGGTATTGACGACAACAGCGGATCGAGACACTCTTTTGTTTCGGGTATTTCGATATAGTGATCTGCCAATTCTTTTATAGACTCGTCGCCTTCGTTAATTATAGCAATAACACGTCCGTTCCGTGCTTTTATTTCTTGAATATTACTTACAACCTTTTCGTATATTGTATTGTGAGTAGCTATCGCAACAATGGGCATTTCATTATCGATAAGGGCAATAGGTCCATGTTTCATTTCTGCTGCAGGGTAACCTTCGGCGTGTATATACGATATTTCTTTTAGCTTAAGGGCTCCTTCCAAAGCTACCGGATAACTATACCCCCTACCCAGATATATAAAATTCTGAGCATAAGTAAATATTAACGAAAGCTCTTTTATCTTATCGTTTTGCGACAATATTTTCTCAATCTTTGAAGGAATATTCTGTAACTCTTTAATCGTACACAGATAATTCTCTTCCGGCATCGTTCCTTTTTCTTTAGCAATAGCCAAAGCCATCATTGTAAGCACAGTTACCTGAGCTGTAAATGCTTTTGTAGAAGCCACCCCTATTTCCGGGCCACAGTGTGTATACGAACCCGAATCGGTATTACGTGGTATTGACGAGCCAACCACGTTACATACACCATATACAAAAGCTCCGGCTTTACGTGCTAGTTCGATGGCAGCCAACGAATCGGCAGTCTCGCCCGACTGCGATATAGCAATAACAATATCATCAGCACAGATAACAGGATTCCTGTATCTAAACTCCGATGCATATTCCACCTCTACCGGAATGCGACAGAATTCTTCAAATAAATATTCGCCGATTAAACCTGCATGCCACGAAGTTCCACAAGCAATAATAAGAATACGTCGTGCATTTATGAATTTCTCCTTATGATCTATGATACCCGACAATGTAACATTTGTACCCTCGATATTTACCCGACCGCTCATACAGTTTTTAAGCGTCTCGGGCTGCTCGAATATCTCTTTCAGCATAAAGTGGTCATACCCTCCTCTTTCCAATTGGCTGAGGTTCATTTCCAACTCTTTTATTTCAGGAGTCTTTTTAATATTCGAAATAGTATATATTTTAGGATCTTCGTGTCGGTTTATTACTGCAATTTCCTCATCATCCAAATAAATAACCTTATTAGTATATTCGATTATTGGAGATGCATCCGATGCCAAAAAATATTCATTTTCGCCAACACCAACTACTAATGGGCTACTTTTTCGGGCTGCTATAATTTGATCTGGATTTCCTTTTTCGATTACTGCAATGGCATATGCTCCCACTACCTGATTTAATGCTATCTGCACAGCATGAAACAAATCACATTTGTGTATATTATAGATATAATCTATCCATTGCACAAGCACTTCGGTATCGGTACTACTTTGAAACGTATAACCGTTCTTTAACAGCTCAGCTTTCAATACTGCATAATTCTCGATTATTCCATTATGTATAAGAGCCAGATTTTCCGACTGAGAATAATGCGGGTGAGCATTCGCATTGCTAGGCTCTCCATGTGTTGCCCAACGGGTATGCGCTATACCAATAGTACCACTAATATCTTTATCTTTCGAGTACTCTTCAAGATCGGCAACCTTTCCTTTTGCCTTATATACCGACAGTTGATTTTCGTTATTTATTATTGCAACACCTGCACTATCGTACCCTCTGTATTCGAGGCGGCGTAGCCCTTTTATTAAAATAGGATAAGCTTCTCTAAAGCCTATATATCCAACTATTCCACACATACTTATACTAAAGTTTTTATAATCAATTGTGTTTTATAATACTTTCAGTTTTGCTTTATTTCTGTTGTACCAATCCATCCAAGTACAATTAAACTGTGTTATATACATAGCTAATGGGGCACAGTTATGCAATACCTTTAGCACCTTATTTTAGCAACACAAATATAGTTTTTTTTCAACAATAAGCAGAACAATTATGTGCTTTTATAATATATAAAGCAAAGTGACTATTTATTAACTAAGGAGATCGGCCGCAGACACTCAGGCAAAGAGACGGCGCACTTCTGTTACAAAAAGTTAAAAACAGGGTGTATTTGTAACAAATCGTCCTTTTTTTACGACTTATTAATAGTATGATGCTAAAAAAAGATTTCAAAAAATAAATATAAAGTTAATTTTGTGAATCTTTTCTTTTTCAAAGAGGATATACTTTTTAAGCAGAAAAACAGGAAGTAATAACAAATACATCAAAAAGGCGTGATAAGAATCAGAAACCTCAATAAAACCTACTATAGTGGGGCCCCCTTACATGTACTGAAAGGTATAAATATGGATGTTAGTAAAGGTGAATTTTTATCTATTATGGGAGCGTCCGGGTCAGGAAAATCTACGTTACTGAATATACTAGGCATACTTGACAATTACGATACGGGTGAATATTATCTTGACGATGTGCTTGTCAGAAACCTCAATGAAACCAAAGCTGCCGAACTAAGAAATAAAAAAATAGGATTCATATTCCAATCTTTCAATCTTATTTCTTTTAAAAATGCGATGGAAAATGTTGCCTTACCTCTATATTATCAAGGCATCAGCCGAAAAAAACGGAACATATTAGCACTTGAATATCTGGATAAGATGGGAATAAAAAGCCATGCCAACCACATGCCAAATGAGCTTTCAGGTGGACAAAAACAACGCGTTGCCATAGCTCGTGCACTTATTGCACAACCTCAGATTATCCTGGCAGACGAACCAACCGGAGCATTAGACAGTAAAACATCGAAAGAAGTTATGACCTTGTTGAGAGATATTAACACAACCGATGGTATTACAATGCTCATTGTCACTCACGAACAAGAAGTAGCCGATGCCACCGACCGGATTATACATATAAAAGATGGTATAATAGAATCGAACGAGATAAAAAAACAACCGAATTTAGTGCTATAAAATATGCTTGACTTCGATTCACTGAGAGAAATTTTTTCCACTATAAGGAAAAACAAAATGAGGACCTTTCTTACAGGTCTGGCTGTTGCTTTCGGTATATTCATGCTTATTATATTACTCGGAGCAGGTAATGGACTGAAAAACGGAGTCATGTCTAATTTTTCGCATCGTGCCCTGAATTCAGTTTCGATATGGCCGGGATGGACATCAATGCCTTACAAAGGTATGCCATCGAATAGAGAAATTAAATTCGATGACAAAGATTACGACCTGATAAAAAACAAGATACCCGAAGTTGAATATATCTCGGCCCGTACTTATCAGACCCAAACCATATCATACGAAAAAGAATATGGTTCGTGGACACTTATGGGAGTTTCGCCCGATGCTGCAATAATAAATAACATTGAGATAAAAGGAGGCAAAGGTAGGTTTCTGAATCAGATGGATATCGAAAACCGCCGCAAAGTTGCAGTCATCAACACCGATATGGAATCCACACTATTCAAAGGGGAAAATCCTATTGGTAAATATATTATTGCAGGAAACCTTGCATTTCAGGTTATCGGGGTATTCGAACAAGAAACCCACGGAAACAATCAGCCTGCATATATTCCTTTTACTACGGCACAAACCCTATATAACAAAGGTTATGGATTCGGGCGTATCGATTTTACAGTAAAAGGACTAAATACGATTGAAGCAAATGAAGCCTTCAACGAACGGCTACGCGAAAAGTTGGGAGCTTTGCACAATTTCGACCCCAAAGACCGGTCTGCTCTTTCGATGTGGAATACAGCACAAGATGCTATTGAAACAGAAACAATATTTAAAACTATTACTATTTTCCTTATTTTCATCGGAATATGTTCTCTTGTTGCAGGAATTGTAGGGGTTGCCAATATAATGCTTATAACAGTAAAAGAACGTACGCGGGAAATAGGGATACGAAAAGCTATTGGAGCCACACCTTCCTCAATATTAAGATTGATAATTTTTGAATCGATACTGATAACAACAACAGCAGGATATTTTGGTATGGTTTCAGGCATTGCATTAACCGAGGCCATAGGTGCTGCATTATCTGGCGGAGGTTCATCCGACGGGCCTTCGGTTTTCATGGACCCAACCGTCGATCTGACGACAGCCATATCGGCTATAGTAGCCTTAGTTATATGCGGAGTAGTCGCAGGTCTGATTCCTGCAATAAAAGCAACAAAAGTAAGCCCCATTGAAGCAATGAGAGCAGAATAAAAGTAAACGAAGAAAAGATGTTTGATTTAGACAACTGGCAAGAGATATGGGCAACCATTACCCGCAATAAACTGCGAAGCATCCTCACAGGGTTCGGAGTCTTTTGGGGTATTCTTATGCTGGTCATACTTATAGGTGTAGGAAACGGGTTTAAAGGAGGAATGGAATCGAACTTCAGTGGCTTCGCGTCCAATTCATGCTTCTTTTTTACCGACCGTACAGGAGAAGCGCACAAAGGCTATAGAAAAGGGCGTTGGTGGAACATGAACAATCGCGACCTTGTTCTAATCAGAGAAAAAGCTCAATCGGTAGAATACATTTCTCCCATACTATTTGGTGGAGGAGGCGACCGCAATGTTGTAAACGGTCAGAAATCGGGTTCATACGGACTAAGAGGTATCTACCCCGATCATTTCGAAATAGAAAAACAACATATACTTGCAGGAAGGCTATTTAACACAATCGACATCGAAAATTACCGCAAAGTATGTATTATTGGTAAGGAAGTATACGAAACCCTATTCCAACCCGAAGAAGATCCCTTGGGTAAATACATTAGAGTAAATGGCATATATTTTCAGGTTGTAGGCGTTATTCGCCCTAAATCGCAGGTATCTATTGGAGGCGATGTAGAGTCAACGGTATTTATACCTTTCAGCACTATGCAGCGGGCATTTAATCAGGGAGACAAGATTCATTTCCTTGCTTGTACTGCAAAACCGGGCTATCCGGCATCGGTTGTAGAAGACGAAGTTAAAGCGATATTAAAAGCTGCTCACGACATAGCACCAAACGACGAAAAGGCTGTACGAAGTTTCAATATAGAAAAACAATTCCAAATGTTCAGCAACCTTTTCAGTGGTATTGATATACTTATCTGGATTGTAGGATTAGGCGCCCTGTTCTCGGGCATAATCGGCATAAGTAACATTATGTTGGTAACAGTAAAAGAGCGTACACGCGAAATAGGCGTAAGGCGTGCCTTAGGGGCAAAACCATCTACAATAGTAAAACAGATATTAAGCGAGAGCCTTATGCTGACTACTATTGCCGGAATGATAGGTTTAATGTTCGGATTGGGTGTATTAGAGATCATACATACAGGCATGACGTCGATGCCGGCTACAGACGCAGGAGATGAACCCAATTTCTTTTTACCTCCATTCGTATCGTTCACTACGGCTATAGCATCGCTCATAATCATAGTAATATCAGGTTTAGTTGCAGGGTTAATGCCTGCCATGCGAGCCTTACGAGTAAAAGCAATTGATGCAATCAGAGATGAATAAACAAAAAATAAATTAATTAAGGAATATATAAAATAGATAAAACATGAAGAAGTTTTTTAAAATACTGGCGTTAGTTTTAGTCGCAATTATTGTTTTATACACATTCTATTGGCTATGGCAAAAATCGCAACCCCAAGAAGTGGTATACGAAATCACAACTGTCGATACAGGCAATGTGCAAAACACTTCGGTTGCTACAGGAAAAGTATCGCCCCGTGACGAAATTTTAATAAAACCTCAAATATCGGGCATCATATCGGAAGTGCTAAAAGAAGCCGGAGATATTGTAAAAAACGGCGATATTATAGCAACCGTAAAGGTTATTCCCGAAATGAGCCAGTTGAACTCGGCGGAATCGCGTGTGCGTGTAGCCAAGATAAACTATAATCAGGTAAAAGCCGAATACGACAGGCAAAAACAATTATTCGGAAACGGAGTAATTGCCAAAGAAGAAATGGATAAAGCCGAAGCCGATTTCAAAAAAGCAGACGAAGAAGTTCAGAACTCACAGGACAATCTTGACATCGTAAAAAACGGTATGTCGAAAGCAACTGCGCAATTCAGTAATACACAAATAAGATCGACTATTGACGGTATGGTTCTTGATGTACCCATTAAAGCCGGAAACTCTGTTATACAAGCTAACACTTTTAACGATGGAACAACTATTGCCACTGTTGCCAATATGAACGACATGATATTCATAGGAAAAATTGACGAAACCGAAGTTGGTCGTATACATGTAGGTATGCCAATAACACTTTCTGTTGGGGCTATAGAAAACAAAAAATTCGATGCCGTACTCGAATACATCTCGCCGAAAGGGGTAGAAGAAAATGGAGCAATATTATTTGAAATAAAAGCTGCAGCAAACGTCCCCGATTCTGTCGTTATCCGTGCCGGTTACAGTGCTAATGCCGAAATAGTTTTGGCCCGTTCCGAAAATGTACTTACGATACCCGAAAGCGCGGTTACGTTCAGTAAAGACTCCGCATTCGTTTATGTGCTGAAAGATACAATCAGCCAACCACAACAATTCGAAAAAACATTGATAAAAATTGGTTTATCGGACGGTATAAATGTTGAAGTAAAATCGGGGATTGAAAAAGGCATGAAAATAAGAGGGAATGAAATTTCTGACAAACCGAAAGCCAACTAATTAAAAAAACAGCACATTTAAGCAGATAATTTTTATGAAAAAATATATTTTACTGATCGGTTTCATAGGCGCTACCTGTTTTGCTCAGGCTCAACAGAAGTGGACTCTGCGCCAGTGCATCGACTATGCTATCGAGAATAATATTGAGATTAAGCAAGAAGAGTTAAAAGTAAAAGATTCTGAGATAGACCTAAGCACCAGCAAAAACAGCCGTTTGCCCAACCTGAATGCAAATGCAAGTCAGGATTTTAATTTCGGTAGAGGAATTGGTATGGGTAATAACACATATACTAAAGGGAATATTGGATCTACAAACTTAAGCATATCATCCAATATCCCATTATTTACAGGATTCAAAATACCAAATGAAATAAAACAAGATAAATTAAACTTGCAGGCTGCTACCGAAGGTTTGAACAAAGTTAAAGACAACATGCAATTGCAGGTTGCATCTTTATACCTTGAGGTTTTATTCAAAAAGGAAATATTAAAAGCTTTCGAAGATCAAATTGAATTAACAAAAAAACAGGTATCTAATACTGAAATACTTGTAAGTTCGGGAAAAGTAGCGGAATCACAATTATATGACATAAGAGCTCAATTTGCAAAAGATGAATTGAATATTACAAATGCAAAAAACGATTTGGATATAGCTCTTCTGAACCTAGCTCAAGCCTTAAATTTACAAGAAACGAATACGTTTGATATAGAAGAACCAAATTTGGCAAATTTTATAGATGATAATATATCGAGCGTACAACCTCCTACTCACGTTTATCAAAGAGCAATAACAATCAAACCTCACGTTAAAGAAATTGAATATAAACTTGAAAGTAGCAAAAAGGGATTAAAAATTGCAGAAGCCGGATATTGGCCTAAGCTTGACTTGTCATTAAGATACGGCACAGGGTTCGACCATGTATATAAAAGTGGTTATGACAACCCAAGTATTTCGTCTCAGTTGGGTGATAATCAAACAAAATACATCGGTTTTTCATTAAGTATTCCTATTTTCAACCGCTTTCAGGTACGTAATCAGGTGCGTAGTGCCCGTTTGAATATCGAGAATTATGAACTACAATTAGAGAATACTAAATTAGCCCTGTATAAAGAAATACAACAGGCTTATCAAAGTGCCGTTGCAGCGCAGGCAAAATATTCGTCTACCGAAAAAGCTTATGATGCCGCCGCCGAATCGTTCAAATATGCCGAAGAGCGCTATAAGGTTGGAAAATCGACGGTTTATGAATTTAGCGAAGCACAAACAAAAATGCTCACGAGCAAATCGGAACAAATACAAGCAAAATACGATTTCTTATTCCGCACAAAAATTCTGGATTTTTATAACGGAAAAGAAATAGATATAAAATAAATCTTAACAATTTGTCTAAAAAGCAGTTTCTCAGACAGAGTCTTCTTTTTTTTATTAAATTTGCAACTTCGAAAAAACACGAAGGGGAAACTGAATGTCGAAAAGAAAAAACAATAAACACGATTTTTGGAAACGGATACACTTCAAGTATAAACTCTCTGTAATTAACGAGAATACGCTGGAAGAAGTAGCCAAAATCCGCACATCCAAATTTTGGGGTACGTTGCTTGTTTTCTTTCTCGTCATTATCCTTATGGTGCTTTCGTCCATAGTAATTATATCAACGCCAATTCGTAATTATTTGCCCGGATATCTCGATTCCGAAATTATGGAACAGGCATTGATGTCTGCTATCAGAGCCGATTCTCTCGAACAGCAACTACTGCACCAATCAATATACATATCTAATATACAGGATATTTTTGCGGGTAAAATTTCAGTAGACTCCCTAACCTATGCCGACACCGTATCTATATCGGAAGATGACAAATCGTTAAGGAGCACCAATACCGAAAAGGATTTTAACCGAAAATTCGAAGAAGAAGAAAAGTATACAATATCGGTATTGTCGCCAAACACAGCCGCTACTACCGAAAACATTACATTTTTCCGTCCGGTTAAAGGTGTTATTTCCGACAAATACAATCCTTCGATAAAACATTATGGTGTTGACATTGTAGCCGCACCTAAAGCGAGTGTTGTGGCTGCTTTGGAAGGTACCGTTATATTTGCCGGATTCGATGCCAATGTTGGTTATATTATACAAATACAACACAGCAACGGATTTATTTCCGTTTATAAGCACAATGCAATGTTGCTCAAAGAAATTGGAGACGAGGTTCGCACCGGAGAAGCTATAGCTATTATAGGCGATACGGGAAAATTATCGAATGGCGCCCATCTTCATTTCGAATTGTGGTATAAAGGAAAACCCGTTAACCCCGAACTTTACATTTCTTTCTGATAAAAGTGATGAAACGAAAAATAGCAATATTAGGCTCAACAGGCTCCATTGGAACACAGGCACTCGACGTTGTACGACAACATCCCGATAGCTTTGAGGTATATGCGCTTACAGCAAATAAACAAGTAGATTTGCTTATTAAACAAGCAAGGGAATTTGAGCCCGAAGTGGTTGTTATTGCAGACGAAAGCCTGTACCAAAAACTGAAAGATGCCCTTTCGGACTTACCAATAAAAGTATGGGCAGGAAGTGAATCCATCGCTCAGGTTGTAGAAAGCGATCCTATCGATATGGTTCTGACTGCAATGGTTGGCTATTCGGGATTACAGCCTACCATAAATGCCATAAAAGCAGGAAAAGCGATTGCTTTGGCAAATAAAGAAACCCTTGTGGTTGCAGGCGAACTGATTATGGAACTGGCTATACAGAACAAAGTTCCTATTTTACCTGTCGATTCCGAACATTCCGCTATATTTCAATGTCTTGCTGGCGAAAGAAACCCCGTCGAAAAAGTTTTACTGACTGCTTCGGGAGGTCCGTTCCGCAACTTAAAAAAAGATGAACTACGCCATGTAACTAAAAAAGAAGCCCTTAAACATCCTAATTGGGATATGGGTGCAAAAGTTACTATTGATTCGGCCTCGTTGATGAACAAAGGCTTCGAAATGATAGAAGCAAAATGGCTGTTTGGCTTATCGCCCGATCAGGTTGAGGTTATCATACATCCTCAATCTATTATACACTCGATGGTTCAGTTCGAAGATTCGTCCATTATCGCACAATTAGGATTACCCGATATGCACTTACCCATACAATATGCACTTGCATATCCTAATCGATTGAAATCGGACTTCGAGCGTCTCGATTTCTTCAAACTAGGGTCTATGACTTTTGAAGAGCCTGATCTTGATCGTTTTAAAAACCTTGCATACGCATTCGAATCCATACGTACAGGGGGGAATATGCCCTGTATATTAAACGCAGCAAATGAAATTGTTGTTGCTGCATTCTTGCGTGATGAGATTGGGTTTCTGCAAATGAGCGACATTATCGAAAGAACAATGCAAAAGGCCACTTTCGTAAATAAACCATCGTACGACGATTATGTACAATCGAATATCGAAGCTCGCAAACTAGCTTTCGAACATATTAAATAATTGAAATAAAACCATATACACCATAAAACAATCAAATGGAAAGTTTTTTAATAAAAGCATTGCAATTAATATTAAGTTTATCAATACTGGTTATTATTCACGAGTTCGGGCATTTTCTGTTTGCCCGCTTGTTTAAAATAAGAGTCGAAAAATTTTACTTATTCTTCGACCCATGGTTCAGCCTTTTCAAATTCAAGCCTAAAAACAGTGATACCGAATACGGTATAGGCTGGTTACCATTGGGTGGATATGTAAAAATATCGGGAATGATTGACGAATCGATGGATAAAGAACAAATGGCTCAGCCCCCACAACCTTGGGAGTTTCGCTCAAAACCGGCATGGCAACGACTTTTAGTTATGGTGGGAGGCGTTGTGTTCAACTTTATATTAGCCATTTTTATCTATTCGATGATACTTTTTGCATCGGGCGATAAATACGTATATCTGAAAGACATAAAAATGGGTATGGAATTCGGGCAAGTGCCTACAGAAGTAGGATTTGTAGATGGGGACATACTTGTTTCGGCCGATGGCGAATATTTAAAATACCGGGATACAAGAACTTTAGATTCGAACATGTTACTTGATATACTGAATGCTAAAACAGTACAGGTTATACGCGACGGCAAAGAACATACAATTAACATTCCCGAAGATTTTATGGACAGATATGTTGCTGCAAAATCAGGATTTTGGGCATTCAGAATACCAACTGTTGTCGATTCTTTAAAAAGTGGAAGCGAAGCCGAACGTATAGGATTACAGCATAACGACAGACTTATAGCTATTAATTACCACGAAACACCTACATTCTCTAGTTTTCTGAAAGAAATGCAAGATTGTAAAAACGATTCGATAGATTTGTCGCTGGTGCGTAATGGCGAAGAAATAACGTTAAGAGCCGCTGTCGATTCAATGGGGACACTTGGCTTTTATGGAAAAGACGGAGAAGTGATGATGGGCAAAAACCTTTCGAAATTCTATCCTGAACAACACGATAGCTACGGATTTTTCCAAAGTTTCCCTGCGGGCATTAGTTTAGGTGTTGCCACATTAAAAGGTTACATAAATCAGTTCCGCCTCGTATTCTCGATGGACGGGTTAAGTAATATCGGCGGTTTCGGAACAATAGGAAGCCTGTTCCCTGCACAATGGGACTGGCACGCTTTCTGGATGATGACAGCATTCCTTTCTATCATGCTTGCATTTATGAATATATTACCCATACCTGCACTCGATGGCGGACATGTTATGTTCTTGTTATACGAGGTTATCACTCGCCGTAAACCCAGCGAGAAGTTTATGGAACGTGCAACAATGGTTGGTATGATATTTCTGTTCGGGCTGATTCTTTATGCAAACGGTAACGACCTCTTTAAATGGATTAGTGAGAAATTCTTTTAAATAAAGAATCCTACACAAAAATGCTCAAAAAAAACAGACAAAAATTGTAAGATTTGTCAGGTTTTTAAATTTAATTGTGTTGTAGGGCTCTAAAAGCAGGAAACAATTCTACATTGATAGAGTATTTATATATTAAGATTAAACAAACTTAAGGAAAATGACTATTACCGATCCTATACAGAAAAGCGATAAAACAGCTTTTTCTTTCGAAATATTGCCCCCGCTAAAAGGGAACAGCATACAGAAGGTCTATAATATTATAGATAAACTTATCGAATTCGATCCTCAATACATAAACATTACCACACATCATAGCGAATATCTTGACAAAGAAATGCCTGATGGTAGTGTAAAACGTATCAATGTTCGTAAACGCCCCGGATCGGTAGCCATTGCCGCAGCTATACAAAACAAATATAATATTACAGCTATTCCGCATTTAATATGTAAGGGGTTTACGAAAGAAGAAACCGAATATGCCTTTATCGACCTTAATTTTTTAGGCGTACACAATGTGTTATTGCTTAGAGGCGACCAGAAACGATTACTACCCGAACAACTTACCGGCAACCAGAATATGTTTGCCACAGACTTACAAAGTCAGTTGAACGATTTCAATAAAGGAATTTCTGTTGATGGATCGACATTCGAAGCCTTTGAAACTCCATTCGATTATGGAATGGCTTGCTACCCCGAAAAACACGAGGAAGCCCCAAGTCTTGAATCAGACATTCGCTATATGAAAGAGAAAGCGAAAAACGGAGCTGAATATTTTGTTACCCAAATGTTTTTCGATAACAGTAAATATTTTTCGTTTGTCGAAAAATGCCGCGCCGAAGGAATTACACAACCCATTATACCGGGTGTAAAACCCATCCACATGGTAAATCAGCTGACTGTTTTACCTAAAATATTTGGATCAAATATTCCTCAAGAATTAGAATCGGAACTTCTAAAATGCAAAACCGATGACGAGGCTAAAGAAGTAGGAATTGAGTGGGGCATAAAACAATGCCGCGAACTTATTGCATACGGAGTTCCCAGCATACACTTCTATTCGTTGATGGCTACAGAAAGTGTCAGACGTATAGCCAAAGAAATCTACTAAAACAAAATATCTTTTTTTATTATAACAAAAAAGCAATCCGAATATCGGATTGCTTTTTTATCTATAAGTATGTTGTAAGCTTATTTTTTCTTGCCTTGATTAGCAACAGCGTCCATTAGTTTTTTAATTTCTTCAGGATCGCCTAAGAAGTAATCTTTTACTAAATTCAACTCATCGTCAAACTCAAAAACATAAGGAACAGCAGTTGGTAAGTTCAAACTTACGATATCTTCGTCCGAAATGTTTTTCAAATATTTGATGATACCACGCAAGCTATTTCCATGAGCAGCAACGATAATTTCGTTATGATCGACCAACGAAGGATAGATAACTTCTAACCAATAAGGAAGAATACGCTCTACAGTATCTTTCAATGCCTCTGTTTGTGGTATAAAAGCTGCAGGAACACCGGCATAACGTGGGTCTTGTGAAGCCGAACGAGAATCGGTTACCTCTAGTGGTGTAGGAGGAACATCGTAGCTGCGTCTCCAGATCAACACTTGCTCGTCGCCGTATTTTTCAGCAGTTTCAGCTTTGTTCAATCCTTGAAGCATGCCATAGTGTTTTTCGTTCAAACGCCATGATTTTTCGACAGGAATCCAATCTAAATCCATTTGGTCAAGAATTGTATTCAATGTTTTATTAGCTCTTTTCAAGAAAGAAGTAAAAGCCATTTCAAACTTAAAACCTTCGGCTTTCAATAATTTACCGGCTTTAACAGCTTCCTGAACACCGTTTTCTGTTAAATCAACATCAGTCCATCCGGTGAAACGGTTTTCTTTGTTCCAAACACTTTCTCCGTGGCGAATTAATACTACTTTTTTCATTTGTGAATCTATATTTATTGAGATATTACAATTTGGCACAAAGGTACTTATTTGACACTAAAATTCAAATAAACCCAGCCGATTAAAACCAAAGTAAACAGGCATTTTTTACTCTACGAGATCAAAATCGAGTTGCTTACGTTCGAGGTTTGCTTTAGCTACTTTTATATTAATCTTATCGCCTAAACGATATTCTTTCTTCGTACGCCTACCACGCAAACAATAGTTCTTTTCATCAAACTCGTAGAAGTCATCGTCTAAAACCCGCATAGGAATCATGCCTTCACATTTATTCTCTATTATTTCGGCATACAATCCCCATTCTGTTATACCCGAAATAACGGCCTCAAACACACGCCCTATTTTATCGGACATAAATTCGACCTGTTTGTATTTTATCGATGCACGCTCGGCATTGGCTGCAAGCTGTTCCATATCGGAACAATGTTTACATTCTTCCTCGTACTTCTCTTTATTCACACTACGTCCACCATCAATATATTGGGTTAAAAGACGATGCACCATCATATCCGGATAACGGCGTATGGGCGATGTAAAGTGTGTATAATAATCGAAAGCCAATCCGTAGTGTCCTATATTTGTAGTAGAATAAACAGCTTTAGCCATTGCACGTATAGCAATTGTAGAAATCAGCTCCTGCTCGGGACGATTGTGCACATCATCTAACAATTCGTTGATAGATTTAGATACGGCAACCTTGCTGCCTTTTGTTTTTATCTTATAACCGAAACGGCGGATAAATTCCGACAAGTTCTGAAGTTTGTCGGGGTTTGGCAAATCGTGTATACGGTAAACAAAGGTTTTGGCTTTCTTTCCCTTAGGTACTTTACCTATAAACTCGGCAACTGTGCGGTTGGCTAAAAGCATAAATTCTTCGATAAGCTTGTTTGCATCCTTTTGTTCTTTAAAGAATACACCAACAGGTTTTCCTGTTTCATCGATATCGAAACGAACTTCTACACGGTCAAAAGCAATAGCTCCATAGTCGAAGCGCTTTTCGCGAAGTTTTTTTGCCAGACTATCCAACTTAAGTACTTCCTCTTTAAAATCGCCTTCGCCTGTTTCTATTATCTCCTGAGCTTCTTCGTAAGTGAACCGCCTGTCCGAATTTATTACTGTTCTTTTTATACGATAATCTTTTACATTTGCATCATCGTCCATTTCAAAAATGGCAGAATAACACAGTTTCTCTTCATTCGGGCGAAGAGAACAAAGCACGTTACTCAAACGTTCGGGAAGCATTGGAATTGTTCGGTCCACAAGATAAACCGAAGTAGCACGCTCCTCCCCTTCTTTATCAATAATATCGCCCTTTTGCACATAATGAGTTACATCGGCAATATGAACACCCACTTCCCACAAGCCGTTATCTAATTTACGTAACGACAAAGCATCATCAAAATCTTTTGCATCGCGAGGGTCGATAGTAAAGGTGGTTATCTTGCGAAAATCTTCTCGCTTGGCAATCTCTTCTTCCGATATAACATCTGGTATCTTATCAGCCTCTTCTTCTACGTATTCTGGATATTTATAAGGCAACCCAAACTCGGCAAGTATTGCATGCATTTCGGCATTATTCGATCCGGCCTTACCCAACACATCAATAACGCGTCCGACAGGATTTTTGGCTTTCTTTGGCCATTCTTCAATCTCAACCAAAGCTTTATCGCCCGTTACTCCGCCATTAAGATTATCGGCTGGTATAAAAATATCATTTGCCAAAATTTTACTATCCATCTCGAGGAAAGCAAAATGCTTTTGTACATTCAATGTACCCACAAAGCGAGTTTGTTTGCGTTCAATTATTTCCACAACTTCGCCTTCGGGTTCACGTCCTTTACGCTGCGCTAGCATTTGTATACGAACACGGTCGCCATTCATTGCATGAGCAGAGTTACGCTCCGCAATAAAAATATTATCTTCCTCGTTGTCATCGGGTACAAAAAAATTCTTTCCCGAACTACGGCGTTCAAACCTACCTTCAAGAAATAATCCCCGTGTATTAGATTTGAATTTTCCTCTCGACACTTCCAATACAAAAGAATCTTCTTTCATATCGTCCAGTATAGCACGTACAGCAAGACGTTCGGCTTCGGTTTTAGCCCCGATATCCGATGCTATTTGTTTATAATTAAAAGCTTTGCTGGTATTCCGATTAAAAAAGTTCAGAATAGAAGTTACTAAATCCGACTTATTTTTCCGCTTTTTCGATTTTTGCGGTATTTTATTTTTTGCCATAATTTTTTTCAATTAATGTATTTCACAAAGATAGCATTTTCGGGTACTTTTAATAAAAATACCCCTAATTTTATTGACTTGTTTATCTATAAGAAAATAAACATATTTTTGTTGAATTTTGAATATAATCATTTTACCGATTAGTATCGGTATAAAACCTGAGATTTTTTAATTTAATTTCTATTATGATCAGACATGTAGAGCCTAAGGATGTAAAATTCATCACAAATATTTATAACGAATATGTAAGGAACAGTGTGGTTACTTTCGAGACTGAACCGGTATCGGAAAACACAATGCGTTCTCGCATATCGGAAATTTCTTCACAATTTCCTTATTTTGTTTATGAAACAGATGGAGAAGTTATTGGATATTGTTACGCCCACGCATGGAAAGAAAAGGCTGCATATAAATATACCGCAGAAGTTACTGTATATTTATCTCCCTTGTTTCGGGGAAAAGGCATAGGAAAAGAACTGATGCTAAGACTGATTGATGATTGTCGAGAAAATGGCTATCACGCATTAATAGCCTGCATAACAAGCGAGAACAAGACCAGCAGTTCCTTATATCTAAAACTTGGTTTTAAACAGGTATCTTATTTCAAGGAAGTTGGAATGAAGTTCGAACGTTGGTTAGATGTCTCTGATTATGAATTATTATTAACATCTTAAGAAAGTTATCGGGTTACAACTACTTAAGTAATTATTACAAATAAATAATCTGTCACAAATTATAATCGTTTACTTAATCTGGTTTATATTTGTAGCATGATAAAAATCTTAATTACAGGAGCCAGCGGTTTTATCGGAAGTTTTTTGGTAGAGAAAGCTTTAGAGAAAGGGTTCGAAACATGGGCAGGGATCCGTAAAACAAGCAGCAAAGAATACCTACAAGACAAACGTATTAAATTTGTTGATTTTAATTATGCAAACAAAGACATTCTTGTGTCTCAACTAAAAGAGTTTATTGCCGAAAACGGGAAATTCGACTATATTATACATAATGCCGGGGTAACTAAATGCCTGAACGCTTCTGATTTTGATAAAGTAAATTATTTAAATACCCGTAACTTTGTTGAAGCTTTGCAAGAAGCCGATGCCATACCCTCTAAGTTTGTTCTTATGAGCAGCCTCAGTTCGTATGGAATTGGAGACGAAGAAAATTACACTCCGCTTAGGATAACCGACACACCAAATCCTAATACTGCATATGGCATAAGCAAACTTAAAGCCGAGCGGTTTTTGCAATCAACACATGGGTTCCCATATATGATTCTGCGACCAACGGGAGTTTACGGTCCGCGCGAAAAGGATTATTTCCTGATGATGAAAACCGTAAAGTCAGGGCTGGACGTAGGAGCCGGTTTCAAGCCTCAACATTTGACTTTTATATATGTTAAAGACCTTGTTGACACAGCCTTTCTCGCCCTCGGATCGCCATTAACAAATAGAGGTTATTTTATAGCCGATGGAGATGTTTACACCGATAAAGAATATACATCCTTAGTAAAAAAAGTAGTTGGTCGCAAACATGTTTTAAACATAAAAGTTCCCTTATGGTTACTGAAAGGTATTTCGGTAATTGCCGAAAGTATGTCTAAAGTAACAAAGAAACCTTCGACCCTGAACCGTGATAAATATAAAATAATGAAACAACGCAATTGGGAGTGCGACATACAACCTCTTGTGGATGATCTTGGTTTTTCGGCAAAATACAATCTTCTTCAAGGACTCGAAGAGTCGTACGCATGGTACAAACAAAACGGTTGGATGTAAAATTATATCCTCTGTTTATCTATCAAATGGTGCGATTATTGAATAATCAATCTTTCGGCCGATACTTTTTTTCCCATAAATATAGATGCTGCTTCTTCAAACTTTTCGGGAGATTCGGTTGAATAATAACGGGTTATTCCATTTTTTTTGCATACCGAATCCATATCGGTATGGCGATGCAAATAATCTTTCAAACTGTTTGCAACATAATACCCTTGCGATATAACATTTATATTCTCCGGCAATTGTTTTTTTATGCTGTTTAACAAAATAGGATAGTGTGTGCAACCAAGAATAATGGTATCAATGTCGGCATCTTTCGTCAGAAGCTGACCAATATTTTTTCTTACAAAGTAATCGGCTCCTTCGTTCTCATATTCATTATTTTCGACAAGAGGAGCCCACATAGGGCATGCTTGTCCCGAAACTTTAAAATCGGGGTAAAACTTAGCTATCTCAATATCGTACGATTTCGACTGTATAGTACCAATAGTACCCAATATACCTATATGCCCGTTTTTACTGATATTGCCTACAACCTCAACTGTGGGGCGAATAACTCCCAACACCCTCTTATCGGGGTTCAGCATCGGCAAATCGTTTTGTTGTATAGTTCGTAACGCTTTAGCTGATGCCGTATTACAAGCCAAAACAACAAGGTTACACCCCATACCAAACAATGCCTCAACAGCTTGCTTTGTAAACTCATACACTGTTTCGAACGACCGCGAGCCATACGGTGCACGCAAATTATCTCCTAAATAAATGTAGTCGTATTCGGGCATTAACGATTGTATCTCCGATAAGATAGTCAATCCTCCATAACCTGAATCAAAAACACCAATAGAGCCGGGCGCCAATTTATTCGTTAAAGTCATTTCGCTTGATGTATATATAATAAATAAGCCGATATATCTACCGGCTCTTTCTTATTCTGTTTGTAATTCTTAATTTTTCAACTTGGCCGTTACCAACGCATTTGCATCTATTGCCCGAGGGGTAATAAACGCAACAGACGAACTTGCCTTATCGTATATGCAGGTAAAGTTATTTTCGAGCCCTACTTCTTCTATTGCCTTAGCTAGTTTTCCTTTAAGAGGCTCTATCAGATATTGTTCCTGACTTTCGATATCTTCCTGAGCTATACGCATAAAATCGGCAATAGACTTTTCGAGCTCATAAAGCTCTTGCATACGGCGCAATTTAATGCTCTCGGCCATTGTATTCTGGTAAGATATAAAATCGGAATATTTTTTATTATAGTCCTTTTCCATAACCTCCAATTCGGCTTTATACTTATTATTCAGTTCGTTTATAGCTTTCGTTGCTTCGGGCTTTCCCGGAACAGACTCTAATAACTCAACGGAATTTATATAAGCAACTTTTATCTCTACTATAGTTTGTGAAGATACACTATATGGCAACACCAAACACAAACAAAAAAAAGCACTTAGTACAATCTTTTTTACCATAATAATAAGGGTTTGTGATTATTGCTTTGCAGACTGGTAAGGAAACCTTTTAGCCAATTAATAGTTGCATTTTTATTGTGTGTGTCGGTGGCAGTCTATTACCACCGATCATTTCAAGGTCAAGATTGCTTGGTTACAACTATCAATTGGTTATTTATTTAGGTTATGCTTACAAAGATAATAATCTTTTTTTAATTACAATGTTTTTTTCACTTCTATTTCCTCAAATGCCTCAATTATATCGCCAACCTTAATATCGTTATAGTTATGAATATTAAGACCACACTCGTAGCCCGATGCCACTTCTTTCACATCATCCTTAAAGCGTTTAAGCGATCCTAGTTCACCCGAGTATATTACAATACCATCGCGGATAAGACGTATTTTATTCGAACGTTTAATCTTTCCGTCCTTAACCATACATCCGGCAACTGTACCCACTTTCGTAATTTTGAACACCTCGCGCACTTCAACATTTGCCGTAATTTCTTCTTTAATATCAGGCGACAACATACCTTCCATTGCCGATTTAACCTCTTCAATGGCATCGTATATAATCGAATAAAGCCTTATCTCCACTCCATCCTTTTCGGCAGCCCTGCGAGCAGCTAAAGAAGGACGAACCTGGAAACCAATAATAATAGCATCCGATGCTGCAGCTAACGATATATCAGATTCTGATATCTGTCCTACAGCTTTATGTATCACATTTACCTGTATTTCTTCGGTCGACAAACGAATCAAAGAATCGGACAAAGCCTCTATAGAACCATCCACGTCTCCTTTCACAATAACATTTAATTGCTGGAAGTTTCCGATTGCAATACGGCGACCTATATCGTCCAAAGTAAGTATCTTCTGAGTACGCAAGCCCTGCTCCCTTTGTAACTGCTCACGCTTATTGGCAATCTCTCTGGCTTCCTGTTCCGACTCCATTACATTAAACTTATCACCGGCTTGTGGTGCTCCGTTTAATCCTAATATAAGAGCTGGTTCAGAAGGTGCAGCCGATTCGATGCGTTGATTACGCTCGTTGAACATCGCTTTCACCCTACCAAAATAAGTTCCGGCCAATACAATATCTCCTTGTTTTAGTGTTCCGTTCTGAACAAGTATTGTCGACATATATCCTCGTCCTTTATCTAACGACGATTCGATAACCGAACCTACTGCATTTTTATTCGGGTTAGCTTTCAATTCCAATATCTCAGCTTCAAGCAATACTTTCTCTAATAGTTCGTCAACACCTAAACCTTGCTTAGCCGAAATATCCTGAGATTGATATTTACCACCCCATTCTTCAACAAGATAATTCATCGAAGCCAGAGTTTCTTTTATCTTATCAGGATTTGCACCCTGCTTATCTATTTTATTGATAGCAAAAACAATTGGAACACCGGCAGCCGATGCGTGGTTTATAGCCTCTCTGGTTTGAGGCATCACATTATCGTCGGCAGCAACTATAATAATCGCAATATCGGTAACCTGCGCTCCACGAGCACGCATAGCTGTAAATGCTTCGTGTCCCGGAGTATCAAGGAATGTTATACGGCGACCCGATTTCAGCTTCACATTATATGCTCCAATATGCTGGGTTATACCCCCTGCCTCGCCAGCAATAACATTTGTTTGACGAATATTATCAAGTAACGAGGTTTTACCATGGTCAACGTGTCCCATCACAGTTACGATAGGTGCACGAGGCTCCATATCCTCTTCCGAATCTTCCTCCTCGGCTATGGCTTCAACAACCTCAGCACTCACATATTCGGTTTTAAAGCCGAATTCTTCTGCCACAATATTTATCGTTTCGGCATCAAGACGCTGATTTATAGAAACCATAATACCAATACTCATACAAGTAGAGATAATATTTACGACAGGCACATTCATCATCACAGCTAAATCATTAGCTGTAACAAATTCTGTTATTTTCAAGACTTTGCTGTCTTGCATTTGCATTTCCAGCTCTTCCTGCTGTTTTTGCTGAACTGCCTCGCGTTTCTCTTTTCTGTATTTCGAACCCTTATTCTTACCTTTGCTTGTAAGGCGGGCTAATGTTTCTTTTATCTGTTTTTGAACATCTTCATCGTTCACTTCCGTCTTCAAAGGCGACTTTCTAAGGCTATGCTTAGTACGATCTTTTGCTCCGGCATTCTGTCCTTGAGGGGCACCACGTTCAATATCAATTTTACCCTTCTTTATTCTATTGCGCTTTTTCTTAGCAACATCATCCGAATCATTCTCTTTCGAGGGTTGTTGTCCTTTTCTATCCTCATCTTTCTTCAGAGTTTTAACAACATTATCCTTTTGCTTCTTCTGATTTTGGTCTGCAATTTCCTTATCCTGACGTTCTTTCCGCTTTTCAGCTTTAGTTTTCTTCGCCGGACGGGTTTTATCATTTATCGAACTTAAATCAATAGTTCCTTTTACTACAATATTTGTCTGAATAGAAGGATTATTTAAGCGGAAGACTTCATTATCATTTTTTTCGTCCGCTTCTTCTGATTCCTCTTCTCTATTTTCCGGCTCCGGCTGTTTTGCGTCCTCTTCATTAGAAACAGGAATCTCTTTCTCTACAACAGGTTCAACCACCTCAACTATAGGCTCTTCTTTGTTCACTTCTATAATTTCCTCTGCTTTGGGTTCCTCTTTTGGTTCTTCAACAACCTCTTCGGGTTTGTTTTGCACCACAGTTTTAGGTCTCGATAAGCTATCAAGGTCTATTTTGTCGATAATATTCAAATGAGGTTTTGCTTCTTCAGGCACTTCGGTTTTTATTTCTTCCACAACATTCTGAGCAGAAAGAGATTCTTCCTCATATCCTTCGATAGAGATAATCTCATCCTTTTCCTTCTTCTTTTCTTTTTGAAGTTCTTTGTGGCGATTAGATGCAAGTTTCACATTCTTATCTGATCCGAATTCCTTCAACAGTAACTCATATGGCTCGTCGTCAATTTTTGTATTAGGATTTGCCTCAACCTCAAACCCCTTCTTTTGCAAGAACTCAACCAAACTGCTGATTCCTACATTCAAATCTTTTGATACCTTTATTAATCTTATCGACATATATTTTTTTTAAATCATAAAAAATGGACAACAAAGAGAAAAAATTCCAGATTTGTAGCATTAAGCTTTCCATTTTCAGCCTTTAGCACACAAAAGTATTAAGAAATAGCTTAACGACCAAATATAAAACTTATCCCTCGTCCTCAAATTCGGCTCTTAATATAGCCAAAACTTCATCTACCGTATTTTCTTCAAGGTCGGCATCCTGTATTAATGTTTCTCGGTTAGCTGCCAATACGTTTTTAGCTGTCACACAACCTATTTTCTTCAACTGTTCGATAACCCACTCGTCTATCTCGTCACGGAACTCATCCAAATAGATATCTTCCTCATCGAAATCGTCAATATCACGATAAACGTCTATCACATAACCTGTCAGCATACTTGCCAACTTAATATTAAGACCACCCTTACCGATAGCTAATGAAACTTCTTCCGGACGCAAAAACACTTCGGCACGTTTTTCGTCATCGTTAAGTTTAATCCTTGACACTTTAGCCGGACTTAATGCCCGCTGAATGTAAAGGCTCATATTTGAAGTATAGTTGATTATATCTATATTCTCGTTTCTCAACTCACGTACAATGCCATGAATACGAGAACCTTTCATCCCAACACAAGCTCCAACCGGATCGATACGATCATCATACGATTCCACAGCCACTTTTGCTCTTTCGCCGGGTATACGTGCAATGCTTTTTATAGTGATTAGCCCATCATTTATTTCGGGAACTTCCAGTTCAAAAAGCCTCTCCAAGAAAACCGGAGAAGTTCTTGACAAAATAATTTTGGGGTTATTATTTTTATTCTCTACACGGGCAACAACCGCACGCACATGTTCTCCTTTGCGGAAAAAGTCGCTCGGTATCTGCTCTGTTTTAGGTAATAAAAGCTCTTCTTTTTCATCATCAAGAAGCAGTATCTCTTTTTTCCAAACCTGATAAACTTCGCCCGAAACAATTTCTCCTACTTTTTCTTTATACTTATTGTAAAGGCTGTCTTTTTGAAGCTCAAGTATTTTCGAAGCTAAAGTCTGGCGTAAATTTAAAATAGCACGACGACCGAAGTTCTCAAAAAACACTTCGTCTGTTACCTCTTCACCTACTTCAAAGTCCTTATCTATTTTAAGAGCATCAGACAATGATATTTCGGTATTAGGATCTTCCAGATCTCCATCTTCTACGATAGTCCTGTTACGCCAAATTTCCAAGTCTCCTTTATCGGGATTGATGATAACGTCATAATTCTCGTCTGTACCAAACATTTTAGAAATAACATTACGAAACGAATCTTCGATAACGTTAATCATCGTCATTCGGTCGATATTCTTCAACTCTTTAAATTCAGAGAACGTATCAATCAAACTGATAACTTCTTTTTTTGCCATGATTATTTAAACCTTATTATATATTTTGTATATTTCACTTCGTCATAACCAAAAGTCTGGTCTTCTTCAACAGCAACCTTACGTTTGGCTCCTTCGGGTTTCACCATCTTTGTTGTTGTAACAGTGAATTTTGTTTCGTTATTAGATTTTAAAACTCCTGATATTTTTTGTCCATCCTTTGTTAAAACCTCCACCTCGTTACCTATGTTTTTTTCATACTGCATAGGTATTTTAAAAGGAGATGTTATTCCGGCCGAGCCCACTTCCAATTCAAAATCTTCTTCGTCGCGATTTAACTTCGACTCGATATATTTACTAAGGGCAATACAGTCGTCAATACCAACACCATCTTTACTATCGACCTCTACAACTATAATATTTCCGGGACGAACTACTGTTTCCACCAGAAACATTGGAGTATCAACTAAGTACTCTTCAACTATTTCTTTTATTAAAGTTTTATCTATCATCTGTTTAACAAAATCAACGAAAAAGAGGAAGCCAATGCCTCCTCTTTCGAAATGCTGGCACAAAGATAATACACTCAACGTTTTTTTCCAAATATTTTAGCCAATAATCGCATCAACCCCTATATATTAGCTACCAACAAACAAAAACTCAAATACGACCTTTCGTCGATTAAAAGACCCTTTCTGTCGATTGCTGTTGTATAGTTGCTTTCGAGCCCATACTTTTGTTTCCTGATAATCGACTAATACAAACTAAAAAACCATTTTGGTTAAGAAATTTGAACTTTGATGAAGAAGATCTTTTATTTATTGTTAACACTACCTTTTCTTATCACATCATGTAGTAACGACGACTCTGACGCAGATGAGCATGAAAACATTGGGACAGTGGAAGGAACATGGGCTTTCGCCAGCATATCTGCTGATGTAGAAACTTCAGGCTCATCGTTAAGTACAGTCATAAACCCATTATTGGAGGTTGCCCTGCAAACTTACGCCGGAAAGCAAGAACCTACTTACTACATTTTCGACGATGAAGGATATTTCGAAGCATATGTTACGTCCGAAGAGGATGGATCGGGAGTTGCCTTAACGGGTTCCGGAACTTATATCTTGTCGGAAGAATCGCTCGAACTTGCTTACAGCGAAACGTCGCAAACCGAAACGTTTGAAGTAATTGTCGCTAACGAATCTACATTGAAATTAAGAAAAGATTATAGCAATTCAATACTATATTGGGGAGCCGATATAGCCGGACAATATGCCGGAGTAACTATTACAAAAGCCAAATCAACATTGATTTACAATAAATGATGTATAGTTTTATGGGGATAGAACTATAGCGTCGATTTTGCCAGTCGGTAAAAGTTTTTTTCATACTCGTGAAAGAGGCAGTTTCTGTTCAAGATACCGCCTCTTTTCATTTATACACATCTGGCATTCACAAGCCTATTAAGCAAGACTTACTTCCCTGCTTCCATCTTCAAGCTCAGTTATTGAAACATTAACAACATCATGGGGAAGTAAAGATTCTATTTTTTCGGGCCACTCAATAAAACATATGCTACCGCTGTAGAAATAATCTTCGTAACCAAAGTCGAACACTTCTTCTATTTTATTTATGCGGTAAAAATCGAAATGATATATGAGCTCGCCACTTCCCGAACGATACTCGTTTACGATAGCAAAAGTCGGACTGTTTATTACATCGTCAACACCCAGTGCCTTACAAATTGCAGTAATAAACGTAGTTTTTCCTGCTCCCATCGAGCCACGAAAAGCGAACACGGTATTATCGCCCATGGCTTCAACAAACTCGGACGCCGCTTTATCTATTACTTCTAACGATTCTATTTTTATTTTCATAAACCTGTTTTATTTAGGGGTCATTGTTATTAACGGAACAATCATTTCTTCCATCGAAATTCCTCCATGCTGAAACGTATCGGCATAGTACGACACATAGTAATTGTAATTATTAGGATATGCAAAAAAGTCGTCGTTTAAAGCAAATATATACTTGGTACTGATATTGGGAGCCGGAAGCCCTATCTTAGCCGGATCTTTTATATCATAAACCTTTTTTGTATCGTAATTAAGATTCCGTCCTAATTTATACCGCAAATTAGTATTCGTATTTTTATCGCCTACAACCTTTACTGCATTTTTAACCCTGATAGTTCCATGATCGGTTGTAAGGATTATTTTATACCCCTTTTCGGCCGCCTTGTTAAATAATTCGACAGTGCTCGAATGCTTAAACCACGATTTTGTCAGCGAACGGTATGCAGCCTCGTCCGAAGCCAACTCCCTTATCATTTTCGAGTCGGTACGGGCATGCGAAAGCATGTCTACAAAATTAATAACCACCACATTAAGTTGATTATTTAAAAGACTGTCGAAATTTTGTATGAGCTTTTCGCCCTGAGCCGAAGTTATCAGTTTGTTAT
Organism: Dysgonomonas sp. 216; assembly: GCF_010501065.1. GTDB lineage: Bacteria > Bacteroidota > Bacteroidia > Bacteroidales > Dysgonomonadaceae > QVMM01. The sequence continues at coordinate 5,677 of NZ_QVMM01000013.1, read as the reverse complement.
ACGAAAATGAATATTTTTTACGAAAACGTTCGATCTGAGTCTGAATCAAAGGTTCTTCGTTTATATTCTTACCTTCTTCCTCATCTTCGTCGACCCAAAGTTCGGGAAACATTTTCGCTATCTGTGCTGGCATCAACCCCGAAAATATTGCATTACGTGCATATTGTGTAGCTGTGGGCAATATACTATAATACAACTCCTCGTTAAACACAAAATTAGGAGCCAGCAGTTCCTTCACAGTCCACCACTGGTCGAGCCGGAAATTATCGATAAGAATAAAAAATACTTTTTCCCCTTCATCCAAAACCGGGAATAACTTCTCCTTAAAAACATCAACACTCAGCACCGGACGGTTACCGGGATCTTGAATCCAGCCTTCGTAGTTGCGCTTTATATATTTGGCAAACGAATTATTAGCATCCTGCTTTTGTGCCTTAATCATCTCCATTAGAGGGTTCTGAGAATCGGTCAACTCGGTTTCCCAATACACCAGCTTTTTATAAACATCACTCCATTCATCAAAATCGGAAGCCATATTTATTTGCATGCCTATTTTATTGAACTCTTCCCGATAACTTTCGAGAGTAACCTCGGTTACAATATCGTCTTTATGCAGATTCTTCTTTATCGACAGTAATATCTGATTGGGATTTACCGGCTTTATGAGATAATCGGCAATTTTTTTGCCGATAGCATGGGTCATAATACCCTCATCCTCACTCTTTGTAATCATTATGATGGGGATATTCGGATTTATTTCCTTTATCAACGACAGCGTTTCGAGCCCTGACAATCCCGGCATATTTTCGTCCAGAAAAACCAAATCGAAATCTTCTTCCTTACAGCAGTCCAAAGCATCCTGCCCACTGTTGACAGTAGTTATTTCGTATCCTTTCTCTTCGAGAAACAAGACGTGCGGACGAAGCATGTCAATCTCATCATCAGCCCAAAGTATGCGTTTTCTTTTCATTGTTGCATTATTATATGTCTCAAAATTAACAATTATGTATTGATATCGGCATTATTAATACCCTTAAAATTGTATAACAGAATAAATACAATTTTATTATGTTCATTTATTCAACTGTCAAATCCGACCTTTAACACCTTGCAACAACTACAAAGTTCGACCTGCACAGCAAAAACAAAATAACCGCAGAAGCTAATCATACGTCCGACACAGATAAACATCAGGTATTCTTTTACTTCTACAAATAAAAGGTTGAAGAACTTTATAAGGGCTAAACATTGCCAGATTTGCTGGGTTTTGTACTTTTACACAGTATAACAAATAAAAACAGCCATGCCCAATATAGAAAAAGCTACACCTCTCGATTACAATGAGATAGTAAAAGTTTGGGAAAGTTCGGTTAAAGCAACACATGACTTTCTGGCGGACGAAGATTTTGAATTCTACAAAAAATCTATGCCTACTGATTTTCTGCCCAATGTCGACCTATACATATTACGAGACAAGAACGCGATAAAAGGCTTCGTTGGTGTTTCGGGCGACATGCTCGAAATGTTATTTATTTCTGCCAAAGAAAGAAGTAAAGGCTATGGTAAAACATTGTTGACTCATGCTATCAAAAACCTAAATATCGTAAAAGTGGACGTTAATGAACAGAACGAACAGGCTGTCGGGTTTTATAAACGGTTTGGGTTTAAGCAAACCGCCCGCTCGACAAAGGATGCCATGGGCAAAAATTACCCTATATTACACTTCAGCTTATAATGGAAATCAAAGCAATCTTAGATAAGATATACAAACTTCCGAAAGATTCGATAAATAATATTACAGACATCATAAGCGAAGTTGAATATCCTAAAGGCTACCGTTTACTAAACGCGAACAAAGTAGAAAGAAACATCTATTTTATCAAGACAGGTATCGCAAGGGCTTATATAGATTCTTCGAATACCGAAATTACTTTCTGGTTCGGGAAAGAGGGCGACACTGTGGTGTCGATGAAAAGCTATGTTAACAACCAGGACGGATACGAAAGCATTGAGCTTCTTGAAGATTGTGTACTCTACAAAATAAATACCGAAGCCCTGAACAACTTGTTTGCAAAAGATGTATATATCGCAAACTGGGGACGAAAATTTGCTGAACAAGAACTTCTAAAAACAGAAAGCAGGCTCATATCCCGACAGTTCAAAACAGCCTCGGAACGATACCATGAACTCCTCAGAAACACCCCCGAACTACTTCAAAGGGTTCAGCTATCGCATATTGCCTCGTATTTGGGAATAACACAAGTATCCTTAAGCCGGATAAGAGGCAAATTGAAATAATTATTTTATTTTTTATCATTTGTAAAATGCCATCCGGTTTTTATACCCGATCTTTGCAAGAAAATAATAATTTATGAATTGGATTTTTTTAATTATTGCAGGATTATTCGAAGTTGGCTTCACATCGTGTCTAAGCAAGATAAAGGAAACTACGGGAAACGAAAAATATTGGTGGATTGCCGGATTCATAATTTTTTTAACAACCAGTATGGCGCTACTTATTAAAGCAACACAAACCCTACCTATGGGTACGGCATATGCTGTTTGGACAGGCATAGGTGCTGTTGGCACTGTTTTAATGGGAGTTTTCATCTTTAACGAACCGATTAACTTTTGGAGGTTGTTTTTTATATCTACTCTCATTTTTTCCATTGTCGGACTCAAGGCCGTTTCTCATTAAACCGTAAACAGCCCCACGTAATTTAAAATGCTTTTTTTACAGACAAACAGGTTCGACAAGAGAAGGAGTTATATACTTTTGTTCAGGATCGTTTGGGGATATTCTACTATTATTTCAAAACTGTCTGATTTTCGCAAAAACATTCTTTAAAGCACATCATGGCAGAAAGGCGAACAATTTATTACCCAATCGGTCAACTCAAATCAATTAATAATCTAAAATGCAATATCGAAAAAAGGCGGGCGAACATCTCGAATCGGAAGCCGTATATGAAATAACGAAGCACGGAATATTAATTTTCGCAATCAAAACACAACTACTCTATTCATATAAGTTTCTAAGCAGAAATGAAAACAAGCAGAGCGTAACGAATTAGCTGAACCGGCTTTCGTTACGTTCTGTTTTCTTTTGCATAACAATAAGCTAAAGCTCCTCTCAAATTTAGAAACCTTACTCTCTTTAAAAAGAATAGATTTATTGCTTTATTATTTATATTAATTTACGTATAAAATAGTAATATTTTGTTTATTTTTGTTTTTTTATATTTAAAAATGAAAATTAATTTAAAACAACAACCAATACACGTTATGAGAGTACCATTATGTCTGCTTTTATTGTTCCTGATATTGCCTTTATCTGCGCAAATCACATACAAGAACAATGCTATCCGTACAGGAGATGAAATTATTAAACAACAAGTGGAATACAAAGACCCGGGACGATCGGGAGAAAATGTTGTCTGGAATTTTGGACAGTTAAATGCTGTTAATCCGGAATACAAACTTCGTTATGAATCGCCACAATTGAACAGGGATAGCCTATATATAATGGGACGGGATACAATTCATGCGAAGCATATAGAATACGGGGATCCAATTATTGCAATAGAACATAGAACAATGTACTATTACCGATTAAAAGGTGATTCTCTTTTTTTATTAGGCTACGAGAACCCCATTAACATAATTCGTCATAGTACACCTATATTATCAATGATTTACCCATTAGATTATAAACAGCAGATAAAAAAAGACTTTAAATCGCAAGGAGTATATTCTTCAAATGAATTTATTAATACTAAAGGATATGTTAGCCTAGAAGCAGATGCTCGCGGTATACTAATTCTCCCTTCTAATGACACAGTAAGTCATACTTTACGCATAAAGACTATTCAATCAATATCAAACATTGATACCCTAAACAATTTTTCAGGGATGGAGATAGAAACCTATCGATGGTACGCTAAGGGATATAGATACCCCATTTTTGAAATCATTAAATCTTTTCTTGTGTCCGATACAACGAAACAAGAAGGTTTTAAATCCGCATTTTTATACCCTCCTCAGAATCATTTTTACGCATCTATATACTTTAATGTACCAATTATTGTAGCCAATAAGATACACAAATACAGTGCATTTTGAAAACTAAGGTGGTACTATTTATCTATATGCTAATATTTACATATAAATAATAAATAAACATGGTATATCCTACTCTACCATGTTTATAGATAGTAGTTTCTAAATACTTTTTACATCTTCAGATTTGAATTGTTTTGCATATTCATGTATTATAGAAATGCAATACATATATAGTTCTGTAATACCCATTGTTATGATGGCTATATCATCAATGTGAACTTTGTATAATTCACCTTTAACAGTGAAATAACAATTCATTTTTACCCCCTTTCTTTCTTAAGAAAATGGCCCAGTAGTAGGATACTGGGCTATTTTTAGTTTTGTGCCAATATGGGCATGTGCATTGATGATACTACAATGCAAAAGAAAATCCCTTAAATCTATGTTAAATTTTAGGTGTAATGACATCCTATTGACTATAAGCTATTTGTATTTTTCTTTGAAAGTTTTTTCTAAAACGGTGTATTTTTTAGCCTCATGTAGTACAATAGCTATATAATTATATAGCCATGCTAATAAAGTCACTGATACATATGATAGAAAAGCTACAATCGGAGGAGGATTGTAGGCTATTCTTAGAAGATGTTAGGTGGCAAGGCAAGCCTATTTGTCCTCATTGTGGTAGTATAAATGAGAAACATTATCGTTTAACAACCAATGGCGTATTTAAAGGCTTATATAAATGTAAAGATTGTAGGGAAAGGTTTACTGTAACAGTAGGCACAATATTTGAAAGTTCCCATATTGGTTTAAAGAAGTGGTTTTTAGCTATATACATATTTGTTTCACATAAGAAAGGCATAAGTAGTGTTCAATTAAGTAAGGATATAAATGTTACTCAGAAGACTGCTTGGTTTATGCTTAGTAGGATAAGACACAATTTCTATAACAAAATAAAAGTCAAATTTGATAACAGAACACAAGCAGATGAAACTTATGTAGGTGGTAAAAAGAGGAAAGGTGATAAGCGAAAAAAGACTCAAGGTAGAAGTACATTAATAAAGGTTCCTGTTATGGGATTATTGTCTGACGGGAAAGTCTATACAGAAATTATTCCTAAAGCCAGTGGATGGGTACTAAAGACTATAATCAATAGGTTAGTAAAACAAGGCTCCGTTATTGTAACGGATGGTTGGAAGGGCTATAGTGGCTTGTCCAAAGACTTTATACACAAAGTTGTAGACCACAGCCATGGACAATATGTAAAAGATGGTTTCCATACTAATTCTATTGAAGGCTTTTGGAGTCAATTAAAACGTGGAATATTAGGAATCTATCATTTGGTAAGTCCTAAACATTTACATGCATATTGCGATGAATTTGCTTATAGGTATAATACACGGGATATGTCTGATGGAGAAAGGTTTGAATTGTTCTTATCAGGCTGTACTGATAGGTTAAAATACAAAGAATTAATTTGGAATTGGATATAACCATAAACAGCTCATGAAAAGAATGTCTTTTGCTGAATTTGCTTATCTTTGTGTAAAAGTTTAGACTAGATCTGACAGTTGGGTATTTTTTCAAGGTTGTATATTTGGGTTTTCTAAGCCAT
>NZ_QVMM01000012.1 GCF_010501065.1 Dysgonomonas sp. 216 | reverse complement strand
TTTTTTTACTTCGCATCTCCTGCAAAGCGGGTGCAAAGATAAATACTTTTTTTACCTAATTCCAAATTATTATTGAGGTTTTTTTGTGATTTTTTTTCTCAAAACAAACAATCTTATGTTAGACAACATGTTAACCTCAAAACTTTTTTTGTGATTACTACTATTAACTCCTTAAACACGTCTTGAAACGAAAGAATAAAGACTTTTCTTCTGCATTTAATACTAATCCACATTTTACCTCGTTATTTGTTTAAGTGCTTTTAGAAAAACATCGATGTTGACATTTCTCTTATCAACAATTAAAAAACTTATTTGAAGTATGAAGAAAATATTTTTGTTTCTTTTAATCTCAACTTGTTTACTCTTCAACTTTTCGTGCGATGACGGCGACAACGAACAACACACCAACCCTATTGAGGAAACCAAACTATACCTACCAATGCAAGTAGGCAACTATTGGGTATATGATAAGTATATCATATCGCCTGACGGAAAAGAAACGTTTAAAGGTCAAGATTCGCTAAGAATTAAAGAAGAAAGAACTTTTAAAGAAAAAACCTTCTTCGTTTTTGAAGAAAAATTGAATCTCGGAAAATGGAGAGAAGTATATACAAGGACAGACTCCAACGGATATTTAATTAGCGAAACAGGGCAGATATATTTCTCTAATATTAATTTTAAAGACACATTGGCTATACGCGATGATATATATTTTAGCATATATGCCAAAATGGAAAAAGTAGACAATACCGTTTCTGTTCCGGCAGGGTCTTTTAATAATGCACTAAACTTCAATGGTAGCACTACAGTACATCTAGCACATTCTCCCTGGGCTGAAAATGCTCCCGATATATATAGTTATTATGCTAAAAACATAGGAATAATCTGTTACAATAACTATTATCTAAATTCGCCCGACATCATGGAATACAGGCTGGCTAAATGTTATGTAAACGGAAAAACTTATCCCAAATAAAATTCTTTGAGAAAAACAAAGAAGACAGAGCTTAGCTTCAAAACTAAGCTCTGTTTCATTTATATGACCCACACACAATAATTTCAGAAATTCATCTTTTCAAATTAAAGCACAATAAATAGTCCTAATTAAAGACCAATTTGATGAATAATTAAATTTCCACAAACAATATTATATTCTCCTTTGTTCAATTTTTGTATTTTTACCAAACTTTTTAAATAAGCGAAAGTAAATAATTATATATATAGATTATGAAACAATCACAATCACTGATGCATCAGAACACAAAAATGCTGGGAGCCCTCTTAGGCGAAAACATAAGGGAAGCTTTAGGCGAAGAAATGTATGAGCGCATCGAAACTATCCGCAGGTTATCAAAAGCAGCACACGAAGGAGAAGAAAAATCTCATGAAGAATTAGTTGAAACTTTGCAAAACCTATCGGATGAAGAATTTCTGCCTGTAGCAAAAGCTTTCAATCAATTTTTAAACCTTACAAATGTTGCCGAACAGTACGATATAATATCGCCTCATGCCGAAGCAAGTGAAAATCCGGTAAACTTTAAACGGATATACGACAAACTTAAAGAGAATAAGATTGACAACTCTAATATTGTTGAAGCAATTGAGAACATGTCGATAGACCTTGTTTTAACGGCACACCCCACCGAAATAAACAGACGGTCGCTAATTAATAATCTGAATGAGGTTAATGAATGCCTGCAACAACTGGATCATGACGACCTTGTAGATTACCAGAAAGACCAGATAATGCGCCGCCTTAAACAGCTTATAGTGCAATACTGGTACACCGACGAGATAAGACAAAACAGGCCAACGCCTAACGAAGAAGCTAAATGGGGATACGATGTTGTGCAAAACAGCTTATGGCAAGCCGTACCTGCTTATCTGAGAGAGTTAAACAAACAATTAAACGAGAACTTCTCATATATGCTTCCTGTTGAAGCATGCCCCATACACTTTTCATCGTGGATGGGAGGCGACCGCGACGGAAACCCGAATGTAACCGCAAAAGTTACCGAAGAAGTATTTCTTCAAAGCCGAAGAAGAGCTGCCGAATTATTTTTAAAAGACATCGAAGTTCTGGTTAAAGAGTTATCAATGTCGATATGTACCTCCGAATTCAGAGAGTATATTGGCGACAGCGAAGCTCAGGAGCCTTACCGTGTAGTAACCAAAAAGCTACGTTCGCAACTTCGCAAAACCATTGCATACCTTGATAATAAAAACGAAGGAAAGCAAGTTACACTTACAAGCGATATTTTAATACATAACAACCAGTTATGGGAACCGCTATACGCAATATACAAATCGTTGTCGGCTTCGGGTATGAGTATGATTGCGAACGACAAACTACTCGATACATTGCGCCGGATAAAATGCTTTGGCTTAACACTTGTTCAGACCGATATACGTCAGGAAAGCACAAGACATACCGAAGCTATTTCGGAACTGACAAAATATCTGGGAATGGGAGATTACGAATCGTGGTCGGAAGAAGAAAAACAAGCCTTTCTTATCAGAGAGCTCAACTCCAAACGCCCGTTAATCCCTCAAAACTGGGAACCTTCGCCCGATACAAAAGAAGTTCTCGATACATGTAAAGTTATAGCCCAAACCCCCGAAGGAACAATACCTGTGTATGTTATATCGATGACACGTATGCCTTCGGACATACTAGCTGTATATTTATTGCTGAAAGAAGCACATTGCCCATATGTACTACCGGTTGTTCCTTTGTTTGAAACCCTGAACGACCTGAACAATGCCGACTCTATAATGAGCGAATTATTCAATATAAGTTGGTACAGAGGTATAATAGAAAATAAACAAATGGTAATGATCGGTTATTCCGATTCGGCAAAAGATGCAGGAGCAATAGCTGCCGGATGGGCTCAGTACAGAGCTCAGGAAGCGTTAATAAAGAGTTGCGAAGAAGCAGGAATAACGCTCACTTTATTTCACGGACGTGGAGGAACAATAGGTCGTGGAGGAGGCCCTGCTAAAGTTGCACTGTTTTCGCAACCTCCGGGTTCGTTAAAAGGCGGGCTTCGTGTTACCGAACAGGGCGAAATGATACGCTTTAAACTCGGATTGCCCGACTTGGCAATTCATACCCTTTCGTTATATGTAGACGCTATATTGGAAGCAAACTTACTGCCTCCACCTGCACCTAAAGACGAATGGAGATTGGCTATGGACGAATTATCCGAAACTTCGCGCGAAGTTTATCAGAGACTTGTAAGACATAACCCCGACTTTATTCCTTATTTTTATCAGGCAACCCCCGAAGCCGAGCTTGCTAAATTACCGTTAGGTTCGCGTCCAGCCAAACGACGTCCAACAGGAGGAGTAGAAAGCCTTCGTGCAATTCCATGGATATTCGGGTGGTCACAAAACAGGTTATTGCTTCCCGCATGGTTAGGAGCCGGCGAAGCTATACAGGCTGCGATTGATAATGGCAAAAAACAGACTCTTGAAACAATGTATGCCAAATGGCCTTTCTTCAACACCCGCATAAGCATGCTCGAAATGGTGTATGCAAAATCGGATTCGCGCATGGCGGAATATTACGATGAGCGGTTGGTTGACCAAAAACTACAATATTTGGGTAAAGAGCTAAGAGAAAGCCTTCAGAATAATATAAAAGTTGTGTTGGAAATCGCACACGATAATTTCTTGATGCAGAGCCTGCCTTCTATTGCAAATAATATAGCAATGCGTAATATATATATCAATCCGTTAAATCTGTTACAGGTCGAACTTCTGTCGAGATGCAGAAAAGACACAAACCCGTCGTCGCAGCTTGAACAGGCATTAATGGTTACTATATCGGGTATTGCGGCAGGAACCCGCAACACCGGATGATACTGTTATTATATAAACGTTCTAAACAAACAAGGTTGCCAAATGGCAACCTTGTTTGTTTATGTTTCGAAAAACTAAAATTCGTATAAGTATTATTGTTTGATAATATTCATTATTTCATCGTTTATACGTACCAAATACAGACCTTGAGGCAAGTGACTTATACTAATACGTTCGTTTGGCGAAACCATTTGTTGTAATACAATTTTTCCAGTCATATCACAAATGGTTAAGAACGAGTCTTTTTCAAGACCATTAACATTGAAACTCTCTAAAACCGGATTGGGATAAACCCGCAATTTTGAATCACTAACAATTACCTCTATGCTTGTACCCGCAGTGGTTGTAAAACTATCTGAGAAAGAAACAATATTATTATGTTCACTGTCAAAAGCCGAAAGTGTATAGAAAAACATTGTTTCTGCCGATAAGTCTTGCAGCGTATAACTTATTCTTTCGCCTGCCATCCGAAGGCTGCCTTCTGCATCTAAATTGTATGTTTTATAAATCTGAGTTTGGTCTTCATCCGTATAAACAGTAATGCTATAAGCCGAAGCATTCTTTACCGGATACCAACTTATAACTGCCAATTGTCCGGCAACATCATTTTGAAGGAAAACATCTTCTACTGTTGTGAAATTTCGCCAAACCGGATGATTGGCATATAACTCCTTACTACCATGAGGAATGTGAAGAGTTAATCGGGAAATGCCATCGAAAGTATTGGAATAACAAGTGGGAGGTGTGACAGACGATTTCAAAATAACATTCTTAAGCCCATTGCAATTATAAAAAGCTTTTTCTCCAAAAGAATATACCTGTCCTTCAAATGTCAATTTTTCGATATTACTACAGTAAGCAAATGCCGACAAACCAACAGTTTTCAACGACTCAGAAAATAACAACTCTCCATTCAAATTGCAATTATTGAACGCCGACTCTCCGATATTTATTAATGTTTCAGGAAATTTTATCTGAGTCAAATTTGTACAACCTTCGAAAGCTCCTTTACCAATAGCCGTAACACCTTCTTCAATAATCACCTCTTTTAGCGTAGCTTTATACCTGAACGGAGACGTATTACCCCAAATAAATTCCGCGCCCATATAAATTGTTTCGATGGGGCAATTGCCAAAACCTCCTGCAATAAAATTAATTGAGGAGCCTTTTTCCTTTACAATTTTCGTCAAAGATGTACAGTTATCAAAAGCACTTTGACCCACATTTATTTCAGCCTTCCCCGGAAAAGTTATCTCCTTTAATCCGGTGCAACCATAAAAAGCACGTCCCCCGATTTTCTGAAGATTATCCGACAAGTCAATTTCTACTAATCCTGTACAACCCGAAAAGGAAACTATTTCAGTTACCGAATTAGGCATTTTAATCTCGGTTAAACCCGTGCAATCAGAAAAACTACAAAGTTTTGTAACTTGGTCGCCAATCGTCACATTAGTTAAAGTAGGTGTATTAAACCCTATTTCCATATTTCGTCCTATATATACAGTTTCAATAGGACAATAATTAAATACAAATACACCATCCATTGACAACGCTTCGCTTCCATCTTCAATTGTTACTGTTTTTAAATTAGTACAACCACTAAAGGCATATCCGCCAATGCTGGTTACGCTACTTGGTATAGTAACAGAAGTAAGATTTGTCCAATTACTAAAAACATCATTTTCAATCCTCATTGTCCCTTCTTTAATATCGGGAGATGTTGCTTGGGGAGTTTCCCCTTTATAAGCATATAATATTTTTTGAATATAGACATAACCATCCTGTTGATTATTCCACCAAGCAGTACCGGCAAAAGCATATGGACTAATACTTTTTATACCCTCTGGCACTTCAATGGTTGCTAATCTTGCACAATTAGAAAAGGTGTTTGCATCAATAGTTGTTATACCTTTAGGAATCGTAATAGAAGTAAGACTCTGGCAACCCCCAAAAGCATACTGCCCAATATATGATACGCTTTCGGAAATTGAAACAGAAGTAAGGTTGCCGCATATATAAAAGGCATATACTGAGATTCTGGTTACGCCTTCTTCTATCACCACCTGAGTGATAGACTGAACAAATTTGCCCCATGGATAAGGGTTATACCGCTCGTCTGTATTCTGTCCCGGTGTATACGATATCATTTTTCCGGTTCCACTAATAGTCAATAACCCTGTCTCTGTATCAAAGTTCCAAACAACATTATCGCCACCTTCCCCACAAGAACCACTTGTTTCCAAAGCAAAACCGTGCACAGCAAATAGGCTGCATATAGTCAATAACAGTAATTTTATTAGTTTCATAAAAAATGCAAATTATAAAATTTCGATAAAGATATAATAAAAACTAATACTAACATTAATGATTGTTCATATCCCCCGAAGAAATTCATGGAGTTTTATCTATAAGTAAAAACAATATTTAAACTCTAACGATTATGGCAAAATATACTCCCGAAACAGTAGAAAAAATCTGTATCCTTATATCAGAAGATTACCTCTCAATAGCTAACGTATGCGATGCAGCGGATATAAGCCGCGAAACATTTTACGAATGGAAAAAGTCTAAACCCGAATTTGCTCAGGCTGTTGAAGAAGCCATCGAAGAACGTCAGGAACGTTTGTACCGACTTGCCCGAAATGCAATGCGCCGAAAAATGGAGGGTTATACCCAGAAAATAGTGAAAAAGAAATACGTTCCTTCCCCACTCGACCCCGACGAACTTGAACTGAAAGAAGTGATAGTAACCGAAAAGCATTGCGAACCTAAAGCCTCCGACATTGCCCATACACTAAAAACGGAACAATTACCCCGCCGTCTTAACGATCTCAACTACATATATCAACCTATGCCCGACGATTACGAAGGGTAGCTTGATTACATAAAAAACGTTCTTAAAAAAACACCTTGGAGTTATTAACGAAATTTGTATGGCTAAAGAAGCGGAAGCCCGTAAGATTTGAATATGTCTTCTGCGTTTTTCACCTGTTCGGGTGTTGGAGATGGCACATCTTTAAGCTTGTATTCCTTATTCATTTCTTTCCACTTGTGTATTCCCATTTGGTGAAAAGGTAGAATATCTACACGTTGTACGTTAGGATAGTGCGATACATATTCGCCCCATTGCTTTAAATCGTTTTCATCGTCCGAAAATCCCGGAACAAGAACATAACGCAACCAAACAGGTTTGTTTATTTCTTCTAGATAATCGAAGAAATCTAATGTAGGTTCGAGCGGACGAGCTGTAAGGGCTGTGTATTTTTCGGGATTGATGTGTTTGATGTCGAGAAGAACTAAATCGGTTAAGTTTAAAACCTCTTTTATTTTATCGTTCAACAAATATCCCGATGTGTCGACGGCAGTATGCAAACCTTCCTGTTTGCATAATTTGAAAAGATTGAGTATAAAGTCGGGTTGAAGAAAAGGTTCGCCTCCCGAAACAGTAACTCCTCCGTTCCTCAAAAAGCCTTTTACTTTTTTTATTTCGCTGAAAGCTTCTTCGGGGGTTACCTCTATTTTAGAATCCGACATGTTCCATGTGTCGGTATTGTGGCAATACAAACAACGCAAAGGACATCCTTGTAAAAACAGAATATACCGTATGCCCGGACCGTCTTTTGTGCCAAATGATTCGATTGAATGCAGCTGCCCTTTCATCTTGAGTTTCTTTTGTATAAAGATAAAAACGAACAGACCGATTAACGTGATAGTTAAAGCCTGTTCGTCTTTTTTGTATAGTTTCTGTAAGAAAGATTAGAAGCTTGTAGTTATAGTTCTGCTTATAACGTCAAGCTGCTGCTCTTTAGTCAGTTTTATGAAATTAACAGCATATCCCGATACACGAATTGTTAACTGTGGATATTTCTCAGGGTTCTCCATTGCATCTATCAGCAAATCGCGATTGAATACGTTTACATTCAGGTGGTGGCCTGTTTGGTTGAAGTAACCATCCATTAATCCTGCAAGGTTGGCGATTTTTTCGTCATCGTTTTTACCTAAAGTACCGGGAGTAATGGCGAATGTATAAGAAATACCATCGTTAGCATGTTCGAACGGAAGTTTTGCAACCGAAGACAAAGATGCTACCGCTCCTTTTGTATCGCGTCCGTGCATAGGATTTGCACCGGGTGCAAAAGGAGTTCCACCACGACGTCCGTCGGGAGTGTTACCCGTTTTTTTACCATACACCACATTGGATGTGATAGTCAGTACCGATTGGGTAGGAATAGCGTCTTTGTACATTTTACGCTTACGTATTTTGTTCATGAATTTTTCAACGATTCCTGCTGCAAACCTATCGGTGTTTTCGTCGTTATTTCCGTATGGAACATAATCTTTTTCTACTATATAGTCTACTGCGTCACCGTCTTCGTCTCTCACAATACGCACTTTTCCGTATTTGATAGCTGCGAATGAGTCGGCTATAATTGACAAACCAGATATACCGAATGCCTGAGTACGCACAATGTCAACATCGTGTAAAGCCATTTCCAAAGCTTCGTACGAATATTTATCGTGCATATAGTGAATAATATTCAAAGCTTTTACGTAAGTTTCGGCCACCCAGTCTAATGTGCGGTCGAATTTCTCCCAAACTTCGTCAAACTCAAGATAGTCGCCCGAAACTTTCTCAACCCAATGTTTAGGCAATACCTGAGCTTTTGTTTTTTCGTCTTTACCTCCGTTTATAGTGTAAAGCAATGCTTTAGGCAAATTGGCTCTGGCTCCGAAAAACTGCATTTGGTGACCAATACGCATTGGCGAAACACAACATGCAATACCATAGTCGTCTCCTAACTGAGGACGCATAATGTCGTCGTTTTCGTATTGAAGTGATGATGTGTCGATAGATACTTTTGCGCAATAACGCTTCCAGTTTTCAGGCAGGCGGTCGCTCCATAAAACCGTAAGGTTTGGTTCGGGTGCAGGCCCCAGATTATAAAGTGTATGCAACATACGGAAACTGTTTTTCGTAACCAGCGATCTCCCTCTGTTAGTCATACCTCCCAACGATTCGGTAACCCAAACAGGGTCGCCCGAGAATAGTTCGTCATATTCGGGTGTGCGAAGGAAACGTACGATACGTAGTTTCATTACAAAGTGGTCGATAAATTCTTGTGCCTCTTGCTCTGTAATAACTCCATCTTTCAGGTCTCTTTCGATATATATATCAAGGAACGTTGTTACACGTCCAAGACTCATGGCGGCACCGTTTTGATCTTTAATAGCTCCTAAATAGCCGAAGTATGTCCACTGAATAGCTTCTTGTGCATTTTGTGCAGGTTTCGAAATATCAAAACCGTAAGCAGCAGCCATACGTTTCAATGCTTTCAGCGCATCAATCTGAGAACTCAATTCTTCACGAAGGCGGATCAGGTCGTCTGTCATCACAATAGGATCACATTCGGCAAATCTTTTCTTGCGTTCTTCTATCAATCTGTCTACTCCATAAAGTGCGATACGACGATAGTCGCCAATAATACGTCCACGACCATATGCATCGGGCAGACCGGTTAATAAACCGTTGCTTCGTGCCCTGCGTATACTATCTGTGTAAGCGGCAAAAACTCCTTCGTTGTGGGTTTTACGATATTTTGTAAATATTTCTTCTGTTCTGGGGTCTATTTCGTATCCGTATTCTGCTAGGCTTTGTTTTACCATTCGCAGACCACCATTCGGAAATATGGCCCTTTTAAGAGGTTTGTCGGTTTGTACTCCAACTATTTTCTCAAGGTTTTTGTCGATATAGCCGGCGCCATAAGCGTCAACAGCCGAAGGTATAGATGTTTCGGCATCGTAAACGCCTTTTTTCTTTTCTTCGACAAACATTTCGCTCAATTGAGCCCACAGGCGGTTAGTAGCATCTGTTGGTCCCTCAAGAAAACTGTCGCTTCCGGTGTACTCTGTGTAATTTTCTAATATAAAGTTATTTACATCAATTTCTTCAATCCATTTTGTACCACGGAAACCTTTGTATGAGTCCATAATGTTAATTAATTTTGTTGTTTTTATTACCCTTAACTATATATCTCATTTACGAGGCTACAAAGTTACGTAACAAATAAACAATATGCAATTTGTTAAACATTTATTTCAAAATGTCTAGCATAGAAGCATGTTTTACAACATGAATTCTTTCTGTTTTTACAAATGATAAGAATTATAATACTCGCTTTTGTTAAGTCTGCATTACAATCTGTCTTTGATTAATAAATGACACCTATATGCAATAAGAAATAATGATTATTGATTTAGCCTCTCTTGCTTATAGATAATTCGCGTCAAAAGATGTATACAGGTAATCTGTTTTCTTAACCTATTGTCGATATTACTTTTCCGTCAGAGAACAGGGTGGTTATTTGCTCTCCTTTTGTTAAATCAACTGCAGATTTCACTATGGCATTTCCTTTCAGGGTTAGCGTATAACCTTTCTTCAGTATGTTTTCGGGAGACACCAACTCCAGATATTGAGCTTTTACCGCAAGCGCATGTTCGTGTTCTTTTAATAGGTGAGATGATGCTGTTTTTAATCTGATGGTAATTTTTGCAAGCTCGGATAACTGTTCCTTTGTCTGCTCTTTTAGCAGATACGAGAAATGAGTAGTCAGATTATTTATTCGTATGGCTTCGTTTTGGAGCAGCTGGGTTGTTTTATAGCTGATTTGTTCTTGCAGGAATAACAGTTCGTTTTCGACACTTTCGTTTTTTGCGATCAGAAATTCAGCTACGGCAGTAGGCGTTTTGCATCGGGTGTGAGCCACAATATCTAATACGGTATCGTCTCTTTCGTGCCCGATTCCTGTGATAATGGGTAGTGGAAATTGTGCCGAACTGGTTGCCAGCAAGTATGAATCGAAACTGCTTAGCTCGGAAGAAGCTCCACCTCCCCGAATAATAACTACGGCGTCGAACAGGTCGATATATTGGTTTATCTTATCTAAAGCCAAGAGAATCGATTCTTCAGTCCGTTCGCCTTGCATAATAGCCGGAAATAATTTTGTATAGAAAACAAACCCTGATTTATTGTTTTCTAACTGGTTGCAAAAGTCCTCGTATCCGGCAGCCGTGGGCGACGATATTACAGCTATACGATTTACAACATACGGCAGCTGTAATTCTTTGTTAAGGGTTAGTACGCCTTCCTCTTCTAGTTGTTTAAGTATGAGTGCACGGTTGCGGGCTTGGTCGCCAAGAGTATAGCTGGGATCTATGTTGTGAACATTGAGGCTGAATCCGTATAACTCGTGAAACTCTACGCTTACCAAAACCAGCACCTTGATACCTGAAACAAAGGGCTGACTTGTTTCGCTTTCAAAATAGGGTTTAAGTATGCGGTAAGTATTTGCCCATACAGAGGCTCTGCCCCGCGCTATTATATTGCGGTTCGAGTCGTCCTTTTGTATAAACTCCAGATAACAATGCCCATTTTGGTTTTCCCTTACGTCGCTGGTTTCAGTCCTTATCCAATACATATCGGGCAGGCAGCCTTTCACGGCGTTTTTAATCGCACTATTCAAATCGTACAACGAAAGTATCTGTTCATTCATATCCTTAACTATATAAATTGAGTAAGCAAATACAAAGTTGGTTTTTTAAGTTTGATTATCCTCTGACTAAAATGTTAAAATAGAGCAAACATAATCTTTATGAAAGAAGTATTCTATGTACATAGAAACGCACAGTAAAGGGCGCTAATTGTATCTTGATAGAATTAATGTGTGACTGTTGTAGATTTTAGTTTGCGATAAATAGACGACAAATATCGGGCTTACCGGTTTGCCAATTCAATAACTTCAAGGTCTTTAATCTGCCCCTTATCCAACACAAATTTCAACAGTGTACGTACAGTGTGAAATCCATAGAGTCCGGCAGCACCCGGATTTATTGTGAGGCAACCATATTGTTTGTCATATATAACTTTTAGTATATGCGAGTGACCACAAATGAATAACTTGGGAGGCGACACCTGCAATATTCCTTTAATTTTAGGGTTGTATTTTCCCGGATATCCTCCTATATGCGTCATCAATACATCTACACCTTCTGTTTCGAAGCGTAGTATTTCGGGGTAAGCAGAACGAACTTTAGTGTCATCTATATTTCCGTATACAGCTTTAAATGGCTTGAATGCCTCGAATTGCACAGCCAGTCCAAGAGAACCGATATCGCCTGCATGCCAAACTTCGTCGCAATCGGCAAAGTACTCTTCATACTTCTTATCCCAATGGTTATGGGTATCCGATAGCAAACCTATTTTTTTCATTGCTTAGATGTTTGTATTTGCTCAGCATCCAGATCGGCTTTCGATTTACTCTGTGTAACCAGATATACACCCATAAATACCAGAATGCCCGAAATAAGCTTTCCTACTGAAAATGTATCTTGCCCTATACTGATAGCTACAAAAGATGCAATTATGGGTTGCAGATTATTGTACATCGATATAGTAGTGGGACGTATTCTTTTTTGAGCTACTGGGATAAGCATATAAGCGATGAATGTAGCAAAGATTAGAACATAGGCATAAAATGCGAATGGCAGGCTTTCTGTTTGCTTGAATAAGTCAGCATTTACAAGGTCTTTATAAAACAACGGAACGAAAAAGATTGCTGCATACAGGAACATCCACTTCATTATAGTTACCGACGAATATCTGGTACTTAACGGGCGCGTAATTACCAGATAGAATGCATAGCTGAACGAGCTTCCTACAATAGACAGATTCCCGATCATACCCGATTCGGTTGTTACATTTCCGTGGTGGCTGCTGTAAACCAACGATACGGCTCCGGCTATTCCTAAAAGAACTCCTCCTGCCTTTTGTAACGTTATGGGCTCTTTTAGTATAAGCGCCGCTATTATCATGGCAAAAAGCGGGCTGCTTGTTGTGATAATGGAAGCATCGACAGGCGACGTATTTCCCAGTCCGAATATAAATAAGCCTTGATTAAATATTATCCCGAAAATGCCACCTCCCAACAATATAAGGTGGTCTTTTATAGCAACCCTCTCCTTTTTCATAAATAGGGATGCTATCCAGAAGGCTATTGTGGCAAAAAGTATTCGCGATACTGTGTACCCGAATGGGGATATAAAGTTTGACAGAAGATATTTCCCGATAGGAATGTTCAAAGCGAACATAGTTGCCACGGAGAACATTGTAATATGCCCCCATTGCTTTTGCGATATAGCCATGTTATTTATATTTGTTGTAAGAAACGACCTCTTCTGTAGCCTTACGTTTTTTAGGACGTAACCCTTGGGCAGGGTAGCCTATTACTATGTCGAGTATTACACGTTTACTTTCGGGGATGTCCAAAAGTTTGCGCATTTTCGATTCATTAAACCAGCCCAGCATACAACTGCCTAAACCTTCGGCTTCGGCAGCTAAACATATGTGTGCAGCGGCAATACCAATATCGACATGAGCAAAGTGCTTGTCTTTTATCATTCCACCTATACCCGATGTAAAATTCACTTTCTCCTCTACAATAAGTATATGCACAGGAGCCTGTTTAGTAAAGTGATTCATCCCTAATAGCTTTGCCGATGCTGCATCGGCTACTTTATTTTTCAGATCGGGATCGTCAACTACTATAAAGTGCCACGGCTGCGCATTACAAGCCGACGGCGAAAGCCGTGCAGCCTCGATAATACGAGCGACTTTTTCAGGTTCAACAGCTTTATCTTTATCGTAAGCTCTTGTGCTCTGACGTTTGTTTACAAGTTCAAGAAAATCCATAATTATAGAATTAGTCTTGTTGAACAGCCAATATACGGCTTATATATTTGCCTATAATATCAAACTCAAGGTTTACTGTTGATCCCTCTTTTATCTGGTGGAAATTAGTAAACTCGTAAGTATAAGGTATTATAGCTACCTGAAAGCTATTGTTTGTAGGGTTCACAACAGTAAGGCTCACTCCGTTTACTGTTACCGAGCCTTTGTCTACAGTCATGTAACCGCGTGTAGCCATCTCCTTGTCGAAGTTGTATTGAAAAGTAAAATACCAACTACCATCGGCTTCTTCAACTTTTATACATTTGGCTGTTTGGTCTACATGCCCTTGTACAATATGCCCGTCTAAGCGTCCGTTCATCAACATACTGCGTTCAAGGTTTACTTTGTCTCCGGGGCTTAGTAATCCAAGATTCGAACGCTCTAAGGTTTCTTTTATGGCTGTAACAGTGTATGTATCTTCAGTCATGCTTACTACAGTAAGACATACACCATTATGGGCAACACTCTGATCTATTTTCAACTCGTTCACGAACGAACACTTCATTGTGATATGCAGATTCTCACCTTCTTTTTTTAGCGCAACCACAGTTGCAGCTTCTTCTACAATACCTGAAAACATAGTCGTATGATTTAATTTTGTTGGTACAAAGATACTACTTTTTAAATCAAAGCATAGATTCATATTTAAGTTATTTAATGAAGACTAATTAACTTATCTTTATAGTGTATAGATTAATAATCTCATATTCTGTTATACCTTTGTATAAAAATCAATATAGTTATGTCTAAAGTATTATGTCCTTTATTTTATGTAATTCCCGCACTCTGTTTGTTCCCGTTTGTCAGTCCGCCTTTGGCTTTGTTTTCCGGCATCTTTCTTGCCTTTCTGTATAAAGGCGAGCCGGTTTTTAATTCGGGTAAATTGACTAAGTATTTGCTTCAGATATCCATTGTTCTGATGGGTTTTGCAATGCCTGTCAGCGAAGTTATACATACCGGCAAAACGGGTTTTGTGTTGACTCTAGTCTCGGTTTTCCTAACCTTGTTGTTGGGTATACTTTTAGGGCGCATATTTAAGGTCGAAAAAAATACATCTCTACTTATATCGGGTGGAACTGCCATTTGTGGAGGAAGCGCCATTGCTGCAATTGCTCCTGTAATTAACGCAGAGAATAACCAGATTAGCTTTTCTCTTGCTGTGATTTTTATACTTAATGCCGTGGCTCTTTTCGTCTTTCCTGTTGTCGGGCACTTATTTTCGATGGATGAAACTACTTTTGGTTATTGGGCGGCAATTGCAATTCACGACACCAGTTCGGTTGTGGGTGCATGTGCCGAATACGGAGAGAAAGCCCTTCAGGTGGGAACAACAGTAAAACTTACCCGAACTTTGTGGATAATACCTGTAGCCTTTATTATTGCTTTTTATAATAAGAATAAGGCTTCGAAGATTTCTATTCCGTGGTTCATTGCTTTATTTGTTATTGCCATACTTATTGGATCGTATGTTCCCGGTATGGAAGAAACTAACGGACATTTGAGCTGGCTGGGACGAAAAGGCATGACTATTGCCTTGTTCTTTATCGGAACATCTATAAAAATGGATGAGGTGAAAAAGGTTGGTATTTATCCATTTTTACAAGGTGTTTGTTTATGGATATTAGTTACTGCTATATCCCTTTGGTGGATGATTTCTTACTTTTAGTAGCTATTCGGGTTTCATTTCAACCGATTCAATTCCATAATATTTAGAAAAGACATTATTATCCCATAATTCCGGATTGTTAAAGAAATCGTAATAATGAACGAAGCGGGTCTTTTGCTCAATTGGTTTACCAACAAAAGTAACATGCTTAATTCCTTGCTGTTTTGCTTCCTTTACAATCTCGATACGCTGCGAAAAAACCGTGTTAATATCGTCAAGATCTTTGTATCCCCGGTAATAATCGGCTACGAAGAATAATAGAGCAAAAATTAACGATGTGTACGCTATACCTTTTATAAGTCCGCTTCTGAAATCGAGGTTGGCATATAGGGCCGCAATACTTATGATAAGCAAAGTGTTAATGCCAAACGAAGCGCGCCCCGGAAAAAATGGGGAAGCCGACATTACCAAAGTTGCGATTAGTGCTCCAGCCAGCCATATGGATGATAAAATAAATGTACCTTTTTTGAGCTCGGTTTTTCCGTAATAACGATGGATAATGAAACTAAGAGCCAGAATAAATGCAAGAGGAAGACAATAATAATAGAAAGAAGCCAATGCGCTAATAAATTGTCCCAGATACCGTAATACAATCGAACTTTGTTCTACCGGGAACTCGGCATACCTTACGTAATTGCCCGGTGCTGCTATCAATAATATTGTCCCGGTTATAGTTCCTATAAGGGCTGTTATTGCCCAACGAGGTATTCTTTTTTCCCTTATCTTAAACAAAACAAGAAATACCGAAACTATACAAACCAGAGCGACAGCCATATTCTCGTTTGTCCATCCTGCAATAATTCCTGCAAATAGGAATAGGATAGTTTTAAAAAGGTTGTCATTGCTATTTGCATTCAAAAAATGTAATTTGAACGGAATCAGAAAGAGAACAATAATAAGTGTACCCCATAAATAATTAGCACTGCCAACTATCCACAGCATTGTTTGCGCAAATGCAGGTTGAAATAGCCACACAAGCATGGTTATTCCTATAAGTAACGATACGTTGTAGGGAGAATCCTTTTTTTTCACCAAATAATAAACAGCAACTATAAGAGCTACAAAAGCCATACTGTTCAGTAAGTCGTTCCATGGACTGCCTAAAAGTAATAATGTTTGCGCTATAATATGCACAATGGTTCGTCCACCCCAAACAAAGTAATGACGGTATTGCGATTCTAAAATTTGTCCGAAACTATTAAGATGATTGTCTCCGAACATACTGTAACTCCAATCGTCTCCATATAACATATGGAGCGAATTTAAGATGTAAACACCACCGAAAATTACGAGCAGAGCACACCCAAAAAGGATTCTTCGAACAGCTATGTTATCGGTTAAATTTTCAAATGTTGTAGCCAGATTATTCATCTGTCTTGCTACACTTTTAAATACTGTCATTCTTGTTCAGTTTCTTTAATAACGAATAAGGGTCTGTGTTTGGTTTCAAGATAAGTACGGGATATGTATTGCCCTAAAATACCGAGACAGAAAAGTTGTATTCCCCCAATAAAGAATATAATACATATTGTTGATGGATAACCGGCTACAGGATCGCCCCAAATAAGAGTTTTGGTTATTATAACAGTAATCATAACCAAAGATATTAGAAAAAAAAGCAAGCCAAAAAGTGAAGCTATAGCTAAAGGACGCGTTGAGAATGCAACAACTCCTTCGAGCGAATAGAAAAACAATCCCCAAAAAGACCATTTGGTTTCGCCTGCCACACGTTCGATATTTTCGTACGAAATCCATTTAGTATTAAAGCCCACCCATTGAAAAATACCTTTCGAAAAACGGTTGTACTCAGGCATATCAATAATGGCATTTACCATTTGGCGAGTCATTAGTCTAAAATCACGCGCACCGTCGACCAATTTGGTATCCGATATTCTATTCATCATTTTATAGAATTGGCGGGCAAAGAAAGATCGGATAATGGGTTCGCCTTTCCTATCATCTCTACGGGTTGCTATACAATCGTAACTTTCCTCCTTTATGGCTATATACATTTCGGATAAGAGAGCGGGCGGGTCTTGAAGGTCGGCATCTATCATCGCAACATAATCTCCTTCCGAGGCTTTTAATCCGGCAAGTATAGCTGCTTCTTTTCCAAAGTTTCTGGAGAACGAAACAAACCGAACTCTTTTATCTTTCCTTCGTAGTTCTTTTACAATGTCTAAAGTTTTATCTCTCGATCCGTCATTTATAAAAATAAATTCAAATGTTTGTTGGTTCATTTTTGCCGAAACCCGTACCAATTCTTCATACAGAAAAGGCAGTGCCTGTTCTTCGTTATAACAAGGTATTACTAACGAAATTTTATCCATTATTTTTTTCTTGTTTAGTTTATGTCCGTTTGCCTTTAATATAAGTTAGTTCTTCAAAAATACTCAAAAATAAAGAGCATCGGTACTTTATGAAGAACAATAGTATATTTTCTTTTAGGCTGATTTTGTTTTTCCTGATATTACGAGAAGAAATTCTCACATTTTTATCTTTTATTATATGAGCTATTCTCTTTTTTTTGAAATTAAAAGGATTGCTGTGACCGGTAAAAAATTCGTAATGTATACTTACTATAGCACGCAGCAAATAATCGTTCTGCAAACGGGGTGTTAAATCCATTTTATTATCTGCCCGAGATAACGGCTCTATAACATTTTGCTTAAGCATGTCTAGATAGATGAGCTCCTGCTCCCATCGTCCTTCCTTGTACGATTGGGTCAGAGAATCCCCATTCAGTTCGTAGTGATACAACACATCGTTAACAAACAAAACACTCTTCGAGTGCGATATTGTTGTTATTGTAAACAGGCGGTCTTCGTTTTGACGAAGATCCGGGCTGAAACGTATGTTATTGTCTTCAATAACAACTCTTTTGAATAGATGCATCCATAAAACACCTTGTATAAATGTTCCCCCGAATTTATCAGCACCTATCATTGTATGCAGAATTTCGGTCTTTAACTTTTGATTTTCATATAAGCCATCGAAAGGAATTCTGTTCATTATATGTTTACCTCTATAGGCATTGAATCTGACAATGTCTGCCTGACAGTCTTTCAGGTGGGATGTCAGAATCTCGTACATATTATGTTCTATTCTGTCGTCAGAATCAATAAAGCTGATATAATCGCCATTAGCGTACATCAGTCCGGAATTACGAGCTGCCGAAACTCCGGCATTCTTTTTGTGAACAACTTTTATGCGGGAGTCTTGTTGTGCATAATTGTCGCATATATCTCCGGACGAATCGGTAGATCCATCATTAATCAGGATAATTTCGAGTTTTGTGTATGTTTGTTTTATTACAGAGTCAAGGCATCTTGACAGATATTTTTCCGTATTATAAACAGGGATTATAACTGATATAAGTAATGACATATTTTGACCTGTTTAACAATGTTTCTTTATCGTTTCTGTAGGGATTATTATTTTCGATTCCTGATAGCCATAGCAGTGATTCCAAATAATCCGCAAAGAATTACCCAAAGCGATTGTATTGCAAATACACCTGTTGCAAAGGCTGTTGCTTCAACATTGTTTACACCATATAGTGTAAGCGAGGCTATTACGGCAAGCTGCCATGGGCCTAATCCTCCGTTCGATGGCACTCCCATACTTATACTGCTAAGGGCAAATGCTACTAATGCTGCAATAAATCCTAAATTTTCAGTAAACCCAAAGGCGAAAAATGTTATATAAAAATAGAAGAAATAGGATGTCCAGATTGCAAGAGAGTAGAAAATCAATCGTCCTTTTGTTTTCATCTTCCAGATGTCTTTCATGTCGTTCCACATTCCGACAAGAAGATCTTTCACTTTTTTTACAATGAAGTTCTCTCCCATATATTTGAATACAACAAATATTATAAGAACGGAAACTAATATTCCTATATATAAATAGGGCGATGTTATTAGTCGCGATATACTACCCAAACTTTCTTCGCTCTGTTTCATTAAAAATTGCATATTAAGAAAAAATGCAACAACAGTTATTAGCAAAACAGTGAGTGTGTCTAGTACACGATCCAAGATCATTGTTCCAAATAATTTTGTGAAGGGAATTTTTTCGTCTTTGGCAACAATTCCGCATCTCCATATTTCTCCTGCACGAGGCAAAGCAAAGTTTACGGCATAACCTCCATAAATTGCAAAACAAAGATTTGATACTTTAGGAGAGTATCCAAGCGGGCGAATAAGTAGCTCCCATCGATATCCTCTGATAGTATTACCTAACAACCCAAATATGAGAGAAAATAATAAGATACCCCAATTTGCATTTTTAAGTATCGACCATAATTCCTTGGGATCGATATCCTTTACGAAGAAGTAGACAATAAGAATGCCCAGACCTAGAGGAAGAATTATTTGAAGGATAGTTTTTACCAGTGATTTTTTCTGAGGGATGGTTTCTTCAATATTATTATCCATTTATCCGATGTTTTATAAATAGCTGAATGTTATTATTTTTCGACAGCTCGCTAAAAGCCTTAAAAAATATTCATTATCTTTGCAAGCTACAAATATAATCATAAGTTGTGGATGAGAGCTGTTAAACCAAAAAAATTCCTGGGTCAGCATTTCCTTAAAGATTTGCAAATAGCAAAACGAATAGCCGATACGGTTGACGATTTTGCTGGTACTCCTATCATAGAGGTAGGGCCCGGAATGGGGGTACTTACACAGTTTCTCATTGACAAGGGAGACCTTACGGTTGTTGAACTTGATAAGGAATCGATCCCTTATTTGGAAGAACGTTTTCCCACGCTTAAAGGGAAGATAATTGAGGCCGATTTTTTAAAACTGGATATTTCTGATATCTATACAGACCAGTTTTGTGTTATAGGTAATTATCCGTATAACATTTCGTCTCAAATATTTTTTAAGGTACTGGATTATAAAGATCGCATCCCGTTTTGTTCGGGAATGTTACAGAAAGAAGTTGCAGAACGTATAGCTTCGAAGCCAGGGAATAAATCATATGGAATATTAAGTGTATTGTTACAGGCTTGGTATGATATAGAGTATTTATTTACGGTCAGCGAACAGGTTTTCGACCCTCCGCCTAAGGTCAAATCGGCCGTTATCAAATTAACAAGGAACGGGCGCAAACAGCTGGATTGCGATGAAAAACTTTTCAAGACGGTTGTTAAAACAAGCTTTAATCAACGCCGCAAAACATTGCGAAACTCGATGAAACCTCTTTTGGGTAAAGATTGTGAAGCGTATTCTGATCCAATATTTGATAAACGGCCTGAACAGCTCTCGGTAACACAATTTGAGGCATTAACCAATATTGCAAAAAAATGCCTGCAAAACCGGGAATACAATTCGGAAAACGAGTAAAGAACCTATCAAAAAGCGGAGAGTATGTCAGAAATCAAACTCTTTTACCATAAGGATAATGTTATACGGATAAGCCGTAGCCTTGAATTTCTTAAAGAAACCCCGATCAAAAATTTTCTTTGGATTGACTTAAACAATGTTGATGAAGAGATAGAAAATGAACTGGAAGACTATTTGAGAATATATATTCAGGAAGAAGAAGAGATGATAGAGATAGAGATGTCGTCTCGTTATATGGAGACTTCCGAATCGCTTGTCGTAAATCTCAACTTCCTTCTAAATTCATTTGAGAAAGAGACTGTTTCGTTTATATTGAAAAATAATCTTCTCATAACTGTACGTGACGAAGAGCTTGTGTCGTTTCAGGAAACGATAAAGAAAATATCTGCAAATCCGCGTAATTATCCAACCGGATATCATGTTTTTGTGGCTTTGCTCGAAACACGGGTAGAGGTAGATGCCGACATGATTGAGGAAATGACTCATCATATTACAGATTTGAGTAACAGTATAAGTATACAGGAAGCTGACGAGGAACTTTTGATGGAAATAAAGAACCTTCAGGAAAAGACGATGCTTTTACGCGAAAATATAATAGAGAAGCAACGTGCCGTATCAAGCATGCTCAAAAGCGAACTTATACCGAGGGAATTGCATGGCAAGCTAACTATATTGGTAAAAGATATAAATTCGCTTTTAGAACATATTCGTTTTAGCTTCGACCGTCTGGACTACTTACAAGATACATTCCTCGGTTTCGTTAATATCGAACAGAATAAGATAATTAAGATGTTTACCGTAATTTCGGTAATTTTTATGCCACCTACGCTTATTGCAAGTATTTATGGAATGAATTTCACTGTTATGCCGGAACTTGATTGGAAGCTTGGGTATCCGTTATCTATCGGGCTGATGGTATTTGCTTCAGGTATTATCCTGTATTTCTTCCGACGAAAGAAATGGCTTTAATTTATCTTATAAAAATTACAAACCCTTTCGATATATCAATCGAAAGGGTTTTTTATTAGTCATGAAGTCTTGGACTTATAATTATTCTATTGTGTTTGCTTCGGTAGCTGCCTTTTTATCCATCCGACGGGTAATTATACCATATATAACAAGGGCTATAGCCGAAATCATGCCGATTCCGACAAATACATACCAAATGTAATGAGCATTTTCTGTAACTACTGCGTATTCAGCAGGCGTATAATCTTTAGGGTCAGGGCAATATTTATTAAGTAAAAAACCTGATAACCCGAAAGCAAGCAGATATGATAAGAAAGAATGCAAGTGGCTAAACCCTAGATACAATCCTTCTTCACCCTTTGGCGATTGAAGAGAAAAATATTCAAGATAGCGTGGTGAAATGAAACACTCGGCTAATGCTTGCATAGCTATACCTACAATCATCATAAAAGCAATAGGATGAAGTCCTAGAATATACTCTGCTCCTATCTGATTGCCAAAGGACATTACCAGCGCCGAGAAAGGAATTATAAGCATACCGATGGTCATTGAAGCTAAGGCTGTACGTTTTTTCATGAGTGATGTAACTAAGTTTACACACATAAAAACCACAAAAGGGTTTACATTAGCATACCATCCGGGCGAGGCTTCTGCTCCTATCATCCTGATTACAAATTTAGGCATTGTTGCATACATCTGCCCTTGAATCAGCCAAAAGCCACTTATAATGAGTATTAGGGTTATAAGGCGTCCGTTTGTACAAACTTTAATAAAAGCACGACCCACCTCAGCTAAACTTTTGCCTTCGCCTTCTGTTTTAACAGATTTATAGAGAAAATAAACTGCAACTAGGGCTATTAGCGTCATTGCTGCAGAGAAAAAATTCAAGTATACAAGACCTTCATTTCCCATTCCTCTCCTTAAGGGGTCTACAACTGTTTTGCCGATGAAAGCACCGAAGTTTACCATCATGTAGAATATCGAATAACCACGAGCCCTGTTTTCAGAAGTAGTTTCACGCGCTACGGTTCCGGTTATAACAGCTTTGATAAAAGAACCTCCTATAACTATAAGAATTAATACCGGAGCTATACTCCAACGCAGATGGCTGGATTCTAGACCTGTAAAAGTTGTTTCCATACCATACTGTACCAAGCCTGCGCTTTCCAGCATAGTAGGTAGTAATCCTAATCCACCATAACCAATAGTTAAAAGACCAAAGGCTAGAATTATAGATGATCTGAATCCGATTTTATCGGCATAGGCACCTGTGAATGTGGGTAGGAAGTACAACAAAGCAGAAAATATACCCGAAATTATACCCGCTTCTATATCACTGAATCCCCATACATTAGACAGGTAAAGAGTTATTACGATAAAAACAGCATAGTAGGCTAACCTTTCTAAAAGTTCTACAGAGTTAGCTACCCAAAACGCTTTTGAGAATTTTGTCATTATGTATTGGTTTTAGAATGCTTTGATATAATAAGTAAGCTTTGCCGATATTACACGATTTGCCGAACGGCTGAAGCTATCGGCACTTTCTCCAGATTTGTATATATCTCCCAGACCAAAATAATAACGGCCTTCAAGGGCAAAATTCCCAATTCCTGTTCTTAATTCAAATCCAACACCTCCCATTATTCCGTAATCAAATTTATGCTGAGCATTTCTGTTGTATTGAGGTGTACTGTTTTCGTCAATATCATTTGCTAAGGCTTCGCTTATCTTTTCTTTTTCGCTAATCAGAAATTGAAATTTAGGGCCCAGATTTACAAAGAAACGCCCCTTTCTTCCAAAATAAATATGACTAAGAACCGGTAATTCTATATAGTTTAACGAATGTTTGTGTGCATATTCGGGATTGTTTTTAAATTTACCTTCCCAGCCTTGTTGGCTATAGTTTAGCTCGGCAATTAGTCCCAGATTCTTTTCCGATATATATCGAATTGCTAATCCGCCATGAAACTGTTGTGTATTTTGTGCCGGTATCTCGGCTCGTTGATGTATTAAACTTTGAGTAGAGAATGTAGGCCCAAAACCTATCCCAACATTCCATTCCGGCTCAAATTTCGATTGGGCTTTTATAAGGTTTATGCTGCATACTACAACAAAAAGAAAATATATGAAGGTCCTTTTTATCATTTGCTCAAATCAATCTTTTCTATAGTGGCATCTGTTTTGTAATGAATGAAAAACAAGCCGGAGTTAGTGTATCCGTTACCTTCGTTAGATTTTTCGAAATGAAAGGCCGATTGCAAGGTTGTTGAATTCAACATATATAGCCTGTTTTCAAACGAGTCTCCATGCCGGGCTAAAGCTGTCATAAAATATATTCCTGTATCGTATCCTAGTAATCCATAACGGGGGTATGTGTTAATCATAGCCTTCCCATACCAGTTTCTATACCGGTTCATCAAACTTTGTACAGCAGGACTATTAGTGTCGGCATAGAATGAAGAATAAATATATGTTCCGTAACGGTAAAAATCCTGAAGATACTGAGCCGAATAAGCCTGCCATTCCGGGTAACCGAATATATTTATTTCGGTATTTGCATACGACTTCTTCATATTTCTTAATGTAGGTATTATTTTACTGAGTGTTAATATAGAGCTCGATGTTGGTATTACTATATTTTTTGCCGAAGGATCGATCGCGTTTTTAAACTGTGCTTCAAAACTTTGTCCAACATTAATGGTACGGCTTTTTAATGTCGACATTGTAAGGTTGCTATTCAGTGTAGTTATAAAATCGGCCTTATCGTTAAGCGTACTTTCGTCTTCGATAATAATAACATTGTAATCTCTGAAATATTTACAGAAAGAAAAAGCGGCTTTGGCATAAAGTTGGCTTATTGGCAAATTTACCTGAAAAGATTCAGGGCTTTGTTGTAAATCCCAATCGTCTTTTACCGGAAATGGAATGGCATATTTTATGCCATGTTCAAAGGAAAACTTATTTAGAATGCGTATTTCATCAGATGTTACACCCCCAATAATAAGATCGAGGTTCTTCATCTCGTAAGTATCGAGTAGGCTTTCGAGTTTTTTAGTATTGTGCCCTTTGCTTATATCAAATGTGTATATTTCGGCTGAAAACCCTTGAGCCTTTATATCCTGAACAGCTAGTAAAAATCCTTCGTAATACTCAATGAACCGACTTTGCTGATGATCGCGTTGATCTAGTAAAGGAAGCAATAAGCCAATTTTCATTGTTTTATTATTTTCGGTAGTATAATTGTTGGTTGTAGCTATAGAGGTATTAACAGTTTCAGTATATTGTGGTGCCGATTGTGCCGGCGTTGTAGATGCCGCTTTATGATCTGTTGGGATAGATAGCATCATACCTTTTTTTAACCCGTTCTCTTTTACCGAAGGATTTGCTTCAGCTATTTCTTGTATCGATACATTATACTTTTGAGATAGACTAAATAGGGTTTCTTTCGGCTCAACTTTATGACTGATATAGCTTTGAGTAATTGCGCTTGGTTGAACTGATGCTACTGGAGTAGTTTTTACTTTTGGTATGCGAATAACATTGCCTATTTTGAAGTTTTCGGAAGTTAGCCCCGGATTTATAGCGACAATTTGGTCGATAGGCACATCATAAAGTTTCGAAACCGAAAATAAAGTTTCTTTACTTTTTATACTGTGAAAAAAAGAATTGTCATCGACTGACACTGCGGTTGTTTGGGTAGCAGGAATCCGTAATATTGTTTTTTCTTTTAACCCTTTTTCGATACCGGGATTTAAATCGTATAATTCCTGTAACGAAACTTTGTGTAACGAAGCAATAGAATAAGCTGTTTCACCCTTTAAAACAGTGTGCGTGCGGTAGTTTGTTTGTTGTGAAAAGGTAACTTGCGACAAGCTTAGCATAGAAAAAAGAATAGCTGCGCAAAAATATTTTAACCTCATGATTTTATTGGTTTTAATTGAATTAATTGCAAATGTACAAAATTATATAGTTAAAAAAGTCTGTGTTTTCTTATTTATAAATATCCCATAAACCGGAATGTACTTCATTATGAGTTTTGTTCAATAATTCGGGTATGTCGTCTTCCGTCATACCTTGAGTAGGAATCGGATCGTGTATTATAAGTTCCATTTTTCCCGGATTTATAAGGTATGTATGTATTTTCATCACATTAAAAGGTCCATTAAGTGTAAGGGGAACAACTGGAAGTTGCATTTGTTGTGCAATAATAAAGGCTCCTTTCTTAAAGCGTCCCATTGTTCCGTCTTTAGTTCTCGAACCTTCGGGGAATATGGTTATCGAATCGCCTTTTTTCAGTTCTTGTTCAGCTTTGGTTATGGTTTCTTTCATCGATTTTAAACTTGATTGATTGACAAAAATGTGCCCTGCAATTTCAGACGCTTTACCCACAAACGGAATTTTTCTCAACTCCTGCTTTTGCACCCATTTAATGTTTTGTCCCAAATATCCGTATATAAGAAAAATGTCGAATGCCCCCTGATGGTTTGGGGTGAAAACATACGAAGTGTTCTTGTCTAGTTTTTCGCGTCCTTTTACCGTGATTTTACATAAAGAAAGACGACAAGCAAGTTTGGACCAATAACGAGGAGGTACAACACTCCAAAAACGATTATTGCCTAATGTGCAACCAATCATAACAGTAAGGGCTGTTATAATTGTAGCAATAGCAAATATTGGTAAAAATATAAATATTTGATAAAGGGCTATTAAAAACTTCTTCATAGTGGGCATTACTGGATAAACGAAAAAATACTCTAACATACAAAAATACATTTTATTAGTTAAAAGTAGTACTGTCTACTGCAAAAACATTACTACATTTGTGGTCTTAAAAGTAGAAACGACAACTAATGGCAAGAAAGAAAAAAGAACTTCCTATACTCGAAGCAATAGAAATAACCGATGTTGCCGCCGAAGGCAAAGCGATAGCTAAAGTAAACGATATGGCAATATTTGTGCCTTATGTTGTGCCCGGCGACATTGTAGACTTACAAGTAACGCGTAAAAAAAATAAATATGCCGAAGCTAAGGCTATAAATTTCATAAAGTATTCGGACAATCGGACAGAGGCTTTTTGTGAGCATTTTGGCGTTTGTGGCGGATGCAAATGGCAAATATTGCCATATAGCGAACAGCTGAAATATAAGCAAAAACAAGTAACTGATAATCTTACCCGCATTGGTAAAATAGAACTTCCCGAAATAGCCCCAATTATGGGATCGGAAAAAACAACTTTTTATCGCAATAAGCTTGAATTTACTTTTTCGAATAAAAGATGGTTGACTCAGCAACAAATCGAATCGGGGGTAACTTTCGATAATATGAACGGGCTTGGATTTCATATACCGGGAATGTTTGATAAAGTTCTCGACATTAATAAATGTTGGTTACAAGATGACGTATCGAACCAAATACGGAATTTTATACGTGAGTACTGTTTTCGCGAAGGTTCTTCTTTCTTCGACCTGCGTAATCGTGGCGGCTTGATGCGTACCCTTATTGTCCGCACCTCTACTACCGGGGAATTGATGGTAATTGTTGTGTTTTATGACGATGATCGTGAGCAAATAGAAAGTGTGCTTAAAGCGGTAGAGTCAGAATTTCCGCAAATAACATCGTTGTTATACATTGTTAACCAAAAAGCCAATGATACTATAACAGATCAGGAGGTTATGACATGGAAAGGCAACGGGTTTATTTATGAAGAGATGGAAGGGTTGAAATTTAAAATCGGCCCAAAATCGTTCTACCAGACAAACAGCGAACAAGCTTATAATTTGTATAAAATTGCCCGCGATTTTGCTGCGCTTACCGGAAATGAGTTGGTTTATGATCTTTACACAGGCACAGGTACTATTGCTAACTTTGTAGCAAAGAAAGCTAAACAGGTGGTTGGTATTGAATATGTTGAAGATGCTATAATAGATGCACGATTCAATTCGGAAAACAACGGCATAAACAATACTCTTTTTTATGCAGGAGATATGAAGGATATACTGAATCAGGAATTTATTAACGAGCACGGAAAACCTGATGTTATTATAACCGATCCGCCACGCGCTGGTATGCACGACGATGTTATCGATGCTATTTTGTTTGCCTCTCCCCAACGGATAGTGTATGTAAGCTGTAATCCGGCAACGCAAGCCCGTGACTTAAGTTTACTCGATAGCATGTATAAGGTTACAAAAGTTCAGCCAGTTGATATGTTTCCGCATACACATCATGTTGAAAATGTTGTTTTATTGGAAAAACGATAAATCAAGATATATAATGTTATTACTTTTATATTT
The DNA here is from genome assembly GCF_010501065.1 of Dysgonomonas sp. 216. Lineage (GTDB taxonomy): Bacteria > Bacteroidota > Bacteroidia > Bacteroidales > Dysgonomonadaceae > QVMM01. The sequence continues at coordinate 79,090 of NZ_QVMM01000012.1, read as the reverse complement.
ACCTTTGCATAATATTTTATCAATCAATAATTAATTACTAAAATGAAAATTGCTATTGTTGGAGTTAGTGGTGCTGTTGGGCAGGAATTTCTCCGTGTGATTGAAGAGCGTAGCTTCCCTTTCGATGAGTTGGTGTTGTTCGGTTCGGCGCGTAGTGCCGGAAATGTCTATACTTTTAAAGGTAAGGACTATACAGTAAAAGAACTAAAGCACAACGATGATTTTAAGGGTATCGACATCGCTTTTGTATCTGCCGGAGGTAGTATCTCGACCGAATTTGCGTCTACTATAACTAAGCATGGAGCAATTATGATCGATAATTCAAGCGCATTCCGTATGGATGCAGACGTACCTTTGGTTGTGCCTGAAGTAAATGGCGAGGACGCAAAAGTACGTCCGCGTAACATCATTGCCAATCCCAACTGTACAACCATACAAATGGTTGTGGCACTAAAGGCTATTGAAAATATTTCGCATATCAACCGTGTGCATGTTGCAACATATCAGGCTGCTTCGGGAGCCGGAGCATCGGCGATGGATGAACTTGTAAACCAGTTTAAACAGATTATGAACGGGGAAGAAGCCACTGTCGAAAAATTTGTTTATCAATTAGCGTATAATGTTATTCCTCAAGTAGATGTATTTACCGAAAACGGATACACAAAGGAAGAACTTAAAATGTATAACGAAACGCGCAAGATAATGCATTCCGATATTGAGGTTAGTGCTACTTGCGTACGTGTTCCTGTTATGCGTGCTCATTCCGAAGTTACATGGGTCGAAACCGAACGTCCTGTAAGTGTTGAGGAGGCTCGTGAAGCATTTGCAAAAGCCGAGGGTATTGTATTGCAAGATAATCCTTCGGAGAAAGAATATCCAATGCCTTTATTCGTTACAGGTAAAGAGCCTGTTTATGTAGGGCGTATTCGTAAAGATCTGGCAAATCCGAATGGGCTAACATTCTGGACGGTAAGCGATCAAATAAAAAAAGGAGCTGCACTTAATGCCGTTCAAATAGCAGAATACCTTATTAAGGAGAACGCTTTGTAAGTTTACTATATTCGAATAATATAACAGAAGGTTATGCTGAATAAGCATAACCTTTTTTTGTTATACAACACTTAAAAAAAGTAAGTGTGAACTAAAATGCGACTTATTTGAAATAATAATGGAAGTGTATGTTTTACCTTTCATTTACTTTTGTTTAAGTAAACAGGTTTACTAACCAAATTAATATCTGAAAAATATGAGATTAAAACTTTACTTGGCTTTTATTTCTCTTTTGGGCAGTTCGTTGTTTATTCAAGGGCAAAATTCTTTGAAGATAACAAGCTGGGACAATACAGAGAAAAAGATTGAGCTTTCGTTGTTGGATAAAATTACATTTTCGGGTGACGATTTAATTTTTTCGTATAATGATGGAAGTGTTTCTGAGAATTTCGGGATGCAAACTGTCAGGAATATTACTTTCCCTCAGTCTCTTAATAGTATTGAAGATGTAACTGTTAATAAAACATTGCTCTCTGTTTTTCCAAACCCTGCAACCGACCGTATTGCGTTAACAAATTTACCGGAGGGTAGCAACACGGTGTCTATATATTCTATTGCAGGAAGTTTAGTATTAACTGTACAGTTAAGTTATTCGACACAGGCCATTGATGTTTCGGCATTGGCACAAGGTTTATATATATTGAAGACGAATAACGAAGTTGTAAAATTCACAAAACAATGAAAAAACAGTTATTAATAATAGTCGCTATATTTTTTGCAATAAGTGTTTCTGCGCAAAAAACATTGAACCTGTATAAAAACGATTTGTCGGTTCTAAAGTTCTCGACCGAACAAATTGATAGTATAAAAGTTAGTAATGAACAAACTAAGCTTGATATTTATCAATCGGACGAAAGTTTAACCAATGTTACACTCTCCGAAATTGACAGTATTAATTTTAGTGACGGAAATTTAAACAATCTGGCTTCCATTAAAACATTAGGAGTAACTCAAATATCTTTTAATAACATAATAATGGGACTCGAAGTCTTATCCACAGGCGGATCGTCGGTTGCCGAAATGGGGATTTGCTGGAACAATCGTAAACTACCTACAATAAACCGTAGTGTAGTAAAAGTGACTCCCGATATGGATTTGACTGACATAAAACTTACAGGATTAGAAAATAATACAACATATTATGCCAGAGCATTTATAAAAAATGCAAGAGGTGTTTCGTACGGAAATGAGCTTAGTTTTACAACTAAAAGCGGAATGCCTATTATTCAAACGATATCGGCTGTATATAACCGTACAAGTAAATCGGCTTATTGCGTAGGCAATCTGGTAAATGCTGGAACAAGTGAAATTACAGAACATGGCTTCTGTTGGTCAACAAAAAGCGGTGCAACTATAAATGATTCTAAAAAAGTTATGGATAATACCGCTTTGGGGCAGTATAATTTCACAATTGAAGATCTGAATATCGATAACGATTATTTTGTTCGAGCTTATGCAACTAATGCATCGGGGACTACTTATGGTAAAGAATTCAGGGTAATTCCTGTTATGGGAAATATTACTTATCATTTTGCAGGAGGGGCAACACCTGAATATATGGGAGAGGCTAAGTTTAAGATGTTGAAGCAGGCAATGGATAGCGCTTGTTATTATTTCAACAAATATACGGGTTATACAGCCAATATTCGTGTCGATCATCATGAGGGAGTTCCTACAGCTGAAGCTAGCTATCGGGGGCAGTTGAAATTTGGAGCGAACGAACGCTATCTGTTTGTTGGTACAGCTATGCACGAAATGGCTCACTATTTTGGATCGGGAACTCATTGGAAATGGATAGAGTATCAGGATTCGGGTTTTAACCTGCCGGTAGCAAATGCGCTTGTAAATGAATTGACCAATGGCTACTATACTAAGCTTAGTGCCGGAGGATATCATTATTGGCCTTTCGGGTGTAATCAACGTGAAGAAGTTGGAAGTGATCCGGGTGGATTCTCTAATGAGAAATACCTCCGCATTATGGCCAAATTAGTATGGGCTATGCAGCAGGATTGTGGTTGGAGAATAGAATAGTGAAACCCTATAACAAAAAATAAAATGAAGAAAAAATTATATATATTGGCCTCATCATTGTTTACTGCATTTAATTTATTGGCAGCAATTCCGAACGCGAATGCAGTTACAGATGACTGTTTTACCCCAATGTTTCCGACAGGAAATCTTGTTCCGGACCCGGAAATAACAGCAGTTAGTAAGTTTTCAGAAAGTTGGGGATCTGTGTCTATTACAATGCTCAAAAGTGAAATTTACTGTGGTACATCGAGTGGTAAAATATCGAATGTTGCAACCGGCTCTTTCTCTTTTAATGTAGACTGGCAGCCAAACACCAAGTATGTTATAAAGGCGATGGTGAAAACCAACGGGACTTTTCAAATAGGAACAGGAAATACCTATATAAATAATGGAAATGCTTCGACCGACTTTGAAATAGCAAATACAAACAATGAATGGATTGTATTTGAGAAGCGTTTCACTACCGGAAATTCGGCAACAAGTGGAAATTGTTGGTTTAATAATTATCAAAAGGCCGGGACAATAGGTTATATCGATAATTGGGAAATATATGAGGATATTGATATAAAAGTATCAACAACAAGTCTGGCTTTTGACGAGAATAGCCGTGAGCAGGTTATTAAGGTTTCGGGTGTTCAACTTTCTCAGAATATTTCGATTACTTTACCGTCGGGACTAACTGCCGAACCTGCATCTATTGCAGCTACAGCGAAAGATATTGATGTAAAAATAACCTATGATGGATCGACAGATATTAGCGGTAATATCGTTTTCAAGAGTGGAGATACGGAAAAGCAAATTTCGGCTGTAAGTATAAATGCAGGCAATTGTTTTGAACCAACCTTTCCGGAAGGAAATTTAGTTTCCGACCCACATATGTTGAGCCTCTCAAACTTTTCGGTAACGGGTACTTGTCGGCTTGTTTCTGTGGTCTCCGAACCCGGAGTTCCTTATTGTGGTATTACTTGTGTAAAAGTGGGAGACGAATCTACAACAAATAGTGGATCGATAGGCGTTTCGGATATCGAATGGGAGCCAAATACTATTTACCGTGTAGTTGCAAAAGTAAAATCGATGGGTACTTTCTGTATGTCTGCTACCGGAGTTGATGGAGACGGAACCGATCGTAACTTCGTTTTCGCAACCACAAGTAATCAGTGGTATGCACTCGATCATTCTTTTATAACCGGCGAAGATGTATCTAAAGGACAATGCTCGTTTAATAATGGAAATGGAAGTACTACAAAATATATTTATGTCGATAGTTGGGAAATCTATAAAATTGTACCAAAGAACTGATAAAATACATTTCTGTTAACAGATAAAAAAGCCTGCTCGTAAAAAAGCAGGCTTTTTCTATAGAATTAATTTTATAATTTTTCTGATTACTTAGGTAGGTTGAACGCGTCTCTCAATTCATTCATTTGTTCCAGAGTTGTGCCTGTTGGTTCGAAGCCCATAGATTTGGCTGTAAGATATATTTGAGCCGATTTAGAAAGTGTGTCAACCATATCAAATGCTTCCATAATATCTTCACCTGTAGCTACAACGCCATGTTTTTCCCACATAACAACATCATACTCTTCAAGCTCTTTAATTGTCGCATCTGCCAAAGCAAAAGAACTTGGCATTTCGTAAGGGATAATGCCCAATCCTCTGGGGCAAAAAGCCCGGGTTTCGGGGATCATACTCCAAAGAAGAAAAGTAAGCTTATCCTTCTCTAAGAACGCAGGGTTATGAGTCATTGCAATAAGATCGATAGGATGCGAATGGAATACAGCTTTGTAAGACGATCCTTTGCCTATCAAATAATCGTGTATTGATAGATGCGACACTAATTCCGATGTTGGTTTTACCGGATTGTCTGCAATAATTTCGTAATGCGCACAGTCGTCAAGAATACGTATCACCGAACCGTTATCCATTGGCCAGCGTGCTAAATCGCGCATACGCCTGTTTGTGCCTTTACAGAAAAAATAGCATCCTTTAAGGTTTGGTAAAGTTCGGCCAATAGCTATTTTATCGCTTATCGGTTTTAAACTTTTTATTTCATCGTCAACAACATCGGTTATGTTTATTGTTATATTGCCTCCATTGCGTTCGGCCCAGCCCTTTTGCCAAAGGTATCCTGCTACCTCTGCAACATCGCCTACCTGTTTAGCTAGCTCGGGACGATTGTCCAAAATAGATTTCATGTAATTTTTTTATTAGTGAATATTTTGTTTAATTATGATTGCGCCATTGATACAACAATGATTGAAGATATAAGTACAATTAAACCGACAACCAGTACCGCAATAGTTGATTTGCTTACACCTTTCCACTCTTTCAGTATAATTCCCCATACATTACTGAAAGTGACATTCAGCGACATAAGGATACTCCACGAAAAGGCTAATAGTACAGGACTCTCGGTAAGAAAACTCTTACCCATCTCCAAGCCAAAAAATTGTGAATACCACAAAATTCCTGCCAGAGCGCAAAATAATAAATTATTTGTCAAAGTTCTACTATCTACCGCAAAATATTGTTTTCCGGTGCTATTCTTTATGTTTTGTTGAATGCAATATATTGCATTTGTAAAAAATCCACCAAGGGTTACCAGAAAAATAACAGGAAGTCCAGCAAATAAAGGTTTTACGCCCCCAATCAAGGCAGCTTCTTTAATTGGCACCCCGGCATCAAGTCCTAAGGCGAAACATGCGCTCATAACCCCCGCAAGCAATGCAACCAATAGTCCTTTTGTTAGAGCAAAGTCTTTTACGGCAGCTTTACGCTCTTCTTCGCTCATGTTTTTCGAACGTAAACTACCTGCATAGCCGATAATAGCAATACCTGCCAATGTTATACAGACTCCGATAAGAAGCATCAGTCCCTCTCCGTGTAACAAATCGGTGCCGGCGATAAGTGCAGGAAATATTGTCCCGAATGCGGCACATGTCCCTAATGCGATGCTTTGTCCTAAAGCGACACCTAAAAAGCGCATACTTAGCCCGAAGGTTAAACCTCCAACACCCCACAATACTCCAAATGTTATAGCTTTAAGCGCGCCTCCCGACGACCACAACTCTATTAATCCGCTATCGGAAGGAACTCCAAGCAGAGCTCCGAGGAATGGAAAAACTAACCAGGCAAATATACCTTGTGTAAGCCAGAAGCATTCCCATGCCCAATTTTTCACTTTATTTATAGGAACATACGAACTTGATTGTCCGAAACTTCCTATGGCGATTATAATTAATCCTATAATTGTATTCATGGTGTTTGATTGGTTATTAATACAAGCTATGGACTATGGCATAAGTATAAAACTTACGCTCATAATCCATTGCTATAAGGGTAATAATTTTATTATCGTTTTGATGTTACATCTTTTTCGTATTGCTGTACTTCTGTAATATAATCTTCACCAACAGCAATGTCGTTTTTCATACAGAAATAATCCCAAACAGCGTTCCATGGTAATCCTTTAGCCTCTTCAAGCAAAGCCAATCTTTCGAAGTATTGCTCATTGCTTTCGTATTCGCGTAGCTTGGCAATAGGCTCAAGCATTGCCTGTAAAAATGCTTTTTGAGTTGCGCGTATACCAATAACGTAAGCACCAATGCGGTTAATAGAAGCATCGAAGAAGTCGAGCCCAACGTGTACGCGCTCTAGTGCTTCGGCACGAACTATTTCTTTTGCTAAGTCTGCAATATCGTCATTCAAAATTACCACATGGTCAGAGTCCCAACGGATAGGACGGCTCACATGAAGCATGATTTCGGGCGTAAATAGAAGCATTGCTGAGATTTTATCGGCAACACTTTCTGTTAAGTGGAAATGTCCTGTATCTAGTGTTACTATTTTTTGTTTTTTTGCACCATATCCCAAGTAGAAATCGTGTGAACCTACTGTATAGCTTTCGAGGGCAATACCGAACAATTTAGATTCAAGACAGTCTTTCATGTTTTTGTATTCGGTCTTGAATATTTCGTCTAACGATTGTTCTAATATCTGGCGGTATTTATAGCGGTTTACAGTCAGATCTTTCGATCCGTCATGTATCCAAAGATTCATAATACATGGGTCGTTCTGGAATTTACCCATTTCTTCAGAAACTGCACGACAACGTTTAGTGTGCTCGATCCAGAAATCGCGGATCGATTTGTCGGGGTTTGCTAAAGTAAGGTTGCCACTTTTAGGATGACCGAAAGATGTTGAGTTAAAGTCCAGTTTCATCCCTTTTTCTTTAGCCCATTGCATCCAGCTTTTAAAGTGCTCAGGTTCAACTTGGTCGCGATCTACAACTTTTCCACCAAAATCTCCATATATCTCATGCAGGTTCAAACGGTGATTACCTGCAACAAGCGTTAATACTTTTTCGATATCACTGCGTAGTTCGTCAATGTTACGTGCTCTTCCCGGATAGTTACCTGTAGCTTGAATACCTCCGCCGCCAACACTTTCCAGTTTTTCGAAACCAACTACATCGTCGGCTTGCCAGCAGTGAATAGAAATAGCAACTTTTTGCAATTGTGTCATTGCTTTTTCTACATCAACACCAACAGCAGCATAGCGCTCTTTTGCTATTTCGAACGATTTTTGTATTAATTCATTTTTTTTCATGGGTTTATTTATTTAAAAAGTTGTTATAATGATATAGTTTCTTTGGCTACTTGGATATTTGAATAAAAGTCTGGTAATGCTTATTCCATACCTCAGAATCTTTAGGCTCGAATACTGTAGGTGTTGTTGAATTACGGATCACTTTTCTCATATCGGATAGAGACGAAACTGCGCCTACACCTTTGGCTTGCATCATCACATTTCCTATGGCTGTAGCCTCAGCCGGACCTGCCACAACCGGAATTCCGATTGAATTGGCTGTCATTTGGTTGAGTAATGCATTTTGCGAACCACCTCCAATAACATGTAATTTTTCGATAGTAAACGGTGCTACTTTTTGCAGGCAATCGAGTACAGCCTTATATTTCATGGCAAGACTATCGAAAATGCAACGAATAAAATCGGCATGAGTAACGGGCGCCTTTTGTTTCGTTTTAACACAAAAATCAACAATAGCTTTAGTCATGCTTTCGGGGTTTGCGAAAGAAGGATCATCGGGATCGATCAGCGATTGAAATCCTTCAACCGACCCCGATAATTCCACTATTTGAGGATAACTGTAATTTGTACCCGTTGTCTCCCATTCTTTTCGGCACTGTTCGAGCAACCACATTCCTGTAATGTTTTTCAGGAATCGGGTAGTGCCGCCAACTCCACCTTCATTTGTGAAGTTCATCTGGAATGAGTCTTCGTTAATGATGGGATCTTTTACTTCGATACCCATCAGCGACCATGTTCCCGAACTGAGGTAAGCGAAATTTTCGTTTTCAGCAGGAACAGCAGCAACGGCAGAACCCGTATCGTGCCCGGCGACGGCTACCACAGGAACCCCATTCAATCCACAATCCTTATTTATATTATCTGTAGTATAGCCGATTACCTCGCCAGGCATGACAATAGGTTGCATTATTGATGGATTAATATCCATAGCTTCGAACAACTTAGGTTCGAAATTTTTAGTTCTCGGATTTAATAACTGAGAAGTTGAAGCTATTGTATACTCACATACTTTTTTTCCTGTAAGTAAATACGAAAGGGCATCAGGCATAAACAAAACATCTTTAGCCGCATTAAGAGCCGAAGAGTTTTCTTTTTTTGCTGCAAAAAGCTGAAATATACTATTAAAATTCATTATTTGAATACCAGTAAGCTCATAAACCTCTTTTCGTGGTATAATCCTGAAATATTCTTCGGGGATGCCATTTGTGTAAGGGTCGCGATATGAGCGGGGCAGTCCTAAAATGCTGCCATCTTCTCCTAAATAAACAAAATCGACTCCCCATGTATCGATGCCGATAGCATCGAGTTTAACTCCTTTCGACGCAACTACTTTCAGACCTTCTTTTAAAGCTTCGAATAACGAAAATATATTCCAGTAATATTTGTTATGTATCCTTTGTATCTTATTCGGGAAACGGGTCATCTCTTCCATTTCGAGTTTACCGTCGGTAAGTGTGGCTAAGATTGAACGTCCGCTTGTTGCGCCTATATCAAAGGCAAAGAAGTTAAATGTTTTCATGAATAAATATTATTATATGTTACAAAAATAGATATTAGAATAGGCAAATCGCCTCTAAAAATGATTTATATACTTTAAATATTGACACAACACCCAATTTGGATGTGTTTTCGTATTGTTGTCTATATATGCGTTTTAAATAGCATACAAGGATGTGCTAAATTCCTTTTTCTTCGTTTTGTGATATTTTCATCATTCCTGAAGTAAAGGCAGCCTACAATACAACGGCTGCCCTTATATTACCACTTAAAGTATTGAGATTTCTCACTTTTCTATACGTATACGGGCATCAACAGCAATTACCTGTTTGTCGTTTGCCAGAAGCGGATTAATGTCAATTTCTTTTATTTCCGTAGCAAAACGAAGAAGTATGGATAAACGTACGATTATTTCGGCGAACAAGTCTTCGTTTAGTCCCTTTTGCCCTCGTGTTCCTTGTATTATTTTGTACGAACGTAACGATCGTATCATTGACGTTGCCTCGATAAAACTTAGCGGCGCAAGCCCCGATGCCACATCTTTTAGAACTTCTACAAAAATCCCACCTAATCCACATAACACAATGTGTCCGAATTTGGGCTCATATTTTGCACCTATAAAAAGCTCGGTGCCCGACAACATGGGTTGTACCATTACCGAATGTACTTCGGGGATATTCATAAGCCTGTCGAATTCGAATATAAGATGCTCCTTACTCTTTATATTAAGAACCACGCCTCCTACATCCGATTTATGCACAGGCCCAACGCATTTTGCAACAACGGGAAAATCGACTCGTTCGGCAAAAGCGACAACTTCGTCCCTGTTGTCCGATACAAATTCTTCCACGCAAGGTATTCCCGCAGCTCTCAGTAACAGGCGGACGGTATCGGGGTCGACATATCCGTTAACTTGAATAGAGTCTACAATGCGGCGTATTTCGGATATATTTACATCTAAATCTTCAATTTTCCCAACCGAAGGTTCGGTTCGGGTAACTACTTTTGATAAGGCATTGGCCAACGCTACTTCGTCGATAAAATTCACATGCCCTTTTTGCACAAATTCGCTCATTTCTTCAGCAGCCATTTTTACGGACGGAAGAATAGGGTAAATTGGAATTGGGGAGTTCTTTATTTTTTTGTCCAAAACATCATATGCTGCCCGTACTTTTGTTACGCCGGGATTTCCGTATATCACAGCAATACCGTCTACTGCCATAAATTCGTCAATGCATAAGTCTATAGCCAACCCCAAGTGTTCGCCTGTACCCGTCCCTAGTATATCAATGGGATTAGATACTGCCGTTCCGGGCAATAGTTTTTCTTTAAGTTTTTCGCCTAGTTCTTTAGGCATTTCAGGCACATCAATTTTTCCTTTCGATAAAGCATCGGTAAGTATTACCGCAGGGCCTCCCGCTTGTGTTATAATAGCCAGATTTCGGCCTTTTAATTCCGGCATCAGCAACACTGCTCCTACATTAGCCAGCTCGTCGCGCGAATAACAACGAATGATTCCCGCTTTTCGGAAAAGTGCTTCGACTGCCAAATCGGAACTGGCAATAGCACCCGTATGTGACGATGCAGCACGGCTACCCGATTCGGTTGTTCCCGATTTTATGGCAGCTATATTACATCCTTTTCGGATTAAGGATGCTGAGTGCTCCAGAAAACGATCGGGATTTTTAATTGTTTCGGCATATATAAGTTTAACCCTTGAACTGGTTTTAGCATCGAACGATTCATCCCAATATTGCAGAACGTCTTCGACACCGATTTGAGCTGAGTTACCTACCGACCAAACCGAACTGTATCTTAACCCTAAGCGTATTGAGGACTCGATAATGAAAGTAGCCGTTCCTCCCGAACTCGAAACCATGTCTACACCTTTAGCGTCGAGTAAAGGGACGGGTTTCGTAAAAATGCACTGATGATTTAGATTAAATATTCCACTGCAATTAGGGCCAACCATTGCTACATTGGCATCATTAACCAATTTCAGAATCTGTTGTTCCATTTCTGCTCCTTCGACAGTTTCTTCGCTAAAACCGGCGGAATATACAATGAAAGCTTTGACTCCTTTTTCCTCAATCAATGTTTTCATTACACTATAACAGGTTTTTGCTGGTATCGAAATCACTGCCAGTTCAGCTTTAGGAACATCTTCTACTTTTCTGTACGATTTTATGCCTTGCACAAGATCTTCTTTGGCATTAACGACATATAAATCGCCTGAAAAAGTTCCGTTTATAATATTGAATAAAGCACTACCACCGGGCTTCAGTATGTCGTTAGAGCCACCTACAACAATAATACTTTTGGGGTTAGTTAATTGTTTGTTTATCATAGCCTGATACTTTTTACACAAATATAACTTTAAGTTTTCTATCAAAATGATACTCAAATATATTATATAACATATTTTATGCTTGTTTTTGTTTGTTTTCGAGCTCATGTAACGGTGTTTTACCGGGCAATCTGAAAAGAACGTACTTTTTTGTGTCAGATAATATTCAACTAAAAAGGATCGGAACTGTTATAAAAAATAGATAGTGCTATTGCATACTTTGATTTTTGACCGATAGTTTTACTATTTAGTCAATTTTTGTGTAAGTTTGTATATCCGATAAATCAAAACAGGTTTTATGGCTTTACGGCAGCATTTACAACAGAAACAACAGCAAAAGCTTACGCCTTTGCAAATGCAGGTTATTAAATTAACCGAGTTGCCTTGTGTTGAGTTGGAGGAGAGGATAAAACAAGAGCTGGTAGATAACCCTGCCCTGGAGGAAGGACGAGACGAAGATTTCTCGGCAAACGATGTGGCTCAAGACGATTTTGACGAAGGAGCAAGCATAACACAAGAAGATATTGCTTTGGGCGACTATGCCAACGAAGAAGATATTCCCGATTACAGACTGAATAATCAGTACTCCGGAGAGTTCAGAAGAAATGACATGCCATTCTCGGAAGGAGAATCTTTTCACGAGTCGTTACTTAATCAGTTACGCTTATACGAACTTAATGACAGGGATGAGAAGATAGCTGAATATATTATTGGAAACATAGACGAAAACGGATATCTGGAACGCCCATTAAGTGCCATATCCGACGATTTGCTGTTTCAGGTAAATGTTGACGTAAATGTTGACGAACTTGAAAAAATATTAGACATAATACAAGAATTTGAACCGGCCGGAGTTGGAGCACGTAATTTGCAGGAATGTTTGTTATTGCAATTAGAACGTATGCCCGAAAATGATATTAAACGTTCGGCTGAAATTATTGTAAAGAAGTATTTTGACGAATTTTCGAAAAAGCATTACGTGAAGATAAAGAAAGCCTTATCGGTTAGCGATGATGTGCTGAAAGAAATTATTGAAGAAATAACATCGTTAAATCCTAAACCCGGAAATAATTGGGGTGATTCGCTGGCATTGGCTATGGGGACTATAATCCCCGATTTTATAGTAGAAACATTTAACGGAGAGATAGTATTGAGTTTGAATAACCGCAATATTCCCGATCTGAAAATAAGTCGTGAATATTCGGATATGCTGCAAGGTTATAACGATAATAAAAAAAGTGTTTCGGGCGACACAAAAAATGCTATATTGTTTGTAAAACAAAAGCTCGATTCGGCCCGGTGGTTTATCGAGGCATTGAAGCAAAGACAGGAAACTTTGCAACGAACAATGGAGGCTATAATAGAGTTTCAATACGATTTTTTTCTGTCGGGCGATGAAACACAGCTAAAACCAATGATATTGAAAGATATTGCCCAGCTTTCGGGTTACGACATATCCACAATATCGAGGGTAAGCAATAGTAAATACGTACAAACAAATTTTGGAATATATTCGTTGAAGTTTTTCTTTTCAGAGTCGTTACAGAACGAGGCCGGAGAAGAAATATCGTCGCGTGAAGTAAAGGCAATTTTGAAAGAATGCCTTGATAACGAAGATAAAAAAAAGCCGTTGACGGATGATAAATTAACTGACATCCTCAAGCTAAAAGGTTATACTATTGCTCGCCGTACAGTTGCGAAATATCGGGAGCAAATGAATATTCCGGTTGCCCGATTGAGGAAAGAAATTTAAGCTGCTTAATATTATGAGAGTTGGAAATTTTTTAGCAAACGTATTTTCTATAATTCTGCATCCTTTTTTAATGCCTTTTTATAGTGTATTGCTCTTGTTTATGTACACAAACTTCATAGGGGCGTTTTCGAAGCAGGTTTTTAGCTTTTTGTTTCCGATATTGCTTTTTAGCGGAATCATTCCGGCATTATTTATTTTGGTTCTGAAAAAGGCACGAATGATAAAAGATTATGCTTTGTCGAATCGATTCGAACGCTTTATCCCCTACTTGATGTCTTGTTTTGCTAATGGTACAATGTTGTACTATTTCTACTCGTCACATATATATTATTGGTTTTTGGGTGTAATAGCTGCACCTTTAACGGTATCGTTAGCCGGATTCCTTATAAATATATTTACAAAAGTAAGTGTTCACATGCTGGGCATAGGAGGACTTTTAGGCGTAACGTTATCGGTTTGCTATAATGTGAAGTCTTTGAATCCCTTTCTTTTATTTATTATTTTGTTTATATTAGCCGGGTGCCTTGCTGTGTCGAGGTTATATTTGCGGCAGAATTCAGCATGTCAGGTTTATGGCGGATTTATAGTAGGATTTGCAGTGTCTTTTCTTACTGTTTGGGGAAAGATTGCGCTTAGTTATTAAAACAAAATATTGTTAAATCATAAAAATTATATTGCGATGAGCTATCCTGAAACTTTAAAGTATTCGAAAGATCATGAATGGATCCGGGTCGAAGGAGATATAGCATATGTAGGAATTACTTATTATGCACAGAAAGAACTTGGCGAAATTGTATACGTTGATGTTACCACAGTTGGCGAAACAATAGAGCAAGGAGCCGTGTTTGGCAGTATTGAGGCTGTTAAAACAGTGGATGATCTTTTACTGCCTGTTTCGGGCAAAATACTGGAGGTTAATGCCGATTTGGAGAATAATCCGGAATTGGTGAATAACGACCCGTATGGAAAAGGATGGATTGTAAAGATTGCACCATCGAATGTTGCGGAAGTTGAAGGATTGATGGCGGCTACCGATTATAAATCTCAAATAGGAGAATAACCTGTTTAACAATATAAAGCTAAAAAATGAAACCTGTGATAAGTATTATAATGGGCAGTACCTCCGATTTGCCTGTTATGGAAAAAGCTGCAAAGTTTTTTGACGAGATGGAAGTGCCATTCGAAATAAATGCTTTGTCGGCACATCGAACTCCCGAGCAAGTGGAAGTATTTGCAAAAAATGCGAAAGACCGAGGAATTAAAGTTATAATAGCAGCTGCCGGAATGGCGGCTCATTTACCCGGAGTAATAGCTTCGATGACTACTTTACCCGTGATTGGCGTACCCATAAATTCGACTTTGGACGGCATGGATGCTTTATTGGCAATAGTTCAAATGCCTCCCGGCATTCCAGTGGCAACAGTAGGTATAAACGGAGCATTAAATGCCGGAATATTGGCTTTGCAGATGATTGCTACGGGCGATGAAGGGTTGCAGCAAAAATTAGCCGTTTACAAAGAAGACCTTAAAAAAAAGATTGTAAAAGCGAACGAAGAACTGTCGCATGTGCAATATAAATTTAAAACAAACTAAAAAGACAGTTTTGTCGTTGATAAATGGAAATGGACGAAATTAAATGTCTGCTGGCGGACGAGTCGCAGGCAATATTAAATATACCGGTGTCGGATGCATACAAGGAAGCTATAGACCTTATTGTAGAGTATGTACATAAGCGAAAAGGGAAGCTGGTGACAAGCGGAATGGGCAAGGCTGGGCAAGTAGCCCAAAACATTGCTACTACATTCAGCTCAACAGGTACACCTGCTATATTTTTGCATCCCAGCGAGGCTCAACATGGCGATTTAGGAGTTCTTCAGGAGAATGATATCATGCTGGTTATTTCCAATTCGGGTAAGACCCGCGAAATTGTCGAGCTGATTCTTCTTAGCAGGGGATTAATAAAGGGCATAAAATTTATTGTTATAACCAGCAATCAGGAAAGCCCTTTGGCCGAAAAATCGGATGTATGTTTGTTGACAGGCAACCCCTGCGAGGTTTGCAACCTTGGGCTTACACCAACTACCTCGACAACGGTTATGACCGTAATTGGAGATATTTTGGTTGTTGGAACAATGCGAAAGATTGATTTTAAACCTACCGAATATGCAAAACGGCACCATGGCGGTTACTTGGGCGATGTTTCGCGGAAAATGAGTGAAGAGGAATAGTCAAAAAATCATCGATAATACAAAAAAGCCTGCTTTTTTACGAGCAGGCTTTTTGTATTATATAGGTTAAAATTTCATCTTACTTCAATCCATATTTCGCCATTCGGATTTTTTGAGCTTCTTTTCAGTTCCTTTTTAATAATATCTTTTTGCTTTAGCTTTCTCACAACCTCTGCATCGGACACATTTCCGTTGATATAATAAGTTGGTTCGTTTCCGTATTCCGCCATCAAATCAGTATCGCTCTGTTTATTCCTGCTTTGCTTTATTGTAATGCTGTTGTTCCGTAAAGAACCATCTACTCCGTTAGAAATCCGGTTTCCAAAAGAATTGGTCTTGGGACTGCGTTGCGAGTATTGTTTTTTCAACTCTTCCATTTTAGCCTCAACAGCTAAACGAGCTTCTTCAAGAGTTTTATAAGTTAACCCCGATGATGTCTTTTCTGATTTATTGTTTCCTGATGTCTCATTTTGTGTAGCAGTGTCAGCTTCCGATTGTGTTGATTCTTCAGATGCAACTTCTCTTTTTATCGGGATAGACTTCGCTGTATGTTCAATTTCGCCCTCATTACTGGTTACTATATATTCTCCGTTTTCGTCTTGTGTAACCTTCACTTTTAGTCTGGGGGTAGCAGCTTTTTCCTCTTTTTTTGTTTGTTCAGGATCGTTCTCTTTAGGTTGATCCTGATCTGTATAAAATACTACAGCTCCGTCGTCATCTATATAGAAAGTCTTAAGGCTACTGAATCTTTCTTCCAACTCTTTCTTGTCTTTTTCCGATATTGAACTTTGTCCGTTAATAGAAAAAGGAAAGCAAACAATAAAAAGTGTAATTAAAGTTCTGATAGTTTTGTCCATTTGTATTATTTGTGAATAATATTGCTCTTTTTTTGAATGCGCAAAGATAATATAAATTTTTAAGTTTCGCGTTTTAAACGAGATACTTATGCGTAAAAGTATACATTTTGAGTCGTATTATCCTAAGAAAAAAGGTTAAAAATGCAGTTAGTTAATATCCCTCCTCTTCTTCCATATTTGATACGAGTTTATCAGATTTTGCCAAAGAACGTAAGACCCGGGAGCAATTGACGATATCGGGTTTAAAAATGTTTGTGCCATCCAGATAGCTAATATTGTATTTTTTTGACCCAATCCTTGCCCTCCGGCTACTGTGTCATTAAAACGCTTGCCTAAGCGGCGACCTACAAAAAACTGTAATATGCATATTATCAGCGCTATTAATGCTATCGCTATTTCTATAAAATAATTATTTTCGTCCTGATTCAGAATAAATGATACGGTTTTGGCTGTAACAATAGTAAGGGCTATGCTCCACAAATAGAACGATACCGATTGTTTCCGCCGGATAACGCAATAAGCAAATGGAGAAATTTTCTTCAAAATCAATGATGCAATAAAAGGAGCTAAAAGTATAAGGAATACTTTTTCGCAAATATTGATAGCCGATTGCCAAAAAGAAAGTTCGGATGCATGCCCCAGATAAGCAAAAATAACAGGCGAAACTATTGCAACAGACAAATTACTTAATAAGCTGAAAGCTGCCAAACTAACCATGTTTCCGCCCAACATGCCGGTAATAACAATTGCCGCAGTGGCGGTAGGTGCCAATACGCAGATCATTGCGCCTTGTGCCAAAACCGGATGTATAGGGGCTAACAACCAATATACAACTAGGCTACCACCCAGCTGAATAAGCACAAGCAGAAAGTGAAGTTTTGTTATTCTCATATCCTTCAGCGAAAGCTTACAATAGCTGATAAAAAGCATTATTATAAGCAAATAGGGAGTAATATCTCCCAACAAACTTAGCTGTTTGTAAAAAATAATGCCTATCAACATAGCAATGGGCATCATGTATGATTTTATTGTATTAAGCATTTTTTTTGCAGCTTTACTATACCATTGATATTTGCATTGTTATATTACCCAAGCCCCATTCTCCACGATGTGTTACAAACAGAACAGGATATCACAAATGACGAATAACGGGGCACACCATCTTGTATAAATTGTTGTGTATAGGTATTGCGTGCAACAATTGATGAAACCGCAGTTAAATATCTCATGAATTTTATTTTAAAATGTAAAGAAAGTAAATATAATGATGTAGTTCGTATTGTTTTAATACCCAGATGGTACAAAATAAAAAAAATATCATATTTTTGTGTTCTATGCGAGAAAAAAACGAGCAGATCAACTTAGAATATAATACATGAAAGCAAACAAAAAAATAGGCGACCGTATAAAACAATTGCGAGACTCGAAATCGATTACGATAACCGAAATGGCTGAACGTTCGGGTTTAGATGAAAAACAAATAATAAAGATAGAACAAGCCGAAGATTTACCGTCGCTAGCTCCGTTGATAAAAATAGCCAGAGTATTGGGTGTAAGGCTGGGCACATTCTTGGACGATAATGACAATCTTGGACCAACTGTTACCCGAAAACAACAACATGACTCGAAATCTGTCAGTTTTTCGACAAAAGATAAAACGTCTCATCAGCATATGGACTATTATGGATTGTCGAGCGCAAAAGCAGGCAGACATATGGAGCCGTTTATTATACAAATAGATTCGATTGAAGAAGGCGTCGACTTTGTATTGTCAACACACGAAGGGGAAGAATTTATCTATTGCCTTGAAGGTGTAGTAGAAATAAAATACGGAGCAGAGACTTATCTGCTTGAAGAAGGCGATAGCATATATTACGACTCGATAGTAGAACACCATGTTCATGCCGCCGGAGAGCAGTGCGCAAAAATATTAGCAGTTGTGTATACGCCTCTTTAAATAAAAATTATCTGGAAAATAAAAACCTGAACATCTAACAAAATGCAATTATCGGAACGAACTCTTGGGCAATGGCTCGAACATTGGGCTGAAAAAACTCCCGATAAAGAATATATCGTTTATTCGGACAGAGATTTACGCTTTACATGGAAGCAGTTTAACGAGCGTGTCGACAACATGGCGAAAGGCTTGTTGGCTATCGGTGTTAAACAAGGCAGCCATGTTGGAATATGGGCTACAAATGTTCCCGATTGGTTGACTTTTCTGTATGCAGGTGCCAAAATAGGTGCTGTGTTGGTTACTATAAATACAAATTACAAGCAGCACGAGCTTGAATACATTGTTGAAGATGCCGATATCGACATTTTATGCATTACCGAAGGTGTGTTTGATGGAAGCTATATTGACATGGTTTACGAAATTGCTCCCGAACTGAAAACTTCGCAACGGGGTTATTTTAAAAGCAAACGTTTTCCAAATCTCAGAAATGTAGTCTTTATCGGACAGGAAAAATTTAGGGGAATGTATAATACAGCCGAGATACTATTGTTGGGGCAAAATATTGCAGATAATATTTTATTGGAAACAAAAAAACGTGTAAGCTGCCACGACGTTGTAAATATGCAATATACTTCGGGTACAACAGGTTTTCCGAAAGGCGTAATGTTAACGCATTACAATATAGCAAATAATGGCTATTTTACAGGCGAGGCCATGAACTTTACGTCCGAAGATAAGCTTTGCATATGCGTTCCATTGTTTCACTGTTTTGGCATAACGTTAGCAACAATGAACTGTTTGACGCATGGCTCAACTCAGGTTATGGTCGAACGTTTCGACCCCTTGGTTGTTCTGGCTTCGGTGCACAAAGAGCGTTGTACGGCATTGTATGGAGTTCCTACAATGTTTATTGCCGAACTTAATCATCCGATGTTCGAGATGTTCGATGTCAGTTCTTTACGAACAGGCATAATGGCAGGTGCTTTATGCCCCATTGAACTAATGAGGCAGGTAACCGAAAAATTGCATATAACACACATAACCAGTGTTTACGGGTTAACCGAGTCGTCGCCGGGTATGACTCATTCTACAATAGACGATTCGTTCGAGAATCGCTGTACTACAGTAGGGAAAGAATATCCGTTTACCGAGGTGCGGATTGTTAATCCGGATACAGGTGAAGAATGTGCGGTTGGCGAACAAGGAGAAATATGTTGTCGGGGATATCTGGTTATGAAAGGGTATTATAAAAACCCGCAGGCAACCAAAGAAGTGATAGATAAAGACGGGTGGTTGCACTCCGGCGATTTAGGTATAAAAGATGAAAACGGGTATTACCGGATTACGGGGCGAATAAAAGACATGATTATTAGGGGTGGTGAAAATATTTATCCACGCGAGATTGAAGAATATCTTTATCATCTTAACGGGGTAAAAGATGTGCAGGTAGTAGGAATACCTTCAAATAAATATGGCGAAGAAGTTGGTGCTTTTATTATATTGCAAGAAGGCATTGATATTCAGCCCGAAGATGTGAAAGATTTTTGCAGGGGGCAAATAGCACGGCATAAGATACCTAAATATATATTCTTCGTAGACTCTTATCCTTTGACCGGTAGTGGAAAAATACAAAAGTTTAAACTGAAAGACATAGGACTTACATTGCTTAACGAACAGGGAATCGAGGTTCTGTAAGCATTATATTAACTTAATTGAAACATTATGAAAAAAATTAAATTCTTTTTTTGCATGGTACTAACAATTACTGTTGTATCAGGATTTATTGCATGTAACGACGATGACGGCGAATCGAAGAATGCGATTGAAGGCAGCTATTTCACAATTGAAGACGCTTCGTTTGTCGATGCAGCTTTACCTTCCGGATCGGAAGATATACTTACTTCGTTAAGTGTAAACCGAAATGTTATAAACGGAGGTTCGGCTATTGTCACTTTAGTTTCTGATGAACCTCTTAAAAACGCGAATATAGGAGTTAAGGGAGTGAAAGGGTATTATAAATACGAATTGACTGCCGATGCAACTCCTAAAAATTCTTCGACTTCGGGGTATGAGTATGAAGTAGTTATTAACGTTATACAAAACATAAAAGTCGAAGATTTTGTCCTTAACTTAAGCGTTGAGACTGTAGACGGAGTTGTGAGCAGCGCCACAAATTCCGAAGTCATCAACGTTGTTGAAGTAGGAACCGGGCAGTTGCAAGTGTCTCTTTCGTGGGATCAGTTTGATGATGTAGATTTACATGTATTTACTCCAGATGGAAGACATATATACTATGGAGACCGATATTATTTAGATGAAAATATAAATGAAGCTGAATTTTACTTTAACTTTTTAATATATCTTGTTAAAAAATACACTGACAACAATCCTAAAGATTTAGATTATAACAATCAGAGCGATTGGGACTTGTTGTATACTTATTTGGATGAAGCCGAAATTGACGACGATGATGTGTTGGGTAAAGAGCTTCCTGAATTTGCAGAAAAATATAAATATACAGTGTATGGTTTCTTAGATATAGATTCTAATGCAGGATGCGATATTGACGAAGTGAACAATGAAAATATATTTTTCCCTAAAGCCATAAAAGGAACATATAAGGTTGCGGTTA
The DNA here is from genome assembly GCF_010501065.1 of Dysgonomonas sp. 216. Taxonomy (GTDB): domain Bacteria; phylum Bacteroidota; class Bacteroidia; order Bacteroidales; family Dysgonomonadaceae; genus QVMM01. Next base: position 58,130 of record NZ_QVMM01000012.1, on the reverse strand, counting down.
ACTTATATTCAAAATGTCTCCTAAACGCAAATGGCGCTAAGTACTCTGTTACAGCAAATAACAAAGGACAAAATGTGAAAATTTCGGACAAGCAGGTTGGGCAGTATGCCAGCAATTTGTATGGAAATTACTACGATGAAGAAGCAGAAGATACTGCCGAAGAGTATGTTGTGATAGGCACATTTAATATAAATGAAGGTGTTGATTTAAAAACAAGCACCTACAGAACTAAAGAAATGCCTAATCCCCAGTTGTTGAAAGTAAAGAAGAAACTTTTTTCGAAAAAATAAATTAAGTTAAAGTTTAAGGAAATACCCGCCTGTTTTAGGCGGGTATTTTTATTTGGTAAAAAAATGTTGAATTGTAATGTTATTGTATTCAATTCATTATTTTTGCCCATATCTTATTTATTGTACTAAATATTTATCTATAATGTAGTATAGTTTACGAGATACAAACAGACAAGTTACGAGTGTGCAAAAATTAGTGCAAAATATGTCAGAATTGTCAGGTTTTGTAAATATACTGTACTAAAGATGTTTTGTCGGGCTATTAATTCTATTCAGATAGGATTGTATAGTTTGCCTGAAAGCCGGTAAAAACAATAAGAGTCTCTTGAAAAAATGAAAGAATCGATTCATATAAAATATTTGATAGCAAACGAGCAAGATGCCTTGTGGGGATTGACTGTGAATACAGTGGGTTATCAGCATATCAGTTCGGGGTCATCGTATCCTCCGCAAAACCATCCGACACGCTATTTATTCTCAACCGAAAAAGGACGGATACTAGAGGAATATCAGCTGCTTTATATAACTCAGGGGAAAGGATCTTTTGTGTCGGAAAGCCAGAAGAGCATAACAGTGAAAGAAGGTAATATGTTTCTGTTATTTCCGGGCGAATGGCATAATTATAAACCAGATAACCAAACGGGGTGGGCCGAGTATTGGATCGGCTTTAACGGAATTAATATCGACAATCGTATATTGAATGGTTTTTTCAGTAGACAAAAACCCGTTTTTAATGTTGGCATCAGCGAAGAAATAGTGCAGCTTTACAAACAGGCTATCGATACGGCGCAAGCGCAGGAGTCGGGCTTTCAGCAAATGCTGGCAGGCATTGTTAATCATCTGCTGGGTTATGCATATGTGCAGGACAAACGTTCGGTTTTTAACGAGATGAAAGTTATCAATCAAATAAATAAGGCCAAAGTTATTATGCTCGAAAACTTTAAAAACAACATCTCGCCCGAAGAGGTTGCTAACCGCGTGAATATGAGTTATTCGTGGTTCAGACGAATATTTAAGCAATATACGGGGTTCTCGCCCGCTCAGTACATTCAGGAGCTGAAAATTCAGAAAAGCAAAGAACTTCTGACAAACACCATGCTTACCAGTCAGGAAATAGCATTTGAAATAGGATTCGACAATTCCGATTATTTTTGCACAACCTTTAAACGAAGAACGGGTACTACCCCGATAAAATACAGAGAGTTTACCCAAGGAAAGAATTTGTAGTAACAGGGACATAGAAATAGACGGAACCAGTTTCGCAACTACCCCCGTCTTGGATAAGAATTCTAAATCTAATTTAAAAAAATTGAGTTTATTTGAAATGCTAGAGTTGTGTGTGTCGTTTCTAAATTATTAAAGCATTTATTTCAGTCTCTATATAAACATAAGACGTGTATAGTTAGATATTGTTACAATTAGTCGGGGTTGTTCCAATTATTTGGGCATAAATAATCGTCTATATCTACATCCTTTCCGGAAGGAACGGATATTACAAGGCGATACGAAGTTCTGTCCCACAAGTTGTTTTTGTTATATAATTTAGGGCATATTACTAACAGCGAGTCGTTAAGGGTATAATCCAGATTTATGATTTCCGATCTTCTTCGTGCTGCACCCCTTGTTTTATCGTATGCCTTTTTTTCCAAAGCAATTTTAAAAGAAGTTAGTGTAGTGTCTTTTTGCACTCTTATTTTAGGTATTATAAAAAATGAATAATTATCGGTATTATCCTTCAGATAATAAATAGGGTTATGCCCCGAAACAGGGCTGGCGTCGGCTAAACTATTATCAAGTTTTATATATAACTTGTCAGACATTGTATTTGGCTGAATGTTTTCTGTAACCTCATAGTTTCGTCTGTATTCCTGCCCCAAAGAAAATGCAAAGCCTCCTACGTAACATCCGGCTCCGATCCATATGATGAATGCGATAAGGGATATAACCCAATCGGCGCGGCCAAACCGTTTTGTGAATAACAGCTTTATAGTAATATAAAGTAGCCCTATCAGAGGTAAGCAAATTACCATTATTAAAGCTATCCGCTGATTCCACGAATCTACTCCGATAGCCTCGAGGCACGAAATAAGATCGGGGGCACCCCCTTTTGAATAAAAAGCACCAAGAAACAGGCTTATAATGGCGATAATCGATATGGTTATTGTAACGCCAATTATGCCCATAAAAACACCACAGATTATTTTTAACACTTTCAGCAATCTCGATCCTTGTGGTTTTGGACTCTGTATGTTCCGGTTTTCTATATCGTATAAGGATGTTTTTGTTCCTGTCATTTCCAGTTTTTGAGCGAAGCTACGGGCTTTAGGCATTGCTATCCATAAAACCAGATATATGAGTACTACAAAAAATGCCGAACCACCAAAAGGCATAACCCCGATAATAAACAGAACAGTAACAAAGAGTATTCTGATAAGGACAGGGTCGATATTGAAAAAATGTCCAAGGCCACTACATACACCTCCTAGAATTGCATTATCAGCATCGCGGAACAATTTTTTCTTGATGGTATTCGGCTCTTCCTTTGCAATACTGCTATTGCTTTCGTCGCCAAAATCGGCGGGGCTACCAATTGTTTGAATCACCGTTTTGGCATCGTCTTCGGTTATGGTAGCATATTCGTTAGCCATTTGCATTCTGAACAATTCGGCAATACGTACTTCTACATCCGATATAATCTCGTTTCCTTCGGCATTTTGGGCAAAGTGTTGCTTTAGTGTTTTAAGATAATTATCTGTTATATCGAAAGCTGATTCTTCCAGATTGAAAGCATAACTTCCTATACTTACTTTTATGGTAGGTTTCATGGCTTTCTTTTTTTATTTGTTTCGTATATTTTCTATAACCCTTACCAAGTCGTTCCAAACAATGTCCAATTCGGCCAAAACGGCATTCCCTTTGTCCGTTATCGAATAGTATTTACGTGGAGGCCCTTGCGTCGATTCTTCCCACCTGTAGCTTAATAAACCCTGATTTTTTTGACGGGTAAGCAGTGGATAAAGAGTTCCTTCCACAACAATCATCTCCGAATCTTTCAGCTCGCTGATGATTGACGACACATAGGCGTCGCCTTTCGATAAAATGCTTAGAATACAATATTCGAGTATTCCTTTTCGCATTTGTGCTTTTATATTATCAACATTTATAACTTCCATAATCTTACTTTTTTATTTACGGTTTGCTGTGTATTTACGAATATTCTCGGCAGTAACAGGGATTCCCCGCATTTCCAATTTTTGAGGAATAGACAGTGCCTCATTTGTGGCGAGCCATAATACAATGTATATAATGAGGGTAGATCCGTAACAAATTAATGCCACTAAAAATATTATTCGAATGATGGTTACATCTAAACCAAAGAACACGGATAAACCACTGCATACTCCTGCTATTTTTTTGTCGTCAGGATTTCGGTACAATTTTTTTGAGTTTTTAGCCCCAAAATCATCAGATTGTTCTGTGTCCGATGTTTTTTTAGTTTGACTCTCCGTATCTATTTCTCCCATGTGTGAAATAACGATGTCAACTATTTTTACATCTATTACCTGATTCTGATATTTTTTCTCCTTCAAAAATATTTCGGCAACACGGGCTTCAACATCTTCCATAACCTCCTTTACTTCGTTTTTATCTTCAATGCTCGATTCAAAACGATTCAGGTAATTCTTTAGCTTGTAATAAGCATCGTCTTCCATTGTAAAACTGATGCCACCAATACTGACTTCAACAACTTTTTTCATAATCTATATCTTTACTATTCTATAATACAATGTTGTTTGTAATGCAAATATATAAATAATTAATAGTACCATGCAATACATAGTACTATTTTATATAATGCGTATTTTTATAAAAATCTGATTATCAACACACCATTAAAGTTCACATCTTGCTTGTTTAGCTTTTTTTAACCTTTTGACAGGAAAATAAAAGCTCACTTTCGCAGAATAATATCAGGTTTAGACCTAAGTAGATGCTAAAAAAAGTTCTATTTTAGGCAAATATCGTTCTTGATGAGAAAGCTTTCTTGAAGAAGGAGGTTGGTAGGTTCGGAATAAATTTCGAGAGATACGTTTTCTACACTAAAATCTGACATAAATATATACATCTTATGTTGCAAATTAACACGTATTCGATAAATTCATAATCTTTGTTTAAGGCCTTATCGTTTCGCTTGTTTTTAGTAACTTTGGGGCTGTAAAAACGAACCAATAATGAAATATAAAGTAAATGCTCCGGAGAATATTCATTCTGCCATAAAGTTACCTGCATCGAAAAGCATCAGTAACAGAGCATTAATTATTAATGCACTAAGTTTAAGTCCGTACGAAATAGACAACTTATCGGACTGTGACGATACCAGAGTAATGGTAGAGGCTTTTAATGCAGAAGATAATCTGTTTGATGTAAAAGCCGCCGGAACATCAATGCGTTTTCTTACAGCTTTTTTATCGAGATTACCGGGCGAATGGATAATAACCGGCACAGAACGTATGCAGGAGCGTCCGATTAATATATTAGTTGATGCGCTTAACTCGCTGGGAGCACATATCGAGTATTTGGGAAAACACGGTTGCCCTCCGTTGAAAATACGGGGAAGTGTACTTACCGGAGGTGAAATATATCTTTCGGGAAGTGTTAGTTCTCAATTTATATCGGCTTTATTGATGATAGCCCCTACTATGGAAAGGGGATTAACCATCCATCTTGAAGGTAATGTTATATCCATTCCTTATATAAAGCTTACCCTGAGAATGATGTCTGAATTTGGGGTAAAAGCTCATTGGGATGAAAATACTATAAAAATATACCGAGAAGAATATAAACCCGTACATTATAGTGTAGAGTCCGATTGGTCGGCAGCTTCGTATTGGTACGAGATGGTAGCACTAAGCAATGATGCCGAAGTTGAATTATTGGGGCTGAACAGCGATAGCGGACAAGGGGATTCGAAAGTTGCGGAATTATTCATCGATTTGGGCGTAAGCACAGAGTATACCGATAAAGGTGTTATTTTAAGGAAAACAAGCAGGGTGACTAAAAAAATGTTTCACAATTTTGTGAACGAACCCGATTTGGCTCAAACTTTTGTTGTCACTTGTTGCTTGATGAATGTTCCGTTTATGTTTACAGGCCTGCAAAGCCTTAAGATAAAAGAAACCGACCGCATAGAAGCTTTGAAAGCTGAAATGAAAAAATTGGGTTATATAATAACCGATAGCGAAAATAGTATTTTGGAGTGGAATGGCGAACGCATCGAATCGCAAACAGATGCAGCAATTGATACTTATGAAGATCATCGCATGGCAATGGCTTTTGCTCCGGCTTCTATAAAACGCAATAATATTATTATAAATAACCCCGGAGTGGTAACAAAGTCATACCCTCAGTATTGGGCCGATTTAAAGAAATCGGGCTTTACAATAACCGAAATTGATTAGAACCGCATATAAACCGGAATAAGCCTCATGGAAATACTTTTTATCTTTTTAGGACTAATTTTTTTCTTTGTTTTATCTCTTTTTATTTGGAATACAATGCAGGTAAAAAGAGGAAATACCGAAAAACTTGAAGAAATTGAAAGTGATCCTGTGGATGGCGAATGTTGTGGAAAACATGCTACATGCGAAAAAGACAGCCTCCTGAGCGCATTTTCTGAAGAAATAGAATATTTTGACGACGAAGAACTGGATGCCTACAAAGGATTAAGTTCGGATCGTTATTCCGAGAAAGATGTAGAAGAGTTTCGGTCGGTACTATACTCGATGTATGACGAAGACAAGCCTCGCTGGGTACGTAGTTTACAATTGCGGAATATATCTATACCCGACCAGTTAAAAGATGAAGTATTTATGTTCGTTAACGAACTTCGCGCAAGCCGTTAGTTAAACCTTTAATATGGAATTTCTTGAACTATTCGAATACGGGTTCTTTCAGAATGCTCTTCTGGGCAGTTTGTTTGCCAGTATTGCCTGTGGCATCATTGGCACATATGTTGTGGTAAGGCGGCTTGTGTTCATAAGCGGAGGCATAACCCATACATCGTTGGGCGGTTTAGGCTTAGGTTTTTATTTGGGCGTAAATCCTGTATTGTCGGCAATGGTGTTTTCTGTTCTGTCGGCGTTTGGTATTCAATGGGTCAGCTCGAAGCAGGGGGTACGAGAAGATTCGGCAATAGCGGTTTTTTGGTCATTGGGGATGGCCGTGGGGATAATCTTTATTTTCTTAAAGTCGGGTTTTGCACCTAATTTGTCAGAGTATCTGTTTGGAAATATACTTACCATTACCCAATCTAACATCCTGTATTTAGCAATACTGTCTGTTGTGTTGACACTCTTTTATATAATATTCAGACACGAAATAATATATGTGGCGTTTGATTCGGATTTTGCTCGAACCCGAAATATTCCGGTAAAGTTTATCGAGTATTTGATGATGTTTTTTATTGCGGTGTCTATTGTTTTGTCTATACGTTTGGTAGGTATTGTTTTGTTAATGTCGCTACTTACGGTTCCGCAAATGACAGCAAACCTTTTTTCGTCGAATTATACTAAAATAATGTTGGCGTCTATCGTTATCGGTTTTTTAGGTTGCGTAGGCGGTCTATTTTCTTCATATTTTCTGAATGTGCCTTCCGGTGCATTCATCATATTTGTCCTTATAGTTATCTTTCTTGTTTGCAAACTGTTTTTAATGTTCCGTCCTTCAAAAACAGTTCGTTAGAGTAAATCTTCGTAGGTTGTTTATCTATGTATTGGATGGCTTTTGTTGGCCAATAATAAAAATATACTGGGTTTTGCGCTTATCAATAGTGCATTGTCGGTTTTTTGTTTCGGCATGTGCTGCAAAAATTAATCGAATATTGTCAGGTGTGTCAGGTTTTGAACAGAATATGAGTAGGAGAACGCTGTCGCAAAGGGTTAATTCTATGTGGGTATAATACACGAATATAAAAAGGAAAGGTTTCCTTATCAGGCAACATCTTTTCGAGACGCGGTTTTGATGAAATTATAAGATTTGATTATCTATAATTGTCCTCGAAAACTTGTATATTTGTTCCCTCAAAAAATAAATACGATCAATTAATCAAAATAAAAAATAAAAAATGGGTGGTTTTTTCGGAACGATATCAAAGAAAGCATGTGCAACAGACCTCTTTTACGGAACAGATTATAATTCCCACCTTGGAACCCGCAGGGGAGGGATGGCAACGCTAGACGATGATGGAGTCTTTAGACGTTCGATACATAATCTCGAAAATTCGTATTTCAGGTCGCGTTTCGAAGCCGATTTAGGTAAGTTTAAAGGTAATTCGGGTATTGGAATTATTAGCGACACCGATCCGCAGCCCATTTTTGTAAATTCACATTTAGGTAAGTATGCAGTTGTAACCGTTGCCAAGGTTAACAATCTGGAAGAACTGGAAAAAGAGCTTTTGAGTAAAGGTTGTCATTTTACCGAATTGAGTTCAGGGCAAACTAATCAGACCGAGCTTATAGCTTTACTTATATCGCAGGGAAAAACCTTTATAGAGGGTATAAAACTTGTGCAGGAAAAAATAAAAGGGTCGTGTTCGATGCTTATTTTAACCGAAGACTGTATTATTGCAGCCCGTGATAAATGGGGACGAACACCTATACTTATAGGAAAGAAGGACGATGCTTATGCTGCAACAAGCGAACCTTGTAGTTTTCCTAATCTCGATTTCGATCTCGTCTACGATCTTGGTCCGGGAGAGATAGTGAAGCTTACCGCCGATAATATGACTCAATTGTGCGCGCCTAATGCCCAGAAGCATGTATGCTCATTTTTATGGGTTTATTATGGTTATCCGGTTTCGGATTATGAAGGCAGAAATGTAGATGCCGTTCGGTACGATACGGGTATGAGAATGGCTAAAAAGGATGACGTTGAAGCCGATTATGTAGCAGCAATACCCGATTCGGGAATTGGTATGGGATTAGGTTATGCCGAAGGTAAAGGTATTCCTTATCGTAGGGCTATTATAAAATACACACCAACATGGCCCCGTAGTTTTACTCCGGTAAATCAGGATGTCCGCGATTTGGTTGCGAAAATGAAACTGATACCCAACCGCGAATTGTTGAAAGATAAAAAAGTTATATTTTGCGACGATTCGATTGTCAGAGGAACGCAGTTGCGCGACAATGTCGGTATTTTGTACGGATACGGAGCAAAAGAGGTTCATATGCGTTTAGGCTCGCCTCCTATTATACATTCATGTCCTTATATAGGTTTTTCGGCTTCGAAATCGGCATTGGAATTAATTACACGCCGTATTATAAAAGAACTTGAGGGCGATGACTCGAAAGACCTAGATAAATATGCGACAACAAATTCGGAGCAATATAACAAGATGATTGATTGTATCCGAAAGAAATTGAATATAACAACGCTAAAATTTAACACGGTAGAAGATCTTGTCGCTTCGATAGGCTTGCCTAAAGAGTGTATTTGTACACACTGTTACGATGGTACAGGAAGAGGAAACGAGTAAGCCTGTTTATAATATTGCTGTTTATGAAAGATAAGCTTATAAGTTACGACGACGTCCGTAGAATGAGCCCGATATTCAGAGGCAGGTTTGGAAATACTCTGATAAAGCTAGTCCTGAAAATTTCGGGGTTGAACAAAGTTAATCAGGTTTATGATGGGGCAAAGCAGTGCGAGGGGGTAGATTTTTGTACCCGTTTGTTGAAAAATGCAGGGATAAATATTGTAGTCGAGAATAGTGAAGTTCTTGACAGGTTTAAAGACGAAGCCTTTGTAACGGTTTCGAATCATGCTTATGGCCACATTGATGGTATTGCGGCCATAGAAACAGTAGGAAGCATTCGTCCCGATTATAAGATGATGGTAAATTTTATACTCGGCATGATAGACACTATGGCTATGCATTTTATTGCTGTAAATCCTTACAGTAGCGGTAAATTAGCCGACAAATCGAGCCTTGACGGTGTAAAACAATGTATCGAACATCTGAAAGAAGGACACCCTCTTGGTTTTTTTCCTGCAGGGGCTGTGTCGAAAACAAAAGTAAAAGGCTTAAGGTTTACAGTTGAGGACAGAGAGTGGCAACCAACTGTTATAAAACTGATAAAAAAAGCTAAAGTGCCTGTAATACCGATGTATTTTAGTGGTAAAAACTCTTGGTTTTTCAATTTCTTAGATCTTGTCGATTGGCGACTGCGCTCGGTTAGATTAGGTCATGAGGTAACAAACAAAAAAGGGAAGACTATTTATATACGCTTTGGCGAACCCATTATGCCGGAAGAACAAGCTAAGTATTCCGACTTAAAGGAATTCGGCGAATATCTCAAGTCCAAAACTTATGCATTAGCAAAGCCAACAGATAAATAGCAAAAGAGTATATCTTATTTGCTTTTATGATGATGAACCGACATGTGTCTTTGTCTGAATCGTTCTCGGTTTTTGGCAACTTGCTTTACATAGTTAAGTGTTTCGGTACCCCGTAAATATCCGTTTTTCACAACAGGGTCGTTATAATAATCCGGATTACTTTTCAGTTCGAGGAATTTATGCACACTATCCCAGGTCGAAGGGTCTCCTCCATACTTTCGGGCTAGAGCCTGAGCATCGTAAATATGCCCATGACCACCATTGTAAGCAGCGAGGATAAAATTAATACGTTCGTCTTTATCCGGAACGCTTTTGACAAACATCTTATCCAGCCTTTCCAGTAGTTTTACACTGGCCATAATGCTCAATTCGGGATTAGTACGATCTTCAACCGATATACCTAACGATACTGCGGTTCTTGGCATTAACCCCATCAGCCCTGTTGCTCCTGCCCACGATGTAAGATTAGGTTTAAAGCGGGACTCCTGATAAGCCATTGCCGCCAGAAGGAACCAGTCGAAATCCGAATTCTCGGCATATTTTCTGAATAGCGGATCGTAGCCCGAAATGCTTCCCTTAGGCAGGCTGTCGGGTACTATATATTCACCATCGAAAGGCATTTTGCTCAATTCGAAGTATTTTTTCGTTATCGCCTTATACACAGGGGTTTTGTCTATTGTTTCGCCCCATTCCTCCAAGGCCTTTGCCAGTTCGGGGGTGTTTTTTCTGACTAGCCACGACGATCGCTGATCGAAGCTTAAGGCTAACGAGATGTTGATGTTGTTGTAATAGGTTCGGTTTAGTTTAGCTACATAGTCGTCGCTTACGGTGTATTTTATTTTACCATCCGACACCATCTCTATCAGATCTTCAGTTGTCACAGTGTCTTTTACTATATCCTTTATATCGATACCGCCTCCCAATTCGGCATTCAAATTAACTAATCGCTGATAGTATTTTGTGTTATGCTTTACATATATATCTTTCCCTATAAGTTCTGTAACATCGGTAAGCAGGGTGTCGGCACTGTTCGACCGCTGAACAAGCACCTGATGCGAAACTTGTTGAGGACCGCAATAAACAAGTGAATCTTTCAGCGAATTTTGTATTACTATAGGGTATGCTATAATATCGCCTTCACCATTTTGTAGCATCTGAATAAGGCGCGTGGCATTTTCGGCCACAATAATATTAAGCTCAAGGTTGTGGTAATCGGCAAAGTCTTTTGCCAAATCGTAGTCGTAGCCCATTGGTTCTTCTTTGTAGATAAAATAAGAATACGAACTACTTAGTGTTATCACATTTAACTTGCCCGATTCTTTTATTTGCTCAAAGTCCCAAACTTTTTCCTGCCTGTCTGTTTTGCACGAAAACAACAGGAAACAACAAAATAAACCGAATATAAAAGCCTTGTTCCTCATTAGTTTATTTGTTTATTGCTTGCCATAGAATAATTAGTTGTCAAAAGTAAATAATAAAGATGTTAATAGATTATTTTATCTATATATTATACAACATCAAATAACCGATAAGGTTTCGCAAAGTCTTTTTTTATCTTTATGGCAATAAAAAAAACAGCAATATGATAACAGTTACAGTTGAAGAGAGAGAGCTTATAAACGAAATTATAAAAAAAAATAAAGTTTGCTATGTGGGTATGGTCGATACAGAAGGAATGCCATATGTTATCCCCATGAATTTTGGTTTTGATGCCGGAAACGATATCATTTATTTGCACTCGGGCCCCGATGGTTCTAGTGTTTCGGCTATTGAGAAAAATCCGAATTTGTGCATTACTTTTTGTACCGAACCTAAACTTATTTACCAACATAAAGACGTGGCATGTAGCTACCGGATGAAGTGTAGCAGTGTTATATGCAGAGGTAAAGTTGTTTTTGAAGAAGACTTGGATAAAAAAAGAGAAGCCCTTAATTTTATTATGCAACAATACTCGAAGTCGGAATTTAAATATTCCGATCCGGCAGTAAAAAATGTAAAGATTTGGCGGGTGGAATTGGATAGTATATCTACAAAAGTGTTTGGGGCGCCTAATCCCAAATCGCCGAACTATAAAGATCAGGATTTTGCAGAATATTGAACCTAAACTTTGCAAATCAGAATTTTCAGAAAAACTGTCAGGATTGTCAGGTTCTCTTATTTATAGGCTTTTCGATGCACTACAGGAGGTGCACAATTCTATATACATAGAATTAGAATAAGATATAAAGATATAATTGTCAGAAAATTATTGTGTTTCCGAACAGAGAGGAAAAACCGAAAAAGAAGGACACTTTCCACTAATTTGTACCTTTATACTGTAAAACACAAAAACTGTCAGAATTGTCAGGTTTTAACATTCTTCATAATCTTGGAATGTAAGCCCGGTTTAGCAAACTATGGATAATACGTAACGAAAACCTTTTTAGACCCATCTGAAAAGGGGAAAAAAAGCCGAAATTTCCTTTGAAAATCTTTAATATTAGCCTATTTTTGTAGGGCTTAAAAAATAGATATAATTTATCTCAAATTCAGGCCGTTTATAATGCCATGAACCAGAAAACAAATTAATATTCTAATATAACTAAAAACTATTTAATTTTATGAGTTGGTTACTTAATTCTTCTATTGGCCGAAAGTTCATTATGGCTTTGTCAGGCTGTTGTTTGGTTTTGTTCCTGCTATTTCACATGTCGATGAACCTTGTGTCGATAATATCGATGCCTGCGTACGAAATGATTTGTGCCTTTTTAGGAACTAATTGGTATGCTGTTGCAGGTACAGCCGGATTGGCAGCACTTATTTTAGTGCATGTAATTTATGCTGTTATCCTTACGCTTCAAAACCGTAGGGCTCGCGGAGGCGACAAGTATGCGTCGTCGAATCTGACTCCTGCCGAGTGGTCGTCTAAAAACATGTTTGTATTGGGTGTGGTACTTGTTGCATTCATGCTTCTTCACCTTTACGATTTCTGGTTCAAGATGATGTTTGCCGAGCTTTTCCACATCGAAGACATTATGGTATTGCCCGAAGAAGTTGGCAGCCATATGGTAATGCTGTTTGGCAGCCCGGTTAGAATTGTTTTGTACCTTATTGGTATAATAGCATTGTGGTTCCACCTTACTCATGGAATCTGGAGTATGTTCCAATCTACAGGTATTAACGGACGTACATGGTTGCCTCGCTTGAAGTGTGTAGGAAACTTGTTTGCAACAATCGTTTGTTTAGGTTTTGCAGCAGTTCCTGTTTTCTTTTTTGCGAAATACATGCTTTGCGGAGCTTAATTAACTAACTTAGACTAAAAGAAAAATAGATATGAGTACTATACTTGATCCAAAAAAAGATTCAAAAATTCCAGAAGGCTCTTTAGCCGAAAAATGGACCAATTATAAAAACCACCAAAAGCTTGTAAATCCCGCTAATAAACGTCGATTAGATATTATTGTAGTGGGAACAGGTCTTGCAGGTGCGTCGGCAGCCGCTTCGCTTGGCGAAATGGGATTCAATGTGCTTAACTTTTGTATACAGGATTCGCCTCGCCGTGCACACTCAATTGCTGCGCAAGGAGGTATAAATGCTGCAAAAAACTATCAAAACGATGGCGACTCGGTTTACCGCTTGTTTTACGACACTATTAAAGGGGGCGACTACCGTGCACGTGAGGCAAACGTACACCGTTTGGCTGAAGTTGCAAACAGTATCATCGACCAATGTGTTGCTCAAGGTGTTCCTTTTGCCCGCGAATACGGTGGCTTGTTAGATAACCGTTCGTTTGGTGGAGCACAGGTTTCACGTACGTTTTATGCCAAAGGACAAACAGGACAACAGTTACTTCTTGGTGCTTACTCGGCTCTTAGCCGTCAGGTAAATAAAGGAACTGTTAAATTATACACCCGTTACGAGATGTTGGATGTTGTAATCATCGACGGACGTGCGCGTGGTATCATCGCCCGTAACCTTGTAACAGGTAAAGTTGAGCGTTTTGCGGCTCATGCAGTAGTTATTGGTACCGGAGGTTATGGAAACACATTCTTCCTTTCTACTAATGCTATGGGATCTAACGGATCGGCAGCTATTCAGGCTTATAAAAAAGGTGCTTATTTTGCAAACCCATGTTTTGCTCAAATTCACCCAACTTGTATTCCTGTTCACGGCGAATTCCAATCAAAACTGACTTTGATGTCAGAATCGCTTCGTAACGATGGCCGTATCTGGGTTCCTAAAAAGAAAGAAGATTCGGAAGCTATTCGTGCAGGAAAATTGAAACCTACTCAGATAAAAGAAGAAGACCGTGACTACTACTTGGAAAGACGTTACCCTGCATTCGGTAACCTTGTTCCTCGTGACGTAGCTTCGCGTGCTGCTAAAGAAAGATGTGATGCAGGTTTCGGAGTAGGATCAACAGGACTTGCCGTATATTTGGATTTCTCTTCAGCAATCGATCGTCTTGGAAAAGATGTTGTTGAAGCACGTTACGGAAACTTATTCCAGATGTACGAAAAAATTGTAGACGATAATCCATACGAAACTCCGATGATGATTTATCCGGCTATCCACTACACAATGGGTGGTATTTGGGTCGATTATGAATTGCAAACATCAATACCCGGATTATTCGCTATTGGCGAGGCTAACTTCTCAGACCACGGAGCTAACCGTCTTGGAGCTTCTGCGTTGATGCAAGGTTTGGCCGACGGATATTTTGTACTTCCATATACAATTCAAAATTATTTGGCAGATCAAATTTCAGTTCCTCGTTTCAGCACTGATCTCCCTGAATTCCAAGAAGCAGAAAACGAGCTGAACAAGAAAGTTGCTAAATTAATGGCAGTTAAGGGTAAACGTTCGGTTGACTCTATTCATAAAGAACTTGGTATTGTAATGTGGGATTTTGTGGGTATGGCTCGTACAAAAGAATCATTAGAGAAAGCCTTGGAAGACATTAAAGCATTGAAAAAAGAGTTCTGGGCAAATGTACGTATACCGGGTGAGGCAAACAACCTGAATGTTGAGCTTGAGAAAGCGCTTCGTTTAGCAGATTTCCTTGAAATCGGGGAGCTAATGGCTCGTGACGGTTTGAACCGTAACGAATCGTGTGGAGGTCACTTCCGTGAAGAATATCAAACTCCGGAAGGAGAAGCACTTCGTCAGGATGACCAGTATTCTTATGTTTCATGTTGGAAATACGCAGGTGAAGATCAGGAGCCAGAGCTTTTGAAAGAACCTCTCGACTACGAATTTGTAGTTAGACAACAACGTAATTATAAAGCCTAACCTGTAACTGATTAATCAATGGAAAAATTAATAAATATAACGCTAAAAGTTTGGCGTCAGAGAGGACCAAAAGAAAAAGGTGCTTTCGAAACATATAAACTCGATGGAGTATCTACAGAAAGTTCATTTCTTGAAATGTTGGATATCCTTAACGAGAAACTGATAAACGAAGGAAAAGAACCTGTAGTATTCGATCACGACTGCCGCGAGGGTATCTGCGGAATGTGTAGCCTTTATATCAACGGGCATGCGCACGGACCGGATGAAGATGTTACTACTTGCCAGTTGCACATGCGTAAGTTTAAGGATGGCGAAACTATCACTATCGAGCCTTGGCGTTCGGCTGGTTTCCCTGTTATACGCGACTTGATGGTCGATCGTCAGGCATTCGATAAAATCATTCAGGCAGGAGGTTACGTATCCGTAAATACTGGAGGCATACCTGATGCTAATGCAATTCCTATTTCGAAAATAGATGCTGATGAAGCAATGGATTCGGCTTCGTGTATCGGTTGTGGGGCTTGCGTAGCTACATGTAAAAATGGTTCGGCAATGTTGTTCGTATCGGCTAAAGTTAGTCAATTGGCTCTTCTACCTCAAGGACGTGTTGAGGCGGCTCGCCGTGCGAAAGCAATGGTTGCTAAAATGGATGAACTAGGTTTTGGTAACTGTACAAATACAGGAGCTTGCGAGGTTGAATGTCCAAAGAATATTTCGATAAGCAACATCGCACGTTTGAACCGTGAGTTCCTTAAGGCTAAATTCAAAGACTAAATTAGAATAGCTTCTATAATAGAAAAGGATGTACTTTGCAGTACATCCTTTTTTTGTTTCAAGTGTGAAATAAAAGAGTCTGAATGAATTCAGACTCTTTTTTATAAGGATTGTGGATATTCTTTATTTCACACTAATGGTATAGCTATATTTATATTCTTTGTTACCCCAGAAACGATACTGGTCGAGCGGAGCAGCTCCCCACGATTGCAAACCTCCAACACCACGCTGGAATAAGTCTACAGAAAGAACTGTTTCGTAACGAGGCAATAAATCCGACATGTGCTGTTGCTTTTTAGTCATACCCGGATCTAAATCTTCGGGGCGATAGTTTAATGCACTAACCGACAATGGTTGACCTCCATCAATACGAATGCTTCTGCCTCCCTCGCTTTCGAGTGTTAGCCAGCGAACATCGGTTTTGTTTCCTGTTTCCTGAGGACGGATATACGCATGTGCCTGATCTTCAACTTTGCCGTTCCAAACGCCCATGAATGTGTCGAATTTACGGTCTATGTAGTTTTCGTGCGGGCCACGTCCGTACCAAGTGAAGTTATCCATATTTTTGGGTAGAATCATAATCATACCGAAACGCATCATTTCAGGAAGATCGTTTGATAGAGGCTTATAATCGGCATCTATAGTCAGACTACCATCTTTATTTACGGTGTATGTTAAGTTCACCTGAGCTTCTATACCTCTAAGTTTTGCTTCGTAGTTGAACGATATAGCACCGTTATTTTCCTGATAATTTTTGTATTTGTATATAACATTATGACCTGCAGCATCCCATAGGCGCAATTTGTATTGTATCCACTCGCCAAAATCGTTATCGGTTGGGGCGCGCCAGAAGTTAAGACGGGGTAACTCGTTAAATACCCTATGTCCGTCGTTAGTCATATTCAGTAAAGTGCTTCCATCTTTCAACGAAAATACGTACGCTACCTGACCCGATTTTACATTTACTTTGTCGTCAGCTTTCTCTATTTCAAGGCTGCCCGATTTGTCGACCTTTGCGAAATAGTTGTTCGACGCAAATTCCATTTGCTCCTTAGCTACCTCAAAACCCGCTTTAGTAAACGGAGTTTCTTCATTGCTATAAGCATATACCTGAAGGAAATATTCTACACCTTCCTCTGCTTTGATGGCAGGAATGTTCAGTTTAACATCTTTCCGGGTATCGGCATTAACAGTTACGTCAAATTTGCCTTCCGCATCTTGTTTGCCATTTTTAAGCAGTACCCATTTGAATGAATAGTTTTTAGGAGTGATGTTTGTAAACTTAAAATCGTTTATAACGGTAATAATACCTTTATCCAAGTCCTTAGCTACGAATAGTATATTTTGGTATACTTTTTTTACAATGTAGGTGTGAGGAAGATATTGCTGATCGGGGGCGATTATACCATCGGCAACAAAGTTTCCGTCGTTCATTTTATTATATCCGTTAAGGTCGCCACCATAAGCCCAATAAAAACGTCCTTGTTCGTCCTTTGCAGGAAAACCATGGTTGTACCACTCCCAGATGAATCCACCTTGCATATTTTTGCTCGAACGCATTAAATCCCAGTATTCTTGGAAATTACCCATACTGTTACCCATAGCATGTGCATATTCGCACATAATATAAGGCCTACCTAAGTCTTTCTTCGAATCTCTTACCATATTGTCCCACGATGGATACATATGGCATATTATATCGGTATTTCTATCTCTTTGATATGCTTGTTCGTACTGAACAGGACGGCTGTTATCGCGTGCTTTTGCCCAGTCGTACATATCGAAGAACGCTTTTCCATTACTAGCTTCGTTCCCTAACGACCAGAATGTTACCGATGCATGGTTTTTATCACGTTCAATCAGACGATAAATTCTGTCCATGTGTTGAGCATGCCATTCAGGAAAATTAGATACATTGTCTTTTCCATATCCTAAGCCATGCGACTCAAGGTTTGCTTCGTCTACAAGATAAATTCCGTACTCGTCGCATAACTTGTACCACAACGGAGGCTGTGGGTAGTGAGATGTGCGAACCGCATTGATGTTCAACTCTTTCATGAGTTGAAGATTACGCATCATTATGTCGCGGTCTACTACGTTTCCGTTGTTTGTGTTAAACTCGTGCAAGTCAACACCTTTTATCATTACCTTTTTGCCGTTTATAAAATATTGACCATCGGTTATCTCTATTTTACGGAATCCTATTTTGTGAGAAGTTGCCTCAACCACATTTCCTTTTCCGTCTTTCAATGTGATAAGCATCGAATACAGATTGGGAGTTTCGGCTGTCCATTTTAAAGGATTCGAAACGCTTCCGTTAAGTACTATATCGGCATCGCCGTTAGCAGGAATTGCTACTTCTTGCGATTTGCCCATTACTTTTTTACCGGCATTGTTCAATATAGCTACTTCAACCGACTGGTTTTGAGCGTCGCCTGTGTAGTTTCTTAATTTAAGATCGATACTAAACACTCCATTTTTATAGTTCTTATCAAGATCGGGATGTGCAAAAAAGTCTTGGATACGTGTTTGAGCGGTGCTGTAAAGATATACATTACGGCTTATACCTCCTAAACGCCACATGTCCTGATCTTCGAGATACGAACCATCTGTGAATTTGTGTACCTGACAAGCAAGGGTGTTGTTTCCTTTGCGTATATACTTGGTAATGTCAAATTCGGCAGGGCTTTTAGAGTTTTGTGTATATCCTACTTTCTGACCGTTAACCCAAACGTACATACCGCTTGTTCCTCCTTCGAAGTGGATAAATACTTTGCGTCCGTCCCAGCTATCGGGGATGTTAAATTGATGGCGGTATGTTCCTACGGGAGAGTCTTCTTTGTCTATGTGAGGAGGTTTGGCTCTAAATCCGAAACCTGTGTTTACGTACATTGGTATACCATATCCGTTAAATTCCCAGTTGCCGGGAACGGGCATGTCTACCCATTTGCTGATGTCGTAATTCTCGTTATAAAAACCTTCGGGCACTTCTGCTACTTTAGATACCCAATGGAATTTCCATGTTCCGTTAAGTGACTGAAAGTAGGGTGATGCCGAATAATCGTCTGTTAGCGCAAGCCCCTCGTTAGGATAGGGGATAGACGTTGCTCGCGTTTCTTCTTTGTTTACAGCAAAAACTTCGGGATTTTCCCAATCAGGATTGTCTGCTTGTGTACTGAACGATGTACCAATAAGCAAAGACAAAGCTAAAAATAAGGGTCGTTTCATAGATTAATGATATTAAATTATAGTTTTAATGAGTGTAAAAATATAAATATTTTTTCTTATCGAGGGGGACATAATCGTGCATAAGGTGGTACAAATCGTTCAAAAAAATACATTTTAGGTACTTAGCGCCACAAAATAATTCGAATCTGAATATTTCATCTATGCATCCCCATAAATATAGAATTGATACAAAGTGGTAGGATTTGGAAGAATACTTATTCTATCAATATAGAATTATACATGGCGTACACCCCTCTATAAAGCCTGTTATTAAAAAACCTGACATTCCTTACAACTTTCATCTTTTTTTATACTCTATAAACTAATTGTTGTAAACCGATAAAAACCTGACAATATTAAAGAACATTTCACAGTCATTATTCATTATTTATATCCAATAGATTACCCTCCATACTAAAGATAAAAACAACCCCGATTTATCTAAAAAAACAAGGCGGTTAAGAAAACTCAACCGCCTTACACTCGTATATACTAAAGTTTACTTATTCCTTTATAAACATCGAATGTTTAGTTGCACCTTCTTTTGTTACAGTTATCACATAAACACCCTGAGGCAATACCGAACAATCTACTTTATTGTCCGATATATTTTTACTCATAACCAAAGATCCTGCCGTATTATAAACCTTCACATTCAAATCTCCGGACAAAGATTCGGCATTTATGTTCAGAATATCTTTTACAGGATTAGGATATACCAACAGCACATTTTTATCAGAACCTTCAACAGCATACGGCTCAATAGAAGTACCTCCCTGCCCTAACTTCGAAACTCCATCTAAAGTAGGTTTAGTTTCTTTTATACTTCCATCTGCATTAAATTCCATTTTGTCGATACAAACCTCTCGATAGTTTCCGGGTTTCGACATTGTAATGCCTTTAGGACGAGAGATTCTGTGGTATACAACATACCATTCATCTTTATTTGGTATCTGCAATATTGAATTGTGCCCTGTTCCGTAAATAGCTTTAGAGTCGTCTCTTTGAATCACTATATTATTTGTAGGTATAGTTAACACTCCTAACGGTGAATCGGAAGTCGCATAACGTACTTTATAATTTGCACTACCCGTATCGTCTTGCGACCATGTGAAATAATACTTACCATCGCGATAGAAAACGTATACTGCTTCGCGGAAAGTAGAGTTAGGAGTCATTACCTTAATGGTTCCTTCTTTAATAGACATCATGTCGTCGTTCAACTCGGCGCCAGCCATATAACCGTTACCCCAATAAATATAGCTTTTACCCGTTACAGGATCGGTAAATACATCAGGATCTATTTGCTGCCCCGAATTTGTAGGACTACTGTAGATAAGAGGTGTTGTTGAAGCAACAAACGGTCCGGTTGGGTTACTTGCCACTGCCACACCTATTTTTTTAGCGCCACCATCAAGCCCTCCGCTGAAATAGTAGAAATATCTGTATTCTCCATCAATTTCTTTCTCGATGATACATGGAGCCCAAGCGTTCCCATTAGCCCAGGTAAGTCTGTCGGTATGCATATCAATAATAACACCCTCGTCAGTCCAATTTACCAAATCATCAGAAGAGAATACCTTGAAATAGTAACCGCTCCAGCTGTCAAATCCGTCACTTGTAGGGTAGATATAATATTTCCCTGTTTTTTTCGAATATAATACCTCCGGATCGGCATAATAACCGTCCAGTACCGGATTATGGTCTACAGCAACTGTTACTGCATAGTTTACAGTAGTTGCACCAGACGAAAGAGTGTAAGTAACCGCCCCAGCGCTAAAGTCTTGTGCTCCCGCAGGTTGTACATCCACTCCCGCTAAAGATTTCAATTGAGGATCGAAAGAGGTTATATCAGTTCCTGCTTTCACAGGTACATACACTATTTTATTGGTATTATTAATAATAATATTACGGCTTTTCACATCAGGCGACAAGACACCATCAACAATAACATTTGAAGCTTTACCCCATTTAGCAGCTAAACGCTCAGCTTCTTGCGCAGTGATAGGGATAACCGTGCCATGACGGGGATGGAAATCCATTTCAACATCAGCGTCTATCACTTTAAAGTTGTCAAGATTGGTACTTTCAGTAAATTGATACTTTCCTGAAGTATATAAATCGTACATTAATATATAATAGTCACTGTCTATCATTTTAAATACACACGAACCTTCAACCGCTTCTGTTGTTTGTTGCAAATACTGGTCGTTTTCGATCACATATGGTCCCGTAACATTATCCGAAACTGCTTTTTTAATACCATTTCCACTACCTTCGGTCTTGAAAAACATGTGATATTTTCCGTCTTTATAAATAATATCACCGTCTATAGTCGACGTAGGATAGTCGAACAATACTTGAGGCGTAGTTTCTAATGTTGTAAACTCGTCGTTTGCATACGAGTAGTAAATAACATCTTTAGCATCGCCCGAACGCATCGACCAATAAACCATATATTTGCCTGTTTTCTCATCGTAAATAGTTTGAGGAGCCCAGCAACGGTTTATAGTACTGAATGCCGGGAATAGTGTGGCAACATTCACTTTACTGTGAGTCCAGTTAACAAGATCGGTCGATTTCAAGAAAACCATTGCATTGTTACTGCTCCAGCCATTACTCGACTTCATGTCAGTAACCACCATATAAAATGTATTGCCATCGTGACCTCTTAAAATGTGTGGATCGCGAACTGCCTTTTTCTCACTGATTGAGTCGGAGCCGATTACAGGATTACCACTGTTTAAGGCTGTATATTTGTATCCGTTATTACTTAAAGCAAATCGGATAGACTCCTCATTTCCTGTGTTACCGGTGAAATAAGCGAACATGTATGCCGAATAGCCTTCGCTTTCGGGTATTACTATGTCAAATTCTCGTGTTTTGCTTACATCTCCTTTAGTTGCAGTAACAGTAAGTTTTACTGTTAAACTGCCCGAACCTTTAGCAGGGAATTTCAACACTTCGCCTTTATCCGACAAATATTCTGCATTATCCGATTTCCACGAGAACTTAGCGCCCTCTATTCCAGCCGAAGGCAAAGAAAGGCTTTGGCGAAGAGCATTCAAATTCTCAGCGAAAGCTATTGTAGCTAAATCACGGTCTACGCTTCCTTCATCATCAAGCAAAGGCATAACAGTTGCGTCAAATTCTTTAGTTTTAGTTTTCGAACCACTTGTCAGTGTAGCAGTTAAACGCACAGTTGGAGCCTCGTCGCCAGCCCCAAGAGTGGGACGCTTTACGAAACCCTCATTCGATATATAGGCAGTATTGGACGAAGCCCAACTAACCAATACTCCATTAGACATTGCCCGCGGTAGCTTTATATCGGAATACACTGCATCCAGATTTTCCAAGAGCAATTCGTCCCACGCTTCATCTATTCGCGCTACATGTAAAGCTTCTTCCAAAGTCTCTGTTTCAGAAGCCATTGTAGTTATAGTTTGTGCGTCCAACGATTTGTTGTATATACGAAAATCATAAACTAATGTATTTTTCAAATAGTTGTCAGCACTAAAATGCGGACGTCCAATCCAGTTATATTTAGTTGCTTCGCCAATATCGCTTGGTTTGTTCGATGCTGTTCCCGATGCTATAACTTGTCCGTCGACATAAAGTTTTCCGGCAGTACCACTTTGAGTATATACGACGTGCTGCCATACACCTTTAGTAGCTGCTGCTCCTTTTTGTATTCCAACTTTTTCGTTACTCCATCCTCCTGTCGATTGGGCATATCGCTGAGCATTTACCCTATAAGCAATGTATTTTCCACTAGTTTGGCCGCATGCTGCACTTGTCGAAAAAGCCCAAACAAAATTTCCGGCACCGGTTATGGTTACATTCGGATCAATATAAATATAAGTAGATACAGTAAAATCGCCAAGAGAAGAGATTAAACTGCCGATAGCAGTTCCCATGTCCAAATATCCGTTTTCTGTACCGAGACTCAAGACATGCAAATCGCCAACCTTTTTAATTGAAGCATTGTTATTCAAGGTTGCTGTATATCCGTTTCCCGAATTGTCGGCAACACTATTTCCCGTTACATTGGTAAACAGATACTGTACTTTTAGCGAGTCGTTCTGCCCCGATAGGAAACCCGGAAACAAAAGTGTTGCTAATAAAATAAAGTAAAAACTTTTTTTCATGGTTTATTATTAAAATTTAGGATTGATTCTGCATAAAATTAAAGAAAAATCCTTCATTTAAAATGTCTTATGAAGGATTTTTCTTTAAAAGTGTATTTTTACGTTTTACTCCTCCGGAAACGGTATAAAGAAATTCTCTTTATTCCTCAGCTTAGCTTTAATTGTTTCGGCATCGGCCGAAGGAGTTGAAGACATCAATCCTCCCGTATTTGTAAATTTCTCAGCTACAATATTCGCCAGATAATCTATATTCGGGCTATCGGCATCGTCAAACCGCCTTAAAGCTACGCGCACCAAGTCGCCCCAACGATTTCCTTCGTAAGCCATTTCAAGAGCAGCCTCTTTCAATATCATGTCCTCAACATACAACATAGAATCTTTTGTTGTAACAACTGTAGAAGGGATAGTTATAGGCTTCAAATCCACACGCCCTCTAACTCCGGCTGTTGTATTATACAATGTATGATCGAAATTAGTAATGTATGTCTTCTCGGCCACCTCGCTCTGATTTACGTACAACGGGTTTTCTAAAACCGTCTTCTTCACTCCATAATTCAATGCAGCCAAAGCCAAAGTTGGTTTTCCAAGCCTATTTACAGCCTCGGCATATCGTAAGTGAACAAGAGAAGCACGCTCCAATATCAATCGGCCCATAGCCGTGTTCGTTGAATCGTATCCAAACTTATTGATATATGCATCAGTAGTAGTTTTATCTTTTGCTCTTGACAACTGCGATCCTCTTTTCCATGACACATAACTTCTAAAATCGCCATATATATTGCCATTAATATAGATATTAGTTTGCTGATCGTACCAATAATTTATAGAAGCAGAACTAGGTTTAAGTTTATAATCATCAACAAACAATTTGGGAAGTTCGTTCTCGTAACCGTAAGTCGCATGATAATACATACCTGCCATTACCTCTACCAAATTTGAATTATTTATATTTGTAGCTGTCGGACTAAAGATATCCCCCCAGCTAACTCTTACTCCTCCCGAAACATAATATTCGATAGGGTAATAAGTATCACTACACAAGTAACCATAATTCCCTTTTTCCATAACCTGTTTGTAATAAGTCGCTGCCTCGGTATATTTATCCTGCCACAAGTATAACTCTCCTAACAAAAAATCAGCGGTTGGAATCATGTATTTCATATCAATAGCATCAACATATCTCAATGGTCCGGGCACATGATGCACTTTCAATAATTGATCAATCAGTTTATCTATAATTTCATCTTTCGAAACAATCGGATAAAAATCAGGATTTAACGCATCTTCTACATTTTCGATAGGTTTTTCGCTATATCTTACATACGAATAGTTTTTCAACAGTTGAAGATATGTCCATGCTCTAACCCTCACTGCTGCTGCATAGTCGGGTAATAAAGCGCCCTTAGAAGCGAGTGTATCCATATTTTCGATTACATAATTACAGTTATTGATAACCGTATAAAATGGACGAACATCTATATATGGATTTTTACTAGATATATTAAATTCATTTATTTCGCGCAGATACTTGTCCGAGTAATTTGTTACGTCTACCAAATCGCCACGCAGCTCCCCTAATATCACATATTGAGACCCTAACTTCTGCATCTCTGCTAAAATGCCAAATAAGGAGAATACAGAGTCGTTCGGATTTGATAAATCGTTATCGTCTTTCTCTATATATTGATTGTCTATGTCTGTATCTAATAAGTCATCGCACGAAGGAAAGACCAAAGATAAAGACAGTACAATAATTAAAAATCTTAATGTTTTCATATTTCTATATTGTCAATAAATTATAGATTGATTTTAATTCCTGCCATAAAAGATCGACCTTGCGACAACAGTCCAGTGTCAATACCTTGTAAAACAGGCAAACTAGAACTGCTAAATTCAGGATCGGACCCTAAATATTTAGTAATTGTAAACACATTATTAGCAGAAGCAAAAACAGTTAATCCATCAATAAAAGGTATCTTTTTAGGCGAAGTCCACGAAAGAGTTACATTTTTCAACCGTAAGAAAGAACCATCTTCAATCCATCTATCCGAAAACCGCGAGTTGCCTCGTACATCGTCATAGGTCGCTCTTGGCATATTTGTTACATGTCCTTCACCTCTCCAACGGTTAAGCACAGAAGTCGACTGGTTGTTAAAGCCAGTCATCGACTCGATATTTGCCCGTTGATAGTTATAAACATCGTTACCATATACTCCGCTAAATACAAAGCCTAAATCGAATGCCTTATATGTAAAGTTTAAAGCAAAAGATCCATAAAAATCAGGATTAGGATCGCCAATAACCTGATTATCCTCTTCGTCTATATAACCGTCTCGGTTTACATCTTCAAAATGTATATCTCCGGCTTCGAACGAATAGATATCCGTGTTATTATAATAGGTTTTCAGGTCTGCATCCAAAGCGTCTTGCGTTGTAGCAAACACTCCTTTCGTTTTAAGTCCGTAAAACACACCTATAGGTTGTCCAACTTTGGTTAGAACTGTTGCTCCAGCATAACTTGTCAGTATATCCTTATCAGATGTTAATACAGTTACCTTGTTCTTATATTTAGCAAAAGAAGCCCTTGCATTCATTTTGAAATCACGCGTGTCGATTACCCGAACATTCAGAGCCAACTCAAAACCCTTATTCTCCAACTCTCCACCATTAACAAGTATCGACGATTGCGAACCGGCTGTTGATGATGTTGTTTGCAGTGTAAGCAAATCTTTAGTTTTATTATTATATACATCGGCCGAAACAGACACACGATCATTAAACATAGAGAAATCTAATCCTAAATTTGTTTTAGTAGTTGTTTCCCATTTCAGGTCTTTATTATTCAAACTATTAATAGTTAGTCCCATATAATTCAGATAAGGTGCCGCACCAAACGATTGAACAGTTCTGGCACCACCAAAGTCATCGCTTCCAACAACACCAAGGCTAGCTCTTAACTGAAACAAATTGAGAAAGTCGAAAGACTCCATAAAACTTTCCGAAGAAAGTTTCCACATGGCACCCACAGATGGAAATACACCATATCTTTCGTCTTTTCCTGCTCTGGATGTTCCATCGCGGCTTATGCTTCCCGATAAAATATATTTATTCCTTAATGCATAATTAGCTGTTATATAAGCCGAAGCCCATTTCCAATTCTCTTTGTAAGAATTAAGTACCCTATCCAAAAGATCATTCGATAAATATATCTTGTTATTTGGAGAGTTATGCCCATATCCGCCTATACCTTCAAATGTATTCGACTGGTAACGTAATCCAACACTTGCATCAATTTTATGTATATAGTTAAATACTTTTCGGTATTCGGCCGAGAGCCCTCCGTATATACTTTGAAATTGAGTAACATTACTTGACGATAGATTCTTTCCCTCTTTATCATTTCTTAGTTCTATAAGAGAGAGCCCCCCGCTGGCTAAAGAAAAAGTTTCTTTTAGCTTATCAAAGTCGTATGCAAACACTCCACTAAGTTTCAAATCCGAACTTAGGTCATAAGCCAATTTTGCATTCAGATTAAGCCTGTATTGATTGTTTTCTCCCGTACCCCTTTCGATTAATGCAATAGGGTTACTGCGCCCCCAAGTATCAACACTTTCCAGCGCAGAAGATACATGCCCGTTACGCCCGATAATATATGGAGATACCAAAGGCGATTTTATTAACGATATATATGTTGGAGAAGTACGTTCAGAAACACCATCGTCCATCAAATACTTATTAGTTTGGCTATATGCAACACCTAACGATAGTAGCAAATCTTGTGTAAGAGCTAAATCTCCATTAAAACGGGTGTTAAACCTGTTAAAACTCGATTCTTCTATTGTATTCTGAGCATCCATATACCCCAAAGAAATTGCATATTTCGCAATATCATCTCCTCCCGTAACATGGATATGATAATTCTGAGTCATCGCATCTCTATACACCTCGTCTTGCCAATCTGTATTATTATGATACTTGTAATAAGTCGATTTTGAGGGATCATCATTCATATAAGGTAAATCGTTAATTTTCTGAGACGAATACCCTACATTTACCAGTTGTTCTGTCAGATAAGATCTATACTCCTTATTATTTAATACCGGAATTTTTTTAGGTGAAAGATTTACACCCCACGATGATGTAAAAGTTATCTTCGAAGGTATTTCTTTTGCTCTCTTTGTTGTAATACTAATTACCCCGTTAGCACCCTTCACTCCATAAAGGGCATACCCGTCCTTAATTACTGACATATCTTCAATGTCCTCGACATCAATGTTGGCCAAAGCATTGATATAGTTGCCCGATATTATCGATCCTCTATCCAGTAAAGTCTCATACGGAATACCATCTATAACAATTAAAGGTTGAGAAACTCCTGTTATAGAGTTATACCCCCGGATAAACATATTCGCCCCCATTCCGGCCGAACCAGAACGTGTAATTGAGCGAATTTCGCCCAACTCGAATTGCATCCTCTCTTCTAACGAAGTAGTTGTTACCGGATAAAATTCTTTCATATATGAATTAGAAAAAGGAGAATTAATGTTTTCACCCTTACCGGCAATGCCTGTACCCTTTTCATGTATCGAAGTAAATACACTACTTATCAGCTCTATATCAATCTGAGAGCGTCCTTTCACAGCAATTTCTTTGGTATGAAAGCCCCAAGCTTTAACCTTTAATACTTCTGTTGCAAAAGGAACTTTAATACTGAATGATCCGTCTTCGTTAGTTATGGCCGATGCATAACCTTCAACTTCTAGTTCGGCAGCATTTACAGGGTCTTTTGTTGCTGCATTAATAACCTTACCACTTACTTGTATCTCCGAATCCGATTTTCTTATTACACTGCTTTTTGCTTGAACCGAGGTGGTATCGGCATCCTGAGCCCATGCAGAAGAAGCAAAAGAGAAACCGAGAAACAGTAGAGTGAATCCGGATACTATATTTCGTTTATTTTTAAAAAACATATTTTTCCGCTTATTAGATTATTTATTAGTCTTCACTTGGAATTAAATAGATACAATCAATCCTGAATGAACCCGCATAGTCAGGTGCTTTAGACCGACGGTTTAGAGATGTACGAAGTCCAACCTTTCCGTCAAAAGAGGGTAGCTCTACACCCCTTCCAACCAATAATGTTTCCATATTTTCAGGATCAGTCTCATGTGCTGTCATTAGAGTTATTGTTTTCAAAGATGTTCCACTTCTATATACCAAAGCAAAATCTATTAAGGCTTTTTCTCCTACCAGCGAAACATCTTCTGCTATAGCAGGTACAATTCTGCAATAAATATCGTATTTTGCCGAAACGACTTTGTTCTCGCCAAAATAAATATCATATCTGGGGTAAAGAGTAGATTGCATCTGGCTAATTTTCACATAACCATAATTAATAACCGATGCCCACTCGTTGGATGGAAAACCTGTTGAAATATTACCTAACTCAACGTAATGTTCTTCCCTGTCTATGGAAAAGTACTCAGGATTATATATACGAGGCTTATAATATGTATTACGAATATCAAGATTCAAATTGTCTGTTATCAGCAAAGTACCATTACTGGTTGTAACCTGTTCGCCGTTAAGTATATTAGCTGGGTTATGAAAATAAAAACCTCCGCTTGATAAGATAGAATCCTGAGCTAAAAGCGTATTATAATCTTTTCGGTAGATCATCGCATTCAGAATAGCCCTGTTAGCCCGAGCATCTGTTACCGAATCGGCATCCAGCTTACCTGTTGGTCCTCCGTTCGATTTAAAATACGAAAGATATTCCTCATATTTAAGCTGATACGCCTCATTTGTTGGAGCAATACATGTATAAATACTGTCTTCGGAATACAATTGTCCCAATTTTTTCAATAAATTATTCTGAACAACCCATACGGTATCATACAATTTATTACCATCCGAATCGTACCCTAAAAAGTCGCTCCGGTTTTTATCCATATAAGTAGAGTCAAAACGGTTCACATAATCAAACATCATAGTAAGATTATTGTTGGACTGAATATTTTCCCAAATATTTTTTAAGTAAGGAACCCTTCCGTCAATTATATGCAAAACTCCATTTGTACATATCTTATTTACATGATTGTTTAAAAGAGATATGTCTCCAAAAGTATAGTTACCGGCTCCATGTTTATCAAAAGCAATATATTTACCATTGACCATTGGAATACGGGCTGCTTGTACCTCGATAGGAGATGTTGAATAAAGTGCATATGCAATATGATTAGTTACAATAGACTTAATATTAGCCGAATCTTCTGTTGTTAAATTGTCTAACGACACACCAGCCAAAGCATCATCATCAGGAGCCCATACAGTGTATGTATCCAGTCCTCCTAACCGTTTCTCCAATCCGCTGATTTCTACCATTTTCACAAACTTACTCAGTTGCGGATATGACTTCATTGTAGTCAACAAGTCAGATCCATTAACTTCTGCATTATTGTCATAATGGTCATCCCATTCATCATTACAGGCTGTAAAAACCTGTAAAGCAACCATTAAGATGGGGATTATTATATAATTATATTTCTTCATATTATTAATCTGAATGTATATTTAATGATTTCCTTATTATCAGTCTGTTCCTTCATTCTCTATTTGATCTACCGGAATCCACTCTACGAAGTTGAGTGATAACTGACCGGGTTCGACTGTTTTAAATCGAAGTGTGTGTTTCTTCATTTCAGAGAAATCATAGATACCAATAATTCTTCTCATTCGGTCGGTTGTTGTATACGTTGCCGCGGTTCCCGACTCATTTGTTATATTCGAGGGGAAAGGCATAAAGCTATTATTATACATAACTTTACGAGCCGTTTCTTCGTCCATTCCTGAAGTACCATAGTCTTCGCCCGGCCCTAAATTTAAAGGAACCCCCGATGGCACACCATCAAAATATAATTGAGCCATTCCACGATACTGGTTCGATGTAAATCCGAATCGAATTTCCCATTTCCCCGGCGGAATAGGAGGCAAAGTAAGGGTTACATCGTAGCGAGTCGACGAAAAAACTGTTAAATCAGTACATTGCTCATTAGCAACATATCCCATACCAATTAAAATTTCGTCATACTGATGTCTTATCCAATAAGTATTGTAATCATATACAGGAATTACATACCCCCCCTCTCCTCTCATAGTGAGATTCTTGAAATACTGTTCCGAATTTTCAAATACACGAGGGAATTCACGTCTTACTTTTCCTCTGAAATTTCCATTCATTAGCTCTGGTAAAAAACTGGCAACATTAAATCGCATTTTTTTATTGAAATAACGAACCTGATCCGGAATTTCAAGTATACTCTCTATTTCGTGAATCATACCATTGTTCGACATAATGTTCTTGCGGGAATTGTCGGTAGTAAATGCAGCTCCTTCGTTAATAACAACTCCATTTTCAATAAATCTGTTCAAATGCATTCTTCCTGTAAAATTTCCCATTTGTAACAATGTATTTTCACACATTGTTTCTACAATCTCATACCCGTCTTGTTTTACAAAGAAATTCATATCCGTTTCATCATAAATACGGTCAAGACAGTGATATGCCACAAATCGGTACAATCCATTTGTAGGGCTTGTTATATCTCCTTTTCCGTCGTCATATCTTCGCTTCAGATCTTCGAAATTGTAAATTCCTTCATTTTCATAAACCTCATTGCTTTCTACAAAAAGGGTATATTTATAATAACGAGGTATAACAATTATTGCTTTATCAGTAACCCTCTCGTACGAAAACTCTTGCGAATCGAGATATTTGGTCAACTGACTTGCTATGCCGGTTTGTACAAGTGCTTCGTAAAAAATACTATAGCGCCCCTCATACTCTTCGTTGTTAATTTTCTCGGCTGTATTATCCCTATCTCGTTTTATAACAGCATCAATAACATGTATAACCCCATTGGTGGCTTCCAGGTCTCTTTCTAAAATTTTAGAGCTTCCATTTATTATGTACGTAGCACTAACCCCCGATTCTATTTTACAGATAAGATCATCGCCGGCCATATTAGAAGTAGACAATCGGTCGCCAACCATATTTGCCGTAAAAATTGAATCCCCTTCTATTATCTGATATAACACCATATTTTTTAATGTATCAACCGGAATCTCATCAAGAGTTGCATACTCCGAACTATCTACATATGCAATAATAGCATTATTATTAGGGGCAAAGCAAGTATACAAACCATACGAATCGAGTAAACCCTCCATTCCTGTTTTCTGTAGTATTTCATAAAACATCGAAAACGTTTCGGGCTCTTCTCTGATATATTGCGCTACAGTTTTACCTTTCGCTGTATAGATATTATCGCCAACATCATCTCTACATGAAGAAACTAGCCCGACAATAGCTAACATTAAAATGAGTATATATTTAAAATGTTTTTTTTCCATAAAACAATTATTTAGTTTATTACTATTGTAGATGACGTTTCGTAGAACGGATTCTGAATCATTTTTGTATTTGTCTTCATCTCTTCTTCGGGTATTGGCATATATCTAGCCCATTCGCTTTTAAATTTCGACTCGGCCAAAGATCTATATTCGATTGGAATATTACGAAGTACAAAATCATTGAATACCCGCATTGGATTAGCATCGCGTCTTGATGTGCGTAGTAAATCGAACCAGCGCTTGCCTTCGAACAAAAATTCTTTTTGTTTTTCGAGCAAAATCAAGTCTAAGAAACTCTGTTGAGTATTGTAATTCTCAATTTTCAATTTTTGAATTTCCAGAAATGTAGGATGCGAGCGCATAAATATTTTATTTACCAATTCTAAAGCCTCTTCTTTATTTTCATCAAAGTTCTGCATAACCAAAGCCTCTGCTTTCATAAAATAAATTTCGGGTAAACGGTACAAAACCCAATTAGCTCTGGTGGTTTCACTGCTTACAAATTTATTGATAGATGCAGACCCTGTAACCGATGACAAACTGGAAGAGTAGGAATAGAGTTGCCTTATATCGGCATCATCTACAGCTTCGTTTATTGTAAAAATTGCATTTAACGACCAGCCTGTATTATCTTCCAGAGGAGCTCTAAAATGTTCTGTTCTTCTATTCGAGCCATAGCTTTCGAATAAAACATTATTTACCTTTCCTTCGCTCGAAGACCCATACTGAAACTCGAAGATACTTTCTGTTGAATTTCCGGTTTTAAAAACTGGAAAAATCCAATGATCAAGTGATGAATTATATAATTTAATTGTTTTATTAGCAAGAACTCTGTTACAAGCTTCTTCGCATTCGGGATACATTTCAGCCCACAAATACACATCGGCTTGCAAAGCAGCTACCGATGTTTTTGTAAACCGTCCTTTGTCATAGTCGTATGAACTATTATTATCATAAGAGTTATATGCCTTATCGTAAGCCCATTCCAAATCGGTTATTAGTTGTGTAATAACAGAAGCTTCCGACACTTTGGGCACATCTGTTTCATCATCATTTGTTCTGAAGCCTTTCAATCGCAACGGAACTTCTTTATAGGTGCGAACCAAATAAAAATACATAAGCGAACGTAAAGCCAAAGCTTCTGCCTTATAAGCATCTACTTCTGCTTGCGACATATCTTCTACATGATTTAGTACCAAATCGGCATTATCGAGAAATATATTACAGTTATTTATTACTGTATAAATCGGCGACCATGAAGCTAATCGGTTCGAGTATGAAATATTGCACGTCATTACCCGCGATTCATCTGTAGTAATACCTCCCCCTGTTGTCAAATTATCGGCACGTAGTTCACCCCAAAGAATCATTAAACCTACAGCTCCTTTATACCATGTAGGGTTATCTACTTTCCAATCGTCAATAGCCGACCTGTAACAGCCAGCAATAGCATCATTCAGATCTTCTCTGGTTTTCCAGAAATCTTCATAAACTATCATATCCTTTGGCCTTGTATCCAACCAATCATCAGAACACGATGATAGGCCAGCAGCTATTGCAAAGAAACAGATTATAATGTTTGTTAATCTTATATTTTTCATATTAACTTAAATCTCTAAATGAATTAAAATCCAATTGTTACACCAAAAGTAACATCCTTACTTCTGGGCGTTTTAGATGAGTCATAACCAATTCGAAACGGATCATCCTTTGATGCAGCATATCCAATTTCAGGATCAACTCCTGTGTAATTTGTCCATATTGCGATATTATTCATCGTACAGTAAAATTTAAGATCGGTTAATCCAAAACGCTTTATCCAAGCTTTTGGTGCTGCATAATTTACTGTAAGATATTTAAACCTTAAAAAAGAACCATCTTCCACATATCTGTCCGAACCTAGCCAGTTATACCCCACATTATATAATGCTCTTGGCATATCAGTCACATCGCCATCTTTACGCCAACGCCAGTTTACCGCTTTACTCTGGTTATCACTGCCATGCATATTTTCCAAATACATTCTGGCCTGATTTACAATATCATTACCATATCTGAAGTGGAAGAATGTATTCACTGACAGGTTCTTGTATTTTAACATAAAGCCAAAACCTCCATTCAGCAATGGATTAGCATTACCCAGATATACAACATCCAATTCGTTAATAACTCCGTCATTATTTATGTCTTCATATATAGCATCTCCTCCTTTAAACTCATATTCTGTCGAACCTGCGTAGTTAAACATCATTGGCTTAGGCTTTCCATATTTATCGTAAATAACATTGCCATTAGCATCGCGAGCCACAGGTGCATTTTCCTGAACACCCTCAATGTAATCGTTATATTGATATACACCTTTATAACGATAACCATAGAACGAACCTAAGGCATTTCCAATAACAATCTTCCTCAGATAATCTCCATTATTCAACATATTACCCGATGTTAAATCTATTTTATCAGAGAGTTCCTGTATACGGTTTTTGTAATTCGACAAGTTAAAGTTGAAATCCATCGAAAAATCTCCGGCCTTAATAAAGTTTGGCGCACGCATATTAAATTCCCATCCATCGTTATCCATTGTTCCAACATTCATATAAGCCAATGTTGAGAATCCTGTCGAAGTTGGAATTTTTATATTCTTAAACAACAAGTCTTCTGTTCTTTTATGATAAACGTTTGCATCGGCAATTATCTTTCCTCCAAACAATTCTAAGTCAAAACCTAAGTTGTATTGTGTTGTTTTTTCCCATTTCAAATTATTCAACTGTACGTTCGATTGATAAATTGCAGGCATATCCATATAATTACCATCGTAATACTGATATTTGCTGAAATACAGGTAATCGCTGCTAGGTGCATTTCCTGACACGCCCCAACTCGGGCGTATTGCTAACATATCTAAGAACTTAAAACTATCCATGAATTTTTCATCCGAAATAATCCATTTTGCCGAAACTCCGGGAAAATAAGCTACCCTGTTTCCTTTTCCAAAACGAGAACTAACATCACGTCTTAAAACGGGGTCTATTATATACTTTTCTTTATAAGCATAGTGAGCTGTAGCAACTATACCATAGTTTCTCGATTCCCACGAGTAAGACTTCGACTCTTCAAGGAATCCACCACCAACAGACTCCATATTGGAAGAAGGAGCTCTATTGGATTTGAAACTTTGAGAATACCCTTTTCCAATATAAGTTTGAACAGAACCATACAACATGAATGAATGCCCTTCGGGTAAACGAGGTTGCCATGTTATGTTGTTATTCAGGTTTATATTGTTAGAGGTATCATCACCTGTTGTAGACGAGTTTATCTCTGTTGCGGTATAATGTGCTCCCGAAACTTCTTTTGGTAAGAAAGCTGTAGTTTTTACTGTGTTTACGTCAATCGACACTTTTGACCTGAATCTTAGCAAGCTTTTTTCCGGATCTAAAATATCAAACTGTAATTCAAAGTCAGGAACTACACGATATGTTTTCACATTATACTTTGCTAAATTTACCAAAGCTACAGGATTTATCATATCCCTTTGCGCTGCTAATAAGTTTGAGTTACTTCTGTCTATATTGAAATAAGCTCCTGTACTATTACCATTTTCGTCGCGGGCATATACTGGTACATTCGGCATTTTCCTTAGGGCATAATCCAACACCTCTTTTCCATCATATACATAGTTTCTATCGTTATCGCTATATGTGTAGGCTACTTCTGTTGTGAAATATAACCTGTCGGACATCTTATACCTGATATTTGATCGATTTGTGAAACGGTTTAGTCCTTGTCCCTTAATAATTCCATCTTCTGTTAAATAACCGAACGATATACGATAATCTCCACGCTCGCCTCCTCCTGCTATTGAAACATTATGATCGTGTTTCCACGATGTTTGTTTAATCTCGTCAACCCAATCGGTATTATTATTATAATTCCAGTAGAAAGCCGTACCATCATTTATATAACTATATTCGGGTATATCCGAATCGCCAGGACGAAGTTTTGAATTAAGCATAGCTTCCTTCATCATCATAGTATACTCATCTCCGTTTAATAATGGTATCCCTTCGGGCATCCATGCTGTAGTAACACGATAAGAATATTGAATACGGGGTTTTCCTCTGGCACCCTTTTTAGTGGTAATTTGTAATACCCCGTTTGCACCTCTCGATCCCCAGATAGCTGTAGATGCAGCATCCTTTAATACAACAATCTCTAAGATATCATCCGGATTCACATTCAGAAGATCCGCATACTGTTCTTCCCTTGCAGCCGTAAAATCGAAGTCGTTACTTATCGTTGTTTCGTAAGGCACACCATTAACAACAATAAGTGGTTGAGCATTATTATTAATAGTTGAAGTTCCCCTGATACGCATAGACATACCACTACCCGGAGACGAAGAGTTGGAAACAATATCCAATCCACTAATACGTCCCTGTAATGCATCTTCTATCGACGAAACTTGTATTCCTTCAAACTCCTTCGTATTGATTTTTTGCATTGCTGTAGAAATCTCACGTGTAGGAATATTCATGGAACCGGTATTCGTTGTTTGACGAGCTGTAACAATAACTTCAGTCAATTGATTTTCTTCCTTCAACGACATGTTAATTGTCCTCTGTTTTCCAACTTTCACTTCTCGTTTAGAAAATCCTATGTAGTTAAATGTAAGTTTACTATCCTCACTTTTTACTTTTATAACATAGTCTCCTTCCAAGTTAGTCAACGTACCTCCAATTACACGGTTATTTTTGTCAATCTCACTCACAGTTACCGATATTAATTCTTCGCCATCGGTAGCTGATGTCACCTTACCTCTTACTATTATCTCGTTCTGAGCCGTAGTATAAAAAACAGTCAGAGCAAAAAAAGCAATAATAAAAGTAGTCGCTTTTCTTAAAAAATTATCTCGTATTATCATGTTATAGTATTATATTAATTAAGAGGTAACGCTTCATTAATCATATGAATTACAATTCTTGAATTACTTCCTATCCCCGAATCTAGAAACTTGTACTGACGGGTCATAACATCGGTATAGCCATTCATAGTTTCCGCAATGTTATTTCCATCCATATCCTTCAATAGTAATTGATTTCCTGCCAAATCAACTTGCATATTATAGAAACGATTTGTAAGCGTATCTTTAGCAGAAGTTGTAAATGTTACAGGCCAATTATAAGTTTCGAAAGCCGATTGATAAAATTTCGAAGTAAATACTCCTCCATCAAAGAAATGTTTCTTCAGGAACAGAATGTTTCGTTTTATTTCGCGCATTTTCTCTCCATCATCAGTAATATCCTCAATGTCAGAAATAGACTTATATAAACCGTCGCTCAAAGCCTTAGACATGGCGGCATTTGAAGGAGCAAACAATGTATAATTATATAATCCCAAGAAAGGTATTACATAATCAACCCCATCGCTATTCTCAAATATTGGTGGAACAAATTCAGTTTGTTTTCTTTCTTTCACCGAAGCTGCAAATGTTATCTTCTCATCAGAGAAAGTAAATATTTGATCCGGATCGTTATACTGAGCCATCATGTCAAAAAATGTTGATGCATTTGTAGCCTCAACTCCATATGCATAAACCGATTTTAAGGTATGCTCTATTCTCTTGTTCACAATATAAACGGTTCCGTTTTTTATGTTGTTAGATATGTCATATTTCTCCAACACCTCTACATAATCACCATTTTCAATATCGCCGGCACCTTGGAATCTGATTTGTCCACCGGTACGATCTATTTTAATAAAAGCACCTCCTTTAGTCTGAACATAATCCTGATCGTCTTCGATCTCTCCAACAACAATATGATAATCAAGAACATCTTTAAGTCTGTTTCGTAATGTTTTATATGTCGAATTATTCGAATTTGTATACACAGGAGTAGATGGACGCCCAATTGAGTCGCCTGCCATATTAAGATAAATATAATTTACACCTTTAAGGTTTTCGTAATATCTAAAACGTAACATAGCTTTTACATTGGCACCCATCATTGTATATGGATAAGGATCAACATAATCTTCAAAGCTTTCGTCTACAGGTAGTATAAGGGTAAACTTATTTTCTAACGATGTTAAATAATAGTTGAACTTCAACAGCTTGTTATTGTAGCTCTCATTTATTAACCAATTCAAAACCCTTAAATTAGGATTTTTATAAAGAGGCGACACAACA
Source organism: Dysgonomonas sp. 216 (assembly GCF_010501065.1). Taxonomy (GTDB): domain Bacteria; phylum Bacteroidota; class Bacteroidia; order Bacteroidales; family Dysgonomonadaceae; genus QVMM01. Next base: position 20,415 of record NZ_QVMM01000012.1, on the reverse strand, counting down.
GTAACAAAATCGCGTGGCCCAACAATTGTATTTATTGTAAACAGAGCTCCATTTCTACATATTTTACCATCCAACAAATTGTCTTTTGTTAAGTGAATAGAGTCTCCCTTTACATCATCTATAAATGACTCTACATTAGATGGTAAAGTATTAAGAAAAGACAATTTCATATGAGTATTGACAAATTTTGCAGCAATATCATCAGGTACATCCTCCCACGTTCCATAATCTGCCAAGAAACTGTCTTCTAAATACGAAATCATCGCTTCGTTAGTAGGGATAAGCATAGCCGGCATATTTGAAGGCGTTTTTCCTATATTTGTTGATGTGGTACCGCCATCGTTTGCCGCCGGAGAAAATGCAATTTTAGAAACAGTCACTTCGTTTCCATATTCATCGATAATAGTTCTGTCGTTATCAAAAAAGCTGATATAAAATACCGAATCCTGAATAGCCGGATTACTGGCTCGTAATGCCGCTGTTGCCTCAGGATCATATATTGGTTCACAAAAACGTTCTAATAAGTTGCGGAACACAGACAAGTTGTCATCATTCCTTATATAATCGTACATCGTCATTGGAGGCATCACAACCTTATCCAAAGCATGTATGTATCCATTCTGAGTTGTTATATCCCCATCTATAATTCTAGCTCCGAAAATAAATGCATCACCTGCTTTTCTATTAGCTTCGGGATAAAAGAAATTGAAATCGTCATTTTTCACCTCATTTTTATCAAAATATTCTTGAGTGAAATTTAGAATAGTTCTTTCTCCATGTGTCGAAATATACATTCCCTTTTCTCTATACTTGTCGAAATAAGAACTATTTGGCAAATTGGTTTCCAACGCTATATCATCAGTTCTCAAATATGTTGTGTAACGTCTTAAACAGTTTCCTCGAATATAATTCTCTGATGTACCTAAATTAGATGTTACAAATGCCCCTTTCAGTGTATAATAAGTAAGGTAAGTTTTTATTACTGACGTAGGCATATCGTCAACGCTTGTATATCCGTCCGGATTGTCATTAAAAAACGCATTAAAAGCACTATCGGTAGGTACAAATAATGTACGGCTACCGGTTTTCTTTAATACATCAACATATGATTCGTCCATCCTGTTGAGCATCTTTACATAAGTTGTGAACCGAGAATCGTTTTCTAATGTGGCATAAATATTGTCGCCCAACCAATTCGGCAGTTCGTTCAAATATTTATATTCATCATCACAACTTGAGAATAACACTACTGCCATTATTAACATGGCAATATATTTTTGTATATACTTTTTCAGTGTATTCATTATGTGGTTTTAATTTATAATTGTAAGGTTTTTTCTGTAAATTGAAGTTTGCCTTTTCTCAAAAGCCTGTTGTGAATAGTCACAGTGTGTTCAATGGTTGTTAGGCCGTTAAAAACAAATATAATTATAGAAAAAACAGGTACTGAAAATCTCAGTAACCAGTACCTGTTTTTCTTCATTTTCAAATTATTTTACGTATACTTTAAAAGCAGTATTACCCACCTTTGCAATGTAGAATCCTGACGCAACAGGAATCGATGAATCTTTAGTTTGTTTTACAAACATACCGGTCATTGTGTAAACTGTAGTAGTAACAGGATATTCTGAATTTACGATAATACTACCGTTAGCACCATATACTTTCACATCAGAACCCGATACTGTAACATCTTCGATTGAAGTTATGTCAGGTACAATTTCGCTACCATCTTCAGCAACTTCACGTATTACAAAAGTTTGAGCAGGACCAGCAGGCACTTTCCATTGCGAATATGTTCCAACCTGATTGTCAGCATAAGGCTCTGTCCATACATCAACCAAGAAGTTTGTTGTACTTTGAACTCCATCTGTTACGTTATCATTTAATATAGCATATGCTTTTTCATAATTTCCGTTTTCATTTTGGAGATATTCAACAAACAAGAGTTTCAAGCTCATAAATTGCACCATATAATCGCTCCAGTTATTAGTAGTTAACGCATTCAAACTCAAATTGTATCTTTCGTCATCTACACTAGTTTCCCATTTCTGCACAGCCATAAACTGATAAGTGTCTGAGTTAACTATATAATAATATCCATCGCCAGCTTCTTCAAATTCCCACATTTGAGCTACTTCATCCTTTTCAAACTTAGTCATAAATACAGAACCTCCAGCATCAGTTAAGCGGCAGTTCAATTTTTCTTCTTCAAATTCCTCTTGTGTCATTCCTAATTCTTCTGGAACTGTAGTAGTGAAATTGCGAGGTCTGAAACGATATTTAGTCATTTCTTTCGGAGTAAACACAGTCTCTGCTTTAGCATCTTCGTAAGCCGTAAGATCTTGGTCCTGAACAAGCCACCAGTTTTGGTTAACACCACCCCAGTCGTCATACGATCCCATTTTCCAAGTATCCGGAACATTTGCTGTTCCATACAAGTCCATAGCCTGATTACCAACAGAATTAGTTGCAATTAATGTATATGGTTGCATTGTAAACGATTTAATCGACTCTACAACATTTCCATCAGCATCTTTCAATCCGATGAATACTTCAGCTAGTCTGGCTTTTACCGAAATAGCATAACGCTCTGGTTCGCTATCTGCACTTTTATCTCCTAGTTTAAAGAAATTCGCACCTCTATATTCAGCTGCGTCTGTAGCTTCATAATTTCCTTCATATCTAATACTTCTACCTGTTGCAACATTCTTTAGTTCGTAACCGGTAGTATAATCCATAGATATTTTCCATTTAGCATTATCATTCAGTTTAACTTCTGCATTGCTCATAGCCACAAAACTAATAGTGTCGCTATCGTCTGCATCTACCATAAAGTGAGTGTTACGACCTTTTGCCTCATCATGCGATTTTATATAATAAACGCCATCGCCTTCAGGGATGAAAGCAAAACCATCTCCAACAACTAAAGCGGCATCAAACAGTGCAGCCTCTTCCGGAGTCACAAACCACCAAATATGGTTAACTTTAGAATTGCTATCAAAAGTCCATGTTCCTATTCCCCAAGTCACGCCTGCTTCTTCAGCATCCCATGCATCCAAACACTGTGGTTTTGTTGATGTTGATGGAGAATAAGGAGCACGCACCAAATAGCCTTGAGTTTGGAACGGGAACTCTTTGTTACCTAATTTAAATACGGCATTAGATTTTAAAAGCTCGAAATAGTAAGAAGTATCCATAGCTGCAGGCTCAACAGCCGGAGCTATTTTATTTTTCCCTGTATACTTCAACGATTCGTCAGCCAAAACTTCCGGTCCATTATACTGGAATAAATTTCCTGTATTTTTGTTTTGAATAGTGTACCCTTTTGCTTCTTCATATTTAATAATCCACTGAGCAGCCTCGTTAGCTGTTGCCTCAGCTGTGGTCATATTAGTTATTTGAAGAACTTTACCTTCTGCTGTTTCTGTTTCTATTAAATACGAATTATTACGCCCTTTATCCGTAGACTGGCTCTTAATTAAATAAACCTGATCGTCAACCGGATCGAATGTCTTATTGACTGTCAATGTTTGTGCAAACAACCCCGAGGAGAGTAATGCACAAGAAAAAAGTGATAGAATTTTTTTCATGATACAATTAATAATTAATTAATACTGCTTTTAACAATGCACAACAACACACTGCATCAATTGCAAAATAAAGCCATTTAAAATAACGCCTAGGGAAAAAATAAACCAAACTAGGGGAAAAATAAATCAATCGCTTATTTTTAACCATCTCCACCCTTCTAAAGTACTTCTGATAGACTTTTGCAGCTACAGCGTATAACAATTATCAAATATATAACAAGAATCGAAACTTTAAAAGACACAATAAATCAAAAAACGATTATGAACAATTTCTAATCTATTAATGAGCCATTTTTCAACTTTTAGTAAAAGAAAAATCCATTACTTTGTAAATAAAGTCTCACTAGTATCATTTAATTACATAAAGCATGAAGAACTATTACATTTTAGTTGCTTTTTTTGTCCTTTTTTGTGGAACACTAAAAGCAAATGAAGTTACAATAACCGGAAAGCAAACAGCTGCTTCTTATTCGGAAACAACCGTAACTATTAGCGACAATTCGGAGCTACATTTAACATCGGCTACCCCCCTAACAAATAACAGTAAGGTATACCTCGAAACCGAGAACTCATGGATATACTTCGAAGCTTTGCGTCCTAGCCAGGTTGTAGCAAGTTACCTTAGTTATATATATGTAGGAACGCAACAAGCTGTACTAAACACAAACGTACGGGTAGAAATGTATCTTAATGGGGCTGTAGTTATACCTCACTCTAAAGATTTTCAGCCTCTTGAAGTTTTCGACGAAAAGAATTTTGGAGGGAACTCGCAAAAATACAACATCTTAACATTCTATAAAGGATTGGGCGATATGAATAAATCAATACGCTCATTTAAGCTAAGAAAAGGATATATGGCAACCTTTGCCACAAATACAGATGGAACAGGTTACAGCCAAGTGTTTATTGCCGACGAAGAGGATCTTGAGTTGAGCGAAATGCCCGATCTTTTAGACCAATCCGTTATGTTTATCCGCACATTTAAATGGAAATGGCCTACCAAAAAAGGATGGAATGGAAGTAATGCCGAACAATTAAACACAATTCAGGCTACATGGTACTATAACTGGGATGCCGCAGGAAATACAAGCTATCTGGACGCAGAATATATACCTATGAGACATAATGCAAACTGGGCAGGTTGGGAGACCATCAATTCGCGCGAAAATTCGACTCACGTACTCGGTTTCAACGAACCTAATCAGGACGTAGCCGGAGGAGGTTCTAATATGACAGTAGACCAATGTGTATCATTATGGCCTAACCTGATGAAGTCGGGATTACGTATAGGATCAATAGCTCCAACAGACGGAGGGTTGAATTATCTATACGAATTTGTAGATAAATGTGATGCTTTGAACTATCGTATCGACTTTATTGCCGTACACTTTTACAGAGGAGGACAAACTCCACAGAACTTTTATAACTTCTTAAAAGGAATACACGACAGAACCGGAAGACCTATATGGATTACAGAGTGGAACAACGGGGCTAACTGGACTTCAGAGAGCTGGCCTTCAAGTGCATCGGAACAACAAGCTAAACAGAAAAGCGATATGACAGCATTCTTCAATATGTTGGATACGGTTTCGTTTGTTGAAAGACATGCTGTATATAATTGGGTTGAATGGAAACGTTATATGATAGACACTGATAAAAATAACACTACATTGACTCCTGCCGGCGAAATGATGAAAAATTTCAAAGCAGTTAAAGCATATAACCCAAACAAGGTATTCACGCCACTTCCGTGGAAATACGTAGCACCAAACGTTACTTCGGCATTACTCTCGTCCGACCAATCGACCTATACAATTAATGTAGGTTCGAACGAGAACGGGGGCCTTGCCTCAGCTATTCTTGTTGAGAAGAAAGAAGAAGGTGGCGAATTTGCTGTTATAGATTCTATTGTAAACTTAACTCAAACAAAATTCGAATTTGCTGTAGACCAAACGAAGGAAGGTAAGACATCCTATCGCTTAAGATACAAAGGTAAAGGCAAAGACTACTCGGACTATAGCATTGAGTGTTCTTACATTTTAACACCAGACGAAGATATCCAATTGGGGAAATATTCAACTTCCACTCTGGATTGGACTACGCTTAGTTTCGGGAAGCAATTTGTCCGCATTAATCCTGTTGCAATATTAGGAACTCCTACCTTTGCCAATAATACAGCGATGGTAAACCGCATTAAAAACCTAAACAGCCGCAAATTAGATTTGAGATTCGAACCTTGGGCATATACAAATGCCAGCTCTATATCAAAAGAAGAAAGCTTATCTTATCTGCTATTAGCCCCCGGAAAATACGATTTTGGAGGATTAAAAGCTGAAGCAGGAAACACTACTGCAAAAGGAGAATGGGTTACGATTAACTTTAGCGAAACCTTTTCGAGCAAACCCGCTGTATTTGTATCTGTTACATCGAACCGATCGGCAACTGCAACAACTGCAAGAATTAAAAACGTTACAACTACAGGCTTCGATTTAATTGTAAAAAAAGAAGCAGCCCAAACATATACAACCTCGACAGAAGATATTAGCTATTTTGCTATAGAACAAGGTACAGGAACTATAAACGGACAACCAATTACGGTTGGGATGACTGCTGAAAATGAAGTTGGTTATACATTTACATCATCTCAGCTGGCTAAAGTAACATGGGATAGCTCGGTATATACCGATCCTCTGTTTTTTGCTTATGTACAAACATCAAACGACGAACGCGGTTCGTATTTAAGGGCACGCAAGTTAACCGAAACCGACGCACAGTTTTTCAGACAATACGAGCAAAGTAACACATTTTCGCCATCGAAAGAAACAGCTGTATGGATGGTTATTAATAAGCAAAAGAGTGGTGGTAGCTCAATAAACCCCAATGAAACAGGTAGCAACAATTTAACCATTTATCCAAATCCTGCTTCCGAAATCATCTACTTCAGCAACTTATCGGGCAGTAATTTAAACGTTACGATAAGCGATATGCTTGGTCGTGAATTAATAAACATCAACACAACCGATAATAATGTAAATATACAGGATATACCAACAGGGTATTACATTATTAATATAGATGGTAAATCATCAAATTTCATAAAGAAATAAAAGAACTCTCTTCTCTAAGTATAAAAATAATAAAGGCTATTCGTATTGAATAGCCTTTATTATTTTATCTAATGATCTTACTTAATTAAGAAGAAGATTCACTATTTTACTTGACTCCCCGATTCAACCTCGGTCGAAGGCTCAATTATAGATAAACTTCCGTCAGAATTTTCGGCCGAAAGTATCATTCCCTGAGACTCAATACCTCTAAGCTTTCGTGGGGCAAGATTTGCTATAAAGCAAACCTGTTTCCCGATTAAATCCTCAGGTTTATACCACTGTGCGATGCCCGATATTATGGTTCGTTTAGCTATACCATCATCAATCAGAAATTGGAGCAATTTATCGGCCTTTGGTACTTTAGTACACTCCAAAACCTTACCAACACGTATATCCAGTTTTTCAAAATCTTCGAACTGTATATTTGGCTTCACAGGAACTGTCGCACGCTCATTTTGTTCGTTCGATGCCTTTGTATCTAAAAGCTTCTGTATTTGCTTTTCAATTGTTTCGTCTTCTATTTTAGCAAAAAGAAGATCAGGTGTGCCCAATTGATGTCCTACCTTCAATAAATCAGCACGACCTAATTGACTCCATTCCAACTCGGTTATATTCAAAAACTCCCTTATTCGTTTTGCACTGAATGGCAAAAACGGTTCGAAAGCAATAGTTAAATTCGCCGATATCTGCAATGCAATATTCAGAATTGTTTCGGTACGCTTCATATCGGTTTTCGCAACCTTCCAAGGTTCGGTATCCGCCAAATATTTATTACCTATACGCGCAAGATTCATTGCATCCTTCAAAGCATCCCGAAAACGGAAGGTATCGAGATTTTTCTCGATAGATACCCGCACATCGGCAAACTCCTTCAATGTTTCCTTATCATAATCAGTCAGCTCATTACACGGAGGTACCTGACTCTTAAAATACTTTTGGGTAAGAACTAATGCCCTGTTTATAAAGTTTCCGAATATGGCAACCAGTTCGTTATTGTTACGAGCCTGAAAATCTTTCCACGTAAAGTCATTATCTTTAGCTTCGGGTGCATTTGCCGTTAGCACATAACGTAAAACGTCCTGTTGTCCTGGAAAATCTTCAAGATATTCGTGCAACCACACAGCCCAGTTACGCGATGTTGATATTTTATCTCCTTCGAGGTTAAGAAATTCGTTTGCCGGAACATTTTCGGGAAGTATAAAAGTTCCTTCTGCCTTCAACATAGCCGGAAAAACAATACAATGAAAAACAATGTTATCCTTGCCTATAAAGTGTAACAAACGTGTATCTTCCGACTTCCACCATGTTTCCCACGAATCGGGGAATAGTTCTTTAGTATTCGATATATACCCGATTGGAGCGTCGAACCACACATAAAGAACTTTATGCTCGGCTCCTTCAAGCGGAATTGGCACTCCCCAATCAAGGTCGCGACTTACGGCACGAGGCTGCAAGCCCATATCGAGCCACGATTTACATTGTCCGTATACATTTGTCTTCCACTCTTTATGATCTTCCAATATCCACTGGCGCAACCATTCTTCATGTTTATCAAGAGGAAGATACCAGTGCTTTGTTTCACGCAAAACAGGAGTCGATCCCGATATAGTAGAACGTGGATTCTTCAATTCCAAAGGGCTTAACGATGTTCCACATTGCTCACACTGATCGCCATAAGCATTCGGGTTTCCACAATGAGGGCATTCGCCCATAATATAACGGTCGGCCAAAAACATTTTAGCTTCGTCGTCGTAATACTGTTCCGACACCTTTTCCTCGAATTGTCCGTTTTCGTACAATTTCAGAAAGAAATCGGCGGCAGTTTTTTTATGAATATCGCTACTCGTCCGCGAATAAATATCAAACGATATTCCAAATTCTTCGAACGATTTCTTTATTATTCCATGGTATTTATCGACAATATCCTGTGGCGTTACACCTTCTTTTCTGGCGCGAATAGTGATAGGCACACCATGCTCGTCCGATCCCCCGATATGTATAACCTCTTCTCCTTTCATCCTAAGGTATCTGACATAAATATCAGCGGGAACATATACTCCGGCTAAATGCCCTATATGTACTGGTCCGTTAGCATAAGGCAATGCCGATGTAACTAGTGTACGTTTGAAATTCTTGCTCATAAAATGATTATTTTCAGAAACGCAAAGATAGACAAATATCTTTGAAGATTATTCGATGAATACCTATCAATTTGACTATTTCTTCACATCTGCGATAATTCTACATTAATAGAATTACACTATCTTCTCAGCATGGCATAATGCATATTTTTTACAAAAGCTGACATATCTGACGGTTTCGGCACAAAACAGAAAGCTATAAAAAATATACGATTGCCAGTCTACTATCTAAGCCAAAGCCGACTTTATGCCTTTGTCAATCTCCAATAGTTCTACACAAGTAGAATTATTATTCGAATACAACCGTCTACAATGCGTTTTTTCTGAAAACCTGACACTCCTGACATAATTTTACCTTTTTTCTTATCTACATCAATCAACGTTGTCGAAACAACATATCACTCTAATAGATAGATAAATAAGCATAATTAATTACCGCAACATCGCTTAAGTTTTTTTTATCAGCTACCAATAATCAGATATTTCTATAAAAGAATGGAATACTTGAGATGCAATATCTTTGATTACAAAAAAAAGCCGATGAGATAACTCATCGGCTATATCATAAACAAGACTGCTTTTGTATTATTCTCTATCTTGGTATTTATAATCTTTCAACATTTCTTGCAATCTTTTTCTTGCAAAAAATATACGACTTTTTACAGTACCTATAGGTAGGCCTAATTTTTGAGCAATCTCCTCATATTTATATCCTGAGACATGCATTGAAAATGGCACACGATATTCATCCGAGAAACTTGTTATCGCTTTATTTATCTCCGAAATAGTATAAGCTCCTTCGGGAGTATCAAATCCTGAATCTTGTGGAAGATTTAGGTGATACAAATTCTCTGTTTGATCAATAATCGTTTGCGTGCGAACAACTCTACGATAATTATTTACAAATATGTTATGCATAATTGTAAATACCCAACCTTTGAAGTTTACATTTTCGTAATACTTCTCTTTATTATCTAAAGCCCTCAAGGTTGTTTCTTGTAAAAGGTCTTTAGCTTCTTCTCTGTTAGCTGTTAATGTTAAAGCAAAATTCATCATGTTGTTTTGCAAGTCAACTAACTTTTCTTCAAAATTGTTTTGGTTGTTAGCTTTCATAATTGTCTCGTTTATGTGTTTATGTGAAATAATACTTCATTCTTACAACTTACTTAACATTTATAGTCGTAAAATTGTTTAACAAAGTTATTAATTTTTCCTTTATCGGTCTTAATAACTTATTCATTCAGGGGATGGCTGTGAATATTAGAGAAAATACCACAGCATAAATCGCTACCGATCAGCAGATTATCGAAAACCTATTATAAATCTTATCAATCATAGAAATAATTTATGTTGCTAAATAAAAAAAAAAACAACAAGCCGTTTTTCTATCATCGGCTTGTTGCAAATATAACATTAATATTTTAAGAATCAAATATTTTTACCGTTTTCTAGACTTTCTATTATCGCTCGAACCTTTACGCCCTCGGTCGCCTCCTCCCGAAAAACGGCTTTCGCTTCTGTTGCCTCTACTACCGCTACCATTCGATTGCCCGCCTTGTGATATTTCTACCACCACACGACGTCCGTTATATTCGGTATTTCGCAATGATTTAATAACTTTATTAGACTCTTTTTCAGGCACTTCGAAGAAAGAAAAGTTCTGCATTAAATCTATGCGCCCTATTCTTACCTTATTATCTACAAAATCGTTAACAAAACCCATCAGTGTTGCCGGATTTATTCCATCGGTACGCCCAATGTTTATAAACAGACGCGAATAACCTTTTTCGGCTGTACGCACAGATTTCCTGTCGCCTCCGGATCTTCTTTCGCCTCTATCTCCTCTTTCACCTCTTTTTTCGTCTTTAGAAAAACGCCCCGTTGGCACTTCAATATCTTCGGCATCGCGATAATAGTCAAGCAAACGATTCAACTCTAACGACACAATACGTTTTACTATATCTTCTTTTTCGAGCCAATCGAGTCTTCTGTATACAGATGGCATAAGCGAAGCAATTTCATCTTCGTTAACCTTAACTTTTTCCAGTTGATCAACAAAGTTAAATAATTGCTTTTCGCAAATAGATTGACCTGTTGGAATAGTACCTTCCTCAAATTTCTTGTTTATGATCTTTTCGATCTCACGCATCTTGCCTTTTTCTTTTATATGAACTATGGCAATAGATGTACCTGTTTTTCCGGCACGTCCGGTACGTCCGCTTCGGTGGGTATACGACTCTATATCGTCGGGCAAACCATAATTAATTACATGCGTAAGACTGTCGACATCAAGTCCGCGTGCAGCAACGTCTGTTGCCACAAGAAGCTGTATGTTCTTAATCCTGAACTTCTGCATCACATAGTCACGTTGAGCCTGCGAAAGGTCTCCGTGCAACGAATCGGCATTATATCCGTCTTGTATCAGCTTATCGGCAATTTCCTGAGTTTCGCGACGCGTACGGCAGAATATTATACCATATATATTAGGATAATAGTCGGCAACACGTTTTAACGCCAAATATTTGTCTTTAGCATGCACCATATAATATACATGCTTCACATTATTCGAACCTTCATTTTTTCGCCCGATAGTTATTTCTTTAGGCTCGTGCATGTATTTTCGTGTGATCTTAGCTATTTCTTTAGGCATCGTTGCCGAGAATAACAACATAGACCGTCCATCAGGCACTTGTTTCAGTATTTCGTCAATACTATCCGAGAAGCCCATATTTAACATTTCATCAGCCTCGTCCAGAATCACATATTTTACCGATGCCAAATCGACCGTATTACGGTTTATCAGGTCGATTAAACGACCGGGAGTAGCCACAATTATTTGCACACCCCTCTTTAGCGATTTTATCTGGCTTTCGATACTTGAACCTCCATAAACAGGAAGTACACGTAATTTCTCAATATATTTCGAGTAGTCGGCCAAATCTCCGGCTATCTGTAAACAAAGTTCACGTGTAGGGCACAAGATAAGGGCTTGCGGAACTTTTTGTTTAATGTCAATAGATTGAATTACCGGCAACCCGAATGCAGCTGTTTTACCTGTACCTGTTTGTGCAAGGGCTATAACATCCCTCACCTCGTCCAGCAAATAAGGAATAACTTCTTCCTGCACCGGCATCGGATTTTCATAACCCATCTCTTCTATCGCCCTCAATATATTGGGGGCAATACCTAATTCTTCAAATGTTTTCATTTCGTTTTAATACGTTGTAAATAATGGTGGCAATTATTTTTCTCGCCGCCCAACAACGATCGAAAAAAATAGAGAGAAAAACAATCGGCCTCAGTTTGCCTTTTTATTAACTTATCGGCAACAGTCTGGTTTCTAGTTAAAAAAATAGTTACTTTTATTATTTTTTCGTTATAGGAATAAAAGTGGGCACAAAGGTAGTTATTTTATTGATAATCTGCATACAATTTTAAAATTTGTATATCAAATTCAGATTTAATTACCAGCAAGAAGCAAACTATTCTAATTTTTACATGTTAATAATATCTGTATATAATAGATAAAACACTCAAATTATGATTATAAAACATTTTACAGATAACGACCTGTATAAGTTCTCCGTGATGATGGCTATCCAGAAATTATACCCATGGTCGTACGTTAAATATGAATTTATAAACAGAGGGAATACCGAATTTCCCAAAGGCTTTGACAAAAGGCTCAGAGAGGAAGTTAATCAGATGGCAAAGCTGAAGATGACTAAAGCCGAAAAAACATTTATCACAAAAAGGTGTTATTTTTTCGACCCTGCTTTTATTGATTTTCTCGAAGGCTATCAATACGACCCGTCGGAAGTGAGTATCTCGCAGAAAGACGGAGTACTGAATGTGTCGGTTGAAGGCTATTGGTACAGAACGGTGCTGTGGGAAGTTCCATTAATGGGTTTAATCTCCGAATTGTACTTTCAGATGTTGGGCGTTGAGCCTAAAGATATTGAAACAAAAGCAACCGATAAAGCCAAAAGAATGTCGGAACTGAAAGCCGATTATTCTGAATTTGGCACCCGCCGTCGTTTTTCGTTCGATGTACAAGACAAGGTTGTTGCCAAGCTAAAAGAACATTCGGGCGACTTTTTTAAAGGCACAAGCAATGTATATCTGGCAATGAAACATAATACAACCCCCATAGGGACTCTTCCCCACGAATGGTTTATGTATCATGGTGCACTGTTTGGGTATCGTTCTGCCAACACGAAGGCATTGGAAGCTTGGGTCGACGTATTCCAAGGAAGTTTAGGAATAGCCCTGACAGATACATATACAACCGATTCGTTTTTTAGCTCGTTTAGTCTGAAAGAAGCTAAACTTTTCGACGGTGTACGCTGCGACAGTGGCGACCCTCTGGCTTTTGCCGACAAAACTATCTGCTTTTACGAAGAAAACAGAATAGACCCTATTGCTAAGACAATTGTTTTCAGCGACTCCTTAGACCTTAACGAAGTAAAACGCATAAAACAATACGTGAACAACCGCATTCACGATACATACGGAATAGGAACATTCTTTACAAACGATGTTGGAGCAAAGCCGCTAAACATTGTAATAAAACTAACCGATGTGAAATCGAATATAAAAGCCGAATATCACAAAGCTGTAAAGATTTCGGACGATTTAGGGAAAAATACAGGCGATAAAAAAGAGATCGAGATATGTAAACTTACTTTAGGCTTGGAATAAGCCTTAACATTAATTCAACATATATAATAAAAAACAGAGGAATAAATCCCTCTGTTTTTTTTCATATAATACGAACAGTATACTTTTATATTGTTTCCTTCTTAGCTTTTAGCGACGAATAGCCCAAATAGACTATTACAAGCACATACATAACCAAAGCCAGATACTGCGAAGCATCGCCCGCACTCCATTCTTCGTTCACAAGATCCAGACCTGCAAAACGCATTGTAGCACTAACAACCCCCATCAGTGCGCCACCGGCAATAAATCCGGAAGCCAACAGGGTTCCTTTTTCTACACGCGCAGTATTCAATGCCTGATCTTTACTACGGCTTCCTACATACCAGTTTATAGCACCACCTATTAATAAAGGAATATTCAGTTCGAGAGGAATAAACATACCCAATGCAAAAGCAAGAGCAGGAACTTTCATAAATGTAAGTAATAATGCAATTAAAGCACCTATTCCGTAAAGCAACCAAGGTGCGCCTGCTCCCATCATCAATGGCTCGATAACTGCAGCCATAGCATTAGCCTGAGGTGCAACCAAGGCATTGTCGCCTGTAAATCCGTATGTTTTGTTCAACACAAGAATAACCCCTCCAACTGTAGCAGCCGAAACCAACGTTCCCAAAAACTTCCACGATTGCTGTTTTGCAGGAGTAGAACCTAACCAATACCCTATTTTCAGGTCGGTAATAAAACCTCCCGCCATAGAAAGAGCTGTACACACAACGCCCCCTATTATAAGGGCTGCAACCATACCCGAAGTACCCTTCAGCCCAACAGCAACCATTACTACTGATGCAAGAATAAGGGTCATCAATGTCATTCCCGACACAGGATTTGTACCTACAATAGCAATTGCATTAGCTGCAACCGTAGTAAATAAAAATGCAATAACACCCACAACCAATATAGCTATTACTGCATGCATAAGGTTATGAATAACGCCAAAATAGAAGAATATGAAAGTTACAATAAGCGCTAAAACAACTCCTATAGTAATAATCTTCATAGGAAGATCCCGCTGAGTACGCTTGTCGATTACAACTTCGCCTTGCTTGTTTCCACCTTTAAACTCTTTAGAGGCAAGCCCTATCGCACTTTTTATAATACCCCACGACCTTATTATACCGATAATTCCGGCCATTGCAATACCTCCGATACCTATATGACGGGCAAAATCGGAAAATATTTTTTCGGGGGCGAACGATGCTATACCATCAACATAAGAGGGATTCAATCCCTGAAGCAGCGATTCGCTCAACAAAGGCAACACTGGCACGATAACAAACCAAACAAGGATTGAACCTGCACATATTATTGCAGCATATTTTAAACCGACAATAAATCCGAGCCCCAATACGGCAGCACCAACATTTACTTTGAAAACTACTTTTGCTTTTTCTGCTATTTCTGCGCCAAACGGTAATACCCTCGACGAAAACGTCTCAGCCCATGCACCGAATGTAGCAATTACGAAATCGTAAAGACCTCCAATAATCCCTGCAAAGATCAAGGGCTTTGCCTGTCCCCCACCCTTTTCGCCGGAAATTAACACCTGAGTAGTTGCTGTAGCTTCGGGGAACGGATATTTACCGTGCATATCTTTAACAAAATACTTACGGAAAGGAATAAGAAATAAAATACCCAAAATACCCCCAAGCAAAGAACTCATAAATACTTGGAAAAAATCGACTGTTATTTCCGGATATTTTGCCTGAAGGATATATAGTGCAGGCAATGTGAAAATTGCTCCCGCAACAATAACCCCGCTTGTTGCACCAATAGACTGGATAATAACATTTTCGCCCAATGCATTTTTGCGCTTCAACCCGCTGGAAAGCCCTACGGCTATAATTGCAATTGGGATTGCGGCTTCGAACACTTGTCCTACTTTCAGCCCCAGATAAGCGGCTGCGGCACTAAAAACAACAGCCATCAACAACCCCCAGGTTACCGACCATGGTGTTACTTCTTTATACTGTTTATCGGGCGACATTATAGGCTTATACTCCTCACCGTCTTTAAGTTCCCGAAAGGCATTCTCGGGCAAACCTTTTACTTTTTCTTCATCTTCAGTTTTCACGATAATGAACTTTTTGTTATACATTACTTTTTATGGTCACAAATCTACATTTTTTTTTGCCATTGATATAAAAATAACATTAAAATATAAATTCTGCCGTCCTAAAAAGCCTTTTTTTAAAAAGATAAAATTCAGATTATATTTTTTATTCAATTTGTTTGAATTTAAAAATATTTACTATCTTTGTACCCGCTAACACAATAGCACCTGCGGATGTGGTGTAATTGGTAGCCACGCCAGACTTAGGATCTGGTGCTTCACGGCGTGGGGGTTCGAGTCCCTTCATCCGCACTGAGAGCGACAAATTGAAGATTTCTTCTTTTTGTCGCTTTTTTCGTTTTTGTAAGTTGCTATTTCTGTGTTAATTAACACTTGGCACACAACTAAACAACAAAGCAAGGGAGAAAAAATAAACTCCCTTGCAAAACTGACTAAATGCATCTACATTTGTATTGACAAAAACCAAAAATGATGAAAAACTTACTTTATATACTTCTCACCCTTTTTATCCTTACTGCTTGTAGCGATAGTGATGATGATAATCCAAACAATGGTAATAATGGTAAAGGGGAGTATTCAAAAACAGATTCTATATTTAACTATAGATTCGGATCTTCAATAGAAGACATTAATCCAGATTTTGTAAGATCAAAAAATCTCGCCTTTTCCTATGGTGAGTTTGGAAGTATGTTACCTGGTACAGTTTTTTATTTTCAAGATGATAAATTGACAACTGTAAGCAAATATTATTCAGCCAACATATTCTTTCATCAATATCAAAAATTATTTTTAAATGATGTATCAAAATTGAGTCCTCCTATACTGATAGAATTAACAAAACCAGCAATAGATAAAAAAATAACTTATATCAAAGAAGATTCAATTTCCTGGACACATGAACATTTAAAGATATTAGTACGAAATGATTATTTTAATTTTCTTGAGAAACAGGAAGAATTCTTAAAAGAACATTATTTGGTAATTGAATATACTCAATCAGAATATTGATGATTACTTTCATGACATATAATTAAACATTCAAAATTGAAAGAAACTCACTGCTTGTAGCGATAATGACGACAACTATATACAAATAAAAGTTACACAAAATGGCTTACCTGTGGAAGGTGCTGATGTTAGATTTTATGAGTTCCAATTACCATTAGATTATTATTATCAAGGTAATGGCATATTATGCACAAGCCCAATATTATATTACAGTTACCACCGCCGAACGAAATATTCTCAAAAAGGAGACTAAGAATATGTTTGCCGGGAAATGATATTCAGGTCTATAAAGATTTCTTTGAGTGATAGGTAAGCCTAAAATGTTTAAGATGCAGATTTAGCACCATTGGCATATATTCATATTGTGTTGGATGGAAATAGTATGAAATCGTCTATTAAACACCTTTTTGGATGTCTAAAATTATTAAGAGGTGTATCTGTGTTTATAAATCAATAGTATTTTTCAATTCCACCAAATCCTGTTATTATTTTATTCTCTTTTGTTTTACCTATAAAGTTGTTTAATCGCTTTTCAAATTCTTCGGATCGTTTCCTAGCAGCTTCAATGTATGCTATCCGGATACGTTTATATGTATCAGAAAAATGTTGATAGGTTTTCCAGACTGTTTTATCTTCTTTCAATCTGTCGATTATATCATTTGGAAAAACAAAAGGAACAGACAAGATATTTCGTATTTTATCCTCAAACTTCGGGTGTATCATTTTGTTTTCCAACAACCAGTTAAGTCTTTCTTTGTTGGCTTGCGAGTATGTGCTCTTAGGATTTCTAGGAGTGAAACGCTGAATCCGATGTTCTTCGTCAAGCGGTTTTATCGTACTGTCGATCCACTCGAAACAAAGGGCTTCTTCAACAGCATCGTTGTACGTGATACTTTTTTTGCCCGACGACTTCTGAGGAAATACAAACCAAACTTCATTGGCTGTTTCAAAGTTATCGGTCAGCCACTTTCGCCAATCTTTTCTATCTTCAAAGTATTTTATTTCTATTGACGATTGTAATCGGTTGTTTGCTATGTTCCTCATTCTACCAGTTCAAAATTATGTTTCTCAAGCTCATTCCCGTTTATTATAACTGCAACCTGATGAAGCCCGAGATGAAGTTTCCGTGTGGTTACTACTTTGAAAGAGTGTTTTCGGGTGATACGTGTGGTTGATTTTGCAGCATAGTCTTTTTCACTGATTTTGCAAACTTTCTTCGACAATGTACCGTTTGCCTTTTGGTAATATAGTCCGTATTCAAGTCTTATTTTAGTTCCCTTGTTTCCATTATTCAGTAGATTGAAACTAAACTCCAACGAGTTACCGACTTTCACTTCGGGTGTTGTGATCTGAAAGTCCTTAATAGTTATATGCTTCGTAGAACCTAAACCGAATAGTTCCATCACTTCCGGATTGCCTTGTTTTAGGAGTGTCCGGCAGCCATGTTTAATAATCCAATCTACTTCTTCCGACTCTCCTTGCCATCTTTTTACCAAATCAATCACTACTTCGGGGTTATCTTTTGCGATGTCATTCAGGTTGTTGGCAACACTTAGTCGCACAAATCTTGCCGGGTCGTTTTTAAGATTTTCTAATATAGGGATGATAGGTGCAGGATTTTTTTTCAGATTTGGTAAAGCTATTGCCCAAGGCAAGCGCGGGCGGCAACCTTCTGAGGCAAGCCGCCTTACTCCCCAATGTTCGTGCCTCGACCAAACGAGCATTTGCGCCATCATCGCGTCGGGGTATTTGACTATAAACGAATGAGCGACAAATTCGCAGCTTGTGAACTGGGTAATTCTCTCTATTGCTTCAATAGAGGTCTTGTAATCGTCCAGTCCGTATTGATCTACATAATTATCCAAAATTCCTCCATACTCTAATAGTAAGCCATACTTTGTATCGTCTATTTTGGAACAATGTGGATATCGGGCTTCAATACGATCCAGTAGTTCGAGTATTTTAGCAATAGCATCTTTGTAGTCTGTCGGTAAAAACCGTCTGAGTACTGTTGCAATGTGTGCGGTGCGTTGTTTGAGCTCTCTGTTTTCCCATTCCTTATCCATAACCTGAGACACAAATGCACGGGTATCTAAATCGAGGATAACGAGCTTTAAGTCTTTCGTAAACAGGGCTAAGAACTGCTCGTTGTACATATTTTTAAAGGGTTCTGCCATACGTATGCTCTTATTCCTGACAAAGATAATGATTTTAAGGACAAAGGAAAAGGGAGCAAAGGGACAAGAATTCCTTTTCTCCTTTGCATAAAGTGCATCCCTTCTTCTTTATTTCACTAATTTAACTTACAATGCAAGCCCAAGTTCTTTGGCCAATTTAAGATAGTCCTGTCCTTTGGTGTTTATTTCGCCTTTGGCAAAGACACCAGGAACGAGTAATTGCCCACGATCTTCCCATGTTAAGTACGAGGCTGTTTTTTCGTATGTTTTGGTCATGCCTTCAAAATCGGTTAGGTCTGATGTTTCTCCGCAGGCCAGTAAAACTGTTTCTTTTATTCTTAGTGGTTCAGGGCTTGAATTGAAGGAATAGAGCCGATCTATAACGCCCTTTATTTGTGCCGGAAAAGAGAAATAGTATAGTGGCGAACTGAATACTAGTATATCGGCCTGTGCAATCAGAGGAGCTACTTCTTCAAAATCATCTTTTATTGCACATGCTGTTCCACGGGTAAAGCATTTGTCGCAGGCTATACAACCTCTGACATTCTTACGACCGCTATTGAAACGATCGACGGTATGCCCTGCCTGTAAAGCTCCTTCGATAAAGGCTTCTGCCAATAGATCACTATTACCGTTCTTTCTCGGGCTTCCTGTAATAACTAAAATTCTTTTCTTATCCATACATTTATCTTTGATAGTTTATTCGATGCAAAATTAAAGTGTATTCTATCCATAAGATTTGCTATATGGCTCAAAGTTTTATTCTGTTCAGTCCAATCTGATGGGTTGGCGATAATCGGTTGGCGATTGACCATAATGTTTTTTGAAGATACGCGAAAAATGGGATATATTTTCAAAGCCCATGGAATAGCCTATCTCATTGACAGGTATTGCGGTGTTCTGAATCATTTCCTTGGCCTTCTCCAATCGTTTTTCTTTTATCCATCGGGCGGGAGGCATATTGTATAGTAACTGAAAGTCGCGTTTGAAACTAGAAAGGCTCCGTCCGGAAAGATAGGCAAGTTCGGGCAGAGTGACCGGTGTGGCATAGTATTGTTCTACTACTTTTCGGATATCCATACGTGCCGGTTGCCTGAATTGAAGCAACTGAATGAACATATTTTTATTGGATAGGGATATGTCATACAGCAGCTCCATTATTTTGAGACGGAGCAGTCCGGGATCTACCGATGTGGGACATTTAAAATAAGGGTCAAGAGAGCGGCCAAAAGCAATCAAACATTCATTCATCGGATAGACTGATGTTTTTATCTCTTCTTCTGTACGGGGAATCTTTACGTTTGCCATAGTGAGAAACTCTTTTATCAGGTTATCTTTCAGACAGAACATAATGCATTCGGATATATTATCATTATCTGGGTCGCCAGTCTTTTCATACTTCACCGAAGTGGCCTTCTTTAATAAAATCATTTCGTTCTTATTCACCGTATAAGTTTGTTTCCCGTGGTGCATAATGAATTGCCCCTCAAGCACGAGGAATAAGAGATGTTCTTCAAGAAACATGTGTATAATATAATTGAAAAGTAGTCCACTAAAATAATTGAAAAGTATACCACCAGTTAGGTAAAATGTGTG
>NZ_QVMM01000011.1 GCF_010501065.1 Dysgonomonas sp. 216 | reverse complement strand
TTACGCCGTTTTATCCGTTCTTGCTTTTTAGGTGCATAGTTTGGTAACTGAAAACCTGCTTTAAAAGGCATCTATTTGTGCAACTTATGAAAAACAAAAAACTCCGATTTTCGTGAAAATCAGAGCTTTACGCTATTTTACCTTATTCATTTGTGATCCCGCTGGGGCTCGAACCCAGGACCCCATCATTAAAAGTGATGTGCTCTACCAACTGAGCTACGGAATCTCCCTGTTTTGCTTTTCAAAAGCGAGTGCAAAGGTAAACCTTTTTATTTAAATTGCAAATTTTAAGACTAAAATATTTACATTTATTTTAACTAATCTGCATCAGTAATCTTAATATCTTCCTCTACCTTTATTTCTGTTTTAATTACATACTGACCATTACCATCATCGTCAGAATTTATAAACGCCTGATAATAAGAAAGCAACAATGTAGTTAAAGGTATTGCTATAATCATCCCTACAAATCCAAGAAGATATCCCCAAACAGACAAAGACAATAATATAATTGCAGGATTCAACCCCATAGCCCTTCCCATTATACGAGGAGTTAAAAACAGTTCGAGTACTATTTGTACCACAACATAAACTAATGCAACTAACCCTAGCATCGCCCAAAAGCTAGTATCGGCTTGCGAAGCTTTTAACCAACATAACAATAATGCAGGTATAAAACTAACAACCTGAAAATAAGGGATCATATGAAGTAAACCAACAAATATTCCTAAAATTATGGCTAAGGGCAATCCTATTAATTGAAAACCTGTTGCATATAAGACCGAAAGAATAAGACATATAAAAAACTGATTTCTAAAGTATGTATTCATACTTTTCTCTACATCCAAAACCACCTTATTAACTAATGGTCTGTAACGGTGTGGTATAAGATTCCGCCACAATTCATTTATCTTATCATAATCAATCAGAATAAAAATCAAATAAAGCATAACAATAAACACAATTGCAATACTTAATATTAAAGAGATAGTTCTCGATACAACACCTGTAATAGTAGGTATAAGATACTGAACAGTTTCGGTCGCACTTTCTTTTGTTAACGACGAACGCAATTTATTAAAGTCAATATTGTTTAATATAAAATCCTGTATTTTCACAGGAACGCCATTTATATTTATATTTAGCGACCTTAACTGATTTTGATAATTAAAAACCAATTGGTTTATCTGGTCTATCTCATCTTCGATAAGAGGAATCAATAGAGCAATTATACCGGCAATAACTCCCCCCACAATAAGAAGAGTAAATGTTACGGCAAGAATACGGTTTTTGATCCCGATTTTGCTCTGCACAATTCTCACAATCGGGTTCAATATATATGCAATAAGCCAAGCCAACAAAAATGGCAACAAAACGCTACGTAGCACATATATTACATATATCCCTAAGAATATTAAAAAAGTACTGATTATTAGCCTTACAACTCTATCGAATGTAAACGGCCTATCGAAATTCGCATACATAACCCAAACTATTGTTATCTTTGACAAAGATATTTCTTTTTCGTTTACAAATTATTAAATTCTAAAAATAACATAATGCAAAAAGCAAGTATACTAATTATCAGCCTTATAATACACTTCATTTCGGCCTCGGCACAAAACAATGCCAAGATCGCAGCATTTACCCAGAACAAAAGTCTTTTAAATGCCGGAGTAAGTATTTGCATACAAGATATGGAAGGGAACGAAATAATGTCGTTCAACAAAAAGCAATCGCTAACACCCGCTTCAACACTGAAAATTATAACAACAGCAACAGCTTTAGAAGTATTAGGAAACCAACATCGCTTTAAAACCGAGTTAGCCGTAAAAAAAGACAGTAATAACACAATAGTTATTCGTGGATGGGGAGACCCAACATTAGGTAGCGGATATATAACATCAAATTCGTCACATGATTTTCTCGACGAATGGATTAATGCCATAAAAAAGCAAATTAAGCCATCGGCACTAAATATCATTGTCGACGATAGCTATTTCGGCTATAAAGGTGTATCCCGAAAATGGATACGCGAAGACATGGGAAACTATTATGCTGCCGGTAGTTATGGAATCAGTATTTTAGACAACACCTACAAATTATTCTTCAACACAAAAAATAAAGAATCCCGTCCCGAGATTATTAAAACAGACCCACATATTCCGGGACTTACATTTATTAATACACTAGAACTAAACACAACAGGAAACGATAATGGATATATAATAGGCGAACCATTTTCTTATAAGCGCCTGTTAACCGGAGATATACCAAGCGGGAGAAGCCTGTTCAGCATAAAAGGGGATATACCCGATCCGGGCTTATTTCTCGGACATTTTTTAGCCGACAGATTAAAAATTGAAGGCTTCGGTATTAATAACGTATCAACAACCCGCATAAATTCTGAGAATAACAATTCTTTTGAGACTGAAGCCTCAGAGATTTTCTATACACATTATTCAGTACCTTTATCAACAATCATCCGAGTTGTTAATGTAAGAAGTAACAACCATTATGCCGAACATCTTATTCGTGAAATAGGAAAGCATCAGAACAAAACCTCAAAAAACGCCGAACCTTTAGTTGACGGAATTAAATCCATAAAAAGCTGGTGGGAAGAGAAAGGCATAGATACAAGCGGATTATTTATGTATGACGGATGCGGCCTATCGCCCTCAAATGCTGTCAATTCCGAATTTATGTGTAACGTACTTCGATACATGTATACCAAAAGTAAATACAGCGATACATTTATTGCTTCATTTCCCAAAGCCGGACAAGAAGGTACTGTACGTAACCTGCTAAAAGGCACACGCCTTGAAGGAAAAGCCTATATAAAAAGTGGTAGCATAGCTAATGTACAATGTTATGCAGGATATATTATAGACGGGCAAAAGAAATATGTATTCTCTGTTATAGTAAACAATTTCAAACAAGACTCACGACGCGAAATAATAAAAGCAATAGAAACCCTGCTACTCAATTAAAAAAACGAGCTTTACCTCAGAACAATTGACTAAAAGAAAAAAGCCCGGCTCTAAATCCGAAATAGCAATATCCATACTCTAATTTATTCAATAAAAATTATTCTTTATTAGTAAATTCAGACCCGATAATCAATACGCTTTTTATATTTTTGTATCTTGGTTTTAGGCGCAAAGGGTCTTTGGGATTTAATAAATCGGGAGTACCTTTGACAAATCTACTAATCAGTTAAAAACAAGCAAGTATTAAACGCTTCAAGTACATATTTCTCAGCTTTGTAGGGATAATATTCGGACTTATCACCTTACTATTCGGTATTCTGAACATGTCTTCGGTACAAGAAAGGATTAAGGAGGTTGTTGTTACCGAGTTAAAAGCAAAACTAAACACTGAATTGAATATTGAAAAACTACATTTTCAACCATTCAATACTATTGAACTTAATGGCGTTGAGCTATACGATCGGGAAAACGAACAAATACTGAAGGCTAAAAAGTTGTACGCTAAAGTAGCCCTCTTGCCTTTACTGAGGAATAAAATAACAATAAATGCTGTAAAACTGAACTTCTTTGATGTTTATCTGTCAAAAGAAACATCTTCGTCGCCCCTAAACATTCAATTTGTAATAGACGCCTTTAAGTCCGACAATACAGAGAAAAAAACAAAATTCGATGTAAAAATAAACTCGGTAAGTTTAGCAGACGGAAGTTTCAATTTTGACATCCACAGTAAACCATTCAAAAAAGACGGCATATTCGATGCAAACCATATTCATGCTACCGATATTAATGCCCGGCTGTCGCTCAAATCGTTACAGCCCGATTCGTTGAATATACAAATCAAGCAATTAAGTCTGAAAGAAAAAAGCGGAATAGAAATAAAGAACCTCATCGTAAGACTTGTTACACAAGGAAAAGACTTATCGGTTAAAAACTTTCAGTTAGAATTACCTAAATCGAATCTGCAATTCGATAAATGCGAAGTTAAGTTACACGAATCGCAAACCCCGCAAGAACTTATTAACAATATGGAGTTTGTATGCGACATTCAATCATCATACATAACCCCCAAAGACATATCGGCATTTGTTCCCGCACTGAGCTATTTCTACGACAGGATATATTTCAAAACGAAAGCTTCGGGTAAAATCCGAGATTTCACTGTATCGGAATTATCTCTTGATTATGGAGATAAGATGCAGCTTAGAGCCAATGCACAAATATTAAATCTGAGGGATGTTAGTGAACTGTATCTGAAAGGAAGTGTAGACGAACTTTATATTACACCCGAAGGCATAAGCGGCATAGCTACCAACCTCAATGTAAATGTGCCCGACCAGATACTTAACTTAGGTAAAATTTCGTTTCATGGCGACATTTCGGGATATCTGGAAAAACTAAAAGCTAAAGGACTGCTAAAAACCGAACTAGGTCACATACAAACCGACCTTCTGTTTGGTTTCGGAAATGGTAATGGAATTAAATCGTACTTTAAAGGTAATGTTTCGACAAAAGAATTCGAGTTGGGCAACCTTATCGCAAATAACGACTTAGGTGTATTATCCTTCAATTTATCGGTCGATCTAAAACAACCTCAGAACAAGCAAATAGGAGGATTGGTAAAAGGTACTATTGAAAAATTCGAATATAAAAATTATCAGTATAACAATATAATATTGAACGGTACGTACAACAACCGGAAAGCCGAAGGCGAATTGCTGATAGACGACGAAAATGTCTACTTGGATATGAGTGGAATATTTGACCTGTCAAAAAAGCAGCCCGAATTGAATTTCGTTTCCCGCCTAAAAAACCTAAGATTAGATAAACTTCACTTATCCGACAAATACATTAACTCATACCTATCGTTAAATATAGACGCAAACTTCGCGGGAAGTAACATCGACAATGCTATTGGATATTTAAGTATCGATTCTGTTCGTTTTTACCGAAACGAAAAAAATATTCATATCGATAAATTACTAATCGAAGCATCAGGTCTGTCATCTGACAAACACCTTAAAATATCATCCGACATACTAAATGGAGAAGTTATTGGCAAATATTCATTTACGACAATGGGGCGTAGTATAATGCATACATTACAACCTTATCTTCCGGCTCTGATCACACATACACACAACGCAAAAAAGGAAACAGAAAATAATGCCTTGAGCCTAAAACTATCGGTAGCTAATACCGAAAACATAAGCGATATATTTTCGCTTCCATTTACTGTTTCCGAAAAAACCGAGATAACCGGTTCGTATAATAATATCACAGATAAAATTGAGCTTAACATTGATTATCCCGCAGGCAAAATAGCCGGTGCTAAGCTCAAATCATCGAAACTCCACATTAGCAATATAGGAGACAGTATTATAGCTAACATCTCGACTGTTGTTACAGCTAAAAATAACGTTCAAAACAATGTACTGTTAAATCTTTCGGCAAGTAACAATACCATCAAATCTAAAATATCATTCACAAACAATAGCCGAAATAAATTTTACGGAGACATTTTGGCTTCTGCAAAATTTACGAAAGAAGATAAAAATGACCCATTACAGACCGATATTGAGATATTCCCATCCAATATGGTACTAAACGATACTCTTTGGCAAATAGATCCGGCTCTAATACATATTAATAGCAAATATATATCGGTTAACAACTTCAACATACACGACCATATAAACAGCCAGTCGGTAAATATCAACGGCCAATATTCAAAATACAATCCACAGGACATACTATATGCCAATCTAAAAAATATAAATCTCGAATATGTATTTAATACTTTGGCTATTGATGCGCTAAACTTTGGTGGAAAAGCCACAGGAACGCTATATGCCTCAAGCATCGAAGAAAACCCATACGCAAATATAAAACTCGATGTTTCGGGATTTATGTTTAATAATGCACCATTGGGCAACCTCAACCTCTACAGCGAACTGGACGAAGCCACCAAAAAAATTCTACTGAAAGGTAACCTGATAAACGAGGATAATAAAAACACGCTGATAGACGGATATATAAACCCTATAAATCAGGAATTATCTATAAATTTTGACGCAAAAGATGTCAATGTAGGATTTCTGAATAAATATGTTTCGTCGCTGTTCAACAACGTAAAAGGAAAAGGTAGTGGAAAAGTTAAACTATACGGAAATTTTAAAAATGTTACGGTAGAAGGTAAGGCTTTTATCGAAAATGGTAGTCTGGGAATAAACTTCCTAAATACGTACTATACGTTTACCGACACCATTTTTATGAAAAAAGACCTCATTTATTTCAATAACATTAAATTTTCCGATCCTCTCAATAATACAGCAAACATTAGTGGTAAAGTTGTGCACGACTTTTTTGCTAATTTCATGTATTATGTCGATATGCAAGGTAGTAATTTTATGCTATATAATGCTTCATCGCGCCACAATCCTATGTTTTATGGAAAAGTATTTGCTTCGGGCTCGGGCAGTATCAGTGGAGACGAACAGGAAGTAAACATCGATGCTCAGTTAAAAACCGATGCAAATACAAAGATAATCATGAATTTTATGGAAGAAACCATTGATAGTTATTCTTTCATAACATATAAAACCGAAGACATTAAGCAAGAACCTTCTGCCGAAAAAAAGAAAGAAAGAACAAATACTGAAAACGTGATAAAAACCGAATCGGGAATAGGCATCAATATTTCATTATATATAGATGCAACCCCCGACGCAACTGTAGAGTTGGTTATGGACCCTGTGGGAGGCGATATGCTTCGAAGTTCGGGCTCCGGTGCAATGCAGTTTGTATGGGGGACAAAAACGTCGCCACAATTATTCGGTAACTATACAATAAATCAGGGTAGTTATAATTTCACTTTTCAAAAAATAATCGAAAAAAAATTTAACATTCGGTCTGGTAGCTCTGTATTATTCAGGGGAGATCCTTTTCAGGCAAATCTTAATATAGATGCTATTTATCACCTGAATGCAAACCTTAGTGACCTTGACCAAAATCTGGCTGTAAACTCAGGACAATATACTGTTCCGGTAGAGTGTATACTGAATATAACAGGCGAATTACGCCACCCGAATATTGCTTTTGATGTAGTTTTACCATCGGTAAACCCTGAAGTACAACGACAAGTCAAAAGTTTAATGAACGATCCTGATATGATAAACAGGCAAATGGTATATTTGCTGTTGTTGTCGAAGTTTTATACGCCTAACTATGCCAATATAGAAAACAAGACCAACGACTTTGCCTCACTTGCATCTGCCACCTTATCAACCCAGTTGAGTAAAATATTAAGTATGATCGACGACAGATGGCAAGTAGGAACAAACATTCGTACCAGCGATTCGGAATTCACTAGTACCGAAGTAGAATTACTGCTTTCGAGCCAACTATTAAACAACAGAGTATTGCTAAATGGCAATTTCGGATATAAAGACAATCCACAAACGCAAGCGGCATTTATTGGCGATGTAGATATAGAAGTTTTATTGAACAAAATCGGGACATGGAGGCTAAAAGCTTACAATCGTTATAACGAAAAATACTATCTTATCGGAAATGGAGGTTCGGAAGGAACATCTGCCATACAAACACAGGGCATAGGTATTATGTATAAAAAAGATTTTGATGGTCTTAAAGATTTATTCGGAATAAGGTCAAAACCAAGATTAACATACCCTACCCTACAAAGAGATACGATACAACCCCTCCTACCCGACTCAACAACGAAAGGAAGTTCTTTAGGCGCTTTTATCAGAATAAAAGAATAATGAACAGTAAAACTCTGCAATTTATATCGGAACACGAAAACGACGATGTTCGTTCGTTGGCACTGCAAAGCAAACGTCATCCCGATATAGATATATCTTTTGCTGTTAGTCAGATAGCAGGTCGTCAGATAGCCCGAAATAAAATTCCGTCGTGGTATGCCAATAAGGAAATCATATATCCTCCACATCTGTCTTTAGAACAGTGCTCTTCCGAACACACAGCTATCTATAAAGCCAACCTGTGTTCTGGTGGCACGCTTGTCGACCTTACCGGAGGTTTAGGTGTAGACTTTTCATTCATGTCACGTCAATTTAACGGGCAAGCTGTTTATGTAGAACAACAACCAGAACTTGCTGAACTTGCAAAGCACAATTTCGATAAGCTGAAACTAGCCAATAGTATCGTCATAAACACCGATGCTAAATCGCACTTGTTACAGATGGATTCTGTCGACACTATTTTTATCGATCCGGGCAGACGCGATACTAAAGGAAAGAAAACTGTGTTAATAGAAGAGTGTTCCCCCAATATAATTGAGCTAGATGATTATTTCGACGCTAAAAGCAGACGAACAATAATAAAACTATCGCCTATGCTCGATATATCGGCGGCAATAAAGCATTTGAAAAATATATCCGAAGTTCATGTTATAAGTGTAAACAACGAATGCAAAGAATTGCTTTTTATAAAAGACAAGTATAACCAAAACATTGAACCTATATTTCATTGTATAAATATATCAAATAGTAAGACCGAAAAATACAGTTTTACGAAAACAGAAGAAAGTGATACGACAGCCCGCTTCTCAGACAAAGCGTTACTATATTTATACGAACCTAATACTTCGGTAATGAAGGCTGGAGCTTACAAAAAGCTTTGCTCCGATTTCAAACTCCTCAAATTACATCCAAACAGCCATTTATATACAGCGAACGAACATATCGAAGATTTTCCGGGACGGAAGTTTATTGTTCAGAACTGCATTACATTCAATAAAAAAGAAATAAAGTCAGCCCTTACTAATATATCTAAAGCTAATATATCGGCACGAAATTTTCCATTATCAGTAGACAAAATAAAGAAGAAAATTTCGGTTAAAGATGGCGGGGATATATATATATTTGCAACAACACTGTCTGACAACAAAAAGGTTCTCCTTATTTGTGAGAAATTATAATACTCTTTTTTATCTTTATATCGACAGATAATTCTGCTTATCAAAACTCTTTATCATCAAAAATAAAGCTATTTCGAAAAAAGAGAAAAACTGTCAGAACTGTCAGGTTTTTATAAAAGCACAAGACAGAACATATTAAAACAAGTACATTATTATAGTCAGATATAATAACTTTAAATAGTAAGATATGCCACTTTTAGGAAAAGTAAAAAATTACATCGAATCTCAAAATTTACTATCGCCCAATAGTATAATTATTATCGGGCTCAGTGGAGGTGCCGATTCAATGGCTTTGCTTTCTATTTTAACCAATCTGGAATACAATTGCATTGCGGCGCACTGCAATTTTCACTTGAGAGGAGAAGAGTCGAACCGGGATGAAAGATTTGTTGAAGGTTATTGTCAATACAAAAACATACCCTACATATCAACATCATTCGATACCTATGCTTACATGAAAGAAAAATCCGTTTCTTTAGAAATGGCAGCACGCGAGTTAAGGTATAATTGGTTCGAAACCATAAAAGAAGAACATAATGCCGATTATATAGCTGTCGGTCACCATCAGGACGATTCTATCGAAACTGTGCTGATTAATCTGATAAGAGGCACCGGAATAAGGGGACTAACAGGAATACCTCCTAAAAACAACCAGATAGTGCGTCCTCTGCTTTGTCTGTCTCGACACGAAATACTTGATTACCTTAACGAAAATAAAATCCCTTTTATAACAGACAGCACAAATGCTGAAAACATATATACAAGAAATAAAATAAGGCTTGAGATAATACCCTTACTCGAAAAAATAAACCCATCGGCTAAAGAAGCTATCAGCCGTACATCGGAATACCTGTCTGAGGTTGAAACAATCTATACCGAACATGTATGCAATATTACAAACCAAGTTTTCGATGGCAGAAAAATAGATATAGAACTATTGTTGAAAGAGAAGGGAGCCAAAACTATCCTGTTCGAAATTCTCCATCCATTAGGATTTAATTCCGACACTATAAATAACATATTCAATTCTATAAGCGGATTGTCAGGAAAAACATTCTACTCCGATAATTTTCGGTTAATTAAAGATCGTAATTTTCTCATAATAAACGAACAAACTTACACTTCAGACAATACAGAGTATGAAGTACAATTTACAAACACATATATATCAAACCCGATAGAGTTGAGATTCTCTAAACATATAAAAGAAGATATATTAGAAATAACTAGAGACAAAAATACTTTATATGCCGATCTGTCGAAGATTACTTACCCTTTGCAAATAAGAAAGTGGAAACTTGGTGACAAATTTGTACCTCTTGGGATGAAAGGTTCTAAAAAATTAAGTGATTATTTTTCGGACCGAAAATTTAGTATCGTCGATAAGGAGGATGTATGGTTACTATGCTCGGCCGATAATAAAATAATATGGATAATAGGCGAACGAATGGACGACCGTTTCAAGATAACCGAAAAAACATCTGACATATTAAAAGTAAATTTCTCAGGTAAGTGAGAAAATGTTACCTTTAATTTTATATTGAGCGAAAAACAAAAATAAACAATGAATACACAAACTCAAACACCCGTATCGGTTGCCGTATGTGTTATGACACACAATCACGAGGCATATATAGCTGAAGCTTTAGACGGAATATTAATGCAGGAGACCAATTTCCCGGTAATGATATATATTGGCGAAGATTGCAGCACAGACCGTACCAGAACAATATGTCTTGAGTACAAAGAAAAGCATCCCGATAAAATAACACTATTATTACAGGATATAAATCTGGGGCTAAGAAAAAACTTTGCGCAAACCATAGCCGCGGGAAAAGAAAAATATATAGCCATCTGCGAAGGTGATGATTATTGGTCGGATTCGACTAAATTACAAAAGCAAGTAGATTTTCTGGAAAACAATCCCGATTTTGCAATGAGTTCACACAATGTGGATATGTTATGGTACGGAATCGAACTTAGAAAAATGCCCCCTCTCAACCAAAGTGTTTTTACCATAGAAAACGTTATTGAATACGACTGGGCTATTATGACTGCATCCATATTGTTCCGAAGGAATGCTTTCCAAACAAACGATAATTTCAACACAATATATAATCAGGACTATGTAATACAATTACTAGTTGCACTTCATGGTAAAGTAGGATACATGAAAGATAGCATGTCGGTCTACAGAAAACATACCGAAGGCATGTCATTAAAATTCACGCCTATGTTTCTAACACTTTCCCTGTCATATCTCTTCGATATATTCAATAACGAGACTGGTAATAAATATAAGAAAAACACTTACCGTAAGCTATTGCGTATGACAAAAATAAATGCTAATCAGGCTAAAAACATCGGGCACCGAAAACATTCTGTCATACTTTATTTATCCTATATACTTTACTATTTACATATAAATCCATTCAGGATAATGCGAAAAAGCACCAGATTATATAACAAAAAAGACGCGAAGTTTTAATACAAAAAAAGCTGTCCTCTTTCGGGGACAGCTTTTTCTTAAGAGCGGAAGACGGGGCTCAAACCCGCGACCCTCAGCTTGGAAGGCTAATGCTCTATCAACTGAGCTACTTCCGCAATTTTAGTGGGCAGTGAAGGATTCGAACCTCCGAAGACGTAAGTCAGCTGAGTTACAGTCAGCCCCAGTTGGCCACTTTGGTAACTGCCCTTTTGTTAATTGCGATGCAAAGATAAAAAATATTATTTATTCCTGCAAACAAAATCAATCATTTTTATTGCAGTAATTGCACATTCATCACCTTTATTGCCATGCATACCTCCTGCCCTATCCTTAGCTTGCTGCATAGTATCAGTAGTTAACAACCCGAAAATGAATGGGATATCATACATTCTGTTTAAATCTGTGATTCCTTGTGTAACTCCACTACAAACATAATCAAAATGCGGAGTATCGCCTCTTACTACAGATCCTAATGCTATTACAGCATCAATATCCTTTTGTTCTACTAAATAACGAGCCCCAAAAACCAGCTCGAAACTTCCGGGAACAAAATCGATAATAATATTTTCTTCTTTAACTCCATGTTTCACCAATGTTTTATATGCCCCATCGAGTAAAGCTTTTGTTATATTTTCGTTCCACTCCGAAACTACTATTCCAATTTTCATATCTTTTCCATTAGGAACACTCTCCGGATCGTACGACGATAAATTATGATAAGCTGTAGCCATTATTATAGTTTTTACAATTATTGATACAAAAATAGAAAATACTATCGGTATATGCGAAAACTCTCGGTCTTAAATATCTGTGGTAATAAAAAAATCCGCCTTTATAACAAAAGCGGATTTTTCATATTTTATCTGTAGTTATCTTTTTATTGTGCTCCTTTTAATACTTGAGCCTCATCAATATATTTAACAATATTCATAGCTTCGTACGAGTTCATATATTGATTACGTATAATATTACCTAATTCAATTACTTTATCGTAGTTTTTCAGGTCACGGTACACTGATACTGCTTTCATGTAGTAGTTAGGCGAAATTAAGTTATCGTTAGCACCCTTAGCTGCTTCTATAAAAAACTTCGCACCCTCTTCAAGCTTTCCTGTATTTACATAACAGCTTCCTATAATTCCTTTAGCTACATAAGCAACCACCACATCATCTCCGTTATACGAATTCAAGAAAGATATAGCCTCTGCATATTTTCCTATACGAAAATTTGATACACCGGCGTAATATTTAGCAAGGTTTCCTGCTTTGGTCGAACCATACTCTTCGGCAATAGCTTCAAAACCGATAAAGTCTCTACCATCTCCGTAAAGAGCCAATGTGTCTTGATTTGCTCGGAAATAAGATTCTCCTTTAAACATAGCCACTTGAGCTTCTTCTGTTTTAGGTTTTACATACAAAGCATCATATGCCCATACTAAACCCACAATAACCAAAATGGCTATAACTCCAATAAATATTTGTTTTTGATGTTTTTCGATAAAACGTTCTGAAGTTACAACTGCTTCGCCTATGCTCTCCCAGTCTTTCTGTTCTTTCGCTATCTCTTGTTTCTTCTTTGATGACATATTAAACTATGTTTATTTTTAATTTGACGTATTTTCGCTGGCGCAAAAATAGTTGATTTATGCATATAAAGAAAATTTTATTCCGTTTTTTTCTAATACAAAAGCAACAACCGCCATTTTCCTCCAATTCTGCTATTTTTTTTAGAGAATAATTCAATATTCTAAAAGCAAATCTATCAAATGCAGATAACCTCTATTTTTTTATAAGATGTTATATCTTTTCAATATCAAAACCTAGAGCCTGCACAGACGATATTATTTGCTGTTCGGTAGCCCCATTAGCTTCCACTGTTAGAATTTTATCAGGATTGGAAGTATCCACATTCCACGAATCAATACCCTCAATCTTATTCAAAGCCGGAGTAACCCGTGCCACACATCCACCACAATTTATTGTAGTTTTAAATTTATATGTTTCTTTCATGCCTTTTTATTTTAAGTTTACATATCTCAATCTTAAACTATTAGTTACCACACTAACACTGCTCAAAGCCATAGCTGCACCGGCAAGCATTGGGTTAAGCATAAAACCCAGAACAGGGTAAAGTCCCCCTGCCGCGATTGGTATTCCTATCAGATTATAAATAAATGCCCAAAACAGGTTTTGCTTTATTGTTCGCACAGTATATTCCGACAAACGTATAGCCTGCGGAATACGCACTAAGTCGTTAGACACTATCGTTATCTTAGCCACATCCATCGCAATATCACTCCCTTGCCCCATTGCAATACTAACATCAGCCTGAGCCAAAGCAACACTATCGTTTATTCCATCGCCTACCATTGCAACTTTTAAACCTTGAGTTTGCAGGTCTTTTACAACCCCAACTTTATCGGCTGGTAACAAACCTGCTTTATAATGTTCTATTCCAACAATTCTTGCAGCAGCTTGAGCAGTATGTTCATTATCTCCCGTAAGCATATATATATCTATGCCTGATTCTTTCAATTGTTTTACCGCAGATATTGCTGCATTCTTTACTTTATCGGCTATAGAAATTAAACAAACCAACTCGAAGTTATAGCCAAATAAAACAACTGTGTTTGCCTGCTCTTCTTTCGAGTCAATAACATTCTGTACTTCCTCTACTATTGTTATACCCGCTTCCTTCGCCATTTCTGCATTACCTACAAAATACTTCTTATAGTTGTATCGTCCGGAAATACCACGTCCGGAAACACTTTTTACATGAATGTTATCAATAAGATTATTATCTTTCCCCAGATAATTACATATAGCCTCTGCCAACGGATGCTCTGATGCCGACTCAATACTGAACAACATATCTTTCAACTCCTGAGTTTCCTGAACAAACCAAACAAAATCATTTACAACAGGCTTACCTTCGGTTATTGTTCCTGTCTTATCAAAAAGAACAACGTCTATTTTCCTCAATAGTTCAAGGCTTTCAGCATCTTTAATAAGAGTACCATTTTCCGCTCCTTTGCCTATACCTACCATAATAGCAGTAGGCGTTGCTAAACCTAAAGCACACGGACATGCTATTACCAAAACCGTAACCATCGTCATCAGCCCTTGTGTAAAGCCATTTTCTCCTCCGAAGAAATACCAGATTACAAAACTCACTAGCGCAATAAGGATTACAATTGGCACAAAAACCTTTGCAATCTTATCTACAAGATTCTGAACTGGAGCTTTACTGCCCTGCGCTTCTTGTACCATTTTTATTATATGCGAAAGCAATGTATCGCCACCAACCTTCTCTGCCTTATACAAAAAGCTCCCCTTCTGATTTACCGATCCCGAATAAACAATACTTTCCTCTTTCTTTTCAACAGGAACAGGCTCTCCACTAATCATACTTTCATCAACAAACGAATTTCCCTGTACAATAACGCCGTCAACCGCTATCTTCTCGCCCGGCTTCGCTAAAATTAGGTCACCTATAGTTATTTGTTCTATCGGTACAGATTGCTGTACATTATTTTTTACTACAGTTACATTTTTAGGCTGTAACCCCATTAGTTTACGGATAGAAGACGATGTATTTCCTTTCGCTCGTTCTTCAAGCATTTTACCTAATAGCACAAAAGAGATTACAACAGCTGCAGCCTCAAAATACACATGCGATTCCAATCCTTTGCTTAACCAATAATCAGGGTATAATGTATTGAAAATACTGAATAAATAGGCTACTCCCGAACTTAGTGCAACCAGTGTATCCATATTAGCAGTTCGATTCGCAGCTTGTTTTAATGCTCCAATAAAAAATTGACGCCCGAATATAAACAATACGGGAGTAGCTAAAAGCCACATAAGATAATTCGCATATGGCATATGCATAAGAGAAGGAATCATTGCAATAAGCACCAATGGTATAGAAAAGAACATAGCAAAAACGGTTCTCCTTTTTAGTCGTTTATATTTCCGATCGCTTATCTCATCTAGTTTTTCCTGAACATTATCTTCTTCAATCATTAAATCATAACCAGCTGTTTGCAGAGCTTGTTTCAGATTCTCTAGATTTGTTTTCTTTTCATTATATTCAATTATACCTGTACCATTCGCAAAATTAACCGACGCACTTATAACCCCTTCCTGACGGAGAAGGATTTTTTGAGAGCTGGCTGCGCATGCTGCACAAGACATATTAAGAATAGGAACAGTTTTTTTTACTGTATTTTTATCTATGTTTTGCATTTGTGTACTCCTTACTTTAATAAAACAAAGTTCGTTGATAATTTGGAATAATCAACACTCAATTATCAAAATAAAGTATAACAAATAAGATGCCGCAATATAACTTGTAGGTTTATAGATTATTATAAATCTATAAAATTTATCAAACAGAATATTCTCCAATATTTATATTGTAGTGCTATGTTTTTTTAAAATAAAAAACGTATTAAATAAAAAAAAATGCGGTTTCAAAAACAAATTTACTACTTTTGCGGTTGAAAAATAGCTATATAATGTGCAAGCTTTATTTATTGCAGCACAAAAATGATTGTTTATGCAAAAAAATCTAGTTATCGTTGAGTCACCGGCCAAAGCAAAAACTATAGAAAAATTTTTAGGTAAAGATTTTAAGGTAATGTCTAGTTACGGACATATACGGGATCTTAAAAAGAAAGATTTGGGTGTAGACATCGAGCACAATTACAAACCATTATACGAAATACCTGCAGACAAAAAGAAGGTTGTATCGGAACTAAAATCAGCTGCAAAAGATGCGGATATTGTATGGTTAGCATCCGATGAAGACCGTGAGGGAGAAGCTATTTCATGGCATTTATTCGATGCGTTGGGCTTAAAAGACGAAAACACTAAAAGGATTGTGTTTCACGAAATAACCAAAGACGCCATAATAAATGCAGTACAAAACCCTCGCAAAATAGATAAAAATTTAGTAGATGCCCAACAAGCCAGAAGAGTATTAGACAGAATTGTTGGATTTGAACTTTCGCCTGTATTATGGAAGAAAGTAAAACCTGCACTCTCGGCCGGACGTGTACAATCGGTTGCTGTAAGGTTAATTGTAGAGCGCGAACGCGAAATTGAAGCTTTTAAAACCGAGGTGTCATATAGGGTTATTGCTATTTTCACTAAAGAAGAAAACGGAAACACCTACGAAATAAAAGCAGAGCTTAATAAAAGGTTAAAAACTAAAGAAGAGGCCCTTAGCTTATTAGAAAAACTAAACGGCAGTGATTTTACGATAGAGGACATTACTAAAAAACCCGTAAAAAAATCACCAGCTCCTCCATTTACAACTTCTACACTTCAACAAGAAGCAGCTCGCAAACTAGGCTATTCGGTGGGACAAACAATGATGTTGGCTCAAAAACTGTACGAATCGGGTAAAATCACTTACATGCGTACCGACTCTGTTAATTTGTCAGCCTTAGCTATTAACACGTCAAAAGCCGAAGTTGAAAGTGCATATGGCAAGGAGTATATTAAAAGCCGTCAATTTTCAACAAAATCGAAAGGCGCGCAAGAAGCTCACGAAGCTATCCGCCCGACATATATGAGTGAGCATACAACAACAGGTACAGCTCAGGAAAAAAAACTATACGAACTTATCTGGAAGCGTACAATAGCTTCGCAGATGGCTGATGCCGAATTAGAAAAGACAACCGTTAACATAGGATCACCCGTTACCGATCTTAAATTTCAGGCTGTGGGCGAGGTTATAAAATTCGACGGTTTCTTACACGTATATCTTGAAGGAACAGACGAAGAGAATGACGAAAAAGATGAAGCTCTCTTACCTCCTATGAAAGAGAAAGAAAGCCTCAACATGAAAGAAATTACAGCAACTGAACGTTTCACTCAACGTCCTCCTCGCTATACCGAAGCCTCACTAGTACGTAAACTTGAAGAATTGGGTATTGGTCGTCCATCAACATATGCACCTACAATTTCGACAATTCAAAACCGTGAGTATGTAGAAAAAGGAAATATAGAAGGTATTGAGCGTAGGTACAATACATTAACACTATCGGACGGTAAAATTACAGACAAAGAAAAAACAGAAACAGCCGGTGCCGACAAAAACAAACTGATACCAACCGATATAGGTATAGTTGTTAATGATTTCCTTATCCAATACTTCCCATCCATACTCGATTACAACTTTACAGCTAGTGTAGAAAAAGAGTTTGACCAAGTTGCTGATGGTGAAGAGGAATGGACTAAAATGATTGATCGCTTCTATAAAGTATTTCACCCTATTGTAGACGAAGCCATCAACATACAAACAGATCATAAAGTAGGAGAACGAATTTTGGGAACTGACCCTAAAACCGGACGACAAGTGTCTGTGAAAATAGGACGTTTTGGACCAATGGTACAAATAGGGACACAAGATGAGGAAGAAAAACCCATATTCGCAAGTCTGCAAAAATCTCAATCAATTTCATCAATAACATTAGATGAAGCACTTAAGCTATTTGGGCTACCTCGCTCGCTGGGAGAATTCGAAAATAAAGAAATGACTGTAGCTATAGGACGTTTTGGACCATATGTTCGCCACAATAGTCAATTTGTATCACTACCCAAAGGCAGCGATCCTTATACTATTTCGGCAGACGAAGCAATTGAACTTATCTTGGATAAGAGGAAGAAAGACAGCGAAAAAATAATTAAAACTTTTGAAGAAGACACAGACTTACAAATACTAAACGGTAGATATGGCCCATATATAGCCTATCAGAAAAAAAATTATAAGATCCCTAAAACAGCTAATCCTTCGGAACTCAAATTTGAAGAGGCTATGAAAATTATAAACGCAGAAGGGGATGCTAAAAGTAGCGGGAAGAAAAAAACTTCCGCTAAAAAAGGAACAGGCTCAAAAACGAAAAGCAAATAATTAATAGTGATTTTTTTCACAAAATGAACTATAAGATTTCTTTTTTGTTATATTTGTGGGCTTAGCAACACAAACCAATGCCGCACTATTGCTAAGTATTAGATATATATCAAGAAGATAGAATATAAAAAGAGTGAAGTTATAAAATAAGAATATAAAACATAATCTATGAGCAATAACAACGAACTTCAGTATGACGAAGATGATGCTGTAAAATTCATCCGTAATTATATTCCTCAGGAACTTAAAGAAAAATTATCAGATAATGATATCAATTATATCATTGATGTTATTTATGATTTTTATGATGAAAAGGGCTTCATGAATGATGACATATCGGATGAAGACATAGTTGAGCTTGACGAAGATGAATTAATCGAATACGTTATAAAAAGTGCTCAAAAAGATAAAGTAAACACCTTCACACATGAGGAAATAAACTTTGTAGTGCAAGGTGAATTACAATATTGTGAATCGCTTGGAATGTTTGACTAAAATTTGAAATAATACAAAACTGAATTTAAAAATTAAAAAATTATGAAACGTTTTTCATTTTTAGGAGCTTTAGCTCTTAGTTTAACTATTTTATTATCGGCATGTGGTGCAAGTAACACTGTTAAAGGTGGAGGTATTGGCGCAGGTGCCGGAGGCGCGCTTGGTGCAGGTATTGGTGCTATTATTGGTGGTGGCAAAGGTGCTGCTTGGGGTGCAGGTATTGGTGCCGTTGTAGGTGGATCTGCCG
Source organism: Dysgonomonas sp. 216 (assembly GCF_010501065.1). GTDB lineage: Bacteria > Bacteroidota > Bacteroidia > Bacteroidales > Dysgonomonadaceae > QVMM01. The sequence continues at coordinate 101,089 of NZ_QVMM01000011.1, read as the reverse complement.
GAGCCATTATCGGAAACAAGATGGACAAACAAAAGAAAGAACTTGAAGCTATAAATGGAGCACAAGTAGAATCTATCAACGATGGACAAGCTATTAAAGTTACATTCGAATCGGGTATACTATTTGCTACAAACTCAAGCACATTGAATACAGCTTCGCAAAGTGCACTTTCAAGTTTTGCTTCATCATTGATTAGTAATCCTGATACAGATGTATCAATATACGGACATACAGACAACACTGGAAATGATGCTATCAACAATCCATTGTCTGAAAAAAGAGCTCAGGCTGTATATTCTTTCTTAGCATCAAAAGGTGTTAAAGGATCGCGTATGCAATCTCAAGGTTTTGGTTCTACTCAACCTGTTGCTGACAACTCAACAAGCCAAGGTCGTGCACAAAACCGCCGTGTAGAAGTATACATTCTTCCTAACGAGAAAATGATACAAGACGCTCAACAAGGAAAATAATAAGTAAAACGCTTTATTTGAGCACGTCCTAAAAAACCGTCACAAGGTTTTATTAGACAAAATATTTATAATTTATGAGATAGTTGCCGGCTTAACCCCCGGCAACTATTTTTGTTTTTAGCATTCCAAGCCCTTTCGTCTTAGTTTATCCATTTCATCAAGGAGGCTACAAGAAACAGCTTTCATCTCTATGTTTTCAGCCTGTTTCTCCAATATGGCTTTCTGCGTTTTCAAAAGCTTGACTTACTGTTAAAGCTCTAGTGTAATCCTTTTGGCTATGACTTACATACTTCTTTCTTAATTTCTACCATAACATTACACCTTTTTACAACACCATTTCGGAACCAGGCACACACGGAAATAAAAAGAGAGGCTGCTCACAAAAAGCAACCTCTCTTTCTTTATTTGAATTTATATAAGAATTAATCTATATAATCAACTGTTTCCTCTCCAATCATTTTGCGAAGCGTGTTTTTCAACTTCACATATTGGATAAACAAGTCGTGCTCAGCTATTTTGCTAGGCTCGTGCATTGGGCTCTTGAAGTAGAACGACAACCAGTCTTGAATTCCACTCATTCCTGCACGTTGAGCTAGGTCTGTAAACAACACCAAGTCAAGACACAAAGGAGCAGCAAGAATAGAGTCACGACAAAGGAAATCCACTTTCAATTGCATTGGGTATCCTAACCATCCGAAGATATCGATATTATCCCAACCTTCTTTATTATCTTTACGTGGTGGGTAATAGTTGATACGAACTTTGTGATATACATTTCCATAAAGTTCTGGATACAGGTCTGGTTGAAGAATATTATCGATAACCGAAAGCTTAGATTCTTCTTTAGTTTTGAATGAACCCGGATCGTCAAGAACTTCTCCGTCACGGTTTCCAAGAATGTTAGTAGAGAACCATCCGCTCAAACCTAACATACGAGTTTTTAACATCGGAGAAAGAACTGTTTTCAACATTGTTTGACCAGTCTTGAAGTCTTTTCCACAAATAGGCACTTGTTTTTGTGCTGCAAGTTCCCACATTGCAGGAATATCAACTGTTAAGTTAGGAGCTCCGTTAATATAAGCAACACCTTCGGTAACAGCTGCATATGCATAAATATTTGAAGGAGCGATATCTTTATGGTTTTCCTTCATTCCTTTTTCAAGGTTAGCAAGTGTTTTATGAACTTCGCCTAGTGGAGTAAATACTTCGGTACTACCACACCAAATCATAACAACACGATCGCAATTATTATCTGCTTTAAACTTGCGGATATCTTCGCGAACTTGTTCCATCAAATCCCACTTAGTAGCAGCCGATTTAACCCATGTTCCGTGAAGACGTTTTACAAAGTCCTGATCAAAAACGGCTTTCATTGGTTTAATAGCCGACAATTCATCTTTCACTTTGTCAAGATCCTCAACAGTTAAAACCTCTGCATGGCGAGACGCCTTATATATATCTTCTTCAAAGATATCCCATCCACCGAATACGATATCTTTCATATCAGCCAAAGGCACTGCATCTTTAATTTTAGGGAAACGGTTTTCTTCTCTTTTCCCAAGACGCATTGTAGCTAACTGAGTGATTGAACCTACAGGAACTCCTAGCCCTTTACGAGCAATTAACGTACCTGCAATAAATGTTGATGATACTGCGCCACCAACTCCAACAACAAGAACACCAAGTTTACCTTTGGCTTCTTTTACTTGTACTTTTTCCATTTTTTAATTTTAAAAATTTAAAATACACTGCAACCCGCAGCAATCCTTTAAAAACCGGATCATTAGGAATATCCCAATGCATCCTATAAACAGTACAGCTTCAGCAGAGTCTTGTTTCATTTTATTCTCCCAACCCGGGCTTTTCAACCATACAAGCGGTATCCATTATTAAAACAAGAAGTCCGGCTAACCCTGTATTATTATCAAAACAAAGTATGCATTTTCTGCATTTCTATTTATTCAACTCAAATGCAGATTTTAACTCCATGAAATCTGTTATTACTAAATCTGCTGTGGCATTTGGGTCATCATCGCCCCATCCCGGCCCTTTCAGCCATATAGTTTGACATCCGACTTTTGTAGCCGGAACAATATCTTTACTGTTAGAATCGCCAATAACAACAATATTTTCGGCAGGAAGTCCTATTTTTTCGACACCTAATCCAAATATGGCAGGATCAGGTTTACGCACACCCACGACTGCCGACTCAATTATATCATCAAAATAACCTAACAAACCAAAATCTTCTAATACGGCATGAATATTTCCATAAAAATTAGATACCAAAACCATGGGATATTTTTTACGCAAACACTCAATAATAGTCTTCTCCTCCGAGATTATATCACGGGCAAAGTTATAACATTGATTCGAAATAGCAAGGATATATTCTTCCGTTTTATCGCTTTGCTCTAAAAAATTGTTAGAAACCAAATAACTAATTTGCAATCTGACTTTTTCCTTCAACAAATCGCCAAAATTATGTTCAGGTTTTATTACCGGATGTGTTGCCAAATAGCGTTCGCCATAAACATAAGCTTCGCGAAAAACCTCTTTTGTTACAGGTATATTAAATTGTTGATAAGCCGACCATAAAACTTCAGCCCAATGTGTACCATTACTGTCGATGGTTCCACCATAGTCAAAAATAACACCCTTTACTTTACTTATATCGAACATATTTCTATTTTTTTCCTATAAACAACACATTTTGTAGTATATCACAGAATTCCCTGATCTTTTATATAATTAAAAGCAAATCTTGCCGAAGGATAAGTTACAGAGCCTCCTCCTATAACGCCAATCTTTATAGCTTCAATAATTTCAAGTTTCGATGCTCCTATTTTTACGCACTCTTGTAAATGATATATAATACACTCTTCACATCTTGATAAAACAGAAATTGATAGTCCTGTCAATTCTTTATATTTTTTTGGAATTGCTCCATTTGAATATACCAGATCATCTAACTCCCCAAATTGTTCGAAAAAGGAATCCGTTTCCGACATTAACTTGTTTAGAATATTTCTTCGCTCATTAAAATCGTTATTTTCCATAACAACAATTATTTATCATATTCTCCTCTTTCTATTTTTTGCGAAAAATCACGACAAAAACCTTCATGTTTTCTTATCATATATATAAGTATGATATTGAGAACAGTTAATTCAAACACAAAATACACCCATGGCTGACTAACCAATACCGAAAGAAATAATACTATAGCTCTAGTATTAAACGACAATACATTTGTCCACTTCATCAGAGGTAAACTTTTTTCCCTAAATTCAATCCTAAATTTTTCGGGTGTAATGTCTCCGTATTTTTCTTTTAATAAGCCAAACATCTGCTGAAAATTTGGACTCCAGTTTTCCTGTCCGCGGGTATAACTTCGATAAAAAAAGGTAACTATTTTAGAAAAGAAATCGCCTCCCCATGTTAACGAGTCATACTTTTCAGTCAATTCTTTGGTATTATCTAGCTCGCTACCCGATTTACCTTTTAAAAATAACAAATGTATGTTACGGTAATAATCGGCCATTGAAGCCTGACGAGAATGAAACAGTCCGGCAATAATAGCAAGTACCCATATGGGCCAACCCCAAACCGGAGCTAAACGCAAACATATAGCAATATATATAGATGCAAACCATAAATCGCCAGCAAAGCCATCTAATAAACGTCCCAAAGGAGAAAATTTCTGAGTCATTCGGGCTAGTTGCCCATCAGCACTATCATACGAATTTGCCCACATCAAAAGAAAGATACCGAGTAATGATATCCAAATATTATCGAAATAGAAGCATACACCTGCTCCCACTCCCAAAAATATGCTGGCAATAGTAACAGCATTAGGAGTAACTCCTAATTTCTGAAATAGTAATGCCCAACGGTATCCGATAGGGCGATAAAAATAAATATCGATAACCTCTTCGGTGTCAGCCGATTTAAGCGTAGATTCTAACGTAGGGTGGCTTTGATTTTCCATTATTTTTTTGAGCAGAACTCTCTTCTGTAACACAAAACTCTTTTCAGCCACCAAATTTACACTCTTTTTTTCTTTTAACAAAGAATATCTTTGAGTTATAACCCTAATTTTGTGACAATTTCCTTATGAATGCTTTCCGCTATCTTAGGCGCCGCTTTTTCCCTGCATGGTGCAAAACTTGGCCAATCGTTAAAGTCGATTATTTTAAACGACCCGTCTTCAGCAACTACACAATCTCCTCCATATATCCTCACGTTTAACACGTCTCCGGCTTTATCACAAGCATCTTTCAGCTCGCCACGGGAGAAAAATAGTTGTCTTGCACTCCCATTTATGGCCTCGTGTCCAAATTTACTATGACTCAGGTCGAACGGATAAAATTTATAAAAGAAATTAGTATTGGCAACACCATAAAACTTAACTAAGTCGCCAACTAAATGTTCGTTTACCACTGCGCTGGGAATACCACGCCATGCAAACTCTTTTATTATATCCGAAGCCTCCTCTACACTGCGGGCAAAAGCAACATCCTCGCGATGTATGGCATGAAAATCGCCACGTTTAATCCAAAACGTATTGCAGCCCATAGCCTCCAAATCCGAAGTCTGATCGCCTGTGGTACTAACAATAATGCTTTTGGGATGAGGAATATCGTGTTTCATCAAAATATCTGTCATTCTGCTACGAGTACAATTCTCTATTCCAAAACCCGAATTAACAACAACACGCCCTTTTTCTTCCAACTCTTTTAGTTTTGCTATCGTGGTTTTATCCCTCGCCATGTTGAATATAACAGGTTCTTCAATATTACCTAAAACAAATTCTGCCTCGGTATATTCTTTTACCTCATAACCTAACTCTCGCAAATATTGCGTAGCAAGATTAAATATCATACCATCGTTCCCAATATGATTCGGCGAATACTTTGTTTTACGTTTTACTCCTGCTAATCTTATCTTCGACATTTTTTCTGTTCGTTTTTTAGTTTCTTACAAGACTATTTATTCACTCAAAAAAGCTTCAGCCTTTTTTATATCTTCGGCATGATCAACATCCAATATTTTAGGTATCGCATATGCTTTCAGATTTAAACCGTCGGCAACTAATTGCCTTTGATAATTGCGCATACGTGCCTGCCCTTCCGATAAACATTTTTCAAGCGTGTCTATAGCCTTCGGCGTAAGTCCGTATATTCCGCCCGATATATATTTGCACGATTCCGAACTATCTAAAAATCCTTTGATGTTCATATCATTGTCAACATCAACATATAAGGGTTTTTCATCATCTATATAGTCGGTTACAGCCATCATTCCATCTGATGCATTATCTTTTATAAACGACTGTATGTATGCGGTAAAATCTTTTTCCTTAAAAACAGTATCAACAGTTGTCAGACAGAACTTTCCTCCGCGAAGATAATTACGGAGCTCAAAAAAACTATGCATTGAGCTTGGGGTAGATTTAATTACCACATTGAAAGGTATATCTAACTTTATATGCGAAATATATTCCTGCACCATTGTCATCTGTTCGTTGACAATTATATTTATCGATTCGGCATTATTTTTCAAGAATATATCAATTAAACGGCTAATCATCTCCTTACCGTTCAATTTGACCAAAGGTTTGGGTAAAGTTATACCTTCCTGTGCTAAACGCGATCCTTCGCCTGCCGCAATTATTGCGTAGTTCATTATTCCTGTTCCTCCTTTGTTAAATCCAGCACTTCATTATCGCCCCCTCTTTCGAAGTATAATTTCCTTAACGGATTAGCATGGGCGGTTTCATAATCTTTCCGATTACGGAATGTATCGATAGCCATATAAATAGCACTGCGGAACGATTCTTCCGATGCCTCATTTTTTCCGGCAATACTATACGCCGTTCCATGAGCCGGAGATGTGCGCACAATTGGCAAACCAGCCGTAAAGTTAACCCCTTCTTCCATCGCAATTGTTTTGAAAGGAGCTAATCCCTGATCGTGGTACATTGCCAAAATACCATCATAACTATTGAAATTTCCTGAGCCGAAAAAGCCATCGGCTGCAAACGGTCCGAAACATAAATATCCGGCATCGCTCATCTCCCTTATAGCGGGAGTTATAATTTCTTGCTCTTCAGTTCCTAATAGTCCATTTTCGCCTGCATGAGGATTCAACGATAAAACAGCAACGCGGGGTTTCCCTATACTAAAATCTTTTTGCAAACTTTCGGTAAATATCTTTATAGCATCGGTTATTTTTTCTTTCGTTACAGCTTTAGGCACATCGCTTAAAGGCATATGTCCTGTAACCAAGGCTACCCTTAAATTGTCTTTAGCAAGAATCATCAACGATTTAGCACTTTCCGCACCAAATTTTTGCTCTAGATACTCGGTGTGTCCGGGAAAATGGAAATTATCCTGCTGAATATTATCCTTATTTATAGGAGCAGTAACCAGTACATCTATTAGCCCCTCTGCTAAATCGGCTGTAGCACGTTCCAATGCTGCATAAGCTGCATCGCCGGCTATTTTAGTCGACTTCCCGAATTCTACCTTAATCTCCTCATTCGAAATATTGACAATATTAATTTTGTTTACTTCGGCATTTTTGGCACTTGATATCTGATTAAACATCACAGGTTGCAGATTAAGCGCCTTGCGATGATACGCTGCAACTTTAGACGATCCGTATATAACGGGAATGCACAACTCGGCCATACGAATATCCGAGAATGCTTTAAGAATAACTTCATAGCCTATCCCATTTATATCCCCATGCGTAATTCCTACTTTTATCATTAGTCTTAGTTTTTATTTGCTTTCTCCTTCTTTGTTGATAACATACCACAGGCCGCCGAAATATCTTCTCCCCTTGAAGAACGTATTGTACAGGTAACACCTCTAGAAGTCAGAAAATCTCTGAATTGTTCCATTTTTGTTTGCTCTGATGTTCTTAAATCAACATCAGGAATAGCATGAAAACGGATAAGATTTACCCTACACTCAAAATCCTGCAAAATGCGAGCCAACTCACGTGCATGAGCCAACGAGTCGTTAAAGTTATCAAACATTATATATTCGAACGACAATCGTCGTTGTTTTTTCCAATCGTAAGCCCTAAGTAAATCTAAAATACCGCTTAATGGATACGCCTTTTCGGCAGGCATTATAGACAAACGCTGTTCGTGAAACGGACTATGCAAACTTACAGCCAAATGTGCATTACTCTCGTCCAAAAAGCGTTTCAACTTGGGTGTTACTCCTGTTGTCGACACAGTTATACGCTTGGGACTCCAAGCCATGCCATATTCAGAAGTCATTAAATCGAGTGTTTTCGATAATTCATCATAATTATCAAGGGGTTCACCCATCCCCATAAATACAACATTGGTTAATTTATCCGATTCAGTAACCGAATAAATCTGATTAAGTATTTCGTTTGCTGATAGATTTCCGTTAAACCCCTGCTTGCCTGTCATACAAAATAAACAATTGAGCTTACATCCTACCTGAGACGATACACAAAGCGTAGCCCGATCTCCATCGGGGATCATCACAGCTTCAACGAATTTACTTATACCAGTACCAAACAAATATTTAACAGTACCATCCGACGATACCTCCTTTTGTATCGGATCAACACGCCCTACATCATACTTTTCTGATAAGGCAGAACGGTTTGCCCCCGAAATATTTGTCATTTGATCAATATCTGTGACCTTTTTTTTATACACCCAATCGGCAATCTGCTTAGCTGTAAATGCAGGCATACTGCATTCCCGAACAACCTCTTTCAGTTCGTCCAAAGTCATACCCAACAGATGTTTTTTTACCAACATAATGTATCCGTTATATCGGAACAAATGCCTGACCTTGCATAAAAGTCAAGCATTTGTACTATTTCAGATTTTTGTATTACAGACGTTTTTGTATTTCCTCGTGTTCTTTTTCGAATCCCGGTTTATTCAACAGGGCGAACATATTTTTCTTGTAAGCCTCAACACCAGGCTGATCGAAAGGATTAACTCCTAAAATATAGCCACTAATACCACAAGCCTTTTCAAAGAAATATATTAACTGACCAATATAATTTTCGCTCAATTGAGGAATTTCAATTTTAATGTTAGGTACACCACCATCAACGTGAGCCAATTGCGTACCAAGCTCTGCCATTTTATTTACGAAATCTACACGCTTTCCTTTCAGGAAGTTCAAGCCATCAAGATCTTCTTCATCCATAGGCACATTTACTGCATGATTTGGGTTTGCTACCGAAAGAACCGTTTCGAAAATAGTACGTTCTCCTTCCTGAATCCATTGTCCCATAGAATGCAAATCGGTTGTAAAATCTACCGAAGCATTAAATATCCCTTTATTTTCTTTTCCTTCGCTCTCGCCATAAAGTTGTTTCCACCATTCGGCAAAGAAGTGTAATTTTGGATTATAATTAGCTAGTATTTCTATTTTCTTTCCACTTTTATACAACTCGTTACGAGTTACAGCATATTGTTCTGCTATATTTTTTTCGAAAGCAACTTCAGGCGCTGTTTCTTTTTCCATAAAAGTAGCTCCTGCTACAATTTCACGGATATTTAATCCGGCAACTGCTATTGGTAGCAATCCAACAGGTGTAAGAACAGAAAAACGTCCTCCAACGTTGTCAGGAATTACATACATTTTGTATCCTTCTTTTTTCGCTAATGTATGCAATGCACCACGAGCTGCATCGGTAATAGCAACAATAAGATTTTTCGCCTCACCCTTACCTACAGCTGCTTCTAGTTGTTGTTTCAACAAACGGAAAGCTAAAGCCGGTTCGGTTGTTGTTCCCGATTTCGAAATATTTATAATACCGAACGATTTACCCTTAAGGAATGTCATCAGTTCGTGAATGTAATCCTCGCCTATATTTTGTCCGGCATACACAATAACCGGAACTTTACGATCGCGTTGAAGCCAGTCGAAAGAATTTGAAAGAGATTCGATAACGGCTCTTGCTCCTAAATAACTTCCACCTATACCAACAACAACAACAACTTCACATTTTTCACGCAAAAGAGCGGCTGTTTTTTCAATATCAGCCAAAAAGTCTTCGCTTATCGAAGATGGTAAATTTAACCAACCTAAAAAATCGTTCCCTTTACCTGTTCCCTTGTGCAAAGTTTCGTTACATTGTTTTGCTAATGCAGCATTGGCATCAATTTTTTCTTTCGAAACAAACGACAAAACTTTGTCTACATTCAAACTAATTACCTTATTCATAAAAGTGATTGTGATTTATTATATTATTTAAGAATATTCTCTCTTAAAACTTTAACCTCCGATCTGGCTGGTATTCTATCGTAAAGAATATGGTACACAGTTTCCACAATTGGAATCTCAATTCCTACTGTTTCATTCATCTCCATAATACATTTTGTACCATAATAGCCTTCTGCAATCATTTCCATTTCCATTTGCGCAGCCTTTACCGAATACCCTTTTCCTATCATTGACCCAAAAGTACGGTTGCGGCTGAACGTTGAATATGCCGTTACCAATAAATCGCCCAAATAGGCCGAATCGTATATGTTACGCTCGATAGGAGAAACCGCCGCTACAAACCGTTCCATTTCTTTTATGGCATTCGATATAAGTACCGCCTGAAAATTATCTCCATACTTCAAACCGTGACAAACCCCCGAGCAAATAGCATATACATTTTTCAAAACCGCCGCAATCTCAATACCCGTAACATCTGAAGAAACGGTTGGACGAACAAAACGATTGGAAAAAACATTAGCCAACGCCGAAGCTTTTTCTAAATCAGCACAAGCTATAGTTGGATATGTAAGGCGTTCCATTGCAATTTCTTCAGCATGGCATGGACCACCAATAATAGCTATATTATCTGGTTTTACACCATAAAATTTAGCTAGATAATCTGTTACAATCAGATTTTCGGGAGGTACAATTCCTTTTATTGCCGAAACTATAAATTTACCTTCGAGCGCTTTTTCTGCTTTATCGAGTTTTTCTAAGTGTCCTTTCAGAAAGGGCGAAGGAACCGCCAACACAAGGGTGTCTGATTCTTCGACAACCTTGTTTATATCATCATAAAACGTAATCCTGTCAAGATTAAATTCTATATTTGATAAATAAGACGGGTTATGCCCTATTTTTTTAAAATCTTCAATTTGTTCGGGGCGGCGCATATACCAGTTAATATGCTTCTCGTGAGCCAACATTATTTTAGCTAAAGCTGTAGCCCAAGTTCCACCACCTAATATGGCTATTTTTCCGGGAAAAATCATAATTATATACTTTGGTTAAACAAAGCCCAATGGTATTTACCGGGCACCTTCAATCCAACGGGCTATATCCTCATCGGAAGGATTAGTCAACCCCAAATCATGCTTTTTATTTAACCCGCATAATTCCTGACGGAATTTATTCGGATTCACATCCTGTAATTCTTCAACAGTCAGATATCCCGATTTATGAATAACTGCAACCCACTCTTCAGGAATACCTATAGCCGTATATTTAGTTACTGCATCTTTTTTTGTTACCTTTTCGGGACGCATTTGAGGAAACAACAATACTTCTTGTATCGATACCTGTCCGGTCATAAACATAACAAGCCTATCCATGCCTATACCTATACCACTTGTTGGAGGCATACCATATTCAAGTGCACGAAGAAAGTCCTGATCGATAAACATAGCTTCATCGTCTCCTTTTTCTGACAATTTCAACTGATCTTCGAAACGTGCACGCTGATCGATAGGATCATTTAATTCAGAATAGGCGTTTGCCAATTCTTTACCGTTCACCATTAACTCGAACCGTTCTGTTAATTCGGGATTATTACGATGTTTTTTTGTAAGAGGAGACATTTCAACAGGATAGTCAATAATGAATGTAGGTTGAATATAGTTGCCTTCACATTTTTCACCAAAAATAGCATCTATCAACTTGCCTTTACCCATCGTTTCATCCTGATCAATGCCTAATTGCTTGCAAACATCTCTTAATTGGGCTTCATCCATACCACCTATATCAAATCCGGTAAAATGCTTGATTGAATCAATCATCGTCACACGCGGATAAGGTGCTTTATAGTCAATTTCATTGTCTCCCATTTTAACTTTGGTTGTTCCATGAACATCCATACAGATTTTCTCGAGCATACGCTCTGTGAAATCCATCATCCAGTTATAGTCTTTATAAGCTGCATAGAACTCCATAACTGTAAATTCCGGATTATGTGTGCGATCCATCCCTTCGTTACGGAAGTTGCGCGAAAACTCATAAACACCATCAAATCCGCCAACAATCAAACGTTTCAGATAAAGTTCGTTTGCAATACGCAGATATAACGGAATATCCAATGCATTGTGATGTGTTATAAACGGACGAGCACTTGCTCCTCCCGGAATACTTTGCAGAACAGGTGTATCAACTTCAATATATCCGTGACCATTCAGAAATTCACGCATCGAGTTAAATACCTGTGTCCTTTTCAGAAAAACATCCTTTACGTTTTCGTTAACAATAAGGTCAACATATCGTTGACGATAACGCATTTCTGGATCAGTAAATCCATCATATGTAACTCCATCCTTAACTTTAACAACAGGTAGTGGACGTAACGATTTCGCCAAAACTGTTAAACTTTGGGCATGAATTGATATTTCGCCCATTTGGGTACGAAAAACAAATCCCTTAATACCCACAAAATCACCTATATCAAGTAGTTTCTTGAAAACAGTATTGTACAATTCCTTATCCTCTCCCGGGCAAATATCGTCACGTGTTATATAAACCTGTATACGTCCTTCGCCATCTTGAAGTTCTATAAATGAAGCTTTCCCCATTATACGACGACTCATTATCCGACCGGCAATAGAAACCTGACGAGGATCTGAGTCTTCATTGAACTCCTTCTTTATATCTGTTGAATAAGCATTGGTTTCGTACAATGCTGCGGGATAGGGTTCAATACCTAACGCACGCAACTCTTCTAAACTTTTTCTGCGAAAAATCTCTTGTTCGCTTAATTCCAATATACTACTCATTACTTTTTGATTATATCTTTTCTTTAATTTATCCAAATTCCTTTGTTTACAAAACTAGTAGGAATTACTATCGCTATTGTTGCTATTTCTCCTGCCTTCTGTCGTAATTTTTTTATCAAGTATCTTAGCTTTATCAACAGCTGTTTGATCTTTTGGATCTGCAACTCCATATTTATCTAGAGCAGGAATAGTTAGCTCCATATTTATAAGCAAATTATCTATATTAGGTATCTTATCTTTATTCTCTTGATATATATATACCCAATATATGTAATTTCCATATTGCTTAGAAGCTATACTTCGCAACGAATTTCCGGCCTGAACCTTCACAGTTTTAGGAAATTCTGAATTTTTAACTATAATATTCTTCTCTACAACATTTTTTACATTCGCACTACCATTATTATTAACGCCCCCCAATCCGGCATCAACTACCTCGGCTTCCAACTCTTCTTCGCTCAGTAAAATACTATCTTCCAATAATTGGGGATTATTTAATAAAGCTTCAGCTTTACGAACAACCCTTATCTTTAGTATATCAGATATTTCTGCTATATTAGGACTTCTCTCCGATGAATAAGTCTTAGCTAAACCTTCAATTCGTTTTTTTACCGAATCAACCGATTCCGGAGTCACATTTATATCTTTAATTCTATTCAACGAATCTTTATCAAGCAAAACAATTGGAGGTATATCTTCGCTATGCAAAGTTGTTACATCACTATCTTTACTTGCCACACCAGGTAGTGTTCCTGACGAAGTAAATGTTTTTTTATCTGGCACAAATACTTTTGGAGTATTCTCAAATAAATTAAAAAATAAGTATGCACCAAATGCAATTGTAGCCAATAAAAACAATATAATAGGCATTCTTCGACGAATACGAGTCCATGCCGATTCTTTATAATAATCGTAATAACCCTCATCAACAATATCTGCCTGATCTTCAATATCCGAAGGGTAACTTGCTGTTACTTCTATATCTTCGCCAGCCTTATCAAGAGGTTCTAGCTTTTCGAGCAAATCAGAATCTTCTAACGAATGCTCGGAAACAACTGCTGTTTCTTCAATTGGAGGTTCAATTATTTCTTCGGTAGCATTATAGTCTTCATCAACTATAGGTTCTTTCTGTTCTGTTTGTTCAACTAAACCTTCGTCTTCTGCTCCTTGTGTCTCTTTTTGAGTTTCTAACTCTTTCTGAATCTTTGCCTGATTCAATTTTTCAATAGCAAGTTGAAGTTCTTGTATTTTCTCTTGTATTTTCTCGGCATCAATAGAATTGGAGTCATCTAATTTTTTAATATCTGCCAATATATCCTCTGCAGCTTCGATAGGCTCGGTAACATCAAACACAACAACCTCTTTATCAGACCTATCTGACTGCGATTTATCCTCTTCATTTAGAGGTTTAGCATTATCTAAAACTGACACCTCAATTTTCTCCGATTCGGGTTCGCTAACAACACCCGACACATCTTGAGTAGCAATCTCTTCTTCAATATTATTTGTATCATCAGCACTTTTTACGGTTTCGATATCGGATTCATTAGCCGACGAAACAATCATTGTTATGCTGTCCTCTTCGTTTGGTGTTTCTGTTGTAGCATATGTATATACTACTGGATACGAATAAATTCCATCCGAAACATAAGGAGTTTCTATTTTCTGATTTTTCTGCTCGCCCGAATTATTCGTTTTCGCATCAGATTTAGCTTGAATATTCAGTGCTTCCTGCGCCTTTTCATTAACAACAGAACTTATTACATCAATATCGTCTGTTGCTGTATCTTCCTCTTCGAGTAATTCAACAGATTCTTCCGACTCTTCTATAACACCAAAAGAAACGCCTTCTTCTACCAATGTGGTTTCAAATCCCTCAAATGGTTTATTAACTAAACTTTTGAGTATTTTATCGGGCAAAAAACTTAGTTTATAATGAGTTGGAATTTCAATTTTTTCTCCAGTGTTTACATTTACGCTTTCTCTGCTACTTACTTTAGTCAGTTTAAACGTACCAAAGTCTTTGATTTTAACAGGTTCTCCGCCAAAAACATCATCTATTATGGCATTAAAAAACTCCCTAAAGAAAGCATCTGCTTCTTTTTTTGTCAAACTGGTTTGTTTAGCCAGTAGATCAACGAGGTCTTGAAGTGTGAGTTTTTCCTTCATGTCAATTACAGATTTTTAAGTTTGTCTTTAACCGTTTGTCCCGGACGAAAAGCCGGAGTTATCTTAGGCGGAACCAAAAATCGTTGTTTAGAAACCGGATTAACCGAAACACGTTCTTGTCTAAGTCTTGCTTCAAACACACCAAAGCCTTGTATGTTTATAGAATTTGAATTCGCTAAATTTTCACCAATGATAGACACTGCCGATTCTAATACTAAAGATGTTCGGGCTTGAGTCCATCCTAATCGTTTTGCTAGTTCTGCTGTAAGTTCTTTATGTGTCATAGTAGTATATAAATGGTCATACAACCTCTGCATATAAGTCAAAGACATCAGCATCGGTTATCTGAACCTGATAAAATTCACCTAATTCTATTTGTTTACTCTTTGTTATCAAAACCTCAGGATCTACTTCTGGCGAATCATATTCGGTACGCCCGACATAATAATCCTCCTCTTCCCTATCAATAATAACATCAAGCACTTGTCCTATTTTTGACGAACCTATTTCGTTCGATATGCGCTCTTGAACAGCCATCAACAAATCCATGCGATCCTGCTTCACTTGCTCCGGAACATTGTCTTTGTAATGATTATAAGCATAAGTCCCATCTTCGTGCGAATAAGGAAATGCACCCATTCTTTCGAAACGAATTTCTTTCACAAAATCGACAAGTTCATTAAAATCCTCTTCTGTTTCGTCCGGATGCCCAACCATTAGCGTTGTTCGTAAATAAATGCCCGGAACTTCTTTTCTTATCCTGTCAATTAATTCGTAAGTTTCCTTTTTAGAGATACCTCGTTTCATTTTTTTCAGTATATTATCACTTATGTGTTGCAGCGCAATATCAAGATACTTACATACATTTTTATTTTCACGCATAACGCGTAACAAATCATCCGGAAACTTCGTCGGATACGCATAATGCAATCTTACCCAACGAACCCCATCTATTTTAGCTATCCGTTCAATTAATTCGGGCAGTTTTGCTTCTTTGTATCTATCAATTCCATAATACGATAAATCCTGAGCAATAACCTGAAATTCCTTCACTCCCGAACCAACCAAGTATCTCACTTCCGCCTCAATCTCTTCTATTGGGCGCGATTTATACTTACCTGTCATTATTGGGATTGAACAATATGAACATGCCCGATTGCATCCTTCCGATATTTTCAGATATGCATAATGCGCCGGAGTTGTAATAACTCTCTCGAAACCCATATCATCTCGATACGACTTGCCAAGATCTCCAACTAAGGCATTCCAATCAAACTTTCCGTAATATCTATCAACTTCAGGGATCTCCAATTCTAACTCTGACATATACCTTTCAGACAAGCACCCCATTACGAAAAGTTTATTAATTTCCCTCTTCCGTTTTGCCTCTGCAAACTCAAGAATCATATTAATAGACTCCTCTTTGGCATCCCCAATAAACCCACAAGTATTAATTACAACAATCTCGCCTTCCGGTTTTTCAGGATCATGTTTCACCGTATAACCGTTCGCCAGAAGTTGCTTCATCAACATTTCCGAATCTACAAGATTCTTAGAACACCCCAAAGTTATGACGTCTATTCTATTCTTTTTCATCAGCAATCGAAAATTACCCTTTTCATCGGGTTTTAGCAGACTCTTTCGTCTACTATATCACCAACAAAAATAATATTTTTTTACCCACCAAACAACGAATCAACAAACTCTTTTCGTCTGAACACTTGTAAATCATCAATACCTTCTCCTAAACCTATATATTTTACAGGGATTTTAAACTGATCCGAGATACCTATAACAACTCCACCTTTGGCCGTTCCATCCAACTTAGTTATCGCCAAAGCCGACACATCCGTAGCCGCAGTAAATTGTTTCGCTTGCTCAAAAGCATTCTGCCCTGTCGATCCATCAAGAACAAGCAATACCTCATGCGGAGCTCCAGGCACAACCTTATTCATTACATTTTTTATTTTGGTTAGTTCATTCATCAACCCAACCTTATTATGTAACCTGCCCGCCGTATCTACAATCACAACATCAGCTCCATTTGCTTTCGCCGAACTTATAGTATCAAAAGCAACAGAGGCAGGATCGGCCCCCATCGACTGCCTAACCACAGGCACACCAACCCTATCGCCCCAAACAACCAGCTGTTCCACAGCTGCAGCTCGAAACGTATCGGCAGCACCTAAATAAACCGAAAGACCATTCTTTTTAAACTGATTTGCAAGCTTTCCTATAGTTGTTGTTTTCCCTACGCCATTTACCCCCACAACCATAATCACATATGGTTTTTCTTCTTCAGATATAGAAAAATCTTCGTTATCAACAGTATTATTCTCCATCAAAAGAGCAGCAATCTCTTCTCGCAAAATAGAGTTTAACTCATCTGTATTAATATATTTATCACGAGCTGCACGTTTCTCTATTCGGTCTATAATTTTAAGAGTTGTATCAACACCCACATCCGATGTTATCAACACTTCTTCTAAATCATCCAAAACATCGTCATCTACCCTAGATTTCCCCGATACAATTCTAGACAACTTTGAGAACATACTATCTTTAGTTTTCTCCAACCCTTTATCAAGGTTCTCTTTCTTCTGTTTCGAAAAAAAGCTAAACAAGCCCATATTTCCTTTATTATATTATTAATATTCTAAAACAACCCACAACAATCTAACCCTGTGCCTATTACAAAGTTATTAAATCTAAAAATAAAAAACCTCCCAACCAATTATAGGATAGGAGGCTTTTATATATTTTTAACGAGATTATTTTGCGAAATAATCCTTAACAGCTTCATTTGGAACCATTTCTTCTTTAAATGTATAAGCCCCTGTTTTTGGAGACTTTACCATCTTGATTACTTTTGTATGACTACGTCCGTCTTTTGACGATTGGTCACGGTAACCTGCGACTGTCTTCTTTGCCATTTCTTATATCTTTTTACTTGATTTCTTTATGAACAGTTACTCTGCGAAGAATAGGATTGTATTTCTTCAACTCAATTCTTTCGGTTGTATTTTTTCTGTTTTTGGTAGTAATATACCTCGATGTTCCCGGCATACCGCTTTCTTTATGCTCGGTACACTCCAATATCACTTGAATTCTATTTCCTTTTGCTTTTTTTGCCATTTTCTTAGTCCTCCTCTTAATTTAAGCGTTACAGTAAAACTATGCGGTCGCAAAAACCTGCTGCCATAGCCCTTCTAAGAGCGGCATCCAAGCCTATTTTATTAATTGTACGAAGACCAGCAGCCGATACACTCAAGCTTACCCAGCAATCTTCTTCTACCCAGTAGAATTTTTTAGAAAACAGGTTGACGTTAAATTTTCTTTTCGTCTTTTTATTCGAGTGCGAAACATTGTTTCCCACCATAGCTTTCTTCCCTGTTATTTGACAAATCTTGGACATTGCTATTATTATTTGTTATTTTTATAATCTTAATTAACTGATAATTACTTTGTATGGAATTTGTAATGGTTAATTGAGGCTGCAAAATTAATCTTTTTTTTTTATCAAACAAATATTATTTCAATTTTTAAAACAAACTTTTTCACATAAAACATTTTTTTTTGCTGAAAACAAAAAGTCAAACCGTTTAATGAATTTATTTCCTATTTTTGCAAAACAACGAACAAAATTATAAAATAAAAGAGTATGACATATTTAATCACAGGAGGAGCCGGCTTTATTGGCTCAAATTTTGTCAAGCACATGCTTACAGCGCATCCTGATGGTCAATTTATAATATTAGACGCCCTGACTTATGCTGGAAACTTAGGAACTTTGAGCAAAGAACTCAAAGATTCTCGAATAACATTCGTAAAAGGAGACATTTGCGACAGGCAAATCTGCGAAAAAATATTTACTGAGCACAACATAAACTATGTTGTGAACTTTGCCGCAGAAAGTCATGTTGATCGGAGCATTGAGAATCCCCAATTATTTCTGCAAACAAATATATTGGGAACACAGAATCTGCTGGATACCGCAAAAAAGCACTGGACAACAGGCAAAGATGAAAATAATTACCCTATATGGAAAAGCGGAGTGAAATTTTTACATGTCTCGACCGACGAAGTATATGGCTCACTAGGAGATGAAGGTTATTTTACAGAAACAACCCCACTCGACCCCCGTTCACCATACAGCGCATCAAAAGCAGGGAGCGACATGATTGTAAAAGCATACGGCGAGACTTTTAAAATGCCAATAAACATCACTCGCTGCTCAAACAACTATGGTCCATACCATTTCCCCGAAAAGTTAATACCCCTCATCATTAGGAATATACTAGAAGGCAAACAGCTACCTGTATATGGCGATGGCAGCAATGTTAGAGATTGGCTATATGTTGAAGACCATTGCAGGGCAATAGATGTGGTTCTTCATAAAGGACGCCCTGACGAGATATACAATGTTGGAGGACATAATGAAAAGAAGAATATAGACATCGTAAAACTCGTAATATACACCATACACAGTATTATGGAAAAAGAGCCTGAATACCGTTGCGCGTTAAAGAAAAAGGAGATTTTACAAGATGGAAGTATTGACATATCATGGATTAATAACAATCTTATATCATTCGTTAAAGACCGACAAGGTCACGATCATCGCTATGCGATAGACCCAACGAAAATATCAAATGAATTAGGATGGCTGCCACAAACTTATTTTGACGAAGGTATTGTGAAAACAATATATTGGTATCTCGACAACCAACAATGGGTTGACGAAGTTACATCTGGCGATTACATGAAGTATTATCAACAGATGTACGAAAACAGGTAAACATAACGGATTTTAAGGCAATAATGTATAAACAAAACGTACAATTAAAAGAATACAACTCGTTTCGGACCGAAGCCTACGCCAAGCTATTCTGTGAACCGGAAAACATTGCAGAGCTTAAGCAATGCATAGCAGACTACCCCACAGAAAAGAAGCTTATTATAGGCGGAGGGTGTAACTTATTCTTCACACACGATTTTGACGGGCTAATTATAAAGCCAAAACTTACAGGCATAACTGAAGTTTCGGACGAAGAGAATGAGGATGAGGACATCTTCATCGAAGTCATGGCATCTGAGGATTGGGACAATTTCGTAAACTACTGTGTTGAAAAAGGTTTTTCGGGATTGGAAAATCTTTCTCTCATCCCCGGCACCGTCGGAGCTTCTCCGGTTCAAAACATTGGAGCATATGGCGCAGAAGTCAAAGATTGCATCAAGGAAGTTATAGCTTTAGATATAAATACACACGAAGTATTATCTTTTTCGAATAGCGAATGTGAATTTGCTTACAGAGATAGTATCTTCAAACGTACTAATAAATACATTATAATCTCTGTTGTATTCCAACTAAAACGAACATACTCATACAAACCCAAATACTTTGACTTGAATAAAGAGTTAGAGAATATTGCTTTTCCAACGATAAAAGATGTTAGAGAGGCGGTTATCCGCATACGTGAACGTAAGCTTCCCGATCATAAAAAGCTGCCTAATTGCGGAAGTTTTTTCAAAAACCCATACATTTCAAAAGAAAAGTCGGAAGAGCTTATTAAAATCCACTTCGACCTCCCTGTTTACCCTCAACACGATGGAAAAATAAAAACATCAGCTGCATTCCTTATAGATAAAGCCGGATTTAAAGGCAAACAAATAGGAAACATTGGAACCTACAAAAACCAAGCGCTTATAATCGTAAATTATGGAGCAAGTGATGGTCGCGAAATTGTAAAATTCGCGCAAACTATACAAGACACAGTAAAAGACAAATTCGGGATAGAACTTGAACCCGAAGTCAGAATATTTTAATAAATAACACCACGCATTAAAACAACATTATAAATCAGATCATGGCATCATTTATTATAGAAGGAGGCTGCCACCTTAATGGCGAGATAACACCGCAAGGAGCAAAAAACGAAGCTCTGCAAATTATTTGTGCAACCCTACTCACCCCCGAGGAAGTTATCATCGAAAACATCCCCGATATTCTAGATATAAACAACCTCATAGCCTTATTATCGGATATGGGAGTTAAAACAAAAAGAGTGAGCGAAAACACTTGGTCGTTTAAAGCCGATGAAGTAAATCTCGATTATCTTCAGACCCCTGAGTTTTTCAAAAAAAGCTCGTCATTACGAGGATCTGTTATGATCATCGGACCTTTGGTTGCCCGTTTCGGTCAGGCCATACTCCCCAAACCGGGAGGAGACAAAATTGGTCGCAGACGTTTAGATACACATTTTTTAGGAATACAAAAGCTAGGAGCCGATTTCAAATACGATAGCGTTCAACAACTATACTCCATCACTGCTAAAAAACTAAAAGGCACATACATGCTTCTGGATGAAGCTTCGGTTACAGGTACCGCAAATATAATAATGGCAGCTGTATTAGCCGAAGGCGAAACAACCATATACAATGCGGCATGCGAGCCTTATTTACAACAGCTTTGCAAGATGCTGGTACAGATGGGAGCAAATATATCGGGAATAGCATCTAATCTAATACGCATAGAAGGCGTAAAAGAGCTTGGAGGAACCACTCACCGTATTTTACCCGACATGATAGAAATTGGCAGTTTTATTGGAATGGCAGCAATGACATCCTCGGAACTGACTATCAAAGACGTGTCGTACGACAATCTTGGAATTATCCCCGAAACATTCCGTCGCCTAGGAATCAAAGTAGAAAGAAAAGGAGACGATATATATATACCCAAGCAAAAAGATTATACTATCGACACATTCATCGATGGCTCTATCCTTACTATAGCCGACGCTCCGTGGCCAGGCCTCACCCCCGACCTTATTAGCGTTTTGCTGGTTGTAGCTACACAGGCTAGAGGTAGTGTACTTATACATCAAAAAATGTTTGAAAGCCGTTTGTTTTTTGTAGACAAACTTATAGATATGGGTGCACAAATCATTCTTTGCGATCCGCACCGTGCCACAGTTATAGGAACGGGGAAACGCCCTATGCGCGCTACAACTATGACGTCGCCCGATATACGGGCAGGGATAGCTTTACTTATAGCAGCAATGTGCGCCGACGGAAAAAGTGTCATACACAATATTGATCAAATAGACCGTGGTTATCAAAACATAGACGTACGTCTTAACCAATTAGGTGCAAATATTATGAGAATGGATCAATAAAAACAACACAATATTATAAACAAAAAAGCCGAAAGTTATTATTAACTTTTCGGCTTTTTCTTTTTTCGAGCATAAGAACATGATATGTGAACTGAAAAATATTATCTTTGCACTCGGAAATAATCTTTACATATTTTATGATTAATCGCGTTCTTATCCGTATTAGGGTTATTCAGGTTTTATATTCTTATTATCAGAACCAAGATGGAAACCTAAAAAAAAGTGAAGCTGAACTAAATCTCAGCTTTCAGAAATCTTACGATTTATATTTTTACCTCTTAGGACTACTTATTGCTATTACCGACGCTTACGCAAAAAGAGTTGAAGCAAATAAATCGAAACTCCTTCCCTCCTACGAAGACATGAACCCAAATGTTCGCCTTCTTGATAATAAGTTTATTGGTCAGCTCCGAAAAAACACCGAACTTTCGGAATACTTGAATAAAAGGCCATTCGACTGGAACGAACAAGAGTCATTCATAAAAACTATACTAAACCGCATACTTGTTTCTGAAATATACAAAGACTATATAGCTTTGGAAAATCCAAGCTACGAAGACGACCGTGATTTTTGGCGTAAAATATTCAAAAAATTCATTTATGCGAATGAAGACCTTGATGATTTACTCGAAGACGAAAGTATATTCTGGAACGATGACATAGA
Source organism: Dysgonomonas sp. 216 (assembly GCF_010501065.1). Taxonomy (GTDB): domain Bacteria; phylum Bacteroidota; class Bacteroidia; order Bacteroidales; family Dysgonomonadaceae; genus QVMM01. Next base: position 78,574 of record NZ_QVMM01000011.1, on the reverse strand, counting down.
AATTATCGAATCGTTTGTACTGAAAACAATCAAAAAACTTGAAGAAGACGACACTAACCAACAAGTTCTTCTTCCTATGTTCAGAGATGAGGAAGACAGTGAATTTGCAGTTAAGCTATTACGGGAATCATTGTTTAACATGAAAGAATACAGAGAAATGATAACCCACCATGCCCAAAACTGGGAATCGGAGCGTATTGCATTTATGGATCTCGTTATAATGCAAGCAGCACTTACCGAGATTATCAACTTCCCCAGCATTCCGGTTAATGTTACTCTCAACGAATACATTGATGTAGCAAAAGTGTATAGCACCGAAAAAAGTGCATCTTTTATAAACGGAATACTCGATTCGATTGTTAATGAACTTAGGGCATCTAAAAAACTGTTTAAATAATAAAGCCCAACAGTACTTTTAATATTAAACTTTTATTGTTTACAAATAATACTGTATCTTTGGATACATTAAAATCAAAAAGAATATTATGAATTTATTAACTGTATTTTTAGACGGAGCAACAGGAGGTGAAGGTGGCGGAATGCAAATGATTATAATGATGGTAGCAATAATTGCTATCTTCTACTTCTTTATGATCAGGCCACAACAGAAAAAACAAAAAGCAATACAACAAGCCCGCGAAGCAATGAAGGTAGGCGATAAAGTTGTAACAGCCGGAGGTATTCATGGACGCATAAAAGAAGTTGGCGAAACTTTCTTTATTGTTGAAATAGCCGATTCGGTTAAAATTAAAGTAGAAAAAGCATCAGTATACGCTGCAGGCGAGGATGTTTCGAAAAACTAAAAAGCCGAATATGAGGTCATATTATGGATAATAATATATATCATAATATATCAGAAAAAGTCAGGAAAATTCTGGTGAATACACCATGGAGAAAGGTTCTGACTTTTTCTTTTTTTGTCCTTTTATCCTCAATCCTTTGGTTTTTTCAGATATACAGGCAAAATTTCACAGCAAGCTACGACCTTCCAATAAGGTACATATCGATACCCGACAGCGTTATCTTTAACACACCATTGCCTGAAAGTATAAATATAACAATAAAAGATAATGGGTATGGATTATTTAATTCGTACTTTACAAAGCGGAAAGATTCTCTAACAATAGATATTTCAGAAGTCTTTGCCACAACATCTAACAAAGTACTATCTTCAACCTCTTTGCAACAGGCCGTAAAAAACAAATTACAAAACACAGCAACTCTTGTTAATTACGATCCTTCGTTTATAACATTTCAGTACACTGCTCTGAAACAGAAAAAATTACCTGTAATTTTTAACGGGCAGGTGTTTATCTCGTCGGGCTATTTACTTGATGGCGATATAAGCATTTTACCCGACACGGTGTTGGCTTACGGACCCGAAACTATTCTAAACGGAATGAATTATGTGTATACCGTAAATGATACAATACACGAGTATAATTCAGAGAGCCCACTAAAATATGCCATAAAAAATATTGAGAACGTAAAATTTATTCCCGATGTGGTAGATGTTTATGTTCCTATAGATAAATATACTCAAAAGAATTTGCAAATAGAAATTGTTTGCATAAACCTGCCGGAAAAATTGGAGGTGAAATTCTTTCCATCTTCAGTAAAAGTTTCATTTCTGGTAGGTCTTTCTCAGTATCAACAAATAACAGAAAAAGATTTCGTTATACAACTTGATTATAACGATCTAAAAAACACCCGTGAATCACATGTACCTTTGCGAATAATATCAATGCCCGATCATATACAAAGCGTTTCGATGTCGCCCGCAGATGTAGAATTTATTTTTGAACAAAACAATTATGATTAAATTAGGAATAACAGGAGGAATCGGTAGCGGAAAATCTACGGTATCGAAAATATTAACTTTAATGGGCATCCCCGTTTACATGGCCGACACCGAAAGTAAAAAACTTACGGCTACTTCGCCCATTATTAAAGACGAATTGATAAAGGAATTTGGCGAAGAGATATATGAAGGGAATAAATTAGATAAATCGTTATTAGCCTCATATATATTTACCAGCGAAGAAAAACGTCAGCGAGTAAATGAAATAATACATCCAGAAGTGGCTAAAGACTTTGCTCTGTGGATGGAAAAAAGAGAAAACTGCTCTGTTATAGGCAATGAAGCTGCTATATTATTCGAATCGGGATTCAATAAATTTGTTGATAAAACAATCATGGTTTATTGTCCTCTCGAAACAAGGATTTCACGAGCTATGCAGCGAGACAGAACAAGCAGAGGCAAAGTAATGGATCGGATAGATAGCCAAATGCCTGATGAAGAAAAGATGAAGCTTGCCGATTTTGTCATCTATAATGATGGCACAGAATCAGTAATTGCACAAACCCTGCAAATTCTGAATCAGTTGGGATACAAAAATTAATTCTAAAAATCGCTCTATGCCCGACAGCTATTACAAAAATATATTTGAAGCAAATAAGCGTTGGATTGAAAAAATGAAATCGGAAAACGCTAATTTCTTTGAACATTTAGCTCAGCAACAAACACCCGAATATCTATATATCGGTTGTTCGGACAGTCGTGTGCATGCAAACGAGATTATGGGATTACGCCCCGGCGATGTATTTGTACATCGCAACATTGCGAACATGGTGGTAAATGCCGATCTAAATTGCCTATCGGTAATAAATTATGCGGTAGAGCATTTAAAAGTTAAACATATTATTGTTTGTGGACATTACGATTGTGGTGGTATAAAAGCAGCTATGCAACCTCGCAATTTAGGAATATTAAATCCGTGGTTACGTAATATAAGGGATGTATACCGTTTGCACGAAAAAGAATTAGATGCAATAGAAAACCTAGAAGATAGACATAACAGACTGGTTGAATTAAATGTATACGAACAATGTTTAAACGTTATAAAAACAGCCGAAGTACAAAAATCTTATCTCGAAAATGGGTTTCCCCGTGTTGCTGGATGGATATTCGATTTACACAAAGGAGTACTGATAGATTTAGATATTGATTTCAAAAAAGAGTTGGATAAAATCAGAAAAATTTACGACCTCACTATAGAAGGGAAATGAAAAAAACTAGTATTCATATATTTATTGTGCTTTTTATTAGTGCAACAATATTAGGATCATGTCGGGAAAAAGACAGACCAGAAAATAACTTGACTGTATCGATCGACCCACAGAAATACTTTCTTGAATGTATAGTAAAAGACAAATTTACTGTATCCAGCATTATTCCACCCGGTTCAAATCCCGAAAGTTTTGATCCGACACCTTCACAAATGGTTTCATTGGGGAAAAGCAAATTATATTTTAAGGTTGGATATTTTAACTTCGAAAACGTATGGATTAAAAACATACAAGATAACAACCCTCGAATGAGTATAATTGATTGCTCGACAGGCATAACATCTCTTGATGAAGAACATAGTCACGATTGTACCCACCATAATCATGGCGGACATTCGGGCGCCGATCCTCACATCTGGAGTTCACCCGCTACAGCTCGTATAATGGCGCAAAACATGTATAACGCTATTATTAAAGTCGATCCCGACAATAAAGAATTTTATAAAGAAAATCTCGATAATTTATTTACCGAGTTCAATAAAACAGATAGCATAATAAAATCGCACTTAGACAGGGCTAAAGGTAAGTCTTTCATTATTTATCATCCGGCCCTTAGTTATTATGCCAACGAATACGGATTGGAACAATACCCTATCGAGTTTGAAGGGAAAAGCCCGTCTCCGGTACAACTAAAAGAATTGGTAGATCTATCTAAAGCAAAAGACATCAAAATAGTATTTGTTCAGCAGGAGTTTGACGTAAATAACGCACAAACAATAGCAAAGGAGATAAATGCAAAAATAGTGACGCTGAATCTTCTCTCTTATAACTGGAACGAAGAAATGATAAAAATAGCTGAAGCCCTAGCCTCGGAATGAATAAAATACTTCAAATATCCGACCTCAAGGTATGTTATGACAATAACCCTCCTGTACTCGAAAATGTGAACTTAACCGTATTCGAAAACGATTTTCTTGGTATAATTGGACCAAACGGAGGAGGAAAAACATCGTTATTGAAAGCCATACTAAAACTGGTAAAGCCCAATGACGGATCTATTGATTTTTTTGTAAACGGAACTCAAACAGATAAAATAAACATTGGTTATTTACCACAAATAACCCAAATTGATAAAAAGTTTCCTATATCTGTATTTGAAGTTATACTTTCGGGTTTAGCCGGAAAAAGAAGATTTTTATCTGGTTTTTCTAAAGACCAAAAAGAAAAAGCCTTACATACAGCTTCGGATATGGGATTGGAAAATCTGCTAAACCGTCCTATTGGACAATTATCAGGAGGACAATTGCAACGTGTACTATTGGGACGTGCTATAGTTGACAATCCCGATCTTTTAATTTTAGATGAGCCCAGCTCTTATGTTGACAAGCGGTTCGAAACAGATTTTTATAAAATACTGGATAAAATTAATCGAAATACAGCCATAATAATGGTATCTCATGACGTTGGCACAGTTATATCACTCACTAAAAATATAGCCTGTGTAAATGGAGGGCTACACTATCATTCGGGCAATAATATTACAGCTAAGTGGCTCGAAGAGCATTATACATCGTGCCCAATAGAAATTGTGGGACATGGCGATTTTCCCCATCGTGTGTTGGAAAAACACAACAAATGCAATTGTTGCAATAATACAAGTGAAACAGATTAATATTTTTATCTTTAGAAAATTACACAAACGGAATTTAAATTAAGAAGAATGAGTATGAAAAAACATTTAACAAAACTATTAGTCGGTTTTCTGACCATCTTTTTTCTAGGATGTGGCAACGTGCCGCTTACGGGAAGAAAACAAATGCTTCTTGTTTCCGATCAGGAGGTACTTACCCTAAGTCTGCAACAATACGGAGAGTTTATAAACTCAGCACCTTTATCTACCGACAAAGGAAACACAGCTTTGGTAGAAAAAGTAGGACGCAGAATAGCAAATGCTGTAGAAACGTATCTTAAAAACCATGGATACGAAAGTGAACTTTCGGGTTATCAGTGGGAATTCCATTTAGTAAAAAGTTCGGATGTTAATGCTTTTTGTATGCCGGGCGGCAAAATAGTAGTATACGAAGGAATATTACCCGTAACCCGCGACGAAACAGGCCTAGCTGTTGTTCTCGGACACGAAGTTGCACACGCCGTAGCAAAACATGCCAATGAACGTATGAGTCAACAAATGGCTCTGCAATACGGAGGTGCTGCTATAGGTATGGCTTTAGACGGCAAATCGGCTGCGGTTCAAAACATAGCCTCTTCGGTATATGGGCTTGGCTCGCAATTAGGCATGCTTAAATACTCGCGTAATCACGAACTTGAAGCTGACAAAATGGGACTTATATTTATGGCAATGGCCGGTTACGACCCACGTCAGGCCGAAGCTTTCTGGACTCGCATGTCCGATGCATCGGGAGGCTCTTCAATGGAATTCTTGAGCACCCACCCTTCCGACAACCATCGTATAAAAGATATACAAAAAAATCTGTCCGAAGCGTTAAAGTATTATAAAGGAATAAATACATCGACACCATCGAGCAAAACTTCCAGTAAATGGAGTTTCTAATAATAAACAGAACAAGTAAGAATGGGTAGTTTTCTTAAAAACTATCCATTCTTGCATTATTAGTCTACCATCCAATATACTTAAAAAGTAGTTTGAGCCAATAATACCCCTTATTTGCACTTTTTATCATCTCTCAGAAAGAAAAAAACTTTCATATTTGCTGGTGAATCAATTTAAACCTAATCAAATATGAAAAAAAGATTACTTTCGTTTTTTGCGGCTTCTGCCGTATGTCTGTTTAGTGTATCTATGAAAGCACAAACAGATGTTACTAGTACATATCTGAGTAACGCCGGATTTGACGAATCTCCTAATTTTTTATCAACAACTACTTCATCCAATCTGGGTTCAGCTAATGGAGGTGCTAATATTCAAGCTGTTACTGGTTGGACAATTGGTGTTTTTGGAGATAATTCGGCTTCATCAACTTTCGAATATGGTTATGCCGGGACTTTAAATGCCTCAGGGGATTATGGTTATATCCCTAGTACAGGTTATGATGGTACTGCAACAGGAGCTTCACTTGGACTTTCGGCTGCTTGGGGCGCAAGTCTTACTTACTATCAGGATGTAACATTTACTACAGGCGGTAAATATCAGTTAGAATACACTGCATATAATTCAGGCCCTAATGCTACAGATAACAGCTTGGTTGGTTGGGTTCCCGCTTCCGGAAATTCAGTATTATCCAGCCGCACCTCTTTCCCTATGGGAGAATGGATTGTTGAAACTATTGATTTTACAGTAGTCGATAATACAGCTGGTAAAATACAAGTAGGTATAAGTACTCCAAATTCAGGTTCGGGTTCTCTAGGTAGAATATTTATCGATTATGTAAAACTTACTTATTTGGGCATTGACAAAACCGATTTAAACAACAAAATTACAGAAGCTGAAGCTGTATATGGCGATGGATCGGGTAATGAAGCTGCTGCTTTGCGAGCTGTAATTGATGCTGCTACAGTTATTGCTGCCGATGTAAATGCAACTATGGCTCAGGTACTCGATGCTATTGATAGTTTAGACGCTGCATTATTTACTTATGCTATAGCTAATGCTAGTACTTCTTCACCTGCAGATGTTACATCTTATATACAAAATCCAAGTTTTGAGGAAAACCAAGGAGATAGACAACAAACTATTCCGGGCTGGACTAAAACAAGTGCTGCTAATTCGGAATATTGTACAAGAAACGATGCAGGCCCTTTGAGTGGCACATTTAAAACAGGTAATGTTTATTTCCAATATTGGAGCAGTAGTAAACCTGACTTTTCTATTTCTCAGGAACTAACAGGACTGCCCAAAGGATACTATACACTTAAAGCCAATGCCGGAGGCGATGAAGGAACTACAGGAACATTCATTTATGCAGGCACGCAACAAGTGGAAGTAACAACCACAGGAAGCGAATATACGCTTGATGTAACTGTTATAGATGGTAACTTAACAATCGGATTCAAATCTGTTAGTCGCAGTGTAAACTGGGCGTATGCTGACAACTTCCGCTTGTATTATACAGGTGCTATCGCCGAAACCCTACTTTCAGTACCTAGTGCAACTGTTGTGCTATTAGAAGATGCTATATCGACAGGTGCTAACAAATACAAATTTACAGTAGCTGGAAGCAACCTAACAGAAGATGTAACATTATCTGCTCCTAGCGGAATAACTCTTGTTCCTAGCACTCTTACTGCAGAACAAGCAAACGCTGGAACTGAAATTACTGCTACTTGGGATGAAGCAACAGAGATATCAGGACAAATAACAGCTACTAGCGGAACAGTAAACAGTACTGGTACTTTAACTGTTTATGCTAAAGCCGAAACGTTGGTACCCGAAACGAACAATATAACCCCTAATGCTTATATGAATACTCTTGAGGGATATGCAGGTTGGGGACATAAAAGCATTGTAAATGTGTTTGAAGATGCTAACGCTGCTGGTTGTGATGGTCCTCAATGTATGAAGATTGCTGGTACTTCAAATTCTTGGCCTAACGGAGGTTCTCTTGATGTAAATAGCATAACATGGACAGCCGGTAAAAAATATATAATCAGTTTTGATTTGAAACCAATAGACGGATCATTCGTTTTTGGCGTAAATGGCGCTTACCCTGACCCAGAGGCATCTACAACTGCAAATAAAGATTTCTTTATTGATAATACTACAGCTCCTTTAAATCAATGGACACCAATAAAAATAGAATTTATTGCTGGTGAAAGCGCTGGTTCTGGCAGTACTTTCTTCAATAACGATGGAGATAAAGGCTGTGATGGCTTAACTTGCTATTTCGATAACTTCCAAATTTACGAAGACCTTGCTTATGTAGGCATTAGTGATGATGTTCTGGTTGATGGCGAAGAAGTTATAGCAGTTAAATACTATACCACTCAAGGTATCGAAGTTCTTAATCCTATTGTAGGCGAAATTTATATTGTGAAAAAAACTTACGAATCGCAAAGAACTGAAGTATCGAAAGTTATATTTAAATAAGTTTCTGAGTTATTAAAAATGCTCTAATATAAAATGAATAAGAGGCTGTGCTGTGATATGCATAGCCTCTTATTGTATAAAAACCGAATAAATAATAACGGATAGTTTTTTAAGAAACTATCCGTTTTTCATTTTGTTAAAGGATAGGCTCGCTTTTTTATAATTATATAACCGCACCTGTTTTTTATTTAACTTTTATAGAATAATTTGCTTAAGGCTATTTCGCTAGATTTGTGCTATATAGTTAAATATAAACGATTTTTTATGCAGCCCTGTTACTCTAAATTTATTGTTTACATTATTCTATCATCAGCCAGCCTGATGGTATACGGACAATCATCGTTCCTGAATAATGACGAATACAAAAAAGAGTTATGGAAAACTATAAAACCGACAACATCATCCCCTTTACAATCGTCTCCTAAAATCGAAATGTTACTTAAAGAAAACAGTAACGAAGGTATAATCGACAATAAGTACCTGAGGTCGTACTACAAATATAAATCGGGCGATTTGCTGGATAAGTTTAAAGACAAATACCAGATAAATCCCTCGGTGTTAATTTACAAAGGCGATATACCTCTTAATATGCTTCCTGCCGGATCTACAGCCATAGTTTTTATGGGAGGCCATTTTCATTTTATACCTACAGGTGGAACCATGATTACACCCAGTGGCATTAATCTGAGTGGATGGAGCAAGAAAACATTATCTCCGAAATCGCGAGCTATTATCGAACAAGTCTTTGGTATGGAAGTTGAATAAATCCGAGAACAATACTACAATCCACCTTGTTTACCTATATACTGAATGTCGTAAAATTATGAAATAAAAAGTATATAAAGATGAAAAAAGCAAAATTAAACAACGGAACATTAATGCCATACATAGGACTTGGCGTGTTCAGAATGGAAGATAACGATGAATCGCAAAAGGCAATAGAAACTGCGCTATCGGTAGGTTATCGGCATATAGATACTGCTGCTGTTTATGGAAATGAAGATATAGTGGGCAAAGCCATCAAAAATTCAGGCATCGCCCGAAAAGATATTTTTATTACCACAAAAGTATGGAACGAAGATATGCGTTCGGGAAAAGTGAAAGAAGCTTTCGAATCCAGCTTAAAAAAGCTCGAAACCGACTATGTAGACCTTTACCTTATACATTGGCCTGTGAAAGAAAAATTTGTTGACACATGGCTTGAAATGGAGAAAATATATAAAAAAGGAAAAGCAAAAGCCATAGGAGTCAGCAATTTCAAGGAACATCATCTTGACGAACTAATAAAATCGGCATCTATTATACCTGCCGTAAATCAAATAGAACTTCATCCTTATCTTATACAACAATCGGTACTTGACTATTGTAAAAGAGCAGGAATACATGTGGAAGCGTGGAGTCCGTTTGCCGCTCAAAAGACCAATTTATTCTCCGAAAAAATCCTTTTGGATTTAGCAGATAAATACAACAAGACTCCTGCACAAATTATCCTACGTTGGAATTATCAACGTGATGTTATTGTAATTCCAAAATCGTCGAATGAGGATAGATTGAAACAAAATCTCGATTTCTTCGATTTCAAATTATCCGACAACGAAATAATAATGATAAACTCGTTGAACAAAGATAAACGGGTAGGCTCTGACCCTGATACTTTCACTTTTTAAAAGTAATCATATAAAAATTGGCACATTTATTGGTCTATATAAAACGGGAATTCATATTCCCGTTTGCTGTTTATATGTTGCATAATAAGGAATATAATACTGACAGCTAAAACAAACAGGATAAACACTTTATACAAATGAGTAGTCAGGATATCATAAATAAAAAAAAAGAAGTATTAAATAAGCTGTCAAAACGTCAGTTAAAGAATGCCATAGAATTGCTGACAAAAATGGCGGTAAATTTACAGGACTGGCAAGTATCCGAAAGACTGAATGAATTGGATACCAATTATAAATTTATGCTTCTCTATCAATTTGAAGGATCTGACGACCCAAATCAGGTAACTGTATATAATGGATTTTTGCGTACTTTATATGAAATGACGGATGACATTACCGACGAATTGTTGATGATAGAATCTTCGAACTTTTATTATGAAAAAAGTAGGATTCAATCATTGAAAAATAACACCCAGATAGCTGATTATCACAAACAACTGCGCGATATATATGACTCATTATCGCTTACCGAGCTTATTGAAGATAACAATATAAAGATTGATAAAAAGCGAGCTTTGAGTGTCAAACGTGAACGGATAGCAGCAGATATGTTTTCTCATGTTTTTGCATCGAAGCGAGCCGACAATGAGATAGCAATACAATTGTCCGATTTTTTTAACAATAAAGATATACTTGAGCGTGAGAAATGTTTGATAATCTCTGCTCTTACATTAAACCTATGCCATCGTTTCGACGGAAGAAAAGTACAATTACTAATGTCGTCATGTTCTAACGAGAATCCTATGATAAGCCAACGAGCTATTGTGGGACTTATTATCGTATTGCAAATGTATGACGTAAGGTGGAGCTTTTACCCTGAATGTAAGCATCAACTCGAAACATTGAGCGAAAATCCTTATTTCAACAAATCGGTTATTGCTGTTATTAAACAACTGATACGTTCAAGAGAGACAGAAGAAATAAGCCGGAAAATGACCGAAGAGATAATTCCCGAAATGATGAAGTTCAACTCAATGGCTGGACGAAAGTTGAATATGGAAGAGCTAATGTCGGGCGATATTGATTTTTCGGAGAAGAACCCTGAATGGAAAAAAGAACTCGAAAGTTCGGGCTTAGCCGGTAAATTACAGGAATATTCGAACCTGCAAATGGAAGGGGCTGATGTTTTTCATTCTACTTTTGCTCATTTAAAAAACTTCTCATTCTTTAGTGAGTTTAGTAACTGGTTCATCCCTTTTGATATTTCATATTCCGAACTTTTGGATTTATTTAATGGAAACGGTAGCGAAAACCTTTTGTATTCAGCTATTCTGAATTCGGGGCATATGTGTAACTCCGATAAATATTCGTTCGCATTCAGTTTATTGCAATTACCCGAAAGCCAACGTGAAATGATGTTACGCCGTTTTGGTGAAGAATCGGAAGAAATGAAACAACTACAAAAGGAAGCCGCAGAAATGAATTCGTCAGCGAAAGACGAAATCATATCAAATCTTTATATACAAGACCTTTACAGATTCTTTAAATTGCACACTGCTAAAAAGAGCTTTTTCGATATATTCACACTACGATTAAATTTCTACGACAAACAATCGATAGCCCCATTAATCTCCGAACCTGAAGATATGAAGGCTATAGCTCAATACTGTTTCGATAAAAATTTCTTTACCGAAGCACTTAAAATTTTCAGCTTACTCGCCGAACAAGGGTTAGATACTTCGGATATATGGCAAAAAACAGGATACTGCAATCAGATGTTAAACAATACTGATGACGCACTGGCAGCCTACCTGCAGGCCGACTTATTATTACCCGATAACACATGGACAATGAAACGTATTGCCCAGCTGTATCGTTCGAAAAAACAACCGGAAAAGGCTCTATCGTATTATATAAAAATACAAGACCTGCACCCCGATAACATAGCTACTCAATTGAACATAGGACATTGTTATCTGGATATGAAGGACTACAACAAAGCCCTGAATGCCTATTTCAAAGTGGAATTGATGGATGGTGGAGATAATCCCAAAGCATGGAGACCGATAGCCTGGACTGCTTTCTTAATGAAAAAGTTTGATTTATCGCAAGCATACTATTTCCGTATACTTGAAGCAAAACCAACTGTGCACGATTTTCTTAACGCCGGACATACAGAGCTTGCTTTAAACAATAGGAAAAAAGCTTTAGAGCAATATATACAGGCTGTATCGTTGCTTAACAATAATCTTCAGGAATTTTCGGAACTACTAACAGCCGACAAAGAAGAACTTATGGCAGTAGGAATAAAAGAAAGCTTCTTTCCGTTACTGTTAGATCAGATACAATATAAACTGGACTAATAAAAAGACACCATTTTTATCTACAAAGAAAAAAGGACCAGTTACATTAAATGTAGTTGGCCCTTTTTTAAGGTATAATAGTTAGTTAAAGGTCTACTCTAAGCCACCACCTAAGGTTCTGTAAAGAGTTACATTAGCCTGCAATTGTGCAAGTTTATCCGAAACCTCGCCTAAACGAGCTTGCAATAAATTGCCTTCGGCTGTTAAAACCTCTGTATAGTTAGCTAAACCAGCTTTCAAAAGCTCTTTAGTAAATTCCACCGATTTTTCAGTGGCATCTATTTGTTTCTGACGAAGCTCAACTTTTTTCTGTGCAGCCTCAAAACTATATAAAGCGTCCGAAACTTCATTTCCTGCGCTTATAACTGTTTGTTTAAACGACAATAAAGCTTCTTCCTGCTGAGCCTTAGCAAGCTTTAATTGTCCTCTTAATGCATTGCGGGCAAATATCGGTTGAGCCAAATTTCCTACAATATTAGCAATAAGATTCTCGGGTTTGAAGAAATTCGAAACAGTATTACTTGTTGAATATCCTAGCGTCCCACTGATACTTACCGATGGGTAAAAGCTTGCCTGCGCTACTCCAACAGCCTCAAAAGCGGCACGGAATTGCCATTCAGCCATTTTCACATCAGGACGGCGAGCCAACATTTGTGATGGAATACCGTGACTTGTATTTTCATTAACAACCTGATTATTAATAGTACTCCTTAATATTGATGAAGGTTCGCGCCCAACCAATAAACATATAGTGTTCTCCAGATTACGAATCTGAGCTTCCATATCAGGAATAGAAATCAAAGTTGAATAATATGCCGATTTGGTTTGTTCTACAGCAGCACTGTTTAACAATCCGGCATCTCTCATGTCCGTCATTGTCTCTACAGTTTCCTGCATAATTCCAGCCATATCTTTAGCTACCTTCAATTGCTCGTCTAATGCTACCAACGTATAATAAGAAGTAGCAATATTAGCGATCAATGATGTTTGAATAAGGTTACGATAAGCTACGCTTTGCATATATTGTGCCACAGCTCCACGTTTTTGCTTATAATATTTACCCCATATATCCAACTCCCAAGAGGTTGATACGCCTAGCATATAGGATTCTGAGTGTTTTGGCAGAAACTGTCCGCTCTCCCGGCCAACACTATGGCGTTTTTGATCTGCGCTTCCAACTAATGTCAAATCGGGAAAATAAGCAACCTTAGCAACATCAAGTGCAACTTCGGTTTGCTTGATACGTTGATAAGCTATCTGCATATCGAAACTATTATTCAATCCTTCATCAATAAGAGATTGTAAATACATATCCGAAAAATATGTACGCCAAGGAATTGAAGCAATAGTTGTAGTGTCGCCTGTAGTACCTTCTCTAAAAACATTTTGAGGAAGTTCAGGCTCTTTATATTTAGTTCTAATGCCACAGGATGAGAGGAAAGTAATGCTCAAAAGCATTACTAATCCCGCACCTGCAAAATATCTTTTATTCATATTCTTGTGCTATTATTTTGTTGTTTTACTTCTCGGATCTTTTCCACTGAAACGCTCTTGCAAGCTTTGGAACATTATATACAGCGTTGGTATAATCAGAATACCTAACATTGTACCGATAAACATACCTCCAATGGCACTAATACCAATAGACTTGTTACCCAAAGCTCCCGCACCTGTTGAAAGGGCCAGAGGTAGAAGACCGAATATAAATGCAAACGATGTCATCAAAATAGGACGTAAACGGGCTACAGCACCATTAACAGCCGCCTCAACAATACTCATTCCCTGTTGGCGACGCTGTATAGCATACTCAACAATAAGGATGGCATTTTTAGCAAGAAGCCCAATTAACATAATCATCGATATCTGCACATATATATTGTTTACAATACCCAATCTTACCCCGAATAACATAAGGAATATAAACACCCCTGCTAATCCGACCGGTAACGAGAATATTACAGCCAATGGCAAAATATAGCTTTCGTAAAGCGCAGCCAACAGCAGATATACGAATATCAAACATATACCAAATATTATAACAGTTTGGCTACCTGATCCGGCCTCTTCGCGAGTCATACCTGCATATTCAAAGGTATAGTTAGCTGGAAAATCGGCTTTCATTTCTTCTACAACCTTAATTATATCACCACTACCATAACCATCTATCATGTTTGGAATAATAGTTACGTCCATAGATGAATACATATTAAATCGGTTCAATGTTTGAGGTGCCGAAATATCGGTAATCGAAATAAACTCTGTTATCGGAGCCATTTCTCCCGAAGCTGTTTGAACAAACAGACCACTAATATCCGCTTCATTTGCTCTGTACTCAGGTCCTGCCTGCATCATAATACGGAACTGTTTACCAAACAGGTTAAAGTTAGATACATAATAACTTCCGATATAGGCCTGTAAAGTACCCATCACTTGCGAAAGCGTCAGTCCTGCAGCTTTAATCTTCGCAATATCTGCATCTATCTGTTTTTGAGGGAAGTTAGGATTGAAGTTAGTCATTGCAGCCATAACATCGTCCCGAGCATTCATTTTAGCTACAAAATCTTTTGTAAACTCATAAAACTCGTTTATATCGCCCCCCATACGGTCTTGCATCTGCATTTCGACCCCGAAACCAAGCCCAAACCCTTGCAGGGTTGGTGTTGCCATAAAGAAGAATGTAGCTTCATTTATCTCTTTGGTTTTTTGAGTTAAAATATTAGCGACCTCATTTGTTGTAAGTTTACGTTCACCCCATGGGTCCATCTTTACGATAACAGTACCATACGAGCTACCTAAACCACTCATAAAGTTAACCCCTGTGATATTAGTTACACTTTGTACCCCTTCTATTTCCTGAGCTATATCTATAACTTTATTTACAATCGAATCGGAACGGTCGAGCGATGCTCCCGGAGGCAAAGTTACGAATCCCATTACACCACCACTATCTTCATTCGGCACAAATCCGGTTGGTAACACTTTCATTAAGCCGAACAAAATTACAGATGCCACCAAAATTATAGCTAGAGTGATCCAACGATGTCCTTTTTTTCCTAAGAAGTGCAAAGAGTTCTTATATTTACGAGTTCCTGCATTAAAGGCTATATTAAAATAGTAGTAGAACTTCTCTATAAAGTTTTTCTTCTTACCATGTTCATTCTCGTCGTGTCCTTTCAGGAATAATGCACAAAGAGCCGGACTTAGCGTTAAGGCATTCACTGCCGATATAAGAATTGAGACGGCAAGAGTTAATCCGAATTGCTGGAAAAATATACCTGTTGTTCCTCCAATAAAACTCACTGGAATAAATACCGCAGACATAACCAAGGTTATAGAAATAATAGCCGGAGCTATTTCTTTCATCGCCTTCAAAGTTGCTTCGCGAGGGTCTTTCTCTCCCGCGTCCAATTGGGCATGGACAGCCTCGACGACCACAATAGCATCGTCCACCACAATACCAATAGCCAATACTAACGCAAACAGAGTAAGCAAGTTTATAGAGAAACCAAATACCTGCAAAAAGAAGAATGTTCCGACAATAGCCACAGGTACAGCTATAGCAGGTATCAATGTTGAACGAACATCCTGCAAGAAAACAAATACAACTAAGAACACAAGTAAGAACGCCTCGATTAAAGTAGAAACTACTTTGCTTATCGACTCATCAAGGAATTCGCTGGAGTCCATTATATAGTTAACCTTTACTCCTGCCGGCAAAGTTAATTCGGCTTCTTTTAGTACAGCTTTTACATCTTCGATTACTTGCTGAGCATTAGAACCTGCTGTTTGGCTAATTGAAATGAAGACCGATTCTTCATTCTTATTCATTTTAGAATACACAGCATAACTTACCGCACCTAGTTCTACATTTGCAACATCTTTTAAACGTAGAAGTTGCCCGCCTTGCGAGCGAATAATAATATCCTGAAATTGTTCGGCTGTTTTTAATTTACCCGTAAACTTTAATGTATACTGAAATGCCTGATTACTATTAGCTCCAAGCTCTCCCGGAGCAGCTTCTATATTCTGATCTTGCAAAGCAGCAATAACTTCTTGCGCTGATATTTTGTAAGAAGCCATAACATCGGGCTTTAACCATACACGCATCGAATAGTCTTTTGCCCCAAATACATTGGCATCCCCTACCCCATAAACACGTTTAATTTGAGGCAGAATATTTATATTAGCATAGTTTTGAATAAACTCACCATCGTAATCGGGATTCTCTGTCGATATTGTTAAACCCAGAATAGTACTATTCTGTTGCTTTTGTACGGTTACCCCTGTTTGTGTTACCTCAGCTGGTAATAAAGGATTTGCACGGGCGGCAAGATTTTGTACGTTTACCGCAGCAATATCGGGATTAACCCCTTGTTTAAAAAATACCCGAATGGTAGCCATACCATTATTCATGGCAGTAGATGTCATATATGTCATACCCTCTACTCCATTTATTTGCTCTTCGAGTGGTATAACCACACTGTTCATTACCACATCGGCATTAGCCCCCGGATATGTTGCTGACACCTGTACTGTTGGTGGCGCAATATCCGGATATTGTTCCACAGGCAATGTTACTAGGCCTATAATCCCCAACACAACAATGATAATAGATATCACGGTTGATAGTACGGGCCTGTCTATAAATGTTCTTAACATTGTATATATTTTTTATTATGATCTGAATAATTGACTTATTTTGCTATAATTTTCTTACCAACACTTAATGTTGCCAAACCTTCGGTTACAATTCGATC
Source organism: Dysgonomonas sp. 216 (assembly GCF_010501065.1). Lineage (GTDB taxonomy): Bacteria > Bacteroidota > Bacteroidia > Bacteroidales > Dysgonomonadaceae > QVMM01. The sequence continues at coordinate 61,653 of NZ_QVMM01000011.1, read as the reverse complement.
TCCTGTATTAAGCCCATTTGTAACAACATATTGTTGACCATCAGGTAATGGAAGAACTGAGATTATAGCTTCAACTACCGAGTCGCCTTGAACTTTGTAAGCCACTACTTTATCTTGTTTCTTAAATGTTGATGCTTGAGGAATAACAAATGTATTTTCTACATAATTAGGCATAATAACCTTACCGCTAAATCCGCTTCTCAGCAAACCATCTTTATTCGGAAAATCGGCTCTCATATTTACCGAACCGGTACTTACATTTACCTGACCTGTAATAGTAGATATTTTTCCTTTCTCAGGATATTTATCGCCATTTGCCAAAACTAACGAAACTTCCGGCATGTTTTTAATCTTCTCAGCCTGAGTATTTCCATCCAATTTATTCAACAAATTAAACAGATCTTTCTCATTCAGTGAAAAATAAACATACACATTTTTAGTATTTGCTACTGTAGTCAATGTATTGGAATTATTTACCAAACTCCCTTGACGGAAAGGTATTGCTCCTACAATTCCATCAACAGGGCTCGAAACGTTTGTCCAACCAAGCATAGCCTGTGCATTTGTTAATGCAGCCTCAGCCTGTGCAACACTAGCCATTGCCGTAGCATAACTATTTTCGGCTGTTTGCAATTGAGTATTACTTATTATTCCTTTTGCCGCAAGGGGACGAAGGCTTGTTACATTAATCTCAGCAGTTTTTGCTGCTGCCTTTGCACTTTCGACCTGCGCTTTTGACGTACGGATATTCTGATCGGCTGTCGGAGAATTTATTTTAAATAATGTCTGTCCTTTTTTTACAACCGAACCTTCATCCACATAAATAGCATCGATAAAACCATCAATACGAGGCCTTATCTCAATATCTTCCTGTCCTTTAATAGTAGCAGCATACGACGTCTCTAAAGTCGCATTCTGTTCACTTAATACCATTGTTTTATACTCCATTAACGGTGCTTCGGCTTGCTCTTGCTTGCTACCACATGACGCCATCAATAACAATGAAAAAATTCCTAAACTAACCTTTTTCAAGCTCATACCTAATATTTAATTAAATTAATTTTGTTGGTTTAATTTTATTAATGCATTCAAAAGTTCTCTCAACTGAGTTTTCAATGCTTCTTCATCTACTTCTTTTAGCAATTGAGCTGTCGAACCCTTAACTTTTTCCATAGCCCTCTGAAGCACATCTGCCCCTTTTTCAGTTATTTCTACAACTCTGGCTCGGGTATCATTCTTACTTGCCCTACGACTTATCAGTTTCTTTTTTTGAAGATTCCGCATTATTGTAGAAGTAGTCATAGGGTCAACATTTGTCATGTTCGAAACCAATATCTGAGGAACTTCTTGCCCTTCTTGATTCAAATGGTAAATAGCCGACAATATTTCCATCTGCGATGCAGTTATCCCAAACTCGTCTAACAGACGATGCTTTCCTCTTTGCCAGTATTTCATTATCTGCCAAATAAGAAAACCAAATTCTTCGCCTGCATTCCGGGGTTGAAAACAATCTTTTTCCATATAACCTGCTATTTTGAGCTGCAAATATAATAAGCACACTTATAATAAGTGCGATATAAATGTAAAAATATTTATTTTATTAACACTTTTTGAGGTCAATTTAGTATTATAGCAATAATTATCTTACTCTCTCACAAAAAAAAGAAGCCATAAGCCTCTTTATGTTTATTAGCACAAATGGTCATTTATTCTACATAACTCACTATTTGCCCGCTTATCAGCATCAACGATATTTCGCATAGCTTAGTATCGTATTGCGACTGCACCAAACGCTCTTCGGCTTCGAGTAAACTATTTTGTGCTTCTCTTATTTCTATTCCGGCCAAATCACCCAATTTGTAACGATCCATCGCTATATCAAAATTTGCCCTAGCAGTTTTCAAATTATCTCTTTCCTGCCCTTCCAACTTCATATTATTCAGGTAAGCCATCCACATATTGGCAAAATCAGCTCTTACAGCTAACTCTGTTTGCTGATACTCCAGTTGCTTATTTTCAATCTCCAATTTTGCGTTCTTTTGTTTACGTCTGCGGTTAAAACCATCGAACAGATTAAATCCTAATGTTACTCCATAATTGAAACCGAGCCTTTTCTCCCTGTCATAAGTTCCTGTTTCGTACACATTCTGCGTATATCCATACCCGGCATTCACTTTAAGATATGGATAGTTTTCGCTTTGCAACATTCTGAGATTTAGCTGACTTAGCCTTCCTTCCTTCTGAGCTAACAATAGCTCTGTATTAATACGAAGTGCTTTATCTAATATTTCTTCCTTGTTAAGCAATGGATTAAAAGATATTAAAGTATCGGCAAGAGTTAATTTGTTATCAATATTATCCGAAACTATCATTTCATTCAACCGGGTACGCAAAGTATATAATACCTCGTGTTGTTTTATGAGTTTCGAATTATCGGTATTATAATCGACCCGTGCCTGTTGCAATTCGAGCATAGATGCTGTTCCTATATTATGGCGTGCTTCAACAATCCTCACTCGCTCCTTCGACAATAATACTGCGTATTTAAGGTTTTTCAAGCTAATGGTTTGTTTTATATAATTATAATAAGCCGTAGTAAACTGAGATATAAAATCTTCGACAGTTAGCCGAGTATTTAACTCACCCCTCAATTTAAGTTCTTTTAGCCGACTATGATTTGCTTGTATATTAAAGCCATCAAATATTGTCCAGTTTAAATTTACGCCTGCGTTTAACGTCTGGTTATGTACACCATCGTTCGATACGGTTTCTCCTGTAGGCTTACGCTGATCGGTATTATTAATCGTACCAGAGTAGCCTGTCGACAAGTCAAGCGTTGGCAAATATCCGGCATTTCCTATAGTCACATCATTATCTAATATTTGCTGTTGGTTTCGAACTATCTGTATTTCGTAGTTTTTTTCGAGTCCCAATTCAATGCCTCTTTTTAATGTTAAAACAGACTGAGCATCAGATACACTTCCGAGACTTGTTACCAGTAATAATATTATTATTTTTTTCATTGTTCTAATTCTGATCTTTACTTTTCATTTTGGCATCACGCTTCGACCTGTCTGTCGATATATACATATACATAGCCGGTACAATAAAAATAGTAAGGAAAGTAGACACTAACATACCTCCGATTACAGCAACCCCCATAGCTATACGCCCATTTGCACCTTCGGCACTGGCATATGCCAATGGTATAAGTCCCAAAATAGTAGAAAAGCTTGTCATAAGAATTGGGCGTAAACGCTGAACTGCTGCACCTTGTATTGCATCAAGTTTATTCATTCCGGCCTCCTGTCGTTGATTCGCAAATTCAACAATCAGAATTCCATTCTTGGCAACCAAACCTATCAGCATAATAATACCAATCTGGCTAAATATATTCATTGTAATATCCCTACTATACATAAAAGCCAGCGCCCCTGCAATAGCCAACGGTACTGTAAGCATAATAACAAACGGATCTTTAAAACTTTCGAACTGGGCAGCCAGTATAAGGAAGATAAGGATTACCGCTAATCCAAAAGCAAACATAAGACTGGACGAACTCTCCCTATAATCTTTCGAGTCTCCATCCAAAGCTGTACGGAACGACTCGTCTAATATCTCTTTTGCAATATTATCCATCTCGTCCAAAGCCTCGCCCATACTTACTCCCGGAGTCATACCAGCCGATATCGTTGCCGAGTTGAAACGATTATACCTGTAAAGTTGAGGCGGGGCAACACTCTCTTCCAATTCTACCAGATTATCCATCTGAATCATATTTCCCGTAGCATTTTTCAGATAAATAGTTTTCAAATCGAGAGGAGTATTACGCTGCTGGCGGTTTATTTCGCCCAATATCTGATACTGTTTTCCATTCATATAAAAATACCCCATGCGCTGTCCGCTAAGTGCATATTGTAATGTTTGCCCAATATCGCGAGTACTCACACCTAATAAAGCCGCCTTTTCTCTATCTATATTAACCTTTGTTTCGGGCTTTGTAAATTTAAGATTCACGTCCGTCATCTGAAATTTAGGACTTTCATTCACTCTCTGCATAAACAAAGGAATAAACTCTTGTAGTTTTTCAATATTCGGAGCCTGTAATACATATTGAATAGGCATTCGAGACCGCCGCCCTCCAAAAGTAGACTGTTGTTGAACAAATGCCCTCGCTCCTGTTTCCTTCCGCAATGCACTCGACAATTCATCTGCAATTTCCATCTGACTGCGTTTACGATCTTTTATATCAGGTAGCATAATTCGAATCATACCAAAACCGCTCCGTGACAGATTTATATTCGTTTCTCTCTCAGGAATAACAGAGTCTGCAATCTCTGCTATACGATCATTATAATCTCTTAAAAATTCGAATGTTGCACCCTCAGGAGCCGAAGTTCGAACAACTATTTGCGAACGATCTTCCAAAGGAGCCATTTCGGAAGGGATAACTGACATAAAATACCCGATTACACCTAAGGTTATAATAATAATGGGCAATGCTATTATTTTATGTACAAGAAAGTAGCTTAAAGCTTTGTGATATATAGAATTCAAGCCTCTGAAAAATGGTTCGGTTTTACGGTAAAACCAATTAGGGCGATCCGTCTTCTTCAATAATTTCGAAGCCAACATTGGCGTAAAAGTAAGAGCAACAAATGACGAAATAATAACAGCACCCGATATTACAATACTAAACTCCCTAAATAACCGCCCGGTCATACCCTCCAAAAACACAATCGGGAAAAACACGGCAACCAGTGTTATTGTTGTAGATATTACAGCAAAAAATATCTCTTTCGAGCCCTCAATACCCGCCTGAAGCGGCCTCATTCCACTTTCTATTTTCAGATAAATATTCTCGGTAACAACAATCGCATCATCAACCACAAGCCCAACGGCTAGTACAACCGCAAGCATAGATAAAACATTTATAGAAAAACCAGCAAGATACATTATAAAAAATGCACCAACCAAAGATACAGGAATAACAACACAAGGAACAAGTGTAACACGCCAATCGCGAAGGAAAAAGAATATAACCAACACAACAAGTGCAAAGGCAACATATATAGTTTCTTCAACCTCATCAATCGAAGCCCTTATAAACTTCGTATTATCGAATGCTATATCCAGATGAACATCCTCGGGTAAATCTTTTTTCATTTGTTCCAAACGCAGCTTCACTTCGTCTGATATCTCAATCTGATTTGCCCCCGGTTGTGGCAAAATAACCGTACTAACCATAGGCACACCATTGCGGCGCATAATATTTTTACGATTTTCGGTATCAAGTTCAGCCCTGCCAATATCCCTGAAACGTACAACATTATAATTATCTTCCTTTATTATAAGTTGATTAAATTCTTCGGGGCTTTGCATTAATCCCGATGTCCGGATCGAAAGTTCCAGATTGTCTCCTTCAATTGTACCCGATGGTAACTCCACATTCTCCTGGTCAATAGCATTCTTTACATCCATTGGAGTTATTCCATAGGCGGCCATTTTTAATGGATCGAGCCACAAGCGCATAGCATAACGATTCTCGCCCCAAATTTCAACAGCACTTACATTCGGAATTGTTTGCAGACGTTCCTTTACAGTGAGTTCCGCTATTTCACTTAACTCCAATAACGAACGATTTTCGCTCTGCACTGTTATCTGTATAATCGGACTGGCATCAGCATCAGCCTTCGAAACTGTAGGTGGATCTGCATCGCGAGGTAAATAACGCTGTGCCCGCGACACCTTATCCCGAACATCATTTGCCGCAGTCTCCAAATCTACACTCAATTCAAATTCTACTGTAATACGGGCCGATCCCTGACTACTGGAGCTTGACAATGATCGGATTCCCGGAATACCATTTATATTTTGTTCTAAAGGCTCTGTTATCTGATTTTCTATAACCTCGGCATTAGCCCCCGGATAAGTTACATTTACCGTAATAATAGGATTATCAACATTCGGGAACTCCCTTACTCCAAGATAAGTATATCCGATAATACCTAATAAAAATATAATAAGAACAAATACTGTTGACAGCACCGGGCGCCGTATGCTTATTTCTGATATAGTCATAAAATTCAGCTATTGCTTTTGTTTTAAGGCCGCAGAGACCTTTTTATTATTTTGACAATTATAGTAGTGGAAACTAGTTATAATTCAAAAAATACATGTAATTAAACACTATGATTGAAGGATAGTAAACAACCCTGATTACTGATTATTCTTTATAAATTTATCAATTGTGACAGGCATGCCATTTCTCAACTGCATAACTCCGGTAACTAATAATGTATCGCCAACATTTAAACCTTCGAGAACCTGTAACGACGATGCCGTCCTCATCCCTTTAGACAACTCAACTTGATGAGCTTTCCCGTTGCGGTATATGTAAGCAATATCACGTCCTAATTCGGCAACTGACGATATACTTGGAATAACAATTGTATTTTTTATTTCATCCAGTCTAACTTCTATACTAGCCGAATATCCGGGTTTAAGTTTTCCATTAGTATTCGGATATATAGCCCGAGCCAACAATGTAAATGTTGACAGATCGAGGCTCGACTCTACTGCATAAACTGTAGCTTTATATACATTGTTATCATTGTCTACTGTAAAAGTCAATGGTACTCCAGCCTTTATAAAAGCTGCCTGCTTTTCATTAACCGAAAATTCCATCTTAAGAGGCGATATTTTCGTCAATCGTGAAATTACAGTTGTGGGCGACGCATAAGTACCCTCGCTAACTTGTCTTAATCCGATAACGCCATCAAATGGAGCCCTCAATTCGGTTTGAGCAATACGAGCCTTAACTAACTCAATATCGGCATTCAATTTCTCAAGTTCAGTATTTACTTGCTCATAAGCCTCCTGACTTACTGCATCTTTCTCTAACAATGATTTCTGCCTGAATACCCGATCTGTAGCCAAAGGAATTTGAGCCTCAAGCTTCTTTAACTCGGCCTGCAAAGGTTTATCGTTCACTTTAGCCAACAAAGTACCTTTCTTCACCGATGTACCTTCCTTAAAATAAATGTCGGTTATCTTTCCCGAAGTTTCAAACGAAAGGCTTACCTCTTCGTCGGGTATTAACCATCCTTTTATTTTAAAAACATCATTCAAACTTTCGTATGTCAACACCATGGCGTTAACATTTAATGCAGGTTTTTTACCTCCACTTCTTGCACTTGTACTTACATCCGGAGACAAAGTATCTGAATCGTTAGTAGAACTTATACTGTTTTTTATTACCGGAAACAAAGCCATACCGGCTATAAACAGAACAATAATAATTATTAGTACGATTTTAGTTTTCTTACTCATGAGGTTAATATAGCGCGTTTCTAGTACATTCTGATTATTGAACTAAAAAAAGAAAGAAAGTTTAATCACATTCCCGCTTTTTCTGTTTTATTCAGAAATATTCAATCATTTTAACAAAGAGAAGGAGATATTCCTATGCGAATACCTCCTTTTTTTACATGTAAACAACTATTCTTAGACCTATATTCTTTTATTTTTTCTTCAACGTGTACATCGAAGCCAAATCTCCTGTTATTTCATTTCCGCTCATGTCACGTTGAGTCAAAGTATTTTCACCAACAAAGTATTTATTAGGAGCATCTGTTACACCATTCAATATAATATTATTTCCGTCTGCCTCCCATGCATAAGTTCCTTTCACCTCTGCATTTGTTGTTTTTCCATTTTTATTGTAAACATCTGTTTTGGTGTAATTGCTGTCGCCCAACTCTATGGTAACATTTATACTGTCGCAATCGGCACATGGCAATACGCCTATATATGTACCTTTATAATCCAATGAATTTTTTGCAGTATGAATCCCCTCTATTACTTCCGATTCTGTTATTATAGTTTCAGTATCTTTTTTTGACGATCCCGAGCAACTCAATAAACCTACCGATGTACAAACAACCAATGCTAAACCTAAAATCTTTTTCATAATCTCTAAATTTTAAAAACATTTATATGATATTTAAACACCAGAGCTTTTTAAAAGTTTAACGACCTTGCATTTTTTTATATTCTTCCACCGCAATACACAGTTCGTTATACCACAATTCTCCGAACCGCCTTATAAGTGGTTCTTTTAAAAACTGATATACACGCACACCCTCTCTATCACCCAATGCTACTGCTGCTTTGCATACTCTCCACCGATGATAATTTACTGCGGTAAAATCGCGGTAACGCTGTAATCTTATCGGGTATAAATGGCACGATATGGGTTTGTAAAAATCAGTACGTCCTTCTTTAAAGGCTTTTTCTATTGCACACATACATACTCCGCTTTTATCGTAACATGTAAACACACAATCTTTATCATTCACAATAGATGTTACCATTTCGCCATCGGTGTCTTTATAGGCAACACCTTGTGCTTTTATTATACGTTGAGCTTCGGGCGACAAATCGTCCCACACCACAGGCAATAGCTCCTCCAGCTTTTTCACTTCGTCAAATTCGAGTGGAGCACCCGAATCACCCTCTACACAACATATTCCTTTACACGTAGCTAAATCGCATATAAAGTTTTCTTCAATTACATCAAGGGCTACTATAGCATCATCTATTTGTATCATTAATCTAAAGTTAGTTTTTTATAAAAGACCGAAATAAGAAAAGTTTATTTTTGAAATTCGACAGAGTACTTTATCGATTCGAGAATTTTTCGAACAATAGCAGACTGTTTTTTCCAATCCTTTTCTTTCATTGTATACAAGTACGAATTACCTTTCGAGTGAACTAATACTTTGTAGGGTAAATCGTTTTCATACATTTTATTGAGAAACTCCGCAGGTATAGATAAAGATGCTCTTTGTTCCCAGTTCTTTCTCTTAGGCTCTACGTAAAACATTGTGCTTTCGACATAAGAGCGTTCGTTATCGGGCAATAATATAAATACCGAATCTGTCGGCGAGGCTTCTTTTGTATAATATGTAAAATTATAAGTAACGGAATCGCGTGTAGTCAGGTATGTTATATCAAATACCATGTCTTTTTTTGCTTTCGTATCATTTGTCGAAAACCCCTCCATTGGGTATATGAAATATAGATAACCATCATTGTGTATCCGCGACAAATACTTTTTACTAATATCCTGCGCTGATATGTTAATTGTAGCACAAAGCAGGATTATTGAATATAATACTTTTTTCATACCCACAAATATATATAAAAAATAAGAGAAACCTTACGACAGGCTTCTCTTACTTATGTTTGTTATACGAACTTTATTATTCTCCGTAAACAACTAAAGTATAAGTATTAATTATACCTAGAATTGAGTTTGTATGCATATCAACGTGGCTGATTTTTTTGATACCAGCAGCTTTAGCTGCAGCTTCAACACCTGCATCGCCAATAGCAATAAGGCCTAAGTAGCTTTTTGCTTCAGATTTTCCTACTTTAGAACCAAGAGTTGCACCATCAACGATGTCGTTTTTCATTGTAACGTCTGTGTAAAGAGCACCTACTGGACCAAAAGCAGCACCACAGCTTGATAAAGCCAAAGAAGCAACTACTGCACAAGAAAGAAATAATTTTTTCATTGTTTTTAGTTTTTTTTCTAAAAGTTAATTAATTGTTAGCTTAGTATAGTTTGCCTGAAACCCGTATTCCGAAACATTTTAGCCGCAACAACGGATGTTAAGCGAGTGCAAATAAAACTAAAATATAAACATAAACAAACTTTTATTAAACCTTTTTTTAACTCCTATTGGTTCTTTTTATTATTTACTCATCTCACGAAGTTTTATTTTCGTAAGTACTTGTTTGGTATTCAAGGGGAACTCACTATCCATCATCCAAGCATAAAAACTTGGCTCGGTTTTTAATATGTGAGCTACCGATTTTCCTTTATGCTTACCAAAGTTAAATACTTCAACTCCGTTTTCGTCAAGAATTATCCGTCCGGACAAGTCTACATTATTATTAAACGTTGAATACTCCTTAGCTAAAGTCTCTATATCGTTTACCAAATCAGGATAACGATCTAATTGAGCCTTTAAAACTTCGTATGTAGCCATAGTATCGGCCTCGGCCGAGTGTGCATCTGTCAGATTTTTATCACAATAAAATTTATATGCAGCCTCTAATGTGCGCTGTTCTTTTTTATGGAATATAATCTGTACATCTATAAATTTTCGCCTGCTGAAATCAATATCTACCCCTACCCTAAGAAATTCTTCGGCCAGCAAAGGAATATCGAAACGGCTGGAGTTAAAACCCGCTAAATCGCACCCTTCCAACTGATCGCTTAAAGATTTAGCTACCTGTTTAAATGTTGGGCAATCTTTTACATCTTCGTCGAAGATATGATGTACAGCTGAGGCTTCGGCTGGAATAGGCATCTCGGGATTTATACGCCTAGTTTTCGACTCCTGTTTTCCATTAGGAAAAATCTTCAAATAAGAGATCTCTACAATACGGTCTTTTACGATATTGGTTCCGGTAGTTTCTAAGTCAAAAAATACTATCGGATTTTTAAGATTCAATTCCATATTTTATTTTTATGAAAAAAACTTTACTGCCGACAAACTGCAATAAAGTTTCTTCTATGATTTTTTTTGTATTCAGACTTTTATTAGTCGTTCAACATCATTGGCATTAACAACATAAGCAAATCCTCATCTCCCTCTTTTTCTACAGGAAGTATCAAGCCGGCACGCGAAGGATCGGACAACTCTAGTGTTATTTCTGTTGACGAAATGTTACTTAATATTTCTATCAAAAAGTTCGATTTAAACCCTATATTCATCGATACACCTGAGTAATCGCAATTTATTGTTTCTTCGGCAGCTGTCGAGAAGTCGATATCCTGTGCAAAAATAACAATCATATTATCCGACAATTGCAACTTTACAAGGCTACTTGCCGGATTAGAAAACACCGACACACGTTTCAGAGCATTCAAAAATGACTGACGGTCGAGCAATACTTTATTTGGATTATCCTGAGGTATTACCGAATTGTAATTAGGGTAACGTCCTTCTATAAAACGACAAGTCATTGTATAACTAGCCATTTTTATGTATGCATTGTTCGAATCAAATTTAATTTCAACATTCTCCGACTCTTTTGCTAATATACTCTTCAGCAAGTTCGCCGGCTTCTTAGGCAGAATAAACGATGCTCTTTCCGCTCCCTTTGCCGCTAATGTTTTAAAACGCACAAGCTTATGCCCATCCGATGCCACAAATGTCAGATCATCTGTTGTTATATCAAAGTAAACTCCATTCATAACCGGACGCAGTTCGTCATCAGCGCTGGCAAACAGAGTATGATTTATTCCCGACAGTAATATCTGCGGATCGATACTTATATCTATTACCGACTCTGTCAACTCTTTTGGTTGTGGATAATCAATTCCGTTTTGTCCTATAAAATTATATTTACCATTATGAAAATAAATGAACACCTCAAGATTTTCATCGTTTATCTCAAATCTTAACGGTTGGTCGGGTAGCTCCTTTAACGGGTCTAATAAGTTTTTCGCATTTATCGCTAACTGTCCGTGACCTTCTACCTCCGAAATCTCCAACGACGTAACTAATCTGGTTTCGGTATCTGCAGCTGTTAACGTAAGGGTAGATCCTTGCAAATCCAGTAAAAAACAGTCTAAAATGGGTAAAGTATTTTTCGAGTTAATAACCTTACTTATAGCCTGTAAGTGGCTTAAAAGAGCTGAACTTGATACAACAAATTTCATAATATATAACTTATATTTATTCTTAAATTTCTTCGACTAACAAATGTAAAGATATTTTTGTTACAATCAAAAAACTTTATTAGCAATAACAGTATACTAACTTGCCGTTGTTCGCCTTTTTTATTTATTCTATCAATATAGAATTATACCTCATCCAAAACACACCATAAAGCTTATAATTTCAAAACCTGACATACCTGACGATTTTCGTTTTTTCGCCCCTCCATATCTTCGCAGTAAGGAGGCTTTTGTTCTTTAATTATGTTACAACTGCGCGTAATTATCGATTCTGCACTGCTGCTGTATAATTTTAAAGAACGCATTCTATCAACATAGAATTGCACATAGTTCACAACGCGTAAAATAGCATAAATCAAAAAAACCTGACACACCTGACAGTTTTTCTGTTTTTTTATTCATTGCAATTGTTTATCAATATTTGTTTCCCCATCAGCAATCAGTATATAGATAAAATCAACTACCAATTAGCACTAATAATATAAACCCTCGCCGACATCACGTCAGCAAGGGTTCGAACGATCAACTAAAAAACTATCTATAGAAATCTAATTTTTATAGAACAAGTATGGTTTCCTTTTTATTTTGTTTATACTTACGATATAAATTAATAGTTACAAAGTTCGGTTATCGGGTAATACCCGACAATACCAATTTATAATGATTTTCGAGACCATTATCATCATTTATTATTAAAAAACAAAAAGAGTAACTCCTTTGTAGAGTTACTCTTTTTAGCTATATAAATTCTGTATTATTAGAATCTGTTGTCGTACAAATGTTTAGAATCTAATTTTACAACTTTTCCGTATTTTTCCAATGCCTTTGTATCAATATCTTTCGGATCGCCTACAATACCAATTACATAAGGACGGCCTTTTACGTGTTTGTTATAATAGTCAACTATATCGTCAAATGTTAAAGCCTCTATTTTAGCTAAATTTTCTTTTGCCGGATCTTCTGTATATCCACGCTCTTTCCACGATTGTATGGTAAGGCTTAAAGAACGGAACTCGGGCTTATAGTTTTGCTCTGTTTCTTTCAGATAGTTTTTGATATTAGTTATTCTGTCCGGATGTAAAGGCATATCATTCAACAGCCCCGTGTAAACCTCCAATGCATCTAATACCTTATCGGCCTGAGTACCTACATAACCTACAAAAAAATCTTTTTTATTCTCTACCGGAGGAGGCGATACTTGACCATATGCAGTATATGCCATAGAACGATATTCGCGAATCTCCTTCATTATCAGCCCATTAAACCCTCCGGAGAAATAAGCATTGAAAGCACGTCTTACAACATCCGACTCGTTTGTATTATTTTCTCCTTCGATATAGAAAGATATGTTACTTTGCTGAGCATCTCGGTCGCCTACAAAATAAATTGTATTTCCTTTATACTCAACCCTATCTTTGATTTCGGGAGATGTTGATGCTTTTTCACCTTGTTTTAATGGTAAATTTTTACTCAAAATATCATATGCAACATCAAAATCGTAGTTACCTACATAATGAATCTCTGCTTCGTAATCGGTAGCACGCTGGAATTCGCCGGTCATATTACCTACAGTCAAATCTAAAATACTAAAGAAAGAAGGCCTGTCGATATATTCCGATTTCTTCTGGTAATAAATGTATTTGTCTAATGCATTACTCAATCCGCTTGTCGATTTATCTTCAAACATACGGCTTTGCGCTTCCATACCTTTTACATTATTCATTTGTTTTTCATCCAAATCGGGGAATAAAATCTGACGTGTAAGCAAATTACACGAAGCCTCCAAATTTGCATCTATACCACTCATTATAACATACAGATAATTGTCATCTACCCGATATGCACATGTAGCACCCAAATTACTGAAAGCTTGTTTTACTTCCTGAGCTTTCATTTGCCCCATAATACCGGCATTATTCATCAATAATGTAGCAAGTGGTAAATGTGGCATTTTTTCGGCTCCGATACCATATTTTATAATAAGGGTAAAGACCTCGTTGTCTTCATTTTTGGTATAGAATAGTTTCGATTTATCATTAACCGACTTCATTTTTACCTTATCGAAATCGGTAAATACAGGAGAAGAATAACGTATAGAGGTTAATTCCAATAATTTTGCATAATCCGATTTTGCATCTTGTGGAGCTTCTAAAGCCTCATATTCGGGTTTCTTTAGCTTTTCGTTTTTCTCACGTTTTCCTTCGCTGATATTTAGTACTAAGAAATCGTCAGTAAAATATTTTTTAGCAATTTCTTTAATCTGTTCTGTTGTTATAGCAGATACGCGTTCTTTATAGTTAAGGAATTCGCCCATATCCTGACCATATATGAAGGCCTGAGATATTTGATTAACTTTAAAATCGGTAGATTCCATACCCATATCATACTGGCGAATCATATTGTTTTTTATCGACTCAACAAGCCAGTCTTCAAATTCGCCTTTCTTCAATTTATCAATTTTCTCCTGAAGCATTTTTTCCAAAGACTTCATTGAGCTATATCTGCGTTGATTGGGGTCGTAGTAAGGAACTGCATTTATCATTATGCGCCCTCTTTCTTTCAAGGTCAGCGCACCGGCACCTACATTCATTACATCTCCATCGATACTCAATTTATCGATAAGCCCGGTTTCGTTACTATTCGATAATATACTTAAACAAATATCCAATGCTATTTCATCGGGGTGACCACCTTCGATACCCTTATAAATCATAAATAACAACGGATAGTTTCCTATTTTAGCCTTTAGTTCTTTTCTTCCTTTAAATTCGGTTTCGGGATACATTATTCTTTCGGGCAAAGCCTTATTTTCAAGACGTCCGAATTTTTCTCTTACAACAGGAAGCACATCCTGAACTTTTACTTTTCCAGCTAATATAAGAGCCATATTTTCAGGAACATACCAATTATTATAAAAACCTATAAGTTCGCTTAGTTGAGGATTTTTCAAATGCTCGGGAAATCCTATTACCGAACGCGAATAAGGGTGATTTTCAAATATCGACTTAAATAAGAAATTACTTAATTGTCTGCTCGGATTATTCATCATCCTGTTATACTCTTCATACACAGTTTCAAGCTCGGTTTGGAAAGCCCTGAACACAGGGTTAATCAACCTTTCCGAGTTTAGGTCTAGCCATTTATAAACCTGACTAGGTGGAAACTTGTTATAATATACCGTGTAATCGTACGATGTTCCGGCATTAAGACCTATCCCTCCCATACCTTCTGTAAGGGCTGCAAATTCGTTTGTCAAACCATATTTAGCCGCTTCTACAGTCAGTTTATTAATTTCTTTATCAATTTCTTCTCTTTTTACAGGATCTGTTTCGGAGGCACGTTCATCGTATTTCTGAATAATCTGCTCATAAACAGGCTTTTCTTTTTCCCAATTCAAAGCTCCTATTTTTTCTGTTCCCTTAAACAGAACATGCTCAAGATAGTGAGCCAGCCCTGTATAATTAGAAGGCTCGTCTTTAGCCCCAACATTAAAAACAACTTGCCCGAAAACCTCGGTAGCTGTTTCGTCTTCGTACACAAAAACACTAAGCCCGTTAGGTAGCTTAAATGCTTTCAATCCTTGGGCGTATACTGTTGTTCCTAAAAAGGCAACAAGCATAACCAGGACAGAAATTTTTAATCGTTTTCTCATACCTATTGTTGATTTATTAATTATGTAACAAATATAATATTTATAATATTTTTACGAAAGTTTTATTCCCTTTTAACTGCCTTGCGCAGGCCTTATACAAAAAAGGTTGCCCGGAAACAAACCAGACAACCTTTTTTTATAATAAAAATATTTTATTCAGGTAAAACAAGTCTTTCGACAAAAGTACCGAAGGTACCAGCCGAAACATAATGTTGAACATTCATTAGTAACTGATTGCCATTTTTCTTCAATGGAGATAGTGTCCTCACATACACCGGCCCATAAGATGCATGAGTCCATGCGGGCTGAGAGGAAACTATAACATTATCTTCAGCATCTACAGTAACACTCAAGTCATAACCATCTCCATAAACATCTTTTATAAGGTAATACCCCATAAATTCGATAACACCAACCTCTACATACCAAGCACCACCAAATATTTCTGAGTAAAATATACCTCTTACAATAGGTATTTCACCTGTTATAACAGATTTTACCTCTCCATAAGATACACCTTGAGAGTTTAAAGCATACGATCTGTAATAATAATTAGTTTCTGCTTTTAAAGCTTTCAACGTATCTGCATATAACAATGTTTCTGCATTAAAAGATGTTGCCGCAGTATATTTACAACCAGCTTCTATTGTGGGTTCAGTGTCTGTTTCACTATAACATATTCCATATGCTAAAACATCTGCACCTCCGTCGTTTTCTATTTTATTACCAATAGTAATAAGTACTGCTCCATAATCTTCACTTACATCGCCAGTGGTTGTTGTTGCCTTGCTTGCTTTTTTATAAGAATCCGATAATTTATCATCATCCGAACAACTGTATATAAATAAAGCGACAAGCAATAATGATAATATTTTTGTAATTTTCATATCAATTATTTTTATTTGTTTACTTTCCTATAGGAGTTGGGTTTTGATCTTCTTCATTTATATCAGGGTTGTTATCAATTTCTCGTTGAGGAATTTTATACAAGAAATACCAGCTATTTGGTTCAATCTTATATGTAGCACCCGACAAGTGATTTGTTCCTTCATAAGAACGATCAACACCTTTTTTCAACCGTAACAAATCGTAATTAGCAAACCCTTCTCCCCACAATTCCAGACGACGTTGTAAATAAACTTCGTCACCCGTAACTGATGTTTTATTCCAAGAAGAATCTCTTTCTTTCATTAATTCTTTCAAAACATCGGCTGCAGGACCTTCTTGTCCGCTTCTGGCCAATGCCTCAGCCTCTATTAGAACCATCTCAGACACACGCATGTACAAATAATCACCCTCCCAGTTATTAGTCTTTTTAAACTTCAAATTGGTATAATTAGGAAATTTTTGTTCCTGTTCGGTATAACTATACCCCGAACCTGCAACTTTAAACCAAGATCTACGTATATCGTTGAAAGACATTTGACTATATAAACGAGCATCTATTTTTTTATAACCTCCTAAACCGCCATAACCCGAATCATATGATCCTATATGAGAAAAGAACGATGCA
The DNA here is from genome assembly GCF_010501065.1 of Dysgonomonas sp. 216. GTDB lineage: Bacteria > Bacteroidota > Bacteroidia > Bacteroidales > Dysgonomonadaceae > QVMM01. Next base: position 44,730 of record NZ_QVMM01000011.1, on the reverse strand, counting down.
TATACCGATGAAGATTCAGCATCAATATCGCCACCCCACATCCATTCTTTCGAATTTATATTATTAAATCCTTCTGTAGCAAACTCTGTAGCTGTCAGAACAGAATAGTCTTGACGGGCCATATTAGCATAATAAGCGGCATTATCCCAATCATTCTTCACTAAACAAACCCTAGCATATAACCCAGCAGCTACACTCTTATCAATATATACTTTGTTTAGCTTTTCAGGACGCTTCCAACCATCTAGCAAAGGGATAGCTTTAAGAAAATCGGCATCAATACGATCATATACTGTTTGTACCGAAGCTCTATAACCATACTCTTCGTCCTTATTGTCTTTTGAACTAAGCCAAATAGGTAATCCCTGAGCATCTTCATTTCCTTTATAAGTTTGTTGGTAACGTTGTATCAGATAAAAGTAAGCCATTCCTCTAAGAGCATAAGCCTGCCCTAAATAAGCCTTCATGTCCGGATCTTCTGTATCCAAATCGATTATATCAATGATACTATTCGCTTTTGAAGCAATACCATAGAAAAATGTCCAATCCTGAGCAGGCTTCACATATGTAGAGGCCCAATAGTCGAATTTATAATCAAAAATAAAATATGTACTCTGCTGTAACGCCATATCCTCAGACATTAAATCGGATTTCAACATTATAGACATATAGCCAAAATCGTCGTGACCGTCAAAGATATTGCCTGCTTGATTCATATATCCATATGCCCCGATAAGCAATGATTTTGCTTTCGGATTATATATTTGTGATGAATCCTCTGTATCGAACCAACTATCTGAACAACCTGATGCGGAAAGAATAACTACCGCAAGAAGTATTGTATATAATTTTTTCAGAATTTTCATAATTACTAATATATTAAATTAAAAGTTTAGGTTTATACCAAAAGACACTGTCCGGATAGGAGAATAGTGATATCCAGTTGCCCCACTGAACGACTGGCGAGGATCAAGACCTTTTCTTTTAGATATTAAAAACAAATTATCTCCTACAACATATAAGCGGAGTTTTTCAACACCTAATTTCGATAACGTATTTTTAGGGAAAGTATACCCAAATGTTGCATTACGTAAACTCAAATTAGATCTTTCCACTAAAAATCTGTCTGAAGCACCTGCTATTTCCTGATTATCAACCTCTAACCGAGGTACACTTGTGTAACGATTATCTGGTGTCCATCTGTTATAAATATCTTTATGCCAGTTACCTCCAGCCGAACCACCAGACATTAATCCTGCATATTGCGTATCTTGAACCCAACCACCTAATTCATAAGAAAAAGATAAGCCTAAATCAAAACCTTTATATGACGCATTTGTAGAAAACCCTCCATAAACATCGGGATTAGCTCTTTTATCTAATACGTAACGGGTAGCCTCTCCTGTTGAATTTACAATTTTTGTTCCTGTTACTTTTTTCGTCACGGGATCTATCACATCTGCTAAGTATTGCGGAGCTCCATTATCAGGATCTACGCCCATATACTTAAATTTGTAATACGTATACGGACTCTCTCCTTTTTTGAAGAAATACTCTCCATTAGGCCAACCATTTGGACGATCAGGCGGCAATTGAGTCAATTTTGTTTTTTCAAATGATGCATTTATTAAAAAATCCCATTTAAGGTCATTTGTTTTAATAATATCATACAACAACTCTACCTCTAATCCTTTGTTATTTATTCCCATCGCATTTTCCCACTTAACAGAAGGTGTACCTTGAGAAGGAATTAGTGTTTTTATGAAAAGTAAATCATCTGACTGTTTATTAAAAAAGCCAATACTAGCTGTCAACTTATCAAACAATTTAGCTTCGAGCCCTAAGTCAAATTGCTTCGACTTTTCCCATGTTAGCGCCTTACTCCCCCAAAAAACATGGTTTGCACCAGCTTCGCCGGTATAAGGCAATACTGAGTAAGCATTTTCGTATGCAATAACAGTACCAATTCTATCGTTACCTTGTGTTCCACAACTAGTTCTGATACGCAAATCGTTTACCCAATCTACATCTGCCATAAAATCTTCCTGATCTATACGCCACGAAGCACCAACAGACCAAAATGTACCCCAACGGTCATTTTTGCTAAAACGAGAAGATGCGTCACGTCTTATTGTTGACGATAAATAATACTTATCGCGATAATCGTATTTTAGCTGAGCAAAAAGACCCTCTATTGCATATTCTTGTGCATAAGATGTAACTGTTTTTATTTTTGCTGCGTTTGCTAATTCGGCATTGGAAGAAGATTCTTCATAATTTGTTTTTTGAGCAGCTAAATATGTACCTCTATCCTTTTTTATTTCATGTGCTAATAGAACATCAAGATGGTGATCGTACTCCAGCGTTTTTGTCCAATTCAATAATTGAGTAGAACTCAAAGAATATCCGCGAGAAGCCTGTCTTGTTCCACGACCTCCAACATTTGCAGCATCACCTCCAATTGGTGTTTGAAGCCTTACATAACTCAAATTATAATTATCCAAACCTCCGTTTATAGTAAACTTGAAATCTTCGAGAAATGATATTTGAGCATATCCTCTAATACTCACCGCATCTATAGTTGTTTCCCTCAAATCATACTTTTGCTGAGAAATAGCATTTACTCCTTTGCCTTTAGGGCGTGCACCCATAGCCCCATCACCGTAATCATACATGTCGGCGCCATTCTCATCTTTTACCCTATTACCATTCGAGTCATATACATAAACCGGATATATAGGAGCTATTGTTTGCCCAAAATAGAAAATATTCGACAAAGTAGTCGATCCGAAAGTCAATTCGTTTGTTTTTGTATTCGCAAAATTTGAATTTAATCCAACTTTAAACCAAGAGTTAACCTCCTGATCAATATTTAGTCTTGCAGAAACACGGCTAAAATCAGAGTTTCGAGTATAAGACTCTTCATCCAAATAGTTTAACGATGTATAATATGTTGTTTTTTCCGACCCTCCGCTTATTCGAAGACTAACCTCCTTACGTGCTCCGGTTTTAAAAGCCTCATCTAACCAATCGTCATGATACATTAATTTCGCATTAGAATTTAACCGTCCTGTGATTGGATTTACAAGCTCGTTATTTGGTACATTATAGTTATTATACCCTAAAACATCAATCAAGTCATTAGAAGCCTGAACACCTGCTGTTACATAGTCTAATCCCGACGAAAACACGGACTGATTTCTCAGCCCCTCCCAGTATAATTCATAATATTCTCCCGGGCTTTCTAATATATCATACTTAGGAACCCCAAGTGTATTAAAGCCTAAACGAGTATCTAATTCGACTTTAGTACGTCCCGATTTACCTTTCTTTGTTGTTACCAAAACAACACCATTTGCTGCACGTGTACCATACAACGATGTTGCTGCGGCATCTTTTAGTACAGTCATAGTTTCTATATCCTGGCTATTAATAGAACTCAGGTCTCCTTCATAAGGAACTCCATCTAAAACAACAAGAGCTGTTGATGTAGCGCTTAACGACCCCAATCCACGAACTCGAATATTTCCACCTGAACCAGGCTGACCAGAACCTCCTGTTATCCTAACACCTGCAACTTCACCCTCTAACGCATTAGATAGGTTCGATACTTGTTGTTTTTCTATTTTTGCAGCACCCACAGTCGAAGCAGCTCCTGTAAACGAAGTCTTCTTCACTGTACCATACGCTACAACCATTACTTCATCAAGCAATTCGGTATCAGCCTTCATTACAACTTTCATGTTTGCCGATGCTTGCGCTTCTGTTGTTTGCATACCAACAAGTGCAAAAACCAATGTTTTATTATTGGCCGGCACAGAGATTGTAAACTTGCCCTCTACGTCGGTTATTGTACCCGTAGTGGTCCCTTTCACAACTACAGACGCCCCAATTACGGATTCTCCTGTTTCATCAACAACAGTACCCGAAACGGATGTCTGAGCCATCGCAAATCCTACACTAAGAAATAGGCAGGACAAAATAGTGATCCATTTTTTCATAAACTCTACTTTAATTAAACTCTATTTATAAACACTATCGTATTAATTTCACAATTAATATATTCAAAACACACTCTTTACATTATTTCACAATCAAAAGGCAAATATAACACTTTCCTAATTCATAACAAAAACTAAAAAGAAGAAAATAATCAAAAATAGGAGAGACAAAATCTACAAAATCAAGGATAAAAAGATAAAAAGAAAGCAACATAACACAATTACACACAAAAACACAAACCAGAAACGCCAAAAACCAGCAAAAACAACACGAAACAATACCAAATTGAAAGAATACTTAATACATTTAATCTATAATTAATTTATAAAATCTATTAAAACAAAAAAGAGAGAATGCTTCATTTTCGAAAACATTCTCTCTTAACCATCTAATATAATATTCTTTTATTTTACATCTTCTCTGGCACATCTATGCCTAGCAGCGCCATACCTATTTTTATAACCTTTGCCACAGTTGCAGATAAAACCAGTCTAAACTGACGAATATCACTATCCTCCTCCTTTAATATAGAGAAATCGTGATAGAATTGATTGTATTCTTTCACTAAATCGTATACATAATTTGCTATCGCAGCCGGATTATATTCAACCCCGGCTTGCTTCACAATTGCCGGAAATTCTCCTAACAGTTGAACCAACGCCTGTTCCTTGCCCGACAACAAAATATCAGAGGGTAAGATCGAAGCAATAGCTATACCAGCCTCTTCAGCCTTCCTTAATACAGATTTTATGCGCGCATGTGTATATTGTATAAATGGCCCCGTATTTCCATTAAAATCAATAGATTCCTTCGGATCAAAAGTCATATTCTTTTTAGGGTCTACTTTCAGAATAAAATACTTTAAGGCCCCTAAGCCTACCATCCGTGCTATATTATCGGCTTCCTCTTCCGAACACCCGTCAAGTTTACCTAGCTCTCGCGAAGTTTCTTTTGCTGTATTTATCATTTCAGCCATCAGATCGTCTGCATCAACAACCGTCCCTTCGCGCGATTTCATTTTACCCTCAGGCAGTTCAACCATTCCGTACGAAAAATGATGTAGTCCCTTTCCGAACGAGAATCCTAATTTATCGAGCACAATGGATAATACCTGAAAATGATAATTTTGCTCATTTCCTACAACGTATACCATTTTACTTATATCCGGATGCTTTCTGAAACGAGCCTTAGCAGTTCCTATATCCTGAGTCATATATACCGAAGTACCATCGGAACGAAGCAATAATTTTTGATCCAGTCCTTCTCCTGCCAAATCAGCCCAAACCGAACCATCATCTTTTCTGAAAAGTATTCCTCTATTCAATCCGTCAAGCACAGTTTCTTTACCGTCGAGATAGGTTTCCGACTCGTAATATATTTCACCTTCGTCAAAATCGACACCCATATTTTTATAGGTTTCTTCAAACCCTTCATACACCCAACCATTCATCATTTTCCATAGGCCGACCACATCTTTATCTCCGGCCTCCCACAAACGAAGCATTTCGCGAGCTTCTCCCATTAATACAGATTGAGACTCTGCCTCTTCCTTCGACAAACCTTTAGCTTGCAATGCCGCCAAATCTTCCTTATAATGCTTATCGAAAAGCACATAATAATCGCCTATCAGATGATCTCCTTTTTTTCCGCTCGACTGAGGAGTTTCGTCATTACCCCATTTTTTCCATGCAAGCATAGATTTACAAATATGAATCCCCCGATCGTTTACAAGATTTGTTTTTATAACCTTGTAACCATTCGCCTTCAACACTTCGCTCAAAGCATAACCTAGCAAATTGTTACGCACATGCCCTAAATGCAATGGTTTGTTTGTATTTGGCGACGAATACTCAACCATAACCAACGGAGCATCAACCGCAGCCGGCGTTAGTCCATAATTATCTTTTTCCTGCTGTATTTCGGTCAACAACTCCAACCATCGATACGATTTAACCGACAGATTCAGAAAACCTTTTATTACATTATAATCTTCTATGTATAAAGTATTCTCCTTCAGAAAGGCACCTATTTCTTCGGCTGTTTGCTCGGGTCCTTTTCTCGATACTTTAAGAAAAGGAAAAGCCACTAAGGTAAAATGACCCTCAAATTCCTTCTTGGTACGTTGCAGCTGAACGCTACCCAACTCTACATCCGCCCCATACAGTTGCTTTATAGCCTTCACTACATCCGATTGTAAATCTCTCTCTATTTTCATCAAATCTGTATCTAATTAGTTGTTATTGCAAATAACATGCTTATTTTTTTTGAGAACACAAATGTAGTTACAAATTAATAATATATAAAAAGTAAAAACAGAAAATAGAGCTATTTTGCCCTATTTCCTGTTTTATCTTTAAATATTAGTCAGCTCCGCAATTATAGATCGGCCAATTCTGCACCTGCTTTAAACTTAACAACTTTTTTTGCCGGAATATTTATAACAGCCTTAGTACGAGGATTAACACCCTTTCTTGCTGCCTTTTCTGTTACAGAATATGTACCAAAGCCAACCAAAGTTACCTTGCCCCCTTTTTTCAATTCTACTGATACCGAATCGATAAACGCATCTAATGCTTTTTTTGAATCAGCCTTTGATAGGCCTGCCTTCTCTGCTATTGCAGTAATAAGTTCTGTCTTGTTCATAATAAAATAGGAATAAAATTAAACGTATTTAGTATTCATAGTATTAAACACACAAAAAGCATAATGGTTTACCGATGATGTCAAAAAAAAGTTTTATTTTTTTAATCGACAGTTTCTAAATATAACAAATCGGGCATCCACTTGCAAAAAAACACAAAAAAAACATATCGAAACACAAAACACATTACACAAGCCAACAAACACTTTATCATAGCATAATAATTAAGGAAATAATCTGTATTTTTGCGATTGCTTGCAACAACCTTGAGGTAACAATGGTTAAATACAAAAACATTAAGATTAATTTTATTATTACAAAGAATGAATAACAACGGGTTTCTGGGCTCGATCCCCACTGTAACTAAAAATATACTTATCATCAACATCCTGTGCTGGCTGGCACAATATATACTGGCCAGCAAAGGCATAAACATAGCCGAATATACCGGTTTACATTTTATCCTTTCGGACAAGTTTATGCCACACCAAATAATAACGTACATGTTTATGCATGATTGGAATGGCATTGGTCATTTATTTTTCAATATGTTTGCTGTATTTATGTTTGGCCGCACATTGGAAATGGCATGGGGACCTAAACGTTTTTTATTCTATTATCTGTTTACCGGTATAGGAGCCGGTATTGTTCAGGAGGTTGTATGGACAGTAGAATTATGGGATTACCTTTCGGATCCTAACATTGCGATAATAACCAGACCTTTTTTAACGGTAGGAGCTTCGGGTGCCGTATTTGGCATACTTCTTGGCTTCGGTATGCTTTTCCCAAATGCACAGCTGTTTATTATACCTTTTCCGTTCCCTATTAAAGCTAAATATTTTGTTATAGGATATGGTGTTATCGAGCTATTTTTGGGTATTGCAAGCAGATCGGGCGATTCTGTTGCTCATTTTGCCCATCTTGGCGGATTGCTTTTTGGTTTAATTCTTATCCTTTATTGGAGAAAAACAACAAACACAAGTGACAGAATTTTTTAAAAATATAAACAAAAGATATAAACATGGCAACATCCTGATAAAGCTCATATTTATCAATGCCATTATCTTTATATTGTTAGAAACCGTATCAATTATTTCTACCTTGTTTAAGATACCGATTCCCGACTTTAGCTACTATTTAAGTGTTCCGGCTCTAATTCCTCAATTAATTACACGCCCATGGAGCATAATAACCTATATGTTTGTACACGCCAACATATTTCACATATTTTTCAATATGTTGATGCTATATTGGTTTGGAAAAATATTCCTTACCTACTTCAATTCCCGCAATATGGGGGTTTTGTATTTTTTAGGCGGGTTAGGCGGAGCTATATTATACATCGCCGCATTCAACTTTATCCCCTACTACATCGATATGAAAGATAGCATAATGGTTGGAGCATCGGGGGCAGTTATGGCAATTGTTTTTGCATCGGCATTTTACCATCCCGACCAAAAATTAATATTCTTTGTTTTTCCGGTAAAAATAATATACATCGCACTAGCCTTGTTTGTTATAGATTTTTTTGCCCTGCGCGACCCTTCTAATCCGGGCGGACATGTTGCTCACATTGGTGGTGCCATCGTCGGGCTTGTTTTTGCGTTGCAGTATAAAAAAGGAAGAGACATTACAGCATGGTTTACAAGCATCAGCAAGTTTTTCTCGACACTATTTAAACCCAAGAAAAAAACCAAGATGAAGGTTAAAGTTGGCGGAAGAGAAGCCGACTACGAATACAACCGTAAAAAAAATATAGAGCAGGAAGATATAGACCGCATACTCGACAAAATTAAGGCATCGGGGTATAGCAGTTTAACAAAAGAAGAAAAAAGGCAATTATTTGATGCAAGCCGAAAATAACATAAAAAGCAGGATTATGAAATATCTTCGTATTCCGGTTATAGTGGCAAATTTAATTGCTGCCTGCTTGCTTATTTTATCAGCCTCGGCGTGGTATATATCGCCCGAGACAAGCACCATACCGGCATATTTGGGCATGGTTTTTCCGTTTTTTATTGTAGCCAATTTCTTGTTCCTGATACTTTGGCTTATAATCAGACGCTGGAAACTTGTTATTGCATCAATTATACCTTTAATTATGTGCATATCTCCTCTGTTTGTGTACTTCCCCATACATTTTAAGACAAAAGAGATACCCCTAGACTGTATAAAACTCATGAGTTACAACGTAAAAGCGTTTGACTGGAGCATTAAATTAAAGGCAGAAACAAGCCCCATAATACAATACATTAAAGAAAACGATCCGGATATAGTTTGCCTGCAAGAATTTATGTCGGCTGACAGAAGTAAAGACCGCAATATAAAAGCCATAAGGCAGGTTCTCGATCAATATCCATACTTCTCGGTTACCGACCTTTGGCCCAGCATGCAAGGTTACACTTACGGATTAGCCTGCTTTTCGAAATATCCGATAATCAGTACCGAACAAATCCCTCTCGACTCGGAAGTAAACGGTGCGGTAGTTTATAAAATAAAAGTCAATGGAAAAATCATCCATATCATAAATAACCATCTGGAATCGAACAGACTTACTGCCGTCGACAAGAAACTGTATCAGGACTTACTGAAGGATGCTAATCGGCAATCTATCGACAATGCTATGCACAACATTAAAGACAAATTAGGTTCGGCATTTCAAAAAAGGGCACCACAGGCCGACATAATAAGCAACTGGGTAAAAAAATGGGGATACGACACTCCTATTATTGTTTGCGGCGACTTTAACGACACCCCGATATCTTACACATACCGAAAAATAAAGAACAATTTAGTAGACTCGTACGCATCTACAGGTTTTGGGCCGGGTATAACTTATCACGAAAACCATTTTTGGTTCCGTATCGACTTTATTATGCACAGCGAAAATATAAAATCGTACAACACAACTATAGGCAAAATAAAATACTCGGACCACTATCCTATATGGTCTTACATACAACTGCCTTAAACAATATCCTTCACTTTTGTTTACATTAGAGGCTATATCTATAAATAAAACGAAAGCCTATAAACAAAAATCGCCTATATTTACTACATTTATTGGCGATTAGCATAAAATACACTGATTGAAGATATGAAAGTAAAAGAAATACTTAGTGCAATAGAACAATTGGCCCCCTTAGCATTACAAGAATCGTACGATAATAGTGGTGTGCAAATAGGGGACGTCAATCAGGATGCCAAAGCGGCACTGCTTTGCATTGATGTTACCGAAGAGGTTATTGACGAAGCCATTGCTTTAGGGTGCAATCTGGTAATATCGCATCATCCACTTGCATTTAAGCCTTTTAAATCCCTTACCGGAAAAAACTATATCGAACGCTGTTTAATGAAGGCATGCAAACACGATATTGTTATTTACGCCGCACATACAAATCTTGATAACGCATCAAAAGGTATTAACTATTATCTAGCCAAGTTGCTAAATTTACAAAACATACGAATATTGGCTCCTCAGCAAGGAATGCTGATTAAACTTGTAACATTTGTGCCTTTAAACCACTTGGAAAGCGTAAAACAAGCATTATTTAATGCCGGAGCCGGAGGTATAGGAAATTACGACTCGTGCAGTTACAGTTCGGCAGGAGAGGGAACTTTCAGAGCCGGAGAAGGGACAAATCCATACTGTGGAATTATTGGCGAAATACATACAGAAAGCGAATATCGCCTCGAAGTGATACTTCCTTCGTTTAAGAAAAACGAAGTTACGAGGGCATTAATAGCCACACATCCATACGAAGAACCCGCGTTCGATTTTTACTCGCTCGAAAATCAGTGGATGCAGGCTGGAAGCGGAATTGTGGGTACATTACCCGACCCCTCGGAAGAAGAAGATTTCTTGTATTTAGTGAAAGACACCTTAAAACTGAATGTTATTCAGCACTCGCGCTATACAGGCAAAGCCGTTCGTGACGTAGCCATATGCGGAGGATCGGGCGCCTTTTTAATACCACAGGCTATTAACTACGGAGCCGACATATTTATAACAGGAGAGGCAAAGTATAACGATTTCTACGATGTAGAAGATAAAATTCTTTTGGCCACTATAGGCCATTACGAATCTGAAATATATACAAAAGAGATATTTTTTGAACTATTATCAAAAAAATTCCCTACCTTTGCGCTTAACAAATCGGGGTATGACGAAAATCCCGTGAAATATTTATAAACAATAAAGCGACATGCTCCTTTTTGTTTATACATAATGTAGTAAACAGATAAACTAGAAAGTATCTGATTACTGCATTTTTTTATCAAATTAATTTTTAAATTTGTTTAGTATGGCTAAGAAACAACAAGAAAAAGAAGTTACTGTTGAAGACAAATTAAAAACTCTTCACGAGTTACAAACCAAACTATCGGAGATAGATAAAATCAAAACGTTACGAGGAGAACTTCCGCTAGAAGTGGCTGACCTTGATGACGAAATTGCCGGACTAAAAACACGTTTGGCTAAATACGACAACGACTTAAAAGAAACGTCGACAGCCATATCGCAACAAAAACAAAAGATACAAGACTGTAACCTGAAAATAGAGAAATACAAAGAGCAACTCGACAACGTTCGCAACAACCGTGAATTCGACCATTTGAGCAAAGAAATAGAATTTGAAACATTGGAAATAGAACTTTCGGAAAAGCGTATCAGGGAATTTACGCAAGATTCGAAAAACATTTCGGAACTAATAGAAAAAAGCAATGTTCAGCTAGAAGAACGTTCTGCCGATTTAGATCAAAAGAAAGGCGAACTTGACGAAATAATTTCGGAAACAAAACAACAAGAAGAAGCCTTGCGTGAAGATATTAAAGGCATAGAAAGCGAAATTGAGCAACGTTTACTCCAAGCTTTCAAACGTATCAGAAAAAGTGCACGTAACGGATTAGCGATTGTACCTATCGAACGTGGAGCTTGTGGAGGTTGTTTCAACAAAATACCACCTCAAAAACAAATGGATATAAAAATCGGTAAAAAAATTATCGTTTGCGAATATTGCGGACGTATAATGATAGACCCCGACATGGTAAATCCGGTTACTACCGAAGCTTAATAGAACAAGGCATAAAACAAAAATAAGGTACTCTAAAAAGGGTACCTTATTTTTTTACAGTAATTTTTAAAAATCAGTTTTCGTTCAATATTTACTTAGGTCGGCAGGATTGACGTTTATCGCCAGAATAATCCCGTTTTCGTCAATCAGGTAATTTTTAAATCCGTTCTCCAGTTTATAATCCTTAAAGATATCGGAGTTTTTACCCAATGTTTCGCAGAATTGAGACTGACTATCCATTAACCCGTCAATTCTCAAAGTTTTTTCAAAAACCGATCTGCTTTGATCAAATGATACAGAGATCATTTTCACACCTAAGTCTGCTTTGCGAAGTGTGTTCCATAGTAGAACATTCTTCATGTGGGAATCTGCATCGTAAGCAGCCCAAAAGTTAACCAAAATTTTTTGTCCTTTAAGTTCAGACAAGTTGGTCTTGTTCCCCGATTCGTCGCTAAATGCGATATCGGGCATTCGGTTTCCGGGGTAAATACCGTCAAAAACCGTCGAAGTTTTTGTTGTGTATGACGATGCCATAATAAGCACCAATCCTCCAACAAGCAGATACTTCAAATGCTTCATAAAATTTCAATTAAGTTACTAATCAAGTCTTTTTTGTATTCCTTTCTCAAGGATAGATAAAAGACTCCCCCGATTTTCGGGATATCACTAACCTACGCTTAGGTAGTGGCTAATAGCTTTTTCACAGGTGCAAAAATACTAAAAAAATAAACACCGCACAACGAAAAAAGTTTAAGATATCTATAGAATAAATAAAACAAGGCATTGTATATAAATAATTTATGAACAGTATTCATCAGGCAGCCACAATGCAAACTTCAAGATTCGCTGCCAGAAAGAGATTCGGAGTTCTCCCCTATTTTTTGTTATACTGATTCATTGTAATCTGGATACCGGCTAAACAAAAGCTTTTTATTATCTCGCCACACACATCCAATCTTTCCGGCAGAAGTTTCTCCTGTTCCTCATCAAAACGACCTAAAACATACTCCACCTGCATACCTTTAGGATAATTGTCGCCTATACCAAAACGCAGACGGGCGTATTCTTGTGTGCCGAGAACTGCCTGAATGTTTTTTAATCCGTTATGTCCGGCATCGCTCCCCTTCGACTTTAAACGTAACGACCCGAAAGGCAGAGCCAAATCGTCGACAATTACCAAAAGGTTTTCGATACCAATATTCTCTTTTTGCAGCCAATACCGAACGGCATTTCCGCTGAGGTTCATATATGTCGAAGGCTTCAACAGCACAAGCGTACGTCCTTTCAGTTTTACCTGAGTAACTTCGCCATAGCGATCGACTCTAAAAACAGCATTGGACGCTTCTGCTAAAGCGTCCAACACTCTGAATCCTATATTATGGCGGGTAAAGGCGTATTCGTACCCAATGTTACCCAGCCCTACTATTAAGTATTTCATTTAATAAAGAATCTGGTAAGCTCTTTATTATTTATTTCAATTTATTTACCTGCGTTTTTAGCTGCAAGACCACGAGCCGCACGAGTTAACTGAACGCGACATACAACTGAATTTTTCGCATTCAATAGTTCCAAACCATCAAAGCTCAACTCGCCAACCTGAATAGATTTTCCTAAAGCAAGATGCTCGATATTAACATGAAGTTTTTCAGGTATATCTTTATACATAGCTCTTACTTTCAGTTTACGTGTATCTAACGATAGTTTACCCCCGGCTTTAACACCTTCGGCAAGACCTTCAAGAACAACAGGAACTTCGATAACAATAGGTTTATTGTCAAATACCTGAAGGAAGTCGATATGTAGAATATTGTCAGTTACCGGATGAAACTGAATATCTTTCAATATTGCAGTTACTACCTGACCGTCAACACTTAGGTTTACTAAATATATTTCAGGAGTGTAGATAAGGTTACGAACACTTGATTCGCTTACCGAGAAATGTTTTGCTTCAGTACTCTCTCCTCCGTATAATACTGCAGGAATTAAATTTTCTTTACGAGCTGCTTTCGCTCCTTTTTTTCCTAAAATGGTTCTAGCCGAACCGTTTAATTCAAATGATTTCATCTTTTGTTAATTAATTGTGTTACTCAAATTAAGGATTGCCTCCTTATTCCCATCACACGTACGGGCTTTCAAAAGCGGTGCAAAGATAATGCTTTTATTGTTACAAAACAAGCACGTATTTTATTAAACTAAAGATGTAAGGTTGCAGATATTTCGCATCAACAACCATATTTCACTCCCTTCGCATCAAGTAATTATCGCTTATTCTTGGTTTTCTTTCCCCTGTTTCGTAATACCGTAAAAGTAAGATATCCTCCCGAAAGAATTAATATGGCTGCTGCGTTATCCGCTATTGGTGCACCCACCCAGCCACCGTCTCCCTCCGACGAACCTCCGGGGTCCAAATCGTCATCTCCTCCTGCCCGGGTCGATGGCAATTCGCCTGAGGCATTAATGTTCATTGCTTCAATGGTATTCTCATAAACCTCCTCCGACGGTAGTTGGACAGGTTCAACTTCCTGAGCGTACAGACAACATACAATAGTAAGTATGGTTACCGATAAAAAGATTATTAGCTTTTTCATTTCACTACAAATTTGACATTAAACACCCTGCGACCTTTTACACTCAGAATATAGGCACCCCGATTCAATTCGATATCTAAGGATTCTTCTTCGCTATCAACTGTGTCCGCTTTGATTTGACGACCGCCAATATCGTATACTCTTATGTCGCTGCCATAGTCTGCAACGGTAAGCCCTTTAATTTTTAATCGACCATCAGCGTAAAACGCCGTTAAATCCGATTGGAGTTCTTCGTCATCAACACCTTGCCCCCCCCGAGTATGGAAATGCAGAACAAACCTATCAGATGGATCATCAGGATTTGTCGACGTTTTATACACAGACTTATCGGTTAATTGCCGCTTATCGCCGGATAATTTATCTTCGATCCAGATTTCACGTACATTTGTCATCGAATTGATCCTTAATCCCCTTATATATATATTCTGATATACGGATGACGGTTTAAGGTAAAGAGGGGTAGATATTACAGGCTCAATTGCTAGAAATTTTACACTTAGCAGTTTACCCGTTTCTTCGTCTTTTACAAATAACTGGCTTGATGGAGTTTGAACAGGCTCTTCGACCGAAGAGCGCACACTCGAATTTCCATTATTGCTGCCTCCTTTTAGTAAGGCTACATTCTCGCACTCATCATCATTTTCTATATCTTCGGCACTACGGACTACAAGACTAACCCGGTCTGAGGTTTTTGTTGCTGCATCAAGAACTTCGAAAACAAAATCGTCCTGCCTTTTATTTCCACTCCTGATAAAGAATGAATTACCCATAGTTCGCTTCGATGCAGGTATGGTTATTTCGCATGGTTGTATAGCATATACTACAAACATTTGCAGTGGCGCAATGGTAACCCTTCCATCCTCGTCGAGATATGTACCACCAACACTTTTGGCTATATAATATTTATAATTGAAATTTACAGTTTTCGAAGTCTCACTTATGGCTCTGGCCGACGCATCGCCGTTTAACACCCATACTCTGTTTATAATTTCACGAACATCGTCCGAAAGCCCCTCGTCGTACGATATAACACCCCAATCAGCAGCCCCATCAAGCAGTAGCAATTCCGACACATCAAGAGGAGATGTGTAAGGGTTAGCCAGATAATTAAAACCTTGCTTCAGACTCACTTTAATATTGCCCGTATTCAACTTTTCCATCTGATAGGCAGCAGTAGTTTGATCTGTTCCAAATATTTGATTTTTATTCCTCAACGGATCATTCGCATACCTGAACCTGTTGAACGTATACATATCCTTTGCCCGATGATTAAAATCAATACCCGGATACAATCCACTTCTATCCTGATAATTAGCACCATTACTACCTCTCAGGTCAACCCCCAGAGCATGCCCCCGCCCTGCTTCTAACTTATATTGGGGATCGATAATTGTTTTACCACTATCACCCAAAAAGCCTTTATCCGAAGGCGCTACCAAGAAATTATACATAAAGTAATCGGCCATTATACTACTGTATGGCGACCCAAAAGCTACTAAACTTTTATATTCGAATGCTGTTTTATGTTCGTCTAAGGCTATATTTACTTCAATAAATCCCCGTTTATTTATATCCGCATCACTCCAGTTA
Organism: Dysgonomonas sp. 216; assembly: GCF_010501065.1. Taxonomy (GTDB): domain Bacteria; phylum Bacteroidota; class Bacteroidia; order Bacteroidales; family Dysgonomonadaceae; genus QVMM01. The sequence goes on along the minus strand of NZ_QVMM01000011.1, from coordinate 28,837 downwards.
TAATAAGTAACTTCTCCATTTACAAATAAATGAGCCATATTACTCCGTGCATTCAGCAATGTATCCAGCCTGAGTGGATCGGTGGTTTCGACAAAATCAGAGGCATTGGTTCTTCTGGCCTGAAGTATCAACCAACCTTCGTTCAAGTACACATTTTTTGTCTTCATCCCAATCTCGGGCATAACATTTACATGCTTATTGTTGGCTATTCTTACATGAGGAAAATCGATATACAAATACTCTTTCGATGGGATAGTATTAAATGTACTTCCGTCTGTTTTTATTGTTTGTGTCAATGTCGACTTAAACTCAAATACGCCTTCTTGGTCGTAAATTGCGGGACGAGAAAACACAGTTCCTTCTTTAACATTGTTATGAAAATCGCCGGCTAATACTATTTTCGAATTGATATGTAGAATATTACAAGTTTTATAAGCATTCTGTTCGTTAGTTCCGGCAACTAAACCTCCATAAATAAACAGAGACGTTTTTGTGGTGTCGGTTCCCGACACACAAATTTTACCCTCGTTATAAAATACGGGGGTTGAACTTTGAGAATAAGAATATGCTGAAATAAGAATTGTTGCAAGAACAATTGTAAACCGTAAAACTGTTTTCATAAACAAAAGACCTTTTCAAAAACAAACTAAGAATCATCACACTCTTTCCAAGTGCCACGAATCCTCTATTTCATCGTCTGTAAAAGTATCTTATTGTTTGAATATCAATAACAAATGCTATTTCGAAATATGAATAACGAGGAAAATTTACTCCTCGTTTTTTATGTGCTCACTCTTCTCTTTTTTCGGTAAATGAAAAAAGAAAAGATGCTTTAGTTTATGTTTCAAATAAAGGAAAGTATTTTTTTTATATTGCCCGACCAGCGAAAATATCGGCAATAAACGTATCACGAATGTTCGTTCACTATCCGCCTGAGCCATTTCAGTAAAATAAAAATAAGTAATCCCGCGCAGGCACAGGCTGCAAAATTCATCAGAAAGTAATAGCTTTTATCGTTAAACGAATCCCAAAAGCCTGCAACTATCCCGCTTAGCTTATTACCAATAGATGTAGACAAAAACCATCCGCCCATCATAAAAGACGTAATATCGCGAGGGCTAAGCTTGGAGACCAGCGATAACCCTATGGGACTAATAAGTAACTCGCCTACAGTAAGAACACCGTAAGTACCTATCAGCCATAAGGCCGAAGCCTTATCGGCGTATATATCGGTAAAAGAAACAGCACCAACCATAACTAGCGAAGACAGCCCTGTTATAATAAGCCCCCACCCCATTTTCGCGGGCGTAGACGGTTCTTTCTTCCTTCTGCTGAGAAACGAGAAGAAAGACAGGATTAAAGGAGTCAGCACAATAATGAAAAATGGATTTATCGACTGAAATATCTCGGTAGAGATCAGGTTTACCGAATCGCCTGTTTTCGGCAATTTATCTTCAGGACAATTGATAAAATAATTAGGATAATCGAATGCGTCCTGCACTTTCCCTTTATCATCTACTATTGGGCGTAGTTTATCGTCCAAGGCAGTAACATTGTCTTTTTCGTACACCAACTCTTGTACAAACCCGAAAGGCTTGGAAACACGAGCAACATCTAAACCGATTGATCGCTCGGTATAATTTTCGGCAAATGTTGTCAAAGCAGTCGCATTCTGCTTAAACACCATCCAGAATACTATCATGATAGCAAAAATGGCCAGCAATGCTTTTATTTGCGCACGTTCCTCTTTCTTCGAACGGAAAAGCAACGACCCATAAAAAACTACCACAGGTATACAACCAAAAAGAAACGCATCGTTTGAGTCGGAACCAAACACGTTATCAGGAATAAACCAGCCTCCTACCCCAAATATTATAGCCGGAACAAACACATACAATAAAACTCTCGATATTTCGGAACCCGAATTATTGTTTTTCTTCACAATATCGGCATCTTTAATATGTTTGGTGCCGGCAAGAAATATTATTAAACCAATAAGCATACCAATGCCTGCCGCAAGAAACGCATAGCCCCAACCATAGTTGTTGCGCATATACGCAGCCACAAAATTGCAGACAAAAGCCCCTATATTTATCCCCATGTAGAAAATACTGTATCCTGCATCCTTCGAGTTTTTATACTCATCTTTCGAATACAAATTGCCCAATAATGTAGAAATATTAGGCTTAAACAGTCCGTTCCCTAAAATAATAAGCAACAAAGCTATCCACATTGTAGTCTCGCCCGGAATTGCCAGAATCATGTACCCCGCCGAACACAAAATCCCCCCGATAAGAATAGAAACACGATAGCCCAAAAGCTTATCGGCAATTAAACCTCCCAAAAACGGAGTCAGATAAACCAGCCCCAAATACGTACCGACTATATCGTAAGCACCCGAACGCGACATTTTCATCCCGTCCATATCCATTAGGTAAAGGGCAAATATGCCCAACATAAGATAATACCCGAAACGCTCCCACATTTCGGTGAGAAATAAATATTTCAGTCCTTTAGGATGCTTGTTTTTTATGTCACTCATTTGTTTAGTTTTTATCTCTCCCTAAAAAGATAGTTGAGAAACCGATTGTATAAAAGAACAGAAAACCAAATGATTACTTTATTCTTTTTTAAGTCGATGAGACACCACCGACATGCCCGATATTGAGCAAACACGAGCGATTATTATTCAAATACAGGTTTCGTGCTATTACCATTTATAGTTTAGCCCAAAGCTTATAAGCTCGTTCACTTGCAAATAGCCCAATTTATCATCTCTCGATACATTATCATCGAACCGCAGGTGCGCCGTTATCTTTGTAGACCAAAACCTGTTAAGAACCATATTGAAGGTGTTTTGCCATTCCGATTCGGCCCGCTCGTAGTTGGTAAAATAAAAAGCCTCGGAATACCACGATACGTACGAATTGAATGCAAAATCGAGTTTCACGTTAACCTTCGATCCATAATCGGTTTTACTATGATGGTCTTTCTCCAACCCGAATTTAGTTTCGTTCACTTTATCATCTCCTACATATCTGAAATCGAGAGACAAAGCCGAAATATCGAGCGACAACTTAAGCTTCTTTGTCGGTTTATTCTTAAATTTCTTTTCAAGGTTATAACTCATACCCACCCCCAGATTAACATACAGAGGAGCTAAAAATGAGGTTTCTCTTTTCGTTGAGTTTACTTTGTACGAATTGAATACCTGCGTTCGGCTGTCTAAAGTTGCCGAATACGACCATTTATCGAAGGCCCTGTAACCAAACATATTATACATACGCAAAAAGTCGTCGTTAATATTCACATCGCGCAGAGTATCGCCCGACACACTTTGCAAGCCAAGCCTCCACTCCCACGAGTTATTGAATTTAACTTTCCCTTTCTCGTAATTAAGGTTGAACTTATGGTTGCTACGTACCGAGTAGCTACTATTCCCCCCTTTATGCCAATTGTCTGATATATAGTTTTGCGAAATCTGTAAAGAATGTTCTCCATTTTTACGCCAATACACCCGTTTGGGAACTACCTTCTCTAATTTAGGAGCAATAATATCCGAAGGTGTTTCGACTGCCAGAATATCGTCGAATATATTCTTTGTCACACCCTCCGACTCTTTTTTACTTTTACTTGCCACCTCCGAAATATCCGACTTGCTGAATTTTACCTTAGTCATATTTTCGGGCTGCATATAAAAATTGCGTCTTTGAGCCTTCACTCTCGATGTTTTTTCAATGAAAGGTTTTAATGTTTTTTCCGGGCTTATTAAATGAAACTCCTTGTCTTTTTCCTGTTCCTTGTCTTTCCTTAAATCAATATTATCGGGAAGCACCCTACCCTCGAAAATCACAGGCAGATAAGCCGGATTATAAAACATTGTATCCATAAAAGTTATTCCGGGGTCGAGTACCGACCATGAACGCGACATAGCTATAAGCCCCAACGAATCGCGACGCAATACATGCTCATGCTGACGCTTAGCCCAATTGGCAGCATTTCCGCCCGAAAGCACAAGGCTATCCTTTACCTGATCCGAATCACTTACCGACACTATTTCGGGTAATGATATTTTTAACGAATCGTTTACCGACAGAGAGTCGGCAATCATAACAGAAGAAAAAGAATCGATTATAAAAAATGGGGAAAAGCTTAATAATATGTAGAGTATACTTTTTCTCATGTTTTATTTATCATATTTATAGTTAAAGAGTAGCATTTAAATCGCAAAGATATTAAATAATAATATTTATCTATAGACTATAATTAACAGTTAAGGTTTATTTAACGTTCCTGATATTTTTTATTGAGAATAATTACAAAAAACAATTTTCGATTATTTCGTATCGACAAAATGCAACCCGCCAATGTTAGTATTTTACTAAAAAGTGTCAGGATTTGAATACAAACAGGAAAAAGTAGTAACTTTGTTACCTGTAACACACAGTAAAAACAGGAACAAAATACATGTTTAAGATAAGCAAACAATTTGCATTTTCGGCATCGCATACATTAAGTGGATTATCGTCCGATCATCCATGCACCCGTTTGCACGGGCATAATTATGTTGTAACAGTACATTTAAAGTCGGCAGAACTTAACAATGTTGGGTTCGTTAAAGATTACAGGGAATTACAATATATAAAAGATTATATCGACAGCAATCTGGATCACAGACACTTAAACGATGTTTTCAATTTCAACCCAAGTGCCGAAAATATAGCTAAACACCTGTTCGATATTTTCAAAAAAGAACTACCCGAATTATATGCCATAGAAGTTTCGGAAACACCTAAAACAACAGCTATTTATGAAGCTGATTGTTAACGAAATATTTTATTCGTTACAAGGCGAAGGCGGACGCATGGGGGAAGCTTCTATTTTCATAAGGCTCTCGAAGTGCAACCTTGCCTGTTCGTTTTGCGATACCGATTTCGAAAACGGGGAAGAAATGACAATAGAGCAGATCTTTAGTAAAATATCTTCATTTCCCTGCAAATGGATAATATGGACAGGAGGAGAACCCACATTGCAGCTAACAGATGAATATCTGTCAGTTTTTCGACAAGCAGGATATAAACAGGCGATAGAAACAAATGGCACAAAAAAAACACCATACTTAATAGACTATATAACCTGCAGTCCTAAACTGAATTATAACAATCTGAAAAAATTGAATCCGAAAGTAAATGAAATAAGGATTCCTGTAAAAAATGGCGATTTTTTGCCGGATATAGATTCTTTACCTAAAGCCGACAAATATTTTGTCAGCCCTGTATTCGACGGCAGTAAACCAAACAAAGAGAATATAAACTATTGTGTCGAATTGGTAAAGCAAAACCCACAATGGTCATTGAGTTTACAAATGCACAAACTTATAGATATTGAATAATGCAAGTGTTTGATATTCACATACTAGGTTGTGGTTCGGCTTTACCTACGGCTCAACATTACCCATCTTCTCAGATAGTACATATTCGGGAAAAACTGTTTATGGTAGATTGTGGAGAAGGCGCACAACTTCAGATGCGAAAAAGCAAACTTAGTTTCAGCAAACTCAACAGTATATTTATCTCGCATCTGCATGGAGATCATTGTTTCGGACTAATGGGACTAATATCTACTCTGGGACTATTAGGCAGAACCGCCGATCTGACAATATATGCCGTTGCCGAACTCGAAGACATCTTACGCCCTCAACTCGATTTCTTTTGCAGAGATATGATTTATAAAGTTCTTATAAAACCTTTCGATGCCGAAAAAAACGCTGTTATTTACGAAGACCGTTCAATTAAAGTAAGCACAATCCCATTAAAACACAGAGTTCCGTGCGCAGGCTTCTTATTTGAAGAAAAGGAAGGAGACAGGCATATAATACCCGACATGGTGAAATATTATAATGTTCCTGTAAAAGAATTGCAATATATAAAAAGAGGCGAGGATTTTACAACCCCTGATGGACAAATTATCCCATGCAATAAACTTACCCGCCCTGCCGATCCGGTGCGCAAATACGCTTACTGTTCCGACACAGCTTATTCCGAAGAAATTATTCCTATTATTGCCGGAGTTGATTTATTGTATCACGAGGCAACATTCGGTAATGCCGATAAACACCGAGCACCCAAAACCAAACATACCACGGCAGAACAAGCCGCACTTATTGCAAAAACCGCCGGGGTAAAAGAGTTGATGCTGGGACATTTTTCGTCGCGTTACCCAGATAACAATATGCTTCTGAGCGAAGCGAAAGCTATTTTTTCGAACACAATACTGGCAAACGAAAATTTACTCAAAAAATTATAGGTAAAATTATTTTTTCTCAGAAAAATATATTATCTTCGTATCGAAGTATAAAATTTTGGCAAAATGAAATTTATAAAACCTCTGATCATAGTCCTTCTTTTAGGATTTTCTGCTTCTGGTTTTTCCCAGAATCAGGAACAGAGTAGTATTGCCGAAGCCGAGAAACAAACAGTAGAAATAACAATCAACACTGTTAAATACTTTATTCCTGCCTCGAAACAAGATTTACGCATTGACATTTTTAGCATAATCGGTGCTAAAGTTGCTACATTGAATATAAAATCGGGGGTGGGAAGTACCGATGTTAATTTACCTCAAGGCTATTACATAGTAAAGGCAGAAGATACATCGCGAAAGATTGCCGTAAAATAGAATATATTTTTCCAGACATATTTATTCAACAATTACATCTACACTCCTTTTTAATTTTATAATTAATAGAGGCGTGTTTTATTTTTTGTGTTTACTTGATCTATACTCAATATGGATTTTAAAATCAGCTCCCATTATAAGCCAACCGGAGACCAGCCTACCGCTATCGAGGCATTAGTCAATGGAATAAATAACGACATCCCACACCAAACCCTATTGGGCGTTACCGGTTCGGGGAAAACATTTACCGTTGCCAATGTTATAGAACAGGTAAAAAAACCTACACTTATACTAAGCCACAACAAAACATTAGCAGCACAGCTATATAGCGAGTTTAAGGGATTCTTTCCCGACAATGCTGTCGAATACTTTGTTTCGTATTACGATTATTACCAACCCGAAGCATATATTCCATCGACTAATACATATATCGAAAAAGATTTATCTATAAACGACGAAATAGAAAAGTTACGTCTGGCAACAACATCGTCCCTACTTTCGGGCCGACGGGATGTTATTGTTGTATCTTCTGTGTCGTGTTTATATGGAATAGGAAACCCCGAGGACTTCAACAGTAATATTATTGGTGTTAAAACAGGGCAAAAACTCGTACGCGAAGTTTTTCTTCGTTCGTTGGTAAATTGCTTATATTCTCGAAACGAAGTTGATTTCAACAGAGGTAACTTCAGAGTAAAAGGCGATACTGTTGATATATTTCTTGCATATGGCGACATAATAATAAGAGTAGTTTTCTGGGGCGACGAAATAGAAAGCATCGAAAGTATCGACCCACTAAGCGGAGTCAGGATTGAACGGTTTGAAGAATACATGATATATCCCGCAAATCTTTTTGTTACAACAAAAGAACGAACGATGCGGGCAATTGCTGAAATCGAAATTGATTTAGGAAGGCAAGTTGAATTTTTTCGTTCGATAGGCAAAGATTTAGAAGCAAAGCGACTTTACGAGCGTGTAACCTTCGATCTGGAAATGATTCGGGAAGTGGGACACTGCTCAGGAATAGAAAACTATTCGCGCTACTTCGATAATCGCGCACCGGGCACACGGCCTTTCTGCCTTTTAGATTTCTTCCCAAAAGATTTTCTGGTTGTTATTGACGAAAGCCATGTAACCATACCTCAGATAAGAGCAATGTATGGAGGCGACCATTCGAGAAAAGAGAATCTTGTAGAATATGGCTTCCGGCTTCCGGCTGCAATAGACAACCGCCCTCTTAAATTCGAAGAATTCGAATCGTTAGTAAAACAATCGATATACGTAAGCGCAACTCCTGCCGATTATGAACTTATCCAATCGGAGGGCGTTGTTGTTGAACAATTGATTCGCCCGACAGGATTACTCGACCCTCCTATTGATGTCAGACCCAGCCTTAATCAGATAGACGACTTAATGGAGGAAATACAACTGCGCGTCGAAAAAGATGAGCGAACGCTTGTCACCACTCTGACAAAGCGAATGGCGGAAGAATTAACAAACTATTTATTACACAACGATATTAGATGCGAATATATACACTCCGACGTTGACACACTTGAGCGCGTACGCATTATGGACGACTTACGAAACGGGCTTTTTGATGTATTAGTAGGAGTTAACCTGCTAAGGGAAGGTCTCGACTTACCGGAAGTTTCGCTTGTTGCGATTCTTGATGCCGATAAAGAGGGTTTCTTGCGATCGCACCGTTCTCTAACGCAAACAGTAGGCCGTGCCGCACGTAACGTAAACGGAAAGGTTATTTTTTACGCTGACAAAATTACCGACAGCATGCAGCTGACAATCAACGAAACAAATCGTCGTAGAGAAATACAGTTGGCGTATAACGAAGCTAACGGAATTGTTCCTAGACAGATAGTGAAAGCTAAAGTTTCGGCTCTGAACAAGCCTAAGCTTACGAGCGAATCGGAAGCTCAAGCATACACTGAGCCAGACTTTTTATCTATTGCATCAACTCCAAACATTGATTACATGAGCGTTGGCGACTTGAAAAAAGCGATAGAAAAGAATAAAAAGCTAATGAAAGAAGCTGCTAAAAAAATGGAGTTCCTTGAGGCTGCGCAATACAGGGACGAAATCATTCGCCTCGAAGATCTGTTGACCAAAAAATAATTAATCGAGTATTTTTGACAGAATAGGTATATCGTGTAAGCGTCGGGTATAAGTCAATCTGAACGAACCCGAATTCAGAACTGTTTGTTCCTCTTCTGTAAATTCAGGGAAAATCTGCCTGCTGACATACGACAAGCCTAAAGACCATTTTTCCCTGTTATACCCCGCCGACACTCTCGGAAATATAGCAGGATAAACCTCCAGCTTACTTTTTCCGAAAGTACTCAATTGTTCGCTTCCAAAATGTATCCCCACACTCAACGATGCATTTATAAACCAATGCCGACCCAATGCCCATGTATAAGCATAGCCCCCATTAACACCTATCTGAAAATTACGAAGTATTTTTTTGTTAGATAAAACCAACGAGCTATCGGTTCGTATCTTAGTCTGGCTTACAGCTAAACCCAAAAGAAAACTTCCCGCCGATTTCAACTGCTTCTGATTTTGGTTAAACGCCGCTTTATACGAAAATTTACGTCCATTAAAAAGATATTGCACCTGAGCACCATAAGCCTCTATCCTCAAATCCGGGTACAACTCTACATCTTTACCGTCATCTTTTTTATCATGATAAAAACCTTCGTACTGCTGAATGTATATATCAAATGTAAACTTACGCCCATAATTTTGGAGTTGAAAATCGAAAGCCTTTGTTTTTCCCAGATTTTTATCTTTCATAAAATCGAATCCATAGCCATACCCAAAGCTTAATATCGTATTTTTCCACGAAAAACCAAATCCTATATTCGCCGGATTATTAGGCATATAATCTTTCTCTTCTTTTCCTTGCATCAGAAAAATAAAATCGCGCCCGGTATATGCGCGTAACAAAACCTGATCGTCGAAAAAACCAATGTATGAACTGTCTATTTGAGCACACACGTTTCGTCCGAACACGAATGAAAATATAATAATCAGCAAAAATCTCATCTGTAAAATAAAACGGGACTCATATTATAAAATTGTAGAGAATCAACCTTTTTGTTGAACCCTCTGGAACACAAAGATACTTTATTATTTAATTGTAACATGGAGTTATCAACTTATCTTAAAAAGTTCGACAACTCTTTATTTTTGTATTTTTTTGTCTTTGATATTATTACAAAAATTAGTTACCTTTGTTCCTCTTTTAACAGAAGGCTTAATACTGCTTTAAAAGGCTTAATTATAAGAAATGGAAATATTGATAATTAACGGGCCAAACCTCAATTTGCTAGGCAAGCGTGAACCCTCGGTCTACGGGAGTAAAACGTTTGATGCTTTTTTCGGGGAATTGAGTTTGCAATATAAAAATGCCTGCAAACTATCGTATTATCAATCGAACCACGAAGGCGACATTATTGACAAGATTCACGAAGCCGGATTTACTGCCGACGGAATAATTCTTAACGCTGGAGCTTATACTCACACTTCGGTGGCTATACACGATGCCATAAAGGCTGTTAATACACCTGTTGTAGAAGTACACATATCGAATATACATCAGCGTGAAGAGTTTCGCCACAAATCTATGATAGCAGCTGCATGCAAAGGATCTGTTATTGGCTTAGGGCTTGACTCGTACCGACTGGCAATAGAATATTTTATAGGCAACAATACAAAATAGAATAAAATTTCAATATTTATAACAACCACTTTTATGTTTAAGAAAACAAAAATTGTAGCTACAATCTCAGACATGCGTTGTGATGTAGATTTTATCAAATCGCTTTACGAAGAAGGCATCAACGTAGTCAGAATGAACTCTGCCCACATGACGGAAGAAGGGTTCGTGAAAGTAATGACAAATGTTAGAGCAGTATCTAACACTATCGGTATCATGATGGATACTAAGGGTCCTGAAATCCGTACAACTGCAACTGCAAGCGGCGAGAAAATTAAGGTTAAAACAGGAGACAAACTAAGAGTTATTGGCGACATCAACTTTTTGTCGACTCCTGAACAAATATCTACATCTTATCCTAGCATTGTTGCAGACGTACCTGTTGGCTCAACTTTATTGATCGATGATGGTGAAACTGCTTTGTCTGTTATTGATAAAACAGCTGAATATCTTGTTTGCGAAGTGCAAAACGATGGTACTATAGGTAGCCGCAAAAGCGTAAACATACCCGGAGTTAGCGTAAATCTTCCTTCTATTACAGCGAAAGACAAAAGAAGCATTGAGATAGCTATCGCAAACAATGCTGACTTTATAGCTCACTCTTTTGTTAGAAACAGACAAGACGTTCTTGATGTTCAAAAAATTCTTGACGAGCACAACAGCCCGATGAAGATTATTGCTAAAATTGAAAATCAGGAAGGTGTTGATAATATTGACGAAATTTTCGAAACAGCATATGGTGTTATGGTTGCACGTGGAGACCTTGGTATCGAAGTACCTCAGGAAAACATTCCAGCTATACAACGTTTACTAATCCGTAAAGCTGTAGAATATAAAAAACCTGTTATTGTAGCTACTCAAATGTTGCATACAATGATAGAGAACCCACGCCCAACACGTGCCGAAGTTACCGATATTGCTAATGCTGTATATTACGGAACTGATGCTGTGATGTTAAGTGGAGAAACTGCTTATGGTAAATATCCGGTTGAGGCTGTACGTGCTATGGCTAAAATTTGTGCTACTACAGAACAATCTAAGCTACAAGAAAAAGCTATTCCTGTACCTTTTAAAGACTCGGAATACGACACAACTTCATTCCTTTCGAAACAAGCAGTAAAAGCTGCAAGCCAACTTGGACTTAGCGCTATTATTACCGACAGCTTCACAGGCCGTACAGCACGCACACTAGCTGCTTTCCGCAGTAAAGCTCCGGTATATGCAGTATGTTGCGACGAGCATGTAATGCGTCATCTTTCGGTATGTTACGGTGTTGCCGCTTCATTCCAAGAGTCGACAGGATACACTACTCACAAACACAAAGAGTATTTCCTTAAAGCATTAAACTCTCTCCTTGACAAAGGATCGATAAAAAAAGACGATCTTGTTGCTTATCTTAGTGGTTCGTTCGGCGAAGGCAAAGGAACATCATTCCTTGAAATTAACGGTGTAGGAAGAGTTGTTGACTCAAAAGACGGCTTTGAAGTACCGGTAGATTAATTATAGATTTATCTATATAATATACAAAAATAGATGGCAGCTATATTTAGCTTGCCATCTATTTGTTTTATACACAAAAGTAATCGGCGTTTTGTTTTTTGCTAAAACCTGTCAGGAATGTCAGGTTTTAGCAAAAACAGGCTCCAGAAACCTTTACAACAAGCCTTCAATTCTACATTAATAGAATTACAATTACATATTAAAGTCAAAAAAGCTAAGCTTCTTTTGATTTCACAAATTCAAAAGATAACTTTGCACTTTTACTTAAGTTATGAATAACCTTTTAGAAAAATACATACTCGACCACATTGACGAAGAGAGTGAAATACTGAAACAACTCGACAGGGATGCTCATGTAAATTTGCTTCGTCCCCGTATGTTGTCAGGACATTTGCAGGGGAAAATATTGAAAATGTTTTGCCGCCTGTTGCAACCTAAATTTATTTTAGAGATAGGAACCTATACCGGTTATTCAGCCTTATGCCTTGCCGAAGGCGCTGCCGACGACGCAGAAATCCATACAATAGAAATAAACGACGAATTAGAAGACTTTATAAAAAAGCATCTGTATAAATCGAAACTAAAAGATAAGATTCATTTGCATATAGGCGATGCCGCACAGATAATTCCCGACATTAATTGTATGTTCGACATGGTTTTTATTGATGCAAACAAGCGTCACTACATAGAATATTACAATATGATATTTGACAAAGTGCGACAAGGAGGCCTAATTATAGCCGACAATACGCTGTGGGACGGAAAGGTTCTGGAAACACCACACCACACCGACAAGCAAACTTTAGGAATATTAGAGTTTAACGATATGCTGGTAAAAGACAATCGGGTAGAGAAAGTAATATTGCCTATACGCGACGGCTTAACTTTGATTTGGAAAAAGTGATATATAAGCACTATATTTGTGCAATAATAGTATAAAAGATGGAAAGTACAAGACAACAAAAAATAAGCCGCCTTATTCAGAAAGAATTAGGTGATATCTTTTTATTGCAAACAAAACAAATGCAAGGGGTATTAATTTCGGTTAGCGCCGTAAGGGTAAGCCCCGATTTAGGTTTGGCTAAAACCTACCTCAGTATATTCCCTTCGGAAAAAGGAAAAGAACTACTCGAAAACATTAAGGCAAATGTGAAAGCTATACGTTTCGATTTAGGACAACGTGTAGGAAAACAGTTGAGGGTTATTCCTGAATTAGCCTTTTATATCGACGACTCGCTCGACTATCTTGAAAATATAGACAAACTACTTCAATCGGGAAATAAACCAAAAGACAAAGAAGATTGAACCTGTCGTTATACATAGCCAAACGATATTTGTTTGCAAAAAAATCGCACAATGCCATTAATGTAATTTCTCTTATTTCGGTGTGCGGTATCACGATTGCTACAATGGCAATGGTATGCGCGCTATCGGTATTTAATGGATTCACAGGCATTGTGGTTAAATCGTTTAGTGCCATCGATCCCGAACTCAAGATAATGGCAGACAAAGGAAAAGTTTTCGATCCTGCCGACGAAAGAATACTAAAAGTAAAAGCTCTGGACGAAATTGCCATTGTCTGCGAATCGCTCGAAGAGTATGCCATGATAAAATACGAAGATCGTCAAGCAACGGGTTTAGTAAAAGGTGTATCGCCCGAATTTATAAACATGACCGATACTCACAGTATTATACTCGATGGCAATTTTATGTTGAAAGACGGCGATGTTCAGTTTGGAGTAATCGGAGCCGGTTTAGCCGCAAACCTAGGCGCCCGGGCAAATTTTATAGCACCTATTGAAATACATGCGCCAAAACGCGATGTGAAAGTTAATTTAGCAAACCCCTCATCGGCATTCACTGTGCGTTCGGTATTTCCAGCCGGAGCATTTGCGCTTTATCAGGCCAAATACGATGAAAACCTGCTCTTTATATCTTTAGAATTAGCTCGCGAATTGTTCCGCTACGACAAAGAAGTCTCTTCGCTTGAGATAAAACTAAAGGATCCAAACGAAGTTAAGGCTGTGAAAGAAAAAATAAAAATGATTCTGGGAGATAATTTCCTTGTTCAAGACCGCTTCGAGCAACAAGAAGAATCATTTAAGATGGTAAATATCGAAAAATGGATGACATACCTTATCCTGCTATTCATACTTATTATAGCTGTATTCAATATAATAGGTTCTCTATCGATGCTGATTCTCGATAAAAGAGAAGATATAAATATTTTACGCAAGATGGGGGCAAATAATAACCTTATAGTTTCCATATTCAGGCTCGAAGGCTGGCTCATCAGTTTCATGGGTGCTATTGCCGGATTAGTACTGGGGTTGATACTATGTTTTCTGCAAGAAAAATTCGGCTTATTAAAATTGGGGCAAACCGCCGGAACATTTGTTATAGATGTTTATCCTGTAGAAGTACAATTTCTTGATATCCTATACATATTCATAACTGTTTCAGTTATTGGGTTTCTTGCGGTATTATATCCCACCAATAGTTTAAAGAGGTATCTGACAGGTAATGATGTTTGATATTGAAAAATAGACACCATATTTACGTTAAATATTTTCGGTTTTTATCTATTTTCTTTTATATTTGCAAAGCTTTTTTGACAACCCTATGTTGCAAAATCGCATAAAAACAACAAAAAAAGGAGTAATATCAACCAACTGTATGAAAAACAGTATATTCGACAGATTTCTTCCTAAAGAGAATAAATTCTTTCTATTGCTCAGCGAAATGGCTGAATCTATATCTCTCGAATCGGCACTTATGATTGAGTGTACAAAAGCATCAACTCACCAAGAAGCTGTAGATCTCTACAAAAAAATTAAAGAAAAAGAATTGGAGTGTGATGTCATTCAAAACAAAATATTCGAAGAGTTGAATATTAGTTTTATCACACCTTTCGACAGGGAAGATATTAACCACCTTTCGAGCATTATGGATAACGTTGCCGACAATGTAAACAGTTGTGCCAAACGTATAATGCTATACAGCCCGAAATACATACCCGAGAGTGCCACGCAACTGGCTCAGCTGGTAAAAGATGCGGCAGACTGCATTACCCTTGCTGTGGGCGAGCTTGACAGGTTGAAGAAAAATCCCGTGAAAATCACAGAATACTGTCAGCGATTGAAAGATATAGAACACGAGGCCGACGATGTATATGAGCATTTCCTTATCGACCTGTTCGAAAACGAAAAAGATGCCATAGAGGTAATAAAGCTTAAAGATATTCTTCACGAACTGGAAAAAGCAACAGATATGGCCGAAACAGTTGGAAAGATAATAAAACAAATAATAGTGAAATACGCATAATAACACCAGCAACCCGATGGAATTGACACTATTAATTATTATTATTGTTCTCGCTCTCATTTTCGACTTCATAAACGGCTTTCACGACGCCGCCAATTCCATTGCAACTGTTGTTTCAACAAAAGTACTGACTCCCACCCAAGCTGTTATTTGGGCTGCATTCTTTAATTTTGTAGCATACTTTATAGCAGTACATTTTCTCGGCGGGTTTGGCGACAGCATAGCCAACACAGTGGCTAAAACAGTAGAATCTGAATTTATAACATCGCATATTATTATAGCCGGAATTATTGCCGCCATAACATGGAATCTTATAACATGGTGGTTTGGAATACCCTCATCGTCGTCACATACACTTATCGGAGGATTTGGCGGGGCTGCTATTGCCGGAGCCGGGTTTCAATCGGTACACATGGAAACTGTTAGTATCATTGTACTCTTTATATTTTTAGCTCCTCTTATAGGTATGATTGCCGGAAATATCATTACCATAATAACCCTTTATGCTATGCGTAATGTGCGTCCGGGAAAAGCCGACAGATGGTTTAAAGGGCTTCAGCTTTTATCCTCGGCATTATTGAGTATAGGCCATGGGCTAAACGATTCTCAAAAAGTGATGGGTATTATAGCTGCCGCACTTATTGCCAACCGTACAATACCCGATCTGCCCAGCTGGATGTATATGGAGAATATGGATAATATGCCGGAATGGATTCCCCTATCATGTTTTACAGCCATAGCCCTTGGAACAATGTCGGGCGGTTGGAAAATAATGAAAACCATGGGTAATCGTATTACCAAAATTACACCTCTCGAAGGTTTTTGTGCGCAAACCGCCGGATCTATAACCCTATTTATTTCCGAAATGCTGCATGTACCCGTTAGTACAACCCATGTGATATCGGGGAGTATAATCGGAGTTGGTTCGGTAAAACGTTTATCGGCCGTACGTTGGGGTATAACAAAAGATTTACTGGTTGCATGGACAATAACAATACCGGTGAGCAGTTTACTCGCTGCATTTTTTTACTGGGTTCTAAAATTTATCTTATAAACAAAAATAGCAAAGGCTTTTATCTATAACAGGTGAAGCCTTTTTATATATTAAACAGTTTATAAGAATTTGAAACAGAATGGTTATCTAACATTTGGTGGCACTATATTATCTTTGTAAAAGAATTTTGCAAAAGAAATCCGGAATCTTCAATTTATAGGGCAAAAGAATATGACAGAAGCATTAAAGCATGAGTGTGGTATAGCAATGATAAGGCTATTAAAGCCTCTCGAATATTACCAAAAAAAATACGGAACATGGCAGTATGGGTTAAACAAACTATATCTGCTAATGGAAAAGCAACACAACCGGGGGCAAGAAGGTGCAGGATTAGCAGTTGTTAAACTCGAAAGCAAACCTGGCAGCGAATTCATATTCAGGGAAAGAGCAACCGGATCGGGGGCCATATCCGAAATATTTGCCAACGTATATAAAAACTTCGAACAAGAACCCGCCGAGCGTTTACATGACTCATTATATGCAAAAGAAAGTTTACCTTTTGCCGGAGAATTATTTTTAGGACACTTACGTTACAGCACAACAGGCAAGGAAGGCATTTCTTACGTACACCCGTTTTTAAGAAGAAACAACTGGAAATCGAGAAATATAGCCTTAGCCGGAAACTTTAACATGACAAACGTAGACGAACTGTTCAACGATTTGCTGAACCAAGGGCAACACCCAAGAGATTATGCCGATACGTTTGTTTTATTAGAAACCTTAGGGCATTATCTTGATCGTGAAGTACAATACCAATTTGATAAATATGGTAAAGATTCCGATATAAAAGGACAGGAGCTCAATAATATTATAGAAAAAAACCTAGATGTACCTTTCATGCTTAATTCAGCAAGCAAGAAATGGGATGGAGGCTTTGTTATCAGTGGACTTATAGGTTGTGGCGATGCCTTTGCCTTTCGTGATCCGTGGGGAATACGTCCCGCATTTTACTATTACGACGACGAAATTGTTGTTGTAGCCTCGGAGCGTCCTGTTATTCAAACAACCATGAATCTGGATGCCGAAGCCATCCACGAACTCGAACCCGGACAAGCTATCGTTATAAAAAAAGACGGAACACTTTCGTTTCCTCAAATCCAAGAAAAGAGAGATGTTGCTCCCTGCTCTTTCGAGCGCATCTATTTTTCACGAGGTTCGGACGCCGATATATACAAAGAACGGAAAGAACTGGGAAAACTACTTATACCAAACATACTTGATACCGTTGATAACGATTTGGAGAATACTGTATTTTCGTTTATTCCAAACACGGCAGAGGTTGCTTTTTTCGGTATGACCGAAGGACTTTCGGATTGCCTGAACGACATAAAGTTAGAGAAGATAAAAAAATGTGGAAGCTCCATTTCGGAAGACGAGCTTCAACATATCCTATCGATGAAAGTAAGAAGCGAGAAAGTAGCCATTAAAGACATTAAGCTTCGGACGTTTATTGCTCAGGATGGGCAACGCGACGATCTCGCGGCTCATGTATATGATGTTACATACAACTCTATTATTCCGTATAAAGACAATCTGGTAGTTATTGACGATAGCATCGTCAGAGGCACCACCCTAAAACAGAGCATTATAAAAATACTAGACAGGCTTCACCCTAAAAAAATTGTAATCGCATCGTCTTCTCCTCAAATTCGTTACCCCGACTGCTATGGTATTGACATGTCGCGAATGACCGAATTTGCCGCATTCAGGGCAGCAATAGAATTATTGCAAGAAAAAGGATTGCAAGATATTATCAGCAGAGTACATCGAAAATCTGCTGAACAACGCCATAAGCCCAAAGAGCAGATTGTAAACTATGTAAAAGAAATATACGCTCCGTTTACCGATGAGCAAATATCACAAAAGATAGCCGAAATGCTCACTCCGGAAGGAACTCAAGCCGAAGTTAAATTAGTGTTTCAGTCAATCGAAAATTTACATAAAGCCTGCCCTAATCATAAAGGAGATTGGTATTTCTCAGGAAACTACCCTACCCCGGGAGGAAACAGAATGGTAAATACGGCGTTTCTTAACTACATAGAAGGAATAGGCCTTAGATCTTATTGATTTTTTGAGCCAAGTTTTTTCTTATGTTTGTATATTTGCTAAATTAGTAATTTATTTGCAACACATTATGGGAAAAGCATTTATTATCTCGTTAATATTACTTTCATATTCAACTTGCGGGCACGAAGATGTTTATTGTTGGGAATGCGAAAGTATTCAGGATGATTATTCATGGTCGGAAGTTTTTCACGAATGGTCGGAAGAAGATATTGACCAATTAATAGAGGACGACTACAATGAATACACCCCGATTTATACAACCTGTTATAAAATCGGATGCAGCAGACATGACTGTTCATATTGATAAAAATCACAACAGAATACGAGGACGTAAATTAGAATAAACACATAGTTAAATATTGTAAAATACACACTTATTATAACCTTTTCCGATATTTAGATTTGTAAACTTGTACTAAAAACTATACGTTTGTATACCCGAATAAACAAATATCAGGTATTCTGTAACAAAAACTTGATATTTTGTGAATAAAATAACTTCTCCACAATCTTATTTAGTTGATAGAAAACAATATCAACGGCTATAGTGTTATGAAAAGACTAAAAGGAGTATATTACTGAAAATTAGCAACATATTAAACAATAAAATAAGCAAAGCATATGAAAACTACAATTGAAGAACGTTGGGGAACTCATCCCAATGATGTAAAAAAATATGATACCACACAATTACGTAAAGAGTTTTTAGTTGAAAAGCTTTTTGCAGCAGACGAGGTGTTGATGACCTATACTCACAACGATCGTCTTATTATTGGTGGAGCACTACCTGTAAAAGAAGACTTAAAACTGGAAACTGTCGATCTTATTCGTTCAGAATATTTCTGCGAAAGACGTGAACTTGGTATTATCTGTATCGAAGGCGAAGGCATTGTTACTGTTGACGGTAAAGATTACGAATTAGGTTTTAAAGATGCTGTTTATGTTGGACGTGGATCGAAAGAAGTTATCTTTAAAAGTAAAGACCACTTATATCCTGCTAAATTTTACTTCGCATCGTCGCCTGCACATAAAGCATACCCAACTGCACAAATAACGTCAGAAATGAGACGTACCCGCGATTTAGGTTCGCCAGAAACATCAAACGAGCGTTTACTTAATCAAATCATATTAAGCGAAATAGTACCTTGCTGTCAGTTACAAATGGGTATGACCGAATTGAAAACAGGAAGCGTTTGGAACACTATGCCTCCGCATACACATTCGCGCAGAATGGAAGCTTACTTTTACTTTAAAGTTCCCGAAAAGCAATCGGTATGCCACTTCATGGGCGAACCTCAAGAAACACGCCATATATTTATGGGAAATGAACAAGCCGTAATATCTCCTTCGTGGTCAATTCACTCGGCAGCCGGAACAAGCAATTACACTTTTATTTGGGCTATGTGTGGCGAGAATCTTGACTATGACGACATGGATACTTTTACAGCTGACAAATTGAAATAAACACCTAAATATAAATTCTATGAGAAAATATTTTGCACTGTTTGCTGTTGCAGCATTACTTGCATCTTGTGCACCCAAAGAGATGAAGATTACAGTTGAAAATCCCAGCGATTTCGACCGTACTGTCGAAATGGTAGAAGTGCCTGTTGATGCTATCAAAGCAAAAGTAGATTTAGCAGAAGGACAGGTTTATCAGGTTGTAAACCAAGCAGGAGAGATTATTCCGTCTCAGGTAACTTTTGACGGTAAACTAATTTTTCAAGGTAATTTGAAAGCCGGAGAAACCGGAACATTCACTATTAAAGCAGGAGCAATCGAAACTTTTGAAGCAAAAACATTCGGACGATTCATTCAAGAACGTAAAGATGATTTTGCATGGGAGAACGACCGCGTGGCATTCCGTGCATATGGTCCGTCTCTGATTGCATCTGACGGCCCAAGCAACGGCTTTGACGCATGGTTTAAACGTACTAACGCTTTAATTATCGACAAATGGTATAAAGACGACTTGGCCGGAAAAGCTTCGTATCACGAAGATCATGGAGAAGGCTTGGATGATTATAAAGTAGGACGAACTCTTGGAGCCGGAGCTATGGCACCTTATGTAAATGATTCGCTTTGGTTGAACGAAAATTATGCCTCTCAAGAAGTTCTGGAAAATGGCCCGTTGCGCACAACCTTTAAACTTGTATATAAAGACATAACAGTTGATGGACAAACATATAGCGAAAGCCGCACAATATCGATAGATGCAGGTTCTCAACTATCGAAAGTAGTGCAATCGTATGGTAATCTGAAAACACCTATAGCTGTTGCTGCAGGATTGGTTAAACGCGAAAACGATTCTATTATAGTTTCTGCCGCAAAAGATTATATTGTATATGCTGAACCTAAAAGCAGTAAAGCTGATAACATTTACCTGGCACTTGTGTTTCCTGAAAACTTCGACAAGGATGTTATTGATACATATGCAATAATGAACCCTAAAACTCAAAAACCAGATTTATATTCTCATGTTTTAGCTGTAGCTACTTATCAGCCAGATTCTCCTGTTACATATTACACAGGATATGGATGGTCTAAGTTTGGTTTTCCTACGCTTAACGATTTCGAAGTTTATACATCCAATTTTGCAAAAGCACTTAAACAGCCGCTTGCAGTAAAATATTAAGATAAAAAAAGGTTGATAACCTGCTTATATACGGCAGATTATCGACCTTTATCTAATATAAGAGACTTAACTTTAATACATCATATAAATAAAAACATGGAAAAGAAAAAAGTAGTAACTTTTGGAGAAATAATGTTGCGTTTGGCAACTCCCGGTTATCAAAGATTTATTCAATCAACAAATCTGAATGCTACATTTGGAGGAGGAGAAGCAAACGTAGCCGTTTCATTATCAAATTATGGAATTCCAACCGATTTTGTAACAAGGCTACCAAATAATGATATTGCCGAATGGTGTATATCAGACCTTAGAAAATATAATGTGGGGGTTAATAATATAGTTCGCGGAGGTGATCGTGTAGGTATCTATTTCCTCGAAACAGGAGCTGTAGCCCGTGCATCGAAAGTTGTTTACGACCGTGCTAATTCGGCTATCGCAGATATAAAACCCGGTATGATTAATTGGCGCGAACTGTTCAAAGATGCTAAATGGTTTCATTGGACGGGAATTACGCCAGCGTTGTCTCAAGGTGCAGCAGATGCATGTCTCGAAGCTATTAAAATAGCAAACGAAATGGGAGTTACTGTATCTACCGACCTAAACTACCGCAAAAACCTTTGGAAATACGGAAAAACTGCATCGGAAATAATGCCTGCATTAGTTGAAGGTTGCGACATTATATTAGGAAACGAAGAAGATGCAGAGAAAGTATTTGGAATCAAACCCGAAGGTTTTGATGTTGCACATACAGGAGGAGAAGTTAATGCTGCCGAATTTGAATCGGTTTGTACTCAGTTAATGAAACGTTTCCCTCGTGCGAAGAAAGTTATCATTACACTTCGCGGTTCAATTAATGCAAACCATAATACATGGGGAGGATGTTTATATTCGGATAAGCTATACCAGTCGAAACGTTACGACATCACACACATTGTTGATCGTGTAGGTGGTGGCGACTCGTTTATGGGCGGTCTTATTTATGGTTTGATAAGCTATCCTAACGACGACCAAAAAGCGCTTGAATTTGCAGTTGCTGCATCATGTTTGAAACACACCATTTATGGCGACTTTAATTTAGTTACAGTTGCCGAGGTTGAAAACCTGATGAAAGGCGATGGTTCAGGACGTGTTTCCCGCTAATAAATACAATAAATGCATATAAAAAAACAAAAAAATGACTAATCAATTTTCATTAGAAGGTAAAGTTGCCCTGATTACAGGTGCTTCTTACGGAATAGGCTTTTCTATAGCTTCTGCTCTTGGAAAAGCTGGTGCTAAAATCGTTTTCAACGATTTAAAACAAGAATTTGTAGACAAAGGTGTTGCCGCATACAAAGAAATTGGACTTGAAGTTAACGGATATGTTTGTGACGTAACAAACGAAGATCAGGTTAATTCAATGGTAAAACAAATCGAAAAAGAAGTAGGCGTTATTGATATTCTTGTAAACAATGCAGGGATAATCAAACGTATACCAATGATTGAAATGAGTGCAGACGAATTCCGTCAAGTTATCGATGTTGATTTAAATGCGCCATTCATTGTTGCTAAAGCGGTAATACCTAACATGATAAAAAAAGGAGCAGGAAAAATCATTAACATTTGTTCGATGATGAGTGAGCTTGGACGCGAAACAGTTTCGGCTTATGCTGCAGCCAAAGGAGGTCTTAAAATGCTTACCCGTAATATAGCTTCTGAATACGGCGAATATAACATTCAATGTAATGGTATCGGCCCCGGTTATATAGCAACACCCCAAACCGCACCTTTACGCGAAAAGCAAGCCGATGGATCTCGTCATCCGTTCGATTCTTTCATTATTGCTAAAACTCCGGCAGCTCGCTGGGGAAACCCCGAAGATCTGGCAGGTCCGGCAGTATTTCTTGCTTCGGAAGCCTCTAACTTTGTTAACGGACATGTATTATATGTCGATGGTGGAATTTTAGCTTATATAGGAAAGCAACCTTGATAATAAAAACAGAATAACAAAAGACATGTATGCCGATATACCGATTGCAAATTGGTATATTGGCTCTTGTTATTAATTATAGATATATAAAATGGCACGATTTACACGTATACAAGTATGTCAGACAATAGCAGAAACCGGAATGGTTCCTGTTTTCTATCATAATGATCTGGAAGTATCTAAACAAGTACTTAAAGCTTGCTATGAAGGCGGAGTCAGAGCGTTTGAATTTACAAACAGGGGTGATTTTGCCCACGAAATATTTGGAGAACTAAATAAATGGGCTGCAAAAGAATGCCCAGAGATGATATTGGGAATAGGCTCGGTTGTTGATCCGGGTACAGCATCTCTTTATCTTCAACTTGGCGCTAATTTTATTGTAGGCCCACTATTAAATCCCGAAATATTTAAAGCATGTAACCGCCGTCAGGTAGCATATGTTCCCGGATGTGGATCGGTATCAGAAGTAGGTTTGGCTCAGGAGTTAGGAGCAGAACTGGTAAAAGTATTTCCGGGCGATGTTATGGGACCGGCTTTTGTGAAAGGGGTTAAGGCTCCAATGCCTTGGTCTAATATAATGGTTACAGGTGGAGTAACGCCTACAGAAGAAAACCTATCGAAATGGTTTAGCGCCGGAGTTACTTGCGTTGGCATGGGGTCGAACCTATTCCCTAAAGAGGTAATAGCTGCTAAAGACTGGGGTAAGATAACTCAAATGTGTAAAGATGCATTTGGTATTATTGCCAAAATAAGGAACAAATAATCTTTAATCAAAATACCAATTAAAACATGAATTTACTTAAACAAGAAGGCAATAGAATGACAAATTACAGATGGGTAATCTGTTCTATGTTATTTTTTGCTACAACAATCAACTACCTCGATCGTCAGGTTCTTTCTCTGACGTGGAAGGACTTTATCTCTCCCGAGTTTCATTGGACCAATGACGACTATGGAACAATTACAGCATTGTTCTCTATTTTCTATGCTGTTGGTATGCTATTTGCCGGAAAGTTTGTCGACTGGATGGATACAAAGAAAGGATTCTTATGGGCTATCGGCGTATGGTCGATTGGAGCTGTAATTCACGCATTTTGTGGTATCGCAACCTCTGGTATTGTAGCAGGAGAATGGTTTGTTGGTTTTGAAGGAGCTCGCGAAGCTATTGGAGCTGTGCAAAATGTAGGACGTGTGGCTAGTGTTAGTGTTGTTCTATTTATCATAGCCCGTTTTGTTTTAGCTATAGGTGAAGCCGGAAACTTTCCTGCCGCCATAAAAGCTACAGCCGAATACTTCCCTAAAAAAGACAGAGCTTACGCTACCAGTATCTTTAATGCGGGAGCTACGGTCGGAGCACTAGCTGCACCGGTAACCATTCCTGTAATAGCTGAACATTGGGGATGGGAAATGTCCTTTATTATTATTGGTGCCCTCGGTTTTGTGTGGATGGGATTCTGGACCTTTATCTATAACAAACCAGAGAAACATCCTAAAGTAAACAAAGCAGAGTTAGCTTATATACAATCCGATCTGGATTCGACAGACCCTGTTGAAGAAGAAGTTGAAAAGGCTCAGGAATCAAAAAAGATATCGTTCAAAGAAGCATTCCGCTACCGTCAAACATGGGCTTTTGCCTTTGGAAAATTTATGACAGACGGAGTATGGTGGTTCTTCCTGTTCTGGGCTCCGGCTTATTTAAGTTCGGTTTATGACATAAAATCGTCAGATACAGAAGGACAGTTAGCTATATTTGTTCTTTATCTAATAACTCTGCTATCCATTATCGGAGGCTGGTTACCATCGTATTTTGTAGATAAAAAGAAGATGAATCCGTATGCAGGGCGTATGAAAGCGATGTTAATATTCGCATTCTTCCCATTATTGGCACTTTTGGCTCAACCATTAGGTCACATATCTTATTGGGTTCCTGTTATTATAATTGGTATTGCAGGAGCAGCACATCAGGCTTGGTCGGCAAATATATTCTCTACTATTGGAGACATGTTCCCCAAAAAAGCAATTGCCACTATTACAGGTATTGGAGGTATGGCCGGAGGTATTGGTTCATTCCTTATCAATAAAGGATCGGGGAAACTGTTCGATTTTACGCAAAAGAGTTGGAGTACTATAAACGGAGAAGCTTTACTCGACAAATATCCGCAATTCCAAACTAAAGAAGCAACAGAAGCATTACTTAAAGAACATAATGTTTCTAATCTCGAAGAGTTTTTGAGAATGCTCGCTAAATCGGGTGAAACCGTTGTTGATGGTATAAATTCGGGTTATATGATCATATTTTCAATCTGTGCCGTAGCCTATCTTATTGGGTGGGTTGTGATGAAAATACTCGTACCGAAGTATAAACCTATTACAGATTTAGATTAGTCTAAATCACGATATTACAATAAAACGGGTAACCTTTGGGTTACCCGTTTTATTGTATATAAACTGTGCTTTACAGCAAGCTTTTTCTCTTTTAAGAGAACTTCCAATCTATTAACTGAAGTCCTTGATTTAGAGCTTCAGTATATCTTTCCTTATTGAACGAATAGAGGTTAGGAGCTTTATGTGCTCCTACTTTTCGTGTCTCGTTCAACTTCTCAAACAAGCCGATAGATAACATTTTTCGTTGAAAGTTTCTACGATCAAGTTCTTTTCCTAAGAATGACTCATATACCTGTCGTAGCTCTGGCATTGTAAATTTGTCCGGTAATAACTCATAACCTATAGGCACAAACCCTATTTGATAATAAATATCATCCAAAGCTTTCTGTATAATATGCTTGTGGTCGGCATATAATGCAGGTAGGTTGTTGATTGTGTGCCAACTAACGGTTTCCCCTTCATTTTCAGAATATATCTGAACTTTCGAATATTCGACTAAAGCGTAATACCCAATACCTACAAACCTGTTGATAAACCAATCCGACCCTTCCGGTAAATTATATTGATTAATAATGCTTTTTTGTTCTTCAACATTTATACGGTCGTGAGCACCAAATGTATAGAATTGCTTAGTGTATATGTCTCTCAATCCGGTTCTTGATTTTAGGTGTCTGTCAACAGCATCCTCTATACTTTCGTCTCGAAAGACAAGACCTCCGGGTAGAAGCCATTTGTCATAAGAATCGTATTTATTAAGCAACACCCTAAGACTTCCTTCAAAAAAGCCCAAGATGACGCAATCGACAGAAATGCCTGGCAGATAGTCATTTTTACTATCCGACAACCCGAAAGCTGTTCTTAACATAAGCAATATAATGTAGTTTTATGGTACAAGTGTGTCTAAGCTAAGAAAAGTACTCCCGAGGAAGTACTCTCTTAATATATTGATTATTAGCTTTTATCTAACAATCTTAAACTGAAGTATTACCCCAATTTATTTTTTATCAGCCTTTGCTGCACAGCAAGATTTCTTTTCCACCTTCTTGCATTCTGCTTTTTTTGTACACTCTGTACTCTTTGTGCATTCAGCTTTCTTCTTTTCTGAACATTCTGCTTTTTTAGGGCATTCGGTTTTAGCTTTGGCCGATCCTTCCTTTTTTGCAGGTTTAGTATCCTGAGCCATTACTGATACAGACAATAGAAGAGCGAATGACATTACTGTTGATATTATTAACTTTCTCATTTCTAGTAATTGTTTATTAATGTCATATAATTAGTGAATTACAAATATAGGAATTAAAATATACACTCATAATCATTGAAACAAACATTTTGTTAATAAAATCTAAACATTTAACACATATACTAAACATAATATTCTCATTGCTATAAGACAAGCTTTATTCGTATAGTGGCGAAATGAAAAAAGTAGTATCTTTGCACCTTAAAATTTGAAAGATGAATAATCCTGAGCTTGATAAAGAGATACACAGAAGACGTACGTTTGCTATTGTTAGCCACCCCGATGCCGGTAAAACAACCTTAACCGAGAAGCTACTGCTTTTTGGGGGGGCTATACACGTTGCCGGAGCTGTTAAATCGAACAAGATCAAGAAAACTGCAACATCTGACTGGATGGAGATAGAGAAGCAACGGGGTATATCTGTGGCTACTTCGGTAATGGGTTTCGAATATAACAACCATAAGATAAACATTTTAGATACTCCCGGACACCAAGACTTTGCCGAAGACACATTCCGTACGCTTACGGCTGTCGACAGTGTTATTATCGTTATCGACTCGGCTAAAGGGGTGGAAGCCCAAACCCGAAAGCTGATGGAGGTGTGCCGTATGCGCAAAACCCCTGTTATGGTATTCATCAACAAAATGGACAGGGACGGTAAAGACCCCTTCGATTTGCTGGACGAAGTAGAAGAGGAACTACAGATAAAAGTACGCCCTTTGAGCTGGCCTATCGACAGTGGGCAACGGTTTAGGGGAGTATATAATATATACGACGAAAAGCTGGATTTGTATACGCCCAGCAAACAGACAGTTACCGAGTCTATCGAGTTTAAAGACATAGCACACCCCGATCTGGAGAAGCACATAGGCGAACAACTGGCAGCCAAACTGCGTGAAGACATTGAGCTTATTGAGGGCGTTTATCCCGATCTGAATATCGACCGTTACCTGAAAGGAGAAGTTGCTCCCGTGTTTTTCGGGTCGGCACTGAATAACTTCGGGGTAAAAGAACTGCTCGACTGCTTTGTGAAGATAGCCCCCTCGCCTCGCCCCATACAGGCAATAGAGCGTGTAGTGGTGCCCGAAGAGGAAGCTTTCACAGGCTTTATATTCAAGATTCACGCCAACATGGACCCCAACCACCGTTCGTGCATCGCCTTTGTGAAGATATGCTCGGGTAAGTTCGAACGTAACGTAAACTACAAGCATATCCGCCTGAACCGCATGATGAAGTTCTCGGCTCCCACTGCCTTTATGGCTCAGAAAAAAGAGACTGTTGATGAAGCTTTCGCTGGCGATATTATAGGTTTGCCCGACACGGGGACTTTCAAAATTGGAGACACGCTTACTTCGGGCGAACTGCTCCATTTCAAAGGCTTACCTAGTTTCTCGCCCGAGATGTTCAAATATATTGACAATGCCGACCCAATGAAAACAAAACAACTGCAAAAGGGCATCGACCAACTTATGGACGAGGGTGTGGCACAATTGTTTGTCAACCAATTTAACGGACGCAAGATTATAGGAACCGTAGGACAACTGCAATTCGAAGTTATTCAGTACCGCCTGTTGCACGAATATGGTGCACAATGCCGCTGGGAGTCGATCAGCCTATATAAAGCATGCTGGATTGAAAGCGACGACAAAGACGAACTGGAAACATTCAAAAAGCGCAAAGCCCAATATATGGCTAAGGACAAAGATGGACGTGATGTTTTTCTTGCCGACTCGAACTACGTGTTGATGATGGCGCAACAAGACTTTAAGAACATAAAGTTCCACTTCACTTCCGAATTTTAAGGTCGCATATCTATTTTCCTGCCTCGTTCTTATTCTATTAAGGTAGAATAACATCCTTGTTTGCGGGCTCTATCTGTGTCATTTTTGCAAAACCTGACAGTTCTGACGGTTTTAGCCTCTTTATGGTTCCCTACAGAAGAGGCATCTTCTCTATTCCTTTAAAGCAATGAATATTCTGACAAAAGCCTCCTGTTTTTCGATGACGAATTGTAAATTATTGAAGTTAAAGTTCTCTGCATGGTTGTTTTGACTATTTCCCTTGCAGACAGATACAGAGGCACTTAACCGCCATAAGCCAAACATTATTCAATGCAAGGCTGGAAAAGGAAACTAAAAATGTAATTGTTCTTTTAACTGCCGCGCATCTTACCGATGCTTGCCTTCGTTCATTTTGCCTTGATGCAAAACGAACCAAAAAATCAAGACTGCGCCTGCTGTGCGACCCGC
>NZ_QVMM01000010.1:5210-142142 GCF_010501065.1 Dysgonomonas sp. 216 | reverse complement strand
TGTATAATATAATTGAAAAGTAGTCCACTAAAATAATTGAAAAGTATACCACCAGTTAGGTAAAATGTGTGAGCGCTTCTAATAAAGCCTCATATTTTACTAACAAATATTAACATTATAAATTCCTTTGTGTACAGAACACTAACACAGAGGTTAAAATGATAACAATGGTGGAAAAACAAGCAATTATACACATGTACCGTACCGTAGGGTACAGTAAACGGGCTATAGCCAGAGAGTTGGATATCAGCCGTAAGACCGTTCATAAGGTCATAGCCGAGTATGAAGCAGCATTAAACTGTGATGACCCGGAAGCCTCTCTGGAATCGGTATTAACTACACAATCGCGTTATAACAGTTCCCGTCGATGCCGCCGTGTTATTACCGGCAGCCTGAAAGATTTAATAGACGAATGTTTAGAGAAGAACGCCCGCAAGCGCGCTATGGGTCTGAAGAAGCAGTGTATGCGGGGTAAGGATATCTACGAACTGTTGATAGACAAAGGCTTTCAGGTCAGTTATACGGGAGTTTGTAAATACATCGCCTCTGCCAGTACTGAGAAGAAAGAAGATAAATCCCAGGAAGCCTTTATCCGAGGTTATTATCCACCGGGAGAGTCCTGTGAGTTTGATTGGGGTGAAGTCAAGCTTTACTTAAACGGTAAGCTTCAACGTATCCAGATGGCCGTCTTTACCCTGAGCCATAGCAACGGGCGTTATGCCTGGCTGTTCCATCATCAGGACCAGTTAGCCTTTATGGANCCTTTATGGAGTCGCACCGCAACTTCTTCCGCCAGGTGAAAGGTGTTCCCTCGATTATGGTCTATGACAATATGCGTGTGGCCATCAAAAAGTTTGCCGGGGAAGAGAAGAAGCCCACAGAAACCCTGCTTCGTATGAGCAACTTCTACCGCTACCATTACCGCTTCTGTAATGCCCGTGCCGGTTGGGAAAAAGGCCATGTGGAACGTTCGGTAGAGTATGTCAGGCGTAAGGCTTTCAGTATCAACCTGCATTATGCTTCATTGAAAGATGCCCAGGAGCACCTGCTGGCCATCTGTGAAAAGATCAACTCGCGCAGTGGTAGCCCTTCGACGATTAATAAAGTGGAGGAACTGGCAGCAGACCTGGCAGCATTAAGACCCTATACCAATGAGATGGGATGCTTCCAGATGGCGGAGTACAAAGTCGACAAGTGGTCTACAATCTGCATGAACTGTTCCCACTACTCGGTTCCCGATACACTGGTAGGCAAAATGGTTACCGTTAAGATGTACTCCGAGAAGATTGTTATCCTCTATAATAATGACAAGGTGGCTGTACATGAACGCATCTACTCAAGGCAAAAGGGATGGTCTATCAAACTGGAACACTACCTGAACACCCTCTTGCGCAAACCCGGAGCACTGAACACTTCACTGGCATTAAAGCAAATGCCACAGCAGATACAAGCCTTGTTCAATAAACATTTTACAGATAAGGCCAGGGACTTTGTCTTCCTTTTACAGTATGCCAGGGAGAACGATTTTAGTGATAACGATATAATAGAAGC
The DNA here is from genome assembly GCF_010501065.1 of Dysgonomonas sp. 216. Classification (GTDB taxonomy): domain Bacteria; phylum Bacteroidota; class Bacteroidia; order Bacteroidales; family Dysgonomonadaceae; genus QVMM01. The sequence continues at coordinate 140,591 of NZ_QVMM01000010.1, read as the reverse complement.
ATACACTTCATTAAAGGCACGAGGCCTGAGAAGTATATCGGCAGACCAGATCAAAGCCATGCTCTATGCCAATAACGAGCCCCAGGCGACCCAGGATGAACCCATCTATCCGGATGAAAGCCATAAGAGCGGCTCTGCCCTGATTGAAGACGGAGCCATGAGGATACTGATGGATCTATCACGCATAATGGACACAGAGAACAATATAAAAATCATCACCAAAAATTAATAATCATGAGACAAGAAGTATTTAATATCAATAGTATGCAAATGGATAATCTGAACGAAAAAGAAAAAGTGTTTAACTATGCCAAAGAACTTAAGCTAACTGTTATGCGGGATGAACTCGATGACTTTATTACCTTGGCAACCGATGAGAACTGGTCGTACCGGGCATTGATATGCCAGCTATTAACCAAGGAAATGGACATGCGTATCGAAGCGCGCCGCAAACAGCGGATCAGGATAGCCGGATTCCCCGAACTAAAGTACCTTCAGGAACTGGTAAGGGAAGAGCTGCCTAAAGATGCACAAACAGCACTGCCGGAACTTGAAACGCTGGAATTTATCAAGGATGGGCGCAATATCGTATTTTGCGGTAACCCGGGAACAGGCAAGACACATATGTCCATAGGACTTGGTATTAAAGCATGCCTGGAGGGATATACTGTCTTCTTTACATCCGTACCACGCCTGCTTACACAAATCAGGGAATGCAGATCACAGAAAAGTCTACGCCAGCTCGAACTACGCTTCCAGAGGTATGATATGGTAATCTGTGACGAGTTCGGATATGTCAGTTGTGATAAAGAAGGTGGCGAACTTTTGTTTAATCATTTATCACTCAGAGCAGGAAAGAAAACAACTATTATTACTACAAACCTGGCTTTTAGCAGGTGGGGTGAGATAGTCAAGGATAAAGTACTGGTGGCTGCAATGGTCGACAGGCTAACGCATAAAGCATATCTGATTAACATGAACGGACAGTCTTATCGTGTTAAAGAAACTCAAAAAATGTTACAATCTAATGAAGAATAAATATCTTTGAACCATCTCGTCCGAGACACTTAGTGGTATACTTTTCAATTACTAAGTGGACTACTTTTCAATTATATTATACATCAATGACAACAGAGGATGGAACTTTTAGCCTGAAAGTTCCACATTTAGAAGTAAACCTGTCGGTTGATGCTCCCGGGTATATGCCTCAGGTTGTTGGAGCAAGAGGACGTACTCAGATCGAAATACGTATGTTGGGTATAGTAGGTAACAGCCAGTCTATTTATGAGGGAGATGTTTTCTCTCCTGAAAAATCGGGAGTTGTAACAGAATTTACTCCGGGTATTACAAGTTTGGAGGAAGACCTTACGTCTCGTTTGAGCGGACAGATTAGAGGTATAACTCATTCGGGCGTACAAGGGGGCGGAGCAGCATTCTTTGCGCGCGGTTTAAACTCGTTGAATACCAGTGCACAACCTCTTTTTATAGTGGATGGTGTAATTTGGCAAATGCAGGATAATCTGGAGGAATCATCAATACATTCGGGCTTTTTCAACAATCCGCTTTCGTTACTCGATCCGGATAATATAGAAAAGGTTACAGTGTTGAAAGACGGAAACTCTATTTATGGAAGCAAAGGAGCAAATGGTGTTGTATTGATCGAAACTAAGAGGAGCCGTAATATGGCGACCGAAATAACAGCGAACATATCGTTGGGTTATCGGGCACCTCTTAAAACAACATCGGTGATGAATGCAGAGCAATACAGGCTTTATGCTTCGGATATCTTGAGTGGAATGTTTGATAATAGTTCGTATATCGATCGTTTTAAATTCTTAGAAGACGATGAAACGAAATCTTATTACAAAGCAAATCATAACGATACCGATTGGTTTGATCTTATAAACGATGGAGCATTAATACAGAAATACGGATTAAGTGTAAGAGGGGGAGACGAAACTGCACTGTATGCATTTTCTTTAGGTTATAGCACAAATGACGGAAATATTGATAAAACTGATTATGACAGGTTAAATGTTAGATTTAATTCGGATATAAACCTGACTGATAAGTTAAATCTTCGTTTTGATATAGCATTTGCTCAAACCCAAAATTCTATATTTAATGATGGGATAGACGAGTTGTCTTCGCCATTCTATATGTCTCTCATTAAGGCTCCGGTGTATAATCCGTATCAGTACGAATTAAACGGTTCGTTAACAACAAAACTGAACGATACGGACGAACTGGGAGTTGGTAATCCATTGGCTTTGTTGCAATATGGCGAAAGTATATCGAAAAGATATAGGTTTAATATCAATGCTTTACCTTCTTACGCTATAAACGAAAATCTTAAGGTTGGTGTTTTGTTCGGGTATTCGTGGGATAAGTTGAACGAAAACTCGTTCCGTCCTAATTTCGGAATTCCAGAAGTGTCGTTGACAAACGATTTTGGTGAAATATATGCCGTGTCGAGAAACTATGTGAAAGATATGATGACACGTCAAACTTCGGTTTCGTTAGATGCAAATGCTAATTGGAACATAATGAAGAATAGTGTTCATTCCGCAAACGTATTGGGAGGTTATAGGTATTATGCCGATACTTACGAATCGTCTTATGGCGAAGGGCATAACACTAGTTCTGATAATATAAAGAATTTGTCGAACACCGACGCCAGTTTACGGTACTCAACAGGTTTGAAAGATAATTGGCGATCTATGGCATGGTATATCAATGCCGATTATGCTTACAAAAGCAGGTATTTGCTTAACGTAAATGCAGCAATGGATGCTTCTTCGCGTTTTGGAAAAGAGGCAGACGGAGCTCTTAAACTTGGCGGTTTATCATGGGGTACGTTTCCTTCTGTTTCGGCAGGATGGTTAATTTCGTCGGAAGAGTTTATGGCCAATGTCAATTTTGTAAACTATCTGAAGCTGAACGTTGGATACGGACTATCGGGGAACGATAATATATTGAATTATGCTACCCGTTCTTATTTTACCTCGGTTAAGTTTATAGGTAATGCGATGGGGCTTATATTGGAAAATATAGGAAACGAAAAGCTGAAATGGGAAACAACTGGTACGGCTCGCGTAGGGCTCGATTTAAGTATGTTTGATAACAGATGGTCTGTTAGCGCCGATTTTTATTCGGCAAAAACAAAAGATTTGCTTACCCGCAAAAAACTAAGTGAAATTGCCGGATTGAGGTATTTCTGGAGTAACGACGGAGAGCTGAAAAATAAAGGATTCGAGATTTCGACAAATGTAAGAATTGTTAATCAGAAAGATGTAAAACTCGATTTTGGTGCTATGATAGGGCATTATAAAAACGAGATTACAGCTTTGGGAAATGGTTCGTTCACTACAGATATGTATGGAGGCCAAATTCTTACAGCTGTTGGACAACCTGCCGGAGTATTTTATGGATATAAAACTAAAGGAGTTCTTACCGATAGCGACGCGGCCGACAGAGCAAATCTGTATGTTCAGTCCGAGTCGGGTGCATTAACACGTTTCGAGGCTGGGGATATGTATTTCGTAGATGCACATGAGGATAATATTATTGACGAAAAAGACAGACAAATAATAGGAGATCCTAATCCCGATTTTTACGGAAATTTCAATTTCAATCTTACATACAAAGGCTTTACTTTAGGCGCTTTATTTTCTTACTCGGTGGGTAACGATGCTTATAATGCTTTACGTGCTAACCTCGAAGCCGGAAATGATATTTATAATCAGGCTACTAGTATGCAAAACCGATGGGTAGCAAATGGTCAGCAAACATCTATACCACGGGCTACTTATGGCGATCCGATGGGTAACTCCCGTTTCTCGGACAGATGGATTGAAGATGCTTCTTTCTTGAAGTTTAAATCACTCTCGTTATCATATAAACTACCTCTGAATCTAACATTCTTACAAGAAGTATCGGTTTGGGGCTCAGTAAATAACCTTTATACATTTACTAAATATTTAGGTAACGATCCCGAGTTTTCGTATGGCAATTCGGTCTTGTCTCAGGGTGTCGACGCAGGGCTTATCCCTCAAACACGATCGTTTAATTTTGGGGTGAAAATTAATCTGTAACTATTCAATTAATCTGTTATGAATATGAAACTGAAATATATATTTTCTTGTTTATGCATCCTGTCGGCACTTGTTGTTTTTAGCGGATGCGAAGATATGCTCGATACCGATTCGGACAGGTATGCTTTTGAAGAAGATCATGACCTGAAATCGCCGAATGACTCTCTTTACTCATTGATGGGAATACTGTCTCAGCTACAAAAAATAGGCGACCGTTATGTTATTATGGGCGAATTGCGTGGCGATTTAATGACCGTATCGGAAGATGCATCAATAGCATTGAAGGAAATTAATGCTTTTAATGTATCGGAAGATAATTCTTACAGAGAGAAATATGATTATTATAATATCATTAATAACTGTAATTATGCAATAAGCAAAATGGATACGTCTATAGTATTCCATACTGAAAAAGTAATGCTTCCCGAATTTGCAGCAATTAAAGCTATACGTGCTTGGACTTATTGGCAAATGGCACAAATATACGGCAAAGTATATTATATGGAAGAGCCCATATTGAGTCTCGAATCATCACTTGCCAAATATCCGGAGAAAGATATTGATGAATTGGCTGGTATTTTAATAGAGGATCTGTTGCCATATGTAAATGTAGATAGGCCTGATTATGGGATGATTGATGGAAAATATTCGTATTTTTTTTCAGTGCCTGTGCGTATGTTGTTAGGTGATTTATATTTGTTTAAAAATCTATACCCTCAAGCAGCTGCAATGTATCACGATCAGATATATGAAGGATATTTGATTACTCGTAATTATGCCAGTTTTTGGACAACAACAGTTCAGGATGCTTTTAATGCTCAGCATGGAAGTTCTTATCGGAACGAAGTAATGTCTATAATTCCATATAGTACATCTATAAAAGATTTCCATAGCAATTTGGTTCGTATGTCATTTAATAATACAGCAAGTTTATTACCGGTTAAAGGTTTTATGGATGAAATGGCACTAAAACCTCACTTTCATGCCGCGGAGTTGAATGGAAATATAACAGGTTATTTCGAAGGAGACTTGCGAGGAAGCATAAAAAGCGGTAGAATTAGATATGAGATAGGCGATTCTTATGGTACTATACAAAGTAAAGAAGGTGCTAAGGATTTGATATATAAATATTTTAATGCAGCAACTGCGATTACTTCGGCTACTGATCCCGAGAACGAATTGTTGCCATATCCGTACATCCTTACTGAAATACCTATATACCGTAATCCTCAATTATATTTACGTTATGCCGAGGCTGTGAACCGTGCGGGTAAACCTACTCTGGCCTTTGCTGTACTTAAATATGGTTTAAATACAACAACCATAAACGATCCGCAGAAGGTTAATTATTCCGAAATAGCTAATAATGAGCCGTATATCGACTTTGCAATTTCTGCCGAAGCTATAACTAACAATGTTGGTACAGCTTCCCGTGGGCGTGGATTAGGTATATCACGCGATGCTAGCATATTTGTTATACCCGATTTTACACAAGAAAATGTTGATAAAGCACGTCAGGATAGTATTGATTGGGTAGAAACTCAGATATTGGACGAAATGGCAGCCGAAACTGCTTACGAAGGTAGCCGTTTCTTCGACCTGTTACGTATATCACGACATAGGGATGGTCATCCGGCTTTCATGGCCGAGAAAGTTTCTCGAAAATACGAAGATTCGGAAGGAATGAAGAGCTTATTGATGGATATTAATTCATGGTTTATTAAGTGATAGAGTGCTAAGCCAATCGGTTTTCTGTTTCTGGTCAACCGATTGGTTTTATAATTGTCTCATTTTATAAAATAAAACAAGGATATCTTTAATATTGCAACATTTGTGCTATTAATTAATACATCCATAACGGGTTCTTCAAGGTGTTTGAAATATATTTGCTTAGAGCATTTTTTATTAACTCTTTAAAATTTAACCAATGAAAAATTCTACATTTTTAAAAAAATTAGTTGGTACAGCATTATCTCTTGCAGTTGCTTGTGGTGTTACTGCACAAGAGTACTGTACATTTACTCCTTCTACAGGAAGTTGGTACGATATCGAGCCTTTTATTGGTAGTTACAGATCGAATCCTGTATTTTTTGACTACAATAACGATGGTTTACTTGATATCTATTATGGAGGTCAGGGATTACCTGATGAAGGAACGCAACAAAAAGAATTGTACGATCAATGGCGTCCGTTCTCTAATATGATGAAACAAAACGCTGATGGAACATTTACTCCATTACTAGGAATTAGTCCGTATGCGCCAGTAGCAGAAGGTACAGAAATTCCATCGCCAGTTGGTCTTCCTCTCAACTCTATGTCTTGTTATGCAGCTTTCGATTATAACAACGATGGTTATACCGATATTTTGGTATATAGCGATAAAGAATGGGGTGTAGATAATCCTTTCTGTCAATTGTATAAAAATTTAGGACCCGATCACGATTATAAATTCGAGATTGTTCCAGAAGCTATTTTCAGACAAGGAGCTCCTGGTCAGAGTAACGAGCTTAAGTCGTATCAGGCTGTTGCTACAGGCGACTATGACAAAGATGGTTTCACCGATGTGTTAATTATCGGTATTGACGAAATTTCTCGTTATGTTGAGCTTTATAAAAACAATGGAGACGGAACATTTACTGCAGTAAGAAATGTTACTTTGAAAAATCCGGTATTTATAGGTAATGAGCATATCGAAGACTATGCAGGATTCCGTCCGATGAGTAAAGGTAGCGTTGTTTTTGCAGACTTGGATAACGACGGATGGTTAGATATTATTTCTAACGGTTACACTGACGGAAGCCCCGAAGGTTATGAACCTGCAGTAAGTGGTGGCGGAAGAATGGCCATTTACAGAAATATGCAAGATGGTTCGTTCGAAGAAATGACTCCGGATGATTTGGATATTTTTATTTACGATGGTGAAATAAAAGTAGGCGACTTCAAAAATAATGGTTTCCTTGATATCTTTATTTCGGGAGAAGGCCGAGGCGAAGAAGATGATGACAGAAAACAAGCTTTCTTGCTTGAAAACGAAGGAACTTGGGAGTTTAATGTTGTAGATCATAACGAGCTAGGTATTAGAGGTGTTAAAGAAACTCATGTTGTTCTTGGCGATTTGAATAATGACGGACTTTTAGATGTTATTACAACAGGATGGCCTACAAACCCTGATGGAGATAAAGTTACATGTCTTTATTATCAAAAATCTAATGGAGCATTCCTTCTTGACGATGTGTATCCATTGCTTAACGCTAATGAAAGTGGTTTAGCTTTGGGCGATGCAAATGGAGATAATACTTTAGATGTATTTATCACAGGTTATAAGAGAAATAACGAAGATAAAGGCTCTGTTTTTGGTGGAACACCTGCAATATTGCATATAAATCAAGTTGGTGAAGGAGTTCCTGCTAATACGCCTCCATCTGCACCTGCTAATGTTGCTGCTAACTATGCTGATGGAGTACTTTCTATTACATGGGACGCTGCTGACGATGATATTTCTCCTGTCGAAGCATTAGTTTATAATGTTTATGTGAAAAATGAAAATACAGGCGAAATCTTCTCATTAATTCCTGCTGATATAGCAACCGGAAAATTGAGAGCAATAGCTTCGGTACATGTTGGAACTCGTGTGTTAAACTATTCAATGAAAACAACAATGGATCTTGCTAGTGTAAAATATACTATCGGGGTTCAGGCAATAGACCAATCATACGCTGGAGGTGCATTCGCTACTGTTGAAATGGGTAACGGAAGTTCAATAAATCCTGATGAAGTTGCTTCTGCTAATGTTGTGGTTAAAGTTGTAGCTGATGGTATACTTGTTGAAGCTGATAGCAACGACGCAGTTGTTGTTGTTGACCTATCGGGTAGAATTGTAGCTCAAGGTTATACTAATAAAGTAGTGCCTGTGGCTTCACAAGGAGTTTATATGGTATCAGTAGGTGGAAAAACTTACAAAGTTGTTAAATAAGGTAAGGTGCTTGAATAGATAGAAAATCATTATGTGTTTAAGGGGTGGTCTGTTGATAGACCGCCCTTTATTTTTTATAAAAACTTAAATTGTAATGCTGAATATGATCTATTTATGTTATTTTTGTAGCTTGTAAAACCGAAAAGTATGCCCTTCGTACATGGAAAAGTATGTAAAGATAAAAGATAAAGAATTTGAATTGTTCATAGATAACAATACTATTTCGACTGCAATTAAGAATATTGCATGTAAAATGGATTCGGATTTAGCAGGGCAGGAACCATTGTTTATATGTATTCTCAATGGATCGTTTATGTTTGCTGCCGAGTTGATGAAAAACCTGAATATTCCAAGTGAAATAACTTTTGTGCGGATGGCATCCTACAGCGGAACTTCGTCTACCGGGGTTTTGAAAGAGATTTACGGGCTTCAGGAAAATATAGAAGGACGTACTGTTGTTATAATTGAAGATATTGTGGATACAGGAACAACTATGTCGTTGGTGCTGGAACAACTTGCCGGTTATAATCCCAAAAAGATACTGATATCTACATTGTTATTTAAACCGGATGCATTAATCGAGAAAATTGAGCCCGATTATGTAGCTTTGGAAATTCCAAACGATTTTATTATAGGATTTGGTTTAGATTATGACGGATACGGACGCAATTATCCGGATATTTATAAAATAACTGAAAAGTAGAAAGAATTTAATAACTAACAAAAATATACTGAAATGCTGAATATTGTAATTTTTGGAGCTCCCGGTTCGGGAAAGGGTACACAAAGCGAATTTTTGATCGAAAAATATGAATTAGCTCATATTTCGACAGGTGATGTGTTAAGGGCAGAAAGAGATTCGGGCAGCGAATTAGGAAAATTGGCCGAGAGTTACATGTCGAAAGGTCAGCTGATACCGGACGAATTGATGGTTGATATATTAGCAAGTGTATACGATCAGAAAACACAAAAAGGCGAAACCAAAGGAGTTATATTCGATGGTTTTCCTCGTACTATACCTCAGGGTGAGGCGTTAGCCGAAATGCTAGAAGAAAGAGGACAAAAAATTGCAGCAGTTGTTAGTCTCGATGTTAAGGAAGAAGAACTAATAACAAGATTAATAAACAGAGGTAAAGAGTCGGGGCGTTCCGACGATAATTACGAAACAATAAAAGCTCGTTTGGATGTGTACTACAATCAAACCTCGCCACTTAAAGAAAAATACGAAAAAGAAGGCAAGCTTTATCAAATAGAAGGTTTAGGCACGAAAGACCAAATATTTGCCCGTATATCGGAAGTTATAGACAAAGTAAAATAACAAGATATTTTTTCAGAAACGCCAACCAGGTTCCGGGAGTTACTTGAATAAAGTTTTTCGGATCTTGGTTTCGTTGTCTATTAACTTTTGTCAGGAACTTATTCCTGAATAATATTCAATTATAATAAATAACTCGAAATAAATGAGCGATTCGAATTTTGTAGATTATGTAAAGATATATTGCCGTTCGGGTAAGGGGGGAAGAGGTTCTACTCATTTCCGTCGCGAAAAGTATATACCCAAAGGGGGACCCGATGGCGGCGATGGCGGCGATGGCGGGCATATTATACTTAGAGGCAACCGTAACTATTGGACCTTGCTACACTTGAGATTTCAGCGGCATATACTGGCCGGACACGGAGAAAGCGGATCGGGAAGGTTATGTTCCGGTAAAAAAGGCGATTCGAAGATTATAGATGTTCCTTGTGGTACTGTAGCTTATGATGCGGAAACAGGTGAATATCTGTGTGATATAACAGACGATGGGCAAGAAGTTATTATTCTGCGAGGAGGTAGAGGAGGCCGTGGTAACAACCATTTTAAAACACCAACAAATCAGGCTCCACGATATGCACAGCCGGGAGAACCGTACGAGGAAAGAAGAATAATTCTGGAACTTAAAGTTCTAGCCGATGTTGGCTTGGTAGGATTTCCTAATGCCGGAAAATCGACATTATTATCGGTAATGACTGCTGCTAAGCCTAAAATTGCTAATTATCCGTTTACAACACTTGAACCTAATTTAGGAATTGTAAGTTATCGCGATCTTCGTTCATTTGTTATGGCCGATATTCCCGGTATTATAGAAGGGGCTAGCGAAGGAAAGGGGCTCGGACATAGGTTTTTGAGGCATATCGAACGAAATTCGTTACTGTTGTTTCTTGTTCCGGCCGATGCCGACGATATACATGCCGAATATAGGATTTTGCTGAACGAGTTGACTCAATTCAATCCCGAACTTCTTGATAAAAGACGTATCCTTGCCATTTCGAAATCGGATATGTTAGACGATGAGCTGATTGCAGCGATGAAAGAAGATTTACCCGATATTCCACACATATTTATATCTTCGGTTACAAATTACAATATACAGCAGCTTAAGGATATGTTGTGGGGCGAACTGAATAAGGATGGAGATTACGAAAAGGATAAAGGCAAACATATTACTCATCGTAATTTAGATATAAAAACTGTTGAATTTGAAGAGGACGAAGATTTTGTTGTTGAGGATGATTCGGATGACGAAGATTTTGAGGTAGACGAAAATGGATTCTTTTATATGGAAGACGAAGATTAATTTGTCTTCCATCATAATTAAAACATTGCATAAACTTTAACAAAAAGCATAAAATGAAAAAACTTTTACTTATTCTGATAATTTTATTGGGCGTAGAGAGTGTGATGGCTTTAGACTTTTACGAAGAAGACAAGGAGGCTCTACGGGTATTTCTTCGCCAGTCATCGATAAACGAAGGACGTTCGAATTTTGAAGAACTCGGGTTGGCTGTTTCGGATACTATAGATTGGCAAACAACCGAAAACTGGGTTTATACTTTATGCGATAATGGTTATTTAAGCTGGATTTACGATCCTGTTTCGCGCTTGGAAAGGTTAAGCTATTTGTATTTACAATTCGATAAAGCCAGACAGTTGGGTGGTGTATTGGATTGTTCGCATTTTGGATTGTTGAGCAAATTGAAACTAAAAGGTACGGGAATTGATAAAGTTTTGATCTCGTCTAACGTCAATTTAGATGAATTATATATTACTGATACTTGGATTTCGGAATTGGATGCAAGTACGAATGTCAATATTGAAAATCTTTCGTGCTTTTCGAATTCGAAGCAGGAAAGTTTAATTTTGCCTCAAGGAGACGGAAATAAATTGTCTACTATTAATTGTAATAACAATAAATTAAAAGCTATCGATTTATCGAAAAACGTTAATCTTGTTACCGCTTATATTGGGGACAATAAATTGAAGACTATCGATTTATCGGCTAACCCAAATCTGAAAACTGTTGGATTGGCATTGAACTATCTCGAAAATATAGTATTGCCTTCTCCCGTTCCTGCTTATCAATACTTCAGTTGTTCGAAAAATTGTTTGAAATTTTCAACAATGCCTCAGGTCAATTTTTCTTATATATCGTGGTATACTCCTCAAAAAGATATTGAATTGACTGTTAATGTTGGCGAAAATATTGATATCAGCAGCGAATATACAGTTAAGGGTTCTCCTTCGGTTTATAAATGGTACGATAGCAATGGTACGGCTATATCATTAACAACGGTTGCAAATGGTGTTTTTGTATGCAATGACAATTCTTATTTAAGAACAAATCTAACTTGCGAGGTTACAAATCCCGTTTGTCCTAGTTTGACTCTTATCTATAAGGTAAGGATACAGGATAGCAATAGCCTCGATAATTACAATTCGTCGGAGTTGGAGGCTCTTCGTCAGTTTATGCGTAGTCGGTCGGCAATAGATGGAAAAGCAAATTTCGAGTATATGAATTTAACTCAGGCCGATACTTTGGGTTGGTACACTTCAAAATTGTGGATTGATGCTCTTGCCAATAATATAGAATGGGGGTTGGATGACAATGGTGAATTTTACAGAATAAATTCGATAGATTTTACAGGTGTTGCTCCTAATACTATTGTATGGGGGATGGATTGCTCGTCTTTTACATATTTGAAGTCCTTAAAAATTGCGAACAGCAATGTAAAGACTTTAGATTTGTCTAATAATATGCAACTGAAAGAGCTTTCGGTAACAGGAACCAATATTTCGTCGTTAAATTTATCGAATAACAACCTTTTAGAAAGTTTATATTGTAACGGAAACGAATTAGAGGATTTAATTTTGCCACAGGGTGCGGATTCGAAACTAGTACACATTGACTGTTATTCGAACAAATTGAAAGATATCGATTTCTCAGCCAATTTTCGTTGCCGCAGATTTAACGCTTCTGACAATAATTTGGAGTCTGTAATTATTCCGGCATCATTAAACAGTTTCGAGGTTTTTAAATGCGCAAATAACTTTCTTAAGTTTTCTACACTTCCGCTGATAACATATAGAGAAACATCGTCTTATAATCCACAAAAGCAGATTGTTATAGATGGTATAATTAAGGATACTATAGACCTCGCTAGCGAATATGAAATAAATGGTATTCTTTCGGAATATAAGTGGTATAACGCAAATGACGAGGAGATACAATTGGATCAGGTAGAGGATGAAGGTGGAATGTTTGTTTGTAATGACGAGGACTATATTGATGAATTTATTTATTGTAAGGTCTCGAATCAATTATTTCCCGATTTGATTATTACCTATAAAATGAAAGTATTAGAAGATCCTAATACCATTGTTGGTATTTCTGATAATTTTAATAGTTATGTAAATTATAATCAGCATCAGAGCTTAATAACTATATTATCTCCGTTAGTCGAAGTTTTGCATATATATGATATGTATGGTCGATTGGTAATATCCAGAAAAGTTTCGGTAGGAGAGGAGCTTTCTGTAAAAGATTTGACACAAGGCTCTTATATCTTAACAACAGGGGGGAAAACGTTAACTTTCAAATTTATGAAAGATTAGCTTTAATATTATTTTGAGGTTCTGATTATTGTTCTAATTTTGTTTTTGTGACACATATAGTGTATACCTGGGATATTTTTATTTAGCGATTTTATTATGAGGAAAAGCTCTATCTTGACATGCTTGTGCTTTACATTTTTAATTTTGTTTGGTTGGAATAAATCTGTAAATGCACAGGCATACCACGATTCAGATAAAGAGGGGTTAAGAAATTTACTTCGCCAAAAAAGTGAAGTAACAGGAGCTTCTAATCTGAATTTGTTGGGAATAAATGCATCGGATACAGTTTCGTGGTATTCGTCCGAAGATTGGGTTGAGAAAATTAGCGCATACAAAGGTGTCGTATTAATCGATTGGGAATGGAATATCAATTCGCCCAGCCGATTAGTGAGATTTGAACTGAAAGATATTTCTGTTTATAACGTGACGACAGCTAATAAACTGTCTGGCGATTTCGATTGCAGTTACTTTGGCGAGTTGGTATATCTGAATTGTTCGGGTAGTAATTTTCAGTCTTTAAATGTTAATGCAAATTCTAAATTGAAAGAGCTTAAATGCTCGAGTAACGATCTGAATGTGTTGGATTTATCTTCAAATGCCGACTTGCGTTATCTTGATTGTTCCGACAATAAAATCAGTGTTTTATCCGTATCTGGCAACACCAAACTTACCAACTTGTCTTGCTCGAAAAATAAGATCAGTAATCTGGATGTTTCAAATAATAGTTTGTTGACAACTCTGGCATGTGGATCAAATCAGATATCGGCGTTAAACCTGTCTAATAATAAAGACTTACAATTATTGGCATGTTCCGATAATGATATAGCAGAGCTGAATGTTTCGCAAAATACGAAGCTTATTTCGTTATATTGTTCGGGCAATATCATAGTAGGAAATAAGCTAACTATGGGGACAAATAAAAATTTGGAAGTTTTAGATTGCTCGGATAATCAGCTTGCAGGTTTGAGCGTTTCGCAGTTGCAGGGGCTAAAATACTTATGGTGTAATAATAATAAGCTAATGAGCGGCTTAAATGTTAGTCAGAATCTGAATTTAGAGTCGTTGAGTTGTTCGGGCAACGAGCTGTCGGCTTTAAATTTAACTGCTAATACAGCATTGCTCAAATTAAACTGCGCCAATAATAAACTGGTAACATTGAATTTGTTTAATAATAAAAATCTAAACAATCTTGATTGTGCAAATAACAAGTTAACATCGATATTGATGGATAATTCGGAAACGTTATACCGATCGTTAGTGTGCAATAATAATCTGTTAAAGTTTACGTCTATACCTACATTTAATAATTCTTTCTATTGGCAATTGGTATATGCTCCGCAGGATACTATTGAAGGAGGGGAAGTTTATGCGAATACCGAGATTGATTTAAGCGAAGAATATTCGGTTGAAGGAAATATTACATCATATCAGTGGCATAAGGAAGGAACAAGCGAAGCAGTTACAGTTACAGAGATGGAAGACGGTGTATTTAAGATAAGTAATGATTATATGAATCAGAAGCTTGTTTGTCAGATGGATAACGCTTTATATCCGGATCTGACTTTAGTATACAGAATAAAACTATTGCCCGATACTATTGTTGGTATAGACGATAAGCAGCAAAATATTGGAATATCGGTTTACCCTAATCCTGTAGATGATATATTATTTATAAATAGCAATGAAGATATAACAGGGATAAATATATTTACTCCGACGGGTGTTTTAATAAAAAGTATTTCTCTGAACGAATTTAATAAGGAAAACATAAAGGTTAATGATTTACAATCGGGTATATACGTTATTAAAGTTACAACGTTATCGGGTAAATCGTATATACAGAAAATAAAGAAAAACTAAAAGAAAGAACTACCTCTTTGGCTTTTCGGGTCTCTTATCGGAAGAGTTTCTGACAATCAGGGAGGTAGGTATAACTTTTTTTACAATATTCTTTTCTCCTCTAATAGTTTTAAGCAATAAATTGCAAGCTTCCGTTCCCATTTTGTAAGTTTGATGGGTAACAGATGTAAGTGCGGGTTCAACATAGTTTGAATGAGCTTCGTCTGTGTAGCCTATTAAAGCAACATCGTCGGGAATCTTCATATTCAGCTCTTTTATAGCTCTCATTGCACCAAATGCAAGACTGTCGTTCATTGCCAGAATAGCATCGGGTGGGTAAGGTTGGCTTAGTAATTTTAGAGAGCCTTGGTATCCTTCGTCGTATCCAATTCGTTTACAAAAAACAAGTTCTCTTTCTATTGGTATTTTTCGTTTACGTAATGTTTGAAGATAACCATGTTTACGCTGTTTTACAATCTCAAGATGATTGGCTCCCCCAAGAAATGCCACACGTTTAGATCCGGTATTCAGTAAGTGTTCTGTAGCATTTTGCGATGAATGAGCATTGTCCGAAACTACGCAAGAGAATTTATCGGTTAAGCAAACCCTATCGAAGAATACCAAAGGTATATTCTGGTAAGATAAGGCTTCGAAATGAGAATAGTCAGTAGTTTCTTGCGATATACAGGCAAGTATACCCTCAACCCTGATGTTTACAAAATCTTCGATTATATGTTTTTCCAGTTCGTATTGCTCGTAAGATGAGCTGATAATTACCGAATAGTTATTTTTTCGAGCCAGATCGTTTATACCACTAATAATTGAAGAAAAAAAGTGAGTGACAATATCAGGAACAATTATTCCAATCATTCGGGGCGAGTTTTTTAATAAGCTCATAGCGAACGGGTTGGGACGGTAGTTCCACTTGCGGGCAAGTTGTTTCACTTTTTCTTTCATTTCCGCACTAATCTCAGGGCTATTTTTTAATGCCCGCGATACGGTAGATATTGATACACCAAGTTCACTAGCAATATCTTTTAGCGAAATATGTTTCTTTTTGTTCATGCTTTACTTACAAAAATAAGTATTTAAAAGATTTACGCAAACCTTTGCGTTGAAATTTCAACATTTACAATCCGATCTTTATAATCAATATAATATATTTGGTAAAAAATAGAATAATATACCACCAGAAATAGATAGGTTAGCTATTCTGTCTTTAAAAGAAGATTCTTTATTTTAACTTATATACTAATATAAAAATGAAATCTCGATTAACATTATTATTAATTATTTTATTGGCAGGTACAAACTTATCTGCTCAGGTAGAAGAACGTACACGTCCTGCCGAATGGGAACATTTGGTTTGTGGAGCCAGATTTATAGATCGGTTTTTGCCCATGTCAGAAGGTACACTGTCGGGTAAGACATGGGGTGCAAAAAATGTTATTCCCCGTTATATTGATAATGGAATAGAAGATGTGAATAATATCTGGTCGTATTGGGGAGGAAATATATTGAAAGACGATAAGGGATTGTTCCATATATTTGTTTGTGGTTGGCTCGAAAATTCGCCAAAAGGTCATATGGATTGGCCCAATTCGCTGGTGTTTGACGCAGTGAGTGATAATATAACAGGTCCGTTTGTCCCTAAAAAGATAATAGCAAAAGGGCACAATCCTGAAGTTTACCGGATGAAAGATGGGCGTTATGTTTTATATGTAATTGATAATATATATGTAGCTAATTCTATTGACGGACCTTGGGTACATGGCAAATTCGATTTTGATGCGCGCGACCGTCGTATAATAGAGGGGTTATCTAATTTGAGTTTCGCTCAACGTGAAGATGGTTCGTATGTAATGGTTTGCCGTGGAGGGGGAATCTGGATAAGTAAAGACGGATTGTCGACCTATAATCAGATAACTGATAAACGGGTTTATCCTCCGGTTAAAGGTCGTTTTGAAGATCCTGTGATTTGGCGCGACCATATACAATATCATCTTATTGTTAATGATTGGCTTGGACGCATAGCTTTTTATCAAAGATCGAAAGATGGTATAAATTGGGTTACCGATCCGGGAGAAGCATATATGCCGGGAGTAGCAGTTCATAAAGATGGAAAAAAAGAAGATTGGTTTAAGTATGAACGAATAAAAGTATATCAGGATGAATACGGACGAGCTATTCAGGCTAATTTTGCAGTAATAGATACATTAAAATGGGAAGATAAACCAAATGATAATCACAGTTCAAAAAATATAACTATACCATTGAATCCCGGATTATTGCTCACTGTATTAGACTCAAAACCAATAACAGCTAAAACTAAAACAATAAAAGTGAAGATAGCGGCCGAAAAGGGCTTTAATCCACAAACAGATGTTGATGTAAGCTCTTTACGCTTTGGGGCTTCAACCGAGGTTAATTTCGGGCGAGGAAGTAAAGTGAAGAAAGTAGAAAAATCGGGGAATGACCTGATTGTTACATTCGACGGAAAAGGTAATGGTATAACAGAAGATGAATTTGCACCTAAACTTATTGGAAAAACTAAGGAGGGAGAGCTTATTTATGGTTATGCTCGTTTACCGTATGTTGATTATATCGAGCCTGTGTTGTCGGCTCGTGCTCCTCTTTTTACATCAACAAATGATGGATTTAGTATAAATATTGAGGTTCAAAATTTCGGACAGGTTGCTTCGCCTAATGCTACTTTGGTATTGCAATATGAAAATGAAGGAGTTGAAAAAGAAATAGGGCAGGGAGTAGTGCCAGCTATTGAGCCTTATGGTAAAACGGAAGTAAAACTTTCTGCAGGTAATATATTTGAAAAAGATAAAGATTATAGCTTTAAAGTAATTATAAAAGAGGGTAAAAAGATTGTTTCTACCTTCTCTGTAAAGAAAAAAGTTATCGAAACCAAACAGTAATTTAAAATCAGAAGGCTGTTCATTTACGAACAGCCTTCTGATTTATTTTAGTTACTACAATTATCCATTATTTAAAGAGATTAACTCTTGTTTTGCTTTCCATTCCTGTTCTTTCGGCATGCCCGACAGCATGAATATCTATGAATATCTACATTGCCCATCTCTCAGGGGGGACAGAATTACTATTCATCGACTGACTTAATTGTTATTGTGCGCTGAACAATCAGAATACTGATTTCATAAAGCAAATACATTGGTATGGCTACTAATAGTAGTGTGAATATATCGGTAGTAGGCGTTATAATAGCCGATATTATCAACAAAACAGTGATTGCATGCCGCCGGTATTTTTTCATGAAAGAGGCTGACAAAAAACCGAGCTTTGCAAATAGCCAACACAGAATAGGAATCTCAAATACTAATCCCATCATAATGTTTAGCATCATGAATGTGTCGATATAAGAATGGAGTGATATCATGTTAATCACTTCGGTACTTACCTGATATGTTCCTAAAAAACGGAATGTTAACGGAAATATCAGAAAATAGCTAAGTAATACACCAAACAGGAACATAATATATCCGCACAGAACTACTCTTAAAGTATACTTTTTTTCGTTACTGTATAACGCTGGAGATATAAACTTAAATAATAAATACAGTATATAAGGGGATACACATAACGTTCCGGCATACATTGCAACTTTCATATGTATGAAAAACTGTTCGGCAAGGCCTGTATTGATTAATTGTACCGAAAAAGAATCTATTTCTCCATTTGATGATACAAAAAAGCTGCTGATATTCTGAAATACCGAATAAGTAATAAAATTGTCGTATTTAGGGGCAAGAACAATACAAAACAGGCACTCTTTAAAAAAGAATGCTATTACACCAAATATTATTATTGCAACTACTATTTTTATTAAAGAGCCCCGTAGTTCATCTAAATGCTCCCAAAATGTTTGAGATTTGGTTGGCATATATAAGAACTTAGTTGTTTTCGGTATTCTCTTTATCTATTGTTTCTGTTTGGCTTACTTGTTTAGTTTCGTTTTCGACTTCGTTTAAGCCATCTTTAAAGCTTTTAACTCCTTTGCCTATTCCTTTCATCAATTCGGGAATTTTCTTTCCACCAAAAAATAGTAACACTATTAGGGCAATAAAGAAAATTTCTTGCATTCCAAGTCCTCCAATAAATAATAAGTTTTTCATATTAGTTTTTTATTAAATGTTTGATAAATAAATAACCTCCGAATATCTGTAAAAGCATTCCGGGAATGCCTATACGGAAATCTTGTATAGCTATGTAAAAATTGTTGACTAATAACCATTCTGCCACAGTGCCTATAAGCTGGTAGGATAAAACCACCAATGCAAGGATAGGAATGGAAATACGTTTGAAATAATTTGCTGCTAAACCGGCAGACAACGCAAGCAAGCATGATTTTACCATGATAATAGGCAATACGTTTAGTGCGGGCATATGAAATAATAGATGATTTGTCAGAGGCGACAATATAGCAGTCAATAACCCCGCTTTCCATCCATATTTATAGGCGGCAATCAGTGTGAAAAAATAGATAGGAAGAAAAATTAATCCTCCTTTGGGTATCAGGTGTACCAGTTGCGGTAAGGCAATATTGCCTGCAACAAATAGTATCGTAATCAGATAAGTTCTGATGTTCTTGTAAGTAAGCGAGTAAAGGTTTATTACATTTGTAGCCATAGCTGTATTTAGTTTATTAAAAATTCAGATTTATGCCTCCGATAACTGTTGCGCATAGCATTGAATATCCGGTATTTATGTTGTTATGCAGTGCCAATAAATTTTCGCCTTTAACAGAAAGGTTGGTTATTTTGTTAAGCTGATAACTTTCTTTTACGTTTCTCATACAAAAATTTTCTTTTTCATCAGAGTTCGGGTTTACGTATTTTGCTTATAAACTCTTCGATTAATGGAAAAATGGTTTCAGCCGAAGTTATTTCATAACTTAGCTTTTCCAATGGACACCAGCCTGTTTTATCTCTGTTCTGAATGAAAGGAACTACATGCGTATAGTCGACTTTTATATCAGACTCATGCAGTAAAAGTAATGCTGAAGAACTAATTGTATCGGTATATAATCGACTGATGCCTCCCAAAATCATTAGCGCAGCAGCAGCTTTACCTACAACCTTGTCGGCTATACATGCATCTTTCAAAAAATAGGGTTTGCTTTTAAGCATGTCATATAAATCAGCTACTCCACGTTGTGAAAAAGTATGAATTTTGTCATTTTTTTTGACTACACACGAATAATTACCCTCATGTAATATTCTAATTATATCTTCCATTGTTTTTTAAAACTCAGCCTTTTGTTTCAACTGTTCTGTGTAATTGTCTATCTTGCGCATTTCGGCAGGAATATTAATCCGTTGGGGACAATGTGGTTTACATATTCCACATCCTATGCAGTGATTGGCCTGACGTAGTTTTGGTACACTGCGGTCGTATCCCACAAGAAATGCCTGACGTGCTTTTTTGTAATTCTCATCTTTAGAGCTTTTTAATCTTTGTCCTGCACTGATAATACGGTTATAATGCCCAAAGACTGCGGGGATGTCGATTCCGTACGGACAAGGCATACAATATTGACATTCGGTACATTGTATATAATCTGCATTCAATAAAATATCGGTAACTTTATCCAAAGTTTTATACTCCTGTTCATTTAAAGGAACAAGAGGCGCATACGCGCGAATATTTTCTTGCAAATGTTCCATATATACCATTCCACTCAGAACAGTTAATACATTTTTCGGAGTACCGGCATAACGAAATGCCCATTTTGCAGCAGAATCTTCGGGATGTACTTCCTTCATTATATTCAATGCCTGAGAGGGTACCCTCGAAAGACGGCCTCCCAAAAGAGGTTCCATTATTATGGCTGGTATATTTTTTTTCTCCAATTCTGTTAATAGATATTCTGCATTTGTATTGTTTCCGGTAGCATGCTTCCAGTCTACATAGTTTAGTTGTATCATGGCAAAGTCCAGATGTATGTCTTCTCTGGCCAACAGATAATCGAAAACAGCAATGTCTCCATGAAAAGAGAATCCGAGATTGCGTATGCGTCCTTCTTCGCGTTCCTTTAACAAAAAGTCCAACACTCCATTATCTATAAAACGGTCTTTGAAAGTATTCATTCCTCCGTTTCCGATAGTATGCAGTAAATAATAATCGATATAATCGACTTGTAAATCCTGAAGCGATTTTCTGTACATAGCGATAGCTCCTTCGCGCGAACGTACATTCCGATTATTATTCATGTTCGACATTTTTGTTGCAATGAAGTATTTATCTCGAGGGTGGCGTTTCAGAGCAGTTCCTGTAGCTTTTTCAGACCATCCCCTAATATATACCGGAGAAGTATCGAAATAATTGACACCATGAGCAATAGCATAATCGACCAGTTCGTTCACGGCATCCTGATCTATTTCGTCCTTACCTTCTTGATTTTTACGCAGAGGCCAACGCATGCATCCGTAGCCCAATAGTCCAACTTTGTCTCCCGTGTTGTGGTTGGTACGGTAAGTCATTTTATCTGTTGGTACTTCGCCTAATGAACCACCTTCGGCGGATACGGTATTGTCGGGCTTACATCCGTATAAAGCAGCTGCGGTAGTAATAGTACCTGCTCCTGCTAATTTCAGAAAACTTCTGCGGCTAATTTCTTTTTTATTTTTGTTCTCCATGTTCCAAAATCCTTTTTAAATCGAATGATGCCTTATATTTCCTTCTACATAGATTGCACTGAATGGACGTGCCGGACAAAGATATTCGCATGCTCCGCATCCGATACATAGGGAATTATCAACAACGGGTATTTTCAGCGAATTGTTAGATCCGGGATCTTTGCTTATTAGTGTAATAGCTCCTGTAGGGCAATGATACTCACAGTTATTGCATTGAACTTCATCGGTATTTACTACACAATTATCTTTAATCCAGACAGCCGTACCGATAGATATCGCGGATTTGTCTGCGGTTGTAATCGATTTAATTGCACCTGTGGGGCATACTTGTGAACATTTAGTGCACTCGGGGCGGCAATATCCTCGTTCGAAAGACATTTCGGGCTGCATCAGTGTCTCTAGTTTTGACGAAGGACGAAGAATGTTGTTCGGGCAAGCCGATACACAGAGTTGACACGATGTACAATGAATTTTCATGTGTTTTATGCCCAGAGCACCCGGTGGTACTACTGGAGTTTTCCTTTTCGGAACCTTTTTGTCTTCAATGTCGGCTACGCCTCCGTCTACTCTTATTTCCTGAGCTTTTATTGCATTAGTAACAGCAAATGCCGCAATTAACGAAAGAGCTCCACGGCGCGAAACCCCGCCATTGCTAGGTGTGGTGGGGGTAGTGGGTAAATTTATTTCAGGCTCTTTCTTTTTTTCTTTTTTACGGATGGTATATTTTATTGCTCCGGTTTTACATTTTTCGGTACAGTTAAAACAGGTTACACATCGGCTGTAATCGATATTTTTTGCTTTTGTGTCTATACACGATGCTTTACAATTACGTGCACATAATCCGCAACTGTTACATTTTTCGGTATTTATAGTTGGTCTGAATAAAGAGAATTTAGAAAGCAATCCTAATAATGTGCCAACAGGACATATTGTGTTACAATAGGTTCGTCCGTTGCGCCATGCAAGTATTGCTATTATAATGAGAGTTGCTGCTGTAATTCCGAATGTAATCCCGCTTTTTATCCATACATCAACAGAATAAAAAGTATAACTATCAACTCTTTCGGCAAAGTATGCTAAAATATTATTACACCAGTAATATAATGGAGCGAAAAAATTGGATGCTATGCGTCCGTAAGCTGCGTACGGATCGAGGAGGGAGGCAATTGCATTAGCCCCTGCTACCATTGATATTACAAATAGTATTAATACGCCGTATCGCAGCCACGATTTAGCGGGAGAATACCAGAATCGGCTTTTCTTCTTTTTTCTTCTAGCCGATATATTAGATATTCCATCCTGAAATATACCTAAAGGGCATATCACAGAACAGTAAATTCGTCCGAAAATTAAAGTCAGAAGAACAAGTGAAACTACAGCTATAGCATTGACCGCCAATATAGCCGGGATAAGCTGTATTCTGGCAAGCCATCCAAACCATTTGTGTAATGTTCCTGTAAAATCGAGAAACAATAATGTAATCAGCACGAAAAATAAAGCGGCAATTATTACTCTTATCTTCTTTGGCATGAAATAGTGTGTTTTTAGGTTTTATTCTTATTCTGTCATCCCGTTATGGCTGTACCCGGATAGTTTTATTAACCTGAGTACAGAGCTTTGCAAGGATCTCTTTTATAAGTATTTGGATTTGTTCATAAAAATAGCAGTTTTTATTAAAAATAAAAGGATACACTTCATATGCATCCTTACTTTTTCGTTTTTTTATAATTTAGAATAATATTGCAAGTCTAATTATGTAATATTTGAGTGTTATAATAGTTTTATATAATAGAGAAATGTTTCAGAGCATTCCATATTCCATTATCGTCTACCGAATTGGTAATATAAGAAGCGTATTGTTTTACTTCATCTTTTGCATTTCCCATAGCAACGCTGGTTGCTGCATGTTTCAGCATAGGTATATCATTGCCTCCATCGCCAAATGCCATTGTATCGGAAAGTGGAATGCCATAATAATCGAGCAATTTATCCATCCCTGTTTGTTTACTGTTGCCTTTTGCTATAATGTCGGTAAAAAGGGGATTCCATCTGGCTGCTTCGCAGTCGGGAAGAATATCTTTCATTACAAACTTTTCCTTCTCTTCGTCAACAAAAGCCATTAACTGAAATATTTCGTCTTCTATAATTTCTTCAAAACTTTTTATAGCAGGTAAAGGGAAGTTGAGCAACTTTACTATCTGTTTAACTTTATCGTCTATATAGTTTATATATACCCGGTCTTTTGTTGCGGCCATGCACGGAAATCTTTCACTTTCTATGTTTTGTTTAATGAGAGATTGAATATTGCTAACTGGAATTCTGCTTTTATAAATAATTTCTTTCTTGCCCGTCAAACAATATCCTCCATTCAATGTGATGAATGCATCAAATTCAATACCTCCCAAATTATCTATTGTTATAAATGGCCTGCCTGTTGCAATGAATACTTTTATACCTTTTTCTTTCAGTATGCTGATCGCTTCTATTGTAGATTGTGGAATGGTATGTGTGTTGAAGCTAACTAGTGTGCCATCGATGTCGAAAAATATTGCTCTTATCATTGTGCTATTTTAAATTATTTAGGTCAGCGTTGTCAATTACTTTTAATAAACAACCGGAATAATATGTTCATTTAAAGAAAGGATAAAAATCGATCATGTCTTTTTTTTCTTTATCGAATGAATATAATATAGGAGGATTATAAGAACTTGAACTTCCAGTTTCTTCCAATTGTATAATAGCTCCCGTAGCCAATACCTTTCGTTGAAAATTGCGTCTGTCTAATGTCTTATCCAGTATTATTTCGTATATTTTTCTCAAATCGCTCATTGTAAATTTTTCAGGAAGTAATTCATATCCCACAGGAAGGATTGAGAGCAACGATCTTATCATTTCGAGCGAAGTGTTTATTATATTTCTGTGGTCGGAATATAATTCAGGTAAGTTGTTTATATCGAACCATTTTGCTGTGTCTTCTTTTGTCGAGGATAGATTTACATCATCATATTTTACAAAAGCATAGTATCCTAAGCTCACAAATCTCTTTAAGAACCATTTATCGGTATCTTCTGTATGTCTCCCTTTGTCGGCGTTTTTTTCTATGTATTCGAGGTTTTGATCCATCTTTGTCCTGTGCGGATCGCTGAACAAATAAAATTGCTTCAGGTATATACCTGTCAACCCGGTACGTTCTGACAAAACTCTTGTAGCAGCTTGGTCCGAACTCTCAGTTTTAAACATAAAGCCTCCCGGTAATTGCCAGTATTTACTTATGTCAAATTTATTCAAAAGTATGCGAAGCTTTTTTTTATGAAAGCTTAGTATTACACAGTCGATGGAGAAGCCTGGATGAATGTTTTCGGCCGTGTAAGGATAGAATAAACCATTCTCGCTCATATTTTTATAAAACTTTCTGCTGTTAATGCTTGTTTCTTCTTAGAGTGTACAAAGATAGTAAAAACAAATATAACCATGACTCTATGTGCGTTAAAGTAACGCATTGTTTATGTTTAAAAACATGTATGCGTATTTTTAACGCAGTTTGTTGTGATTGATGAAGAATAAGTGATTAATTTGCGTCGTATTAACGCAGTAAAAAAGAATTGTCATGAAAAAATTATTGTTATCCATCGGATTTATATTATTAACAGTAAGTGGTTATTCACAAGGATCTAAAAATTATGAGATTATTGAGAATACTAACGGGCCTGCATTGGGCTATTCTCCTACCTCCGGCGTAAGAATACTTACAGTGGACGGACTAAAATTCAAAGATTTAAACAAAAACGGAAAATTAGACAAATACGAGGATTGGCGTTTGTCGGTAGATGAACGGGCGAAAGACCTCGCAACAAAGATGAGTACGGAACAAATTGCAGGATTGATGCTTTATAGTGGGCATCAGGCAGTTCCGTCTAACGAAGTTGGATTTGCGGCCGGAACTTACAATGGAAAACCATTTTCTCAAAGTGGAGCAAACCCTTGGGACTTGTCCGACGCACAGAAGAAATTTTTAAAGGACGATAACCTTCGGCATGTATTATTAGTGGGTGTTCAAAGCCCTGAAGTTGCAGCTAAATGGAATAATGTAATGCAAGCATGGGTAGAAAGTATTGGTTTAGGTATTCCCGCAAATAATAGTTCAGACCCTCGCCATTCGGGGCAAGTAACAGGGTCTACTGTTGCTGAATTTAATGCCGGAGCTGGAGGTGAAATATCTGTATGGCCTGATGGTTTGGGATTAGCTGCTACATTTGAACCCGAATTGGTAAGGAAATTCGGACATATTGCAGCGCAGGAGTATCGGGCGTTAGGTATAGGAACTGCATTGTCTCCTCAGATTGATCTTGCCACTGAACCCCGTTGGTATCGTGCCAGTATGACTTTTGGCGAAAGCCCAGAATTAGCAACCGATATGGCACGTGCATATATTGACGGTTTTCAAACGTCGACAGGAAAAGACGAGATAGCAAACGGATGGGGTTATAAGAGTGTGAATGCTATGGTTAAGCACTGGCCAAGTGGGGGGCCTGAAGAAGGTGGACGCGATGGACACTGGGCTTTCGGTAAATTTGCAGTATATCCCGGTAATAATTTCGAAACTCATCTGAAACCTTTTACAGAGGGTGCATTTAAGTTGGATGGAAATACAGGAATGGCTTCTGCCGTGATGCCTTATTATACTATCTCTTATAATCAGTCGAAGGATGGGACAAACCTTGCGAATGGATTCAGTAAATATATAGTGACCGATCTGTTGAGGGAAAAATACGGATATGACGGCGTTGTTTGTACCGACTGGATGATTACTGCCGATGAGCCTCAAAGTCCGGGCGATTTTGCCGGAAAACCTTGGGGTGTAGAAGCTAAAACGATAGCGGAAAGGCATTATATTGCACTTATGGCCGGTATGGATCAGTTTGGTGGTAATAACGAGATGGGACCTGTTATTGAAGCATATAAGATGGGGGTAAAAGAACATGGTAAAAAGTTTATGAGAAACAGATTTGAGCAATCGGCTGTTCGTCTCTTGAGAAATATATTCCGTTTGGGACTGTTCGAAAATCCATATCTGAATTCGGACGAAAGTGCAAAAATTGTAGGTAACCCTGAGTTTATGCAGGAAGGTTATAATGCACAGTTGAAATCGATTGTAATGTTGAAAAATAAAGAGAATGTACTGCCTATAAAAGAACGGAAGACGGTTTATATTCCCGAAGTGTATACTCCGTCTGTTAAGGACTGGTGGGGTAATTGGTCGAAACAATCGTTACAGGCTCCGGCTGATGTTGAACTTGTGAAAAAATACTATAATGTGACAGACGATCCAACGAAGGCAGATTTTGCGATAGTTTTCATATCGGGTCCGTATACTAATAACGATGGTGGCGGATATGATAAAAATGACAGAAAAGATGGCGGAAATGGTTATGTGCCCATCACATTACAATACGGAACTTATACTGCTGTAGATGCGCGGGAACAAAGTATTGCAGCCGGAGACCCTGTGGTAGACCCAACTATAACAAACCGTTCGTATAAAGGTAAAACGGTTACGGCATCTAACACGATGGATTTAAGAACAGTGTTGAATACCAGAGAAGTAATGGGGAATAAACCGGTAATAGTGGTTGTAAATATTTCCCGTGGGATGGTTTTTAATGAATTCGAAAATAAAGTAGATGGTATTTTAGCTCGTTTTTCGGTTGGAGAACAAGCAGTATTGGATATTATATCGGGTAAATATGAACCATCGGGATTACTTCCAATGCAAATGCCGGCAAACATGTCGACCGTAGAAAAGCAATACGAAGATGTACCGTTTGATATGGAATGTCATAAAGATACCGAAGGTAATATATACAATTTTGCATATGGACTGAACTGGAAGGGAGTGATAAAAGATGCCCGTACAGACAAATATGGAATTAGAAAATAAACTTAATTTTTTTACATCATGAAAAAGTATTTAATAAATATAGGATTATTAACTGCATTTACAGTTTTGGGTCTGAATGTGAATGCACAGGATAAGGCAAAAGCTGACACTACCCGCGTTGCAGGAAACGAACAGGGAGGCGACCGTAATGTGATGCTGAATGCGGCTTCGGCAAATGCAGGCCCACGTAATGTAAATATCGGGCTTCCTGCCAGTGTAGGAGGAACAACTGTATTGGAAAACGATCTGCCTGTGGTTTATTTCTTCTGGCCCGAAATGCCATATAAATCGTGGCGTATGGATGCAATGACAAATGGGGTCAAACTGTTGGACTTGGGTCAAACGGCTATAAATATAGGCGATGTAGGTTTTTCGGTAGGCACATACAATAATATGGGAACCGATAAGTTTAGCGGAAATGTGGGGATCAATTCAAATCATTTCGGGTTACTGAATGGTACAGCAAATATTAGCGGTCCTCTAACAAAAAGAGGATTAAAGTTTTCGCTGGGAGCATTTGTTAATTATGATCCGGGAACTTATAAAGTAAATAAAAATAATATTGATCGTTATTATAATGACCAAACCCAGTTGTATAAAGCCGCTCTTACTCAAGATTATAAGTTCTTAGGCGGATCGGGTTCTATTTCAGCATTCTATAAGTATGCAAATTCTAAGTCGATGACTATGCAACAATATGCACCTTACAAATACCATCTTGATGGGTCGGTATCCGAAATCGACGGATTTAAGATAGGGAGCGATAGTTATTTGGCAGGTCAGAAGTTTAATGTAAGAGATGCTAAAACAGGAGCGATTGTTGAACGTGACGCAATAGATGATTATGGTTCGGAAAGTCATACTTTCGATTTGATTGGGAAAAATACACTCGATAACGGATTGAAACTCAATTATATTGTGAGGTATCATACGGCTAAGTCGGGAATGTATTTGCCCATTATGACAGGTATTACAAAAACGGAACAAACATTTATAGATGCCAATGGTAACGAAAGGACAGCATATCTTCAAGGTGTAATGGCGTTGGCTTCAAAGAAAACTCCTATTACTTCTCTTACCAGCTTATTTGAAGTAGGTAAAAAATCTGGGAAGCATGAATGGAAAATCGGATTGAATCAATGGTTATACAATATTGACAAATTTACGACAGAAGGAGTTATATATAACCAAACAGTAGAAGCTAATCCTCAGGTTGTTCCTTATGATTTGGAAAATGGTACTTATCTGAATGAGTACCACAACGGAACTGAAAAC
Organism: Dysgonomonas sp. 216; assembly: GCF_010501065.1. Taxonomy (GTDB): domain Bacteria; phylum Bacteroidota; class Bacteroidia; order Bacteroidales; family Dysgonomonadaceae; genus QVMM01. The sequence continues at coordinate 111,874 of NZ_QVMM01000010.1, read as the reverse complement.
AAGACGGCAATATTCCTTACAGATAAATGGGATATTGCAGATGTGTTGACTCTGAATCTGGGAGCCCGATTTGAATATCAAAGCTTGCGGGGAGATTATATCAATAAAAATGACATATTGGAAGGAATACCTTATTTGTCGAACAAGAAAACCAAAATTAATAAGGATTGGTTCAACAAAGCTTTTATGGTAAGCGGCGTATATAAAATGACCAAGAACTTCGGGTTGCTGGGTGAAGCTACTTACAATGAGCAGGCAGGACATTTGGAGAATTATTCGGCTGGTAATGAGCCTAACCTGAAAAAATCAAAAATACCCGGAGCAGGTATTGGTGTTTTCTATAACCATCCTCTTTTTAGTGTAGTATCTAAAGCAACCTACATCAAACGTGACGAGTATCGTTCTACTGTTAATTTTACCAGCTCGCAAGGCACTGTTTCCCGCCCTACAGTGTCGTACGATATAGAAACAATAGGATGGACTACTGATGTTGTTGCTACTCCTTTCAAAAACTTCAATCTGCATCTTTTACTAACATTACAGGCGCCTAAATACAAGAATTATTCGGGAACAGTAAACTTTGAAGGAGAAACTCCTGTCGATTATAATTTTAACGATAATACTGTAACCGGAGTATCGAAAGTTTTGATCGAAATAGATCCAAGTTATCAATGGAAAGATTTAAGAATATGGGCTAGTGCACGTTATTTTAGTAAAGAATATGCTAACCTTACAAATTCGCTCTATTTTAAGGGTAGATGGGAAACCTTCGCAGGAGCAAATTACTCATTGGGTAAGAATCTGGAATTTAGTGCTACAGTTGTAAATCTGTTGAATCAGCGGGGAGCGCAAGGAACTATTTCGGGAGCTGACTTATATACTAGCGAAGAAGCCGAAAAAATGGAAGGGGCTATATTGTCTGGTACATACATCCGTCCATTTACTGTGGAATTCGGAATGAAATATAGATTCTGATTTTAGAACAGTTTGATAAATAATTGTTAAAAACCTTCTGTAAAGTCATTATTTACAGGAGGTTTTTTTATACCTCAAAAGCTTTATCCTGATATTTCTCCCTGTAATTTTTAGGAGTAATACCCATTTCTTTATGAAAGGCTTTTGAAAAGTGAAATGGGTCGTAATAATTTAATCTGAAAGCTATTTCCTTTATTTTTAATTCCGAAAACTGTAAATAAGTACAGGCTCTTTGTATCTTTAACTGATTATAATATTCGATAGGAGAAAATGAGGTTCTTTGTACAAATAATGTATTAAAGTGCGAAGGTGAATACCCTATAGTATTAGCAATGTCTTCGACCAAGATTTTATTTTCCAGATTATCTTTCATAAATAAGATGCTTTTTTGAATAATGTCATCTTCTTTCAGTTTCTTTATCTCACGGTATTGGTATATATATTTTAAAGAAGCTAGAAAATGCATTAGGCAAAAGCTTGTGTATTCAAGATTCTCAGGGCTGTAGCCCATACTTAGGTTTTGGTATATTTCGTTGAATAATTGTATGCGATCTTGTATTCTACTTCTTTCCGAATGTTCTATATGGATAAGTTTACCCATGATCGACTTAAACATTTCGACATTATCTCCTTGAAAATGTAACCAATATATACTCCAAGGGTTTCTTTTATCTGCTCCGTAGGTATGAGGTTCATTTGCAGGAATAACGAAAAAGCTATTTTCTTTCAACTGGAACCGTTCGTTGTTATACTCTATCCAACCAGACCCTTTCTCACAATAAATAAAAATATTCTCCTTAGCTCCTTTATCTCGTTTTCGTAAGTGAAATTTAGCATCGGGATAATAGCCAATATGTGTAATATACATTTGTTTGGTAATATAATTCTCTTTCTGATATGTCCTTATATTGTAAGGAGTAACAATAGCTCTTTCACCCTTAAAGCCATCCGGTATAATATTTTCCATATTGAACTGATATGTCGATTTTGTGTGAAATTAGTTGTTTTTTACATGTTTTGCAAGGTATTTTACATTTTTATATCTTACCGAAATTCTACTTTTGTTTTATAAATCTAAACTTAATCAATAAATCATGAACGAACATAAAAAATCTTATCTGTTGCTCATCACATTTGTCTCGGCGATGGGCGGTCTTCTTTTCGGATACGACTGGGTAGTAATTGGAGGAGCCAAAATATTTTACGAACCATTTTTCGGGCTTGACGGATCGGCTGCAATGCGTGGCTGGGCTATGAGTAGTGCTTTGGTTGGATGCTTGGTTGGCGCCTTGTTGGCAGGCCTTTGGAGCGACAAGTATGGAAGAAAGAAAATGCTTATTCTTGCTGCCGTTTTGTTTTCGGTTTCGGCTTATGGTACCGGTGCTGTTGATAATTTTACATGGTTTATAGTTTATCGTATACTTGGTGGTTTTGGTATTGGAGTTGCCTCTAATATATCGCCTATATATATAGCAGAAGTTTCGCCTGCTTCGGTTCGTGGGCGTTTTGTCTCATTAAATCAGTTAACTATTGTTATAGGTATTTTAGCAGCTCAGATAGTTAACTGGCAAATAGGAGATTATTTTATGCCGGATAAAAGTTCTCTATCTGCCGATGGGGTGGAATGGGCATGGAGATGGATGTTTTGGGCTGAACTTGTTCCTGCTATACTGTTTTTTATATTGGCTTTTATTATACCGGAAAGTCCACGTTGGTTAGTCGCAAACCAGAAAAAAGATGCCGCCCGAAAAGTTTTTGCTAAGATAGGAGGGGATAAATATGCAGATAAAGAATTGAACGAAATTCTAATATCTTCTAATAATGAAGAAAAAACAGATTGGAAAGCCTTGTTTCGACCGAATGTTCGTCGGGTGTTGATTATAGGAATTGTATTGGCTGTTTTTCAGCAATGGTGCGGGATAAATGTAATATTCAATTATGCCCACGAAATATTTTCAGCAGCAGGCTATACCGTGTCTGATGTATTAATGAATATTGTTGTTACCGGAGTAACCAATCTCATATTTACTTTCGTTGCTATTTATACAGTAGACCGCTGGGGGCGTCGTGCTTTGATGTTTGTCGGATCGGCAGGACTGGCACTAATCTATATAACATTAGGTACTTTCTACTATTTCGAGATAACAGGGTTGCCTATGTTACTTCTGGTAGTGTTGGCTATAGCGTGTTATGCTATGTCATTGGCTCCAATAGTATGGGTAGTTTTATCTGAAATATTTCCGAACAGAATACGTGGCGCAGCTATGGCCGTATCAACATTCTTTTTATGGGTAGCGAGTTTCTTGCTTACCTATACTTTCCCTCTGTTGAACGAATCTTTGGGGGCTTCAGGTACTTTCTGGATATACGGAGGTATTTGTGTAGCAGGTTTTCTATTTATACGTTCGCAATTACCCGAAACTAAAGGTAAGTCGTTGGAAGAAATAGAAAAAGAACTTACAAAATGAACATATTCCTGAAAACAATCAGTCAATTATACACAAACTGAATATATGGTAATGTAAAAGACCATTTTATTGAAGAATTTCAGGAAGCTTGTTCTCTGTAAAAGGCAAAAGAATATCTAGATATAAACAAGAGTATAATACAATTAAAAAGATTATTTATTAAAAAGTTTCATGTAATGGAAAAGATAACCGCTTATCTAGTTCAATCTACCGTTAATGAAAAGGGTGTAGTTAAAGCATGGGAAGAAGACATTATGCTGCCTACATACGAAATCGGAGAGGAAGAGAAGAATCCGATATTTTTAGAAAAACGTGTTTATCAAGGCAGTTCGGGTGTTGTTTATCCCTATCCTGTTGTCGAAAAGGTGTCGGACGAAAAGATAGATAAGCAATATAGAGCTTTGTTTATCGAAAACGAGTACATTAAGGTTATGATATTGCCTGAGCTCGGAGGACGTATTCATATGGCTTACGATAAGGTAAAACAGCGTCATTTTGTTTATTATAATCAGGTTATAAAACCAGCCTTGGTTGGGCTTACCGGTCCTTGGATTTCGGGTGGTATCGAGTTTAATTGGCCTCAACATCATCGTCCAAGTACATTTCTTCCAACCGATTATGCAATTGAAAACAATACAGACGGAAGTGTTACTATATGGTGTAACGAGGTAGAGCGTATGTTTCGCACAAAAGGAATGCAGGGCTTTACTCTTTATCCGGGAAAAGCTTATATCGAAATCAATGTAAAGGTTTATAACCGTACAGCGTTTCCGCAAACATTTCTTTGGTGGGCAAATCCTGCTGTAGTTGTAAACGATGGATATCATTCGGTATTCCCGCCCGATGTACATGCCGTATTCGACCATGGTAAACGTGCTGTTTCTAATTTTCCGATAGCTACAGGCGAATATTACAAACAAGATTATTCTGCCGGAGTAGATATATCGAAATATAAGAATATTCCAGTTCCTACATCTTATATGGCTATCCAATCAAAGTTCGACTTTGTTGGTGGTTATGAAGAAGATGTAAAGGGAGGACTATTGCATGTTGCAAACCATAATGTATCGCCCGGTAAAAAGCAATGGACTTGGGGTAACGGCGATTTCGGACAGGCTTGGGATAGAAACTTGACAGACGAAGACGGACCATATATTGAGTTGATGACAGGTGTTTACACCGATAATCAACCGGATTTTACATGGTTGCAGCCTAACGAAGAAAAATCGTGGGTACAATACTTTATGCCTTACGCCGAAGTTGGTTATGTAAAGAATGCTAACAAAGATGCTATTGTTAATATTGATATAAAAGGCGATAAAGCAAAGATTATCCTTTATACTACATCCGAGTTTAAGGATCTTCGCATTATTTTGAAGAATACGGAAGGGAAGATTTATTTGGATGATTATACAAATACGTCACCATCGGAATACTATATTAAAGAAACAACAATTGGAGATATTCTGCCCGAAGATGTGATTTTTGAGTTATATACATCGGATGGAAAAGAATTATTGAAATATCAGGCAGATAAACCGGAAATTAAACCTACACCCGATCCGGCAAAAGCAGCGAAAGACCCCAAAGAAATTGCATCGATAGAGCAATTGTTTTTGACAGGGCTTCATCTAGAGCAATACCGGCATGCTACATATAACCCGATAGATTATTATATGGAAGCTTTAAGTCGTGAACCGGGAGATATTCGATGCAATAATGCAATGGGATTGCTTTTGATGCGCAGAGGACAATTTGCTAAAGCGGAACCGTTTTTACGCAAGGCAATAGAAACACAAATAGAACGAAGTCCTAATCCGTATGATGGCGAACCTCACTACAACTTGGGTTGGTGCTTGGATATGCAAGGTAAGAAAGATGAGGCTTACGAAGCGTTTTTTAAAGCGACATGGAATGCTGCATGGCAAGATTCGGCTTACTATGCTTTAGCCCGTATTGATGCGAGCAGAGAATTGTGGGAGGATGCATTAGATCGGGTCGATCGGAGTTTAATCAGAAACTGGCACAATCATAAAGCTCGTCAGTTGAAAACGTCGATTTTAAGAAAGTTAGGCAAAAAAGATGAAGCATTGGCTTTGATTGAGGATTCTTTGAAAATTGACAAGTTTAATATGGGGTGTCGCTTCGAAAAGTATTTGTTAACAAATGATTCTAATGATTTGGATAATCTAAAAACTTTGATGCGTGGAGCAACACATCCTTACATCGAATATGCTCTTGATTTTGCAGGTGCCGGATTATTTGAAGAAGCAAGTCAGTTATTATCGTACAGCATTGCCGATGAAAATGATGTTTATCCGATGGTATATTATGCGTTAGGTTATTTTGCTTCACAGGCAGGTAATGCGGCTAAGGCAAAAGAATACTATGAGCAAGCATCGAAGATGAATCCGGACAGATGTTTTCCTAATCGAATCGAAGAGGTTAATATTTTGCAGGATGCAATGATGGTTAACCCTTCCGATTCTTTAGCTCCGTACTATTTGGGTAACTTTTGGTATGCTTTCCGTCAATACGATGAGGCTAGAACTTGTTGGGAAAAATCGATGCGTCTAAACGACAAGTTTTCAACTGTGCTTCGGAATCTGGCATTGGCTTACTATAACAAATTTGATAAAAAACAAGAGGCTCGCCAATTATTGGAAAAAGCATTCAGCCTTGATATAACCGACTCTCGTCTATTCATGGAATTAGATCAGTTGTATAAAAAGATGGGTGTTTCGCAAGCTGAACGTTTGGCTTTAATGGAAAAGTACCCCAATCTGGTAGAAGAGCGCGATGACCTTTGTATAGAACGTATTACGCTATATAATCAGTTTGGTAAATTTGAAGAGGCTAAAAAGTTGATTGCATCACGCAAATTCCATCCATGGGAAGGCGGCGAAGGTAAAATAACTAAACAGTACACAGTTTGTCGTGTAGAGTTAGCTAAGCAAGCAATAGCTAATGAAAGGTATGATGAGGCTCTGATTCTTCTTCACGAAATAGACTTTTATCCTCATAATCTGGGAGAAGGTAAGCTGGCAAATGCAGAAGAGAATGATATCGATTATTATAAAGGTATAGCTTACAGAGGGGTAGGGGATAGTGAAAAAGCTACATTCTATCTGCAAAAAGCGACGGTAGGAGCTTCCGAACCTCAGCAGGCTTTCTTTTATAACGATCAACAACCGGATAAAATTTTCTATCAGGGTTTAGCTTGGGCTGCATTAGGTAATGCCGATAAAGCACATAGCCGCTTCAATAAATTAGTAGACCATGGAGAGAAGCATTTATTTGATAATTGTCGTATCGATTACTTTGCTGTATCGCTTCCTGATCTTGCAATCTGGGAAGATGATTTAAATATACGTAACCAAATACATTGCTATTATGTAATGGGATTAGGACATCTTGGGCTCGGAAATGTTAGTAAAGCAAAAGAATACTTACAGAAAGCATTGAGCTTGGATATTAATAATCTCGATATTAAGTATATTCTGAACGATGTTGATAATCAAAAGTAGATAGTAAAGCTTGCATATAGCTTAACTTAATGTGACAAAAGGGTGTGTCAAATGTAAACTTGACACACCCTTTAAAAATTCAACGCCTCCCCAAAACCTCAAATAAGTAAATCGGAGTAGTAGGGCTTATAAATACAAACACCCTGTTTGATTTGTTATACAAGTATAATTGTTAAGGTAATTTGCTATAAGTAACTTTGTTAGCCAATAAGGAAAATAACAGCATAAATGTGTAATGTCTTGTAATAAATGAAGATTAATGCACATTTATAGCTGACTAGTGAAGTTTTATACCTACATTTGACCCGTAAACAAACAAGTTTATTCTGTTCTTTATCTGCATTGCATTTTCTTAATATCTCTATTAAGTTTTTTCTCTTGTCGAAATCGATCTCTTTTAACTTTCTTGTTTATAATGATATTAACAAGTCGCGAAAGTGTGTTCCGCAATTATCGTGACATTATTTTGCAAATGAAATGAAATCATTTTTTATAGGTAATTTGGAAGTAAAACTTCCTGTTATTCAAGGTGGCATGGGCGTAGGAGTCTCCTTGTCGGGTTTAGCGTCGGCAGTAGCTAATGAAGGAGGTATAGGGGTTATATCGTGTGCCGGATTAGGGCTGATATATCATAAGTCTCCCGGCGACTATTTGAATAAGTGCATTTTAGGATTGAAAGAAGAAATAAAAAAAGCAAAAGAAAAAAGCAAAGGTATAATTGGTATAAACATTATGGTTGCATTAAGCAATTATACCGATATGGTAAAAACATCGATAGCCGAAAAAGTTGATGTTATTTTTGCCGGAGCTGGCTTGCCTTTCGATTTGCCTTCGTATTTAACAAAGGATAGTATAACAAAGTTAGTTCCCATAGTGTCTTCTTCACGGGCTGCAAAAATTATATGCGATAAATGGAAAAATAATTATGGCTATTTGCCCGATGCTATTGTTGTAGAAGGTCCCAAAGCCGGAGGACATTTGGGCTTTAAAGTAAACCAGCTCGAAGATGAACAATATTCATTAGAACAACTTATACCCGAAGTGGTAAGTATCGCGAATTTGTATAAGGACGAGAAAAATATTCCGGTTATTGCTGCAGGAGGAATTTCGACGGGAAAAGACGTACTTCGTTTTATCGAATTGGGTGCTTCTGGCGTGCAGATGGGTACTTCATTCATTACAACTACAGAATGTGATGCTTCCGATACATTTAAATATGTTTTTATAAATGCAAAGCAGGAAGATGTAAGAATTATACAAAGTCCAGTTGGAATGCCGGGTAGAGCTATTGATGGCGAATTTATTCAGAGTGTAGAAAAAGGTTTGGAAAAACCCAAAACATGTCCTTTCCATTGCATAAAAACCTGCGATTATACAAAAAGCCCTTATTGTATTGTTCAATGTCTCTATCAGGCGGCAAAAGGCAATATGAAGAAAGGCTATGCTTTTACAGGTATTAATGTACATTTATCTCAAAAAATATCGACAGTAAAAGAAGTTATATCTAATCTGAAGGCTGAATTTCTGAAAGCAAAACTTGAAAGTTAATTTGGTGTCAATGAATTGTAGATGAAAAAGTTAATAGCATATCCTCTTTCTGTTATTTATTATCTATTGTTTGGTAGTACTTTGGTCGTTTTTCATATCATTCAATGGATAAGTTTCAACCTGTTTGGTTATAAAGCTCATAAAAAAAGTGTAGATGCTTTATACTTTTTCCTGATAGCCAATACCCGTTTTTTAGGTACAAGTTATAGGGTTAAAGGATTGGATAAAATCCCGACAGATGCACCTCTCATTATAGCAAGCAATCATCAAAGCTTGTATGATATAACAACCATTGGGTGGTTTATGCGAAAAGTACATCCTAAATTTATCAGTAAAATTGAATTGGGTAAAGGAATCCCCAGTATATCATACAATCTGAATCATGGTGGATCGGTACTAATAAACAGAAAAGATCCTAAACAATCTTTATCTGCAATAAGGCAAATGGCAGAATACATAGAAAAATATAAGCGTGCAGTAGTAATATTCCCCGAAGGAACGAGAAGTAAAACTGGTAAGCCAAGGCCGTTTGCCGAAAACGGATTGAAAATTCTATGTAAATATGCAGCTTCAGCTTATATGGTTCCTGTTACAATTAACAACTCGTGGAAAATGACAAAATGGGGTTCTTTTCCTTTAGGTATAGGTAACAAACTTGAACTAATAATTCATGACCCTGTCTCTGTAAAGGATATGCCTTTTTCGGAGGTTTTTGAAAAAACCGAAAAAGCAGTAATTGAGGCTATCAATTGATAGCAAAATAAAAATACTGTTGCCGTAGTTTGCAGCAGTTTAATATTAAAACATGACATTTAAAGAATTAAATATTATTGAGCCTATATTAAGGGCTCTGGAAGAAAAAGAATATATAACTCCAACGCCCATACAGCAACAGGCTATTCTCCCTGCGCTTAATAATCGCGATATATTGGGATTAGCACAAACTGGAACGGGCAAAACAGCTGCTTTTTCGTTACCAATTATTCAGCAACTTTATCTGAATAAAGAAAGTGGCAAGAAAAGAGAAATAAGAGCTCTGATACTAACCCCCACTCGTGAATTGGCTATCCAGATAAATGATTGTCTGAATGAGTATACCCAGTATACAGGAATTCGGCACTGTGTGATTTTTGGAGGAGTAAAGCAAAATGCTCAAGTAAATGAACTTAAAGCAGGTATAGATATATTGGTTGCTACACCCGGACGATTATTAGATTTGATGAACCAGAGGATTATCAGTTTAAATTCTGTTCGTCACTTTGTTTTGGACGAGGCCGACCGTATGCTCGATATGGGTTTTATACACGATATAAAACGTTTGCTACCCAAATTACCTAAAGAAAAACAAACACTTTTCTTTTCCGCTACTATGCCATCGGCTATAGCGTCTTTGTCTCGTTCTATTTTACGAAATCCTCTTAAAGTTGAAGTAACGCCAACGTCTTCAGTGATAGATACAATTGAACAGTACATCTATTTTGTAGAGAAACAGGAGAAAAAAGATTTGCTAATCAATGTGTTGAAGAAAGATAAAAAACAGTCGGTTTTGGTCTTTTCTCGCACTAAGCACGGAGCAGATAAGATTGCACGTATTTTATGCAAAGCAGGCATCGGAAGTGAAGCTATACATGGAAATAAATCGCAAAATGCACGTCAACGGGCACTAAGTAATTTTAAATCGCGTAAAACCCGGGTTCTTATAGCTACAGATATTGCAGCAAGAGGGATAGATGTTGATCAGTTGGAGTTAGTGATCAATTATGACTTACCCGATGTGCCTGAAACTTACGTACACCGTATTGGTCGTACCGGACGTGCGGGCAATAATGGAACAGCCTTAACATTTTGTTCGAAAGAAGAGAATGCTATGCTTAAAGATATTCAAAAACTAACGGGAAAAAATCTTGTGGTATCAGATTTCAGTTTGTAGCTGGTTGTAGACTCTGTATTCGATAGTAAAAATGTAAATAAAATTAGATAGTTAACAGAAAAATATGGCGAAATCAAATTCTTTTAATAAAAGAGAAATAGAAAAAAATAAACAACAAAAGAGAAAAGAAAAGCAGCAGAAAAGAGAAGAAAGGAAAAATAATCCGACAGATTCTTTTGAAGATATGATTGCTTATATAGATGAGAATGGAGTTATTACCAGTACTCCTCCCGATTTGACAAACAAAGAAAAAATTGAGATTGAAGATATAATTATCTCTACACCCAAAAAAGAAGATGTAGAAGAGCCTATACTGAATGGGCGTGTAGAGTTTTTTAACCCAGATAAGGGGTATGGTTTTATAAAACATATAGGAAGTGTTGAAAAATACTTTTTCCATGTTAGTAGTGCACCAGCTTCTATTACAGAGGGAAATATGGTAACGTTCGAATTGGAACGTGGTCAGAAAGGAATGAATGCCGTAAGGATTGCTCTTGTTAAAAAGGAAGTCCAATAATAAATAATTAATTAATAAAAAAAATCAAATGAACATTTACGTATCAAATTTAAACTTTAGCACAACAAGTGAAAGTTTACAAGAATTATTCGCAGGTTTTGGAGAAGTAGACTCAGCGAAAATTATTACAGACAGAGAAACCGGAAGATCTCGCGGTTTTGGTTTTGTCGAAATGCCTAATGATGCTGAAGGACAGAAAGCTATTGATGAGCTAAATAATACTGATTTCGAAGGTAAAACAATCAGTGTAAATGTTGCTCGCCCTAGAACCGAAAGAAGCAATGGTGGATACAATAGAAACCGTTACTAATCGAACAATAATTTAGATTTAACTGTAAAAGTTTAGACTAGATCTGACAGTTGGGTATTTTTTCAAGGTTGTATATTTGGGTTTTCTAAGCCATAATTTCTTGGAATAGGCATATAATTAGAGGGGGATTTTAGTCCCCCTTGACCATTCCAGTCAGTCAGGTTATCGCTGACAGGTTGCTCCCCAGCAGAGCCCGTTTCCATTTCGCCTGACAGGGTTAAAGATACAACATTTTGATAATGATTGGATAATAGTTTGTCTTTTGTAAGATGTAAACTATCATTCCAAGTCTGCATCGGCGTTTTGCCATAACAATGCTTGCCAGTATGAGGTCTTTCATTGTTATAATATTCCAACCAAAGATCAAGGTCTGTTTGTAGCTCATCAATCGTGTTGTATATTTTCTTACGAAAGGCTGTTGCATAAAACTCGTCTTGCATCGTCCTATGGAATCTTTCACAGATGCCATTTGTTTGAGGGCTTTTAGCTTTAGTTTTTGTATGGTCAATATCCTCGATGGCAAGATATAACTGGAACTCGTGATGTTCTCTTGCTCCACAGTACTCGGTTCCCCTGTCTGTTAATATACGCATAAGAGGAATACCATATTTATCATACATAGGTATGACTCTATCATTGAGCATATCGGCGGCAACCAATGCTATTTTGCGGTCATACAATTTGGCAGAAGCAACTTTAGAGTAAGTATCAATGAATGTTTGCTGATAGATCTTGCCAACACCTTTGATATAACCTACATAGTAAGTGTCTTGTGCTCCGAGAAACCCGGGATGATGGGTTTCAATCTCTCCATGAGCAACTTTCTCTTCTTTTGCTCTCTCTAAGGCTACAACCTGTGATTCGGTAAGAATCAATCCTTCTTGTGCAACTTTAGCCTCAAGGGCTTTCAGACGCTTTTGGAACGTTTCTAAATCATGGCGTAACCAAACACAACGAACTCCACAGGGAGAAATAAATAAGCCTTCTTTCTTTAGCTCATTGGAGGCTCTGGTTTGACCAAAAGCAGGATTCTCAATGGCAAAACAAACAACACGTTCTTCGATATGTGCTTCAATACGATTCTTTACATTAGGAACTCGCCGGCTCATATCTTTAAGAGCTTACTCACCACCCTCTGCAAATAAATCTTTGTAGCGGTAGAAAGTCTCTCTACTATAACCTAAATACTTACAGGCTCTCGATACGTTACCTAATTCTTCAGCTAAGGATAATAATCCTAAACGACTTTTAATTACTTTTGTTTCTAAACTCATTTTTCTGATAAGTTAAAGGGTTAAACTTTTTGTTTATTAAGCAATACAAACTTAATTGTTTGCCCTTTAACTGTCAGATCAGATCGAAACTATTTCAATTTAACGGATAGGCTTTAGAGCTTATCCGTTTTTTTATTTATGAAGTATTCTGCTTACAGCATTTATTGTCATCCCTAATCTTATCATTCGCATACTTTTTACGCTATTTATATTATCTCTTTTTACATTCGTACAAAAGAAAAGGGTTTCTGTACATATTTACATTTTTCTTTGTTTAAAGAATTAGTTTATTTGCAGGTAGTATTTGTCTGTTTTATCAATTATACCAGAAAACATATAAATGAAAACAAAATTACTTGCAATATTATTTCTCTTTACGGGCTTTTTATGTGTAGCATTTACATTACCCGAAAACAGAAAAAATCAATCAATAAACAGTGGTGTCGCTTGGTTCGATCAGAATAATAAAGAAGTTAATGCACATGGTGTATGTGTTATAAAAGAAGGCGATTTATTCTATTTGTTTGGCGAACACAAATCGGACACAAGCAATGCCTTTACCGGATTTGCCTGTTATTCTTCTCCCGATCTTGTTAACTGGAAGTTCGAAAATGTTGTTCTCCCCACTCAAAACGAAGGATTACTGGGGCCTAACCGCGTAGGCGAACGTCCAAAAGTTATGAAATGTCCATCGACAGGCGAATTTGTAATGTATATGCATTGCGACGATATGGGGTACAGAGATCCTCATGTAGGGTATGCTACCAGTAAAACCATAAACGGAAATTATCAGTTTCAAGGAGATTTATTACACGAGGGTAAATATCTGAAAAAATGGGATCTGGGTAGTTTTCAGGATAGTGATGGGAAAGGATATATATTAACCCACGAAGGTTTTATATATGAACTATCTGCCGATTATAAATCTGTTAATAGAATTGTAACAAAAAATATAGCAAAAGGGGGAGAATCTCCTGCCATGTTTAAAAGCAATGGTTATTATTTCTGGCTATTCTCGAATAAAACAAGCTGGGAACGAAACGATAACTATTATTTCACATCAACATCTCTCGACGGACCATGGGAGTATAAAGGACTTTTTGCTCCCGAAGAATCTTTTACATGGAACTCTCAATGCTCTTTCGTTTTACCGATAATTAATGCGAAAGATACCCTGAATGTATACATGGGCGACCGATGGTCGTTCCCCAAACAAGGTTCTGCCGCGACACAGGTATGGCAACCGATAATAACAAATAAGGATAAAATGATACTACCGGTATATATTGATAGTTGGAATATCTGTTTTTTGGAAAGCAATTGGCTTCCATTCTTTTATAATGCAAAGTCTGTAAAAAATGTGACTACAAAAAAAGGAAAATGGAGCATTTGTGAAAATGCATTTAAGTCTAACCGAAAAGGAGATGTGTTAGAATTCAAGTTTACGGGAAATCAAGTATCTATCAAAGGATTGTCAAACAATACCAGTGGTTATGCTCAGGTAGTGGTGCAGGACGATAAAAACGAAACGGTAATAAGTACTATTGTTGACTTTTATAGTAAAAATGAATATTCTTCACTCAAATTTATAAGCCCAACGTTAAAAGAAGGAAGCTATACAATTTCGATAAAAGTGATGGGAGAATATCCTGTATGGTATAAAAAAGATGGAACACGTTTTGGTAGTACCAATGGTTTTGTGATAATTGAAGATGTTCTTTATAAATAATATTATATATAAGAAAGAAATATGAATAATCTAAAGTTTTTGAGTCTCTTACTATTAATTGTTACAGGTTTTAACGGGTTTGCCCAAGATAATAAATTGAATAATAAACAAATTGGAGTAATTGGCGACAGTTATGTCAGAAATCATAAAGAACCTATAGAGTACACATGGCATTATAAATTTGCACAGAAATATAATATGGAATATCATAATTTCGGACGGAACGGGAATTGCATTGCTATGGATCGTTCAAGGTTTGGCGAAGCTATGTATAAGCGTTATACTTCCATGCCCGATTCTCTCGATTATATTCTAGTTATAGCAGGACATAACGATACAGGTCTGCTCGACTCGATAGGAGGAATTGATATATTCAAGGAGAAAATGGCTATTCTGTGCGAAGGATTGGTTAGTAAATATCCTTCTGCAAAAATATATTTCTTTACCCGATGGGTAACCGAAAATTTCAATGGCAGCGACGCTCAAAAAATTGTTGATGCAATGATTGAAGTTTGTGGTAACTACAGTATTCCTATTTTTGATGCTGCTCGGAAAGGAGGAATTTATACCTACAATAAAGATTTTCGGAAAATGTACTTCCAATCCAGTAAAAATGATACCGACAGAGCGCACTTAAACGCTAAAGGACACGACCATTTTCTGAACGTTGCCGAAAGTTTTATATTACAACATTAATTTTTAATCAAAAATCATATGATGAAAAAAACAACATTTAGAAATATTGCTTTAATACTCTCGTTTATATTAACTATATCTGTTGCTTTTGCCAACGATTATAAAACAGTTGTTGTAGAAGCTCCGTTCCCTATGGAACCTATAAAAATATTTATGTATCCTACTCAGGATTTTATTATAACTGATTATGGTGCAATTGAAGGAAGAGAGATGGATAACACTAAAGCCATAGCTGCAGCAATAGATGCTTGCAACAAAGCCGGGGGCGGACGTGTGGTTATTCCTTCCGGAATATGGTTTACAGGACCTATTCATTTTAAGAGTAACGTCAATTTATATTTGGAAGAAAATGCAGAAGTAAGCTTTTCCGATAATCCGAAGGATTATCTTCCAGCCGTAATGACATCATGGGAAGGTATGGAATGTTACAACTATTCTCCTTTAGTGTACGCTTTTGAATGCGAAAACATAGCGATAACAGGCAAAGGAATTTTAAAACCCAAAATGAATATTTGGTCTAAATGGTTTAAACGCCCGAAAGCTCACATGGATGCGCTAAAAGAATTATATACAATGGCATCTACCGATGTGCCTGTTGAACAGCGCCAAATGGCGGTAGGTGAAAACAATCTGCGTCCTCACCTTATTCATTTCAACAGATGTAAAAATGTTTTGCTCGACGGGTTCAAAATTAGGCAAAGTCCTTTCTGGACCATTCATCTGTATATGTGCGATGGTGGTATTGTTCGTAATATGGATGTTGTTGCCCATGGGCATAATAACGATGGAGTTGATCTTGAGATGAGCCGCAATTTTTTAATCGAAGATTGTATATTCGATCAGGGGGACGATGCGGTGGTAATTAAAGCCGGTCGTAACCGCGATGCTTGGCGTTTGAATACTCCATGCGAAAATATTGTAATTCGTAACTGTTCTATTTTAAAAGGACATACACTATTGGGTATAGGCAGCGAAATGTCGGGAGGTATTCGCAATATTTATATGCACGATTGTACATCGCCAAATTCAGTATTTCGTTTATTCTTTCTTAAAACAAATCATCGTAGAGGAGGCTTCATCGAAAACATTTATATGAAAAACATAACTGCAGGCTCAATGCAGAGAGCTTTTGAAATAGATACAGATGTGTTATACCAATGGAAAAACCTTGTTCCAACATACGAAGAACGCATAACACGCATAAACGGCATATATATGGAAAACGTCAGATGCAAATCGGCCGACGCTATTTATGAATTAAAAGGAGATGCTAAATTACCTGTCGGGACAGTAGAAATAAAGAATGTCCATGTGGATAAAGTGAATAAATTCATAAAAAAGGTAAGTAACGTTGACAATGTTGTAGAGAGAAATGTTTCTTATTCGGAATATGCGGGAGAGAATGAATCAAACTAATATTAATACTTCCGGAGATATGATTGTAAGATTCTTCTAACTAATATCTTACTTAAGATAAAGCTGTATAAGGAGTTCGTTTTTTTATTTAAAACGAACTCTTTTATTATATAGTTCTTCTTAACCTTGAATAAACATTTATATTCGCACTTTTTATGTATATTTGCACTCCATTTTAAAATGGGGGCATAGTGCCCTTTCTTATTAAACAGCTGAAAAAGCCAGTATAAACAGAATGAATAAAATACGAAATTTTTGCATTATTGCTCATATTGATCATGGTAAAAGTACCTTGGCCGACAGGCTTCTTGAATTCACTAAAACTGTAGAAGGTAAAGATTTACAAGCTCAGGTACTTGATAATATGGATTTGGAGAGAGAGCGAGGCATTACTATTAAAAGCCACGCTATCCAGATGAAATATGTATATAATGGAGAAGAATATATTCTGAATCTTATTGATACTCCGGGACACGTCGATTTTTCGTACGAGGTTTCGCGTTCAATTGCTGCCTGCGAGGGTGCTTTGCTTATTGTTGATGCGGCACAAGGAATACAGGCACAGACCATATCGAACCTATATATGGCCATCGAAAATGATTTGGAAATAATACCGATTCTTAATAAAATAGACTTGCCAAGCGCTATGCCTGAGGAGGTTGAAGACCAAATTATAGAACTTTTAGGATGTAAAAGGGAAGAGATTATACGTGCTAGTGGTAAAACCGGAGAAGGTATAACCGATATTTTGTCTGCTATCATCGAATGCATCCCTGCTCCAAAAGGAGATCCTGAAGCTCCGTTGCAAGCTCTGATTTTCGATTCGGTATTTAACTCATTCCGAGGTATTATAGCTTACTTTAAAATAGTAAATGGCTCGATAAAGAAGGGGGATCTTGTTAAATTTTTTGCTACCGGAAAAGAGTATAATGCAGACGAAATTGGTGTTCTAAAGCTTACTATGTCTCCCCGAAACGAGATTAACTGTGGAGATGTTGGATATATTATTTCAGGAATCAAAACATCGAAGGAAGTAAAAGTTGGCGATACCATTACTCATGTTAAAAGTCCATGCAAAGAAGCAATTGCCGGATTTGAAGAAGTAAAACCAATGGTGTTTGCCGGAGTTTATCCTATTGATAGTGAAGATTTCGAGGACTTGCGTTCTTCTCTCGAAAAACTTCAGTTAAATGATGCTTCGCTCACCTTTCAGCCGGAATCTTCTGTGGCTTTAGGGTTCGGATTTCGTTGTGGATTTTTAGGGCTCTTGCATATGGAAATAATACAAGAACGTTTAGACAGAGAATTTAACATGGATGTTATAACTACTGTACCAAACGTATCTTACATTGTTCATGATAAAAAAGGAAACACCAAGGAGGTTCATAATCCATCGGGATTGCCTGACCCTACCCTTATCGACTATATAGAAGAACCTTTTATCAGAGCTTCGGTTATTACCGATATGGCATATATAGGACCTATAATGACCCTCTGTTTAGGAAAAAGGGGTATACTTATAAAACAAGATTATATTTCGGGGAACCGTGTAGAAATTATCTACGACCTTCCTTTAGGAGAAATAGTTATAGACTTTTACGATAAGCTGAAAAGTATATCGAAGGGTTATGCTTCGTTCGATTACCACATGCACGATTACAGAGAATCGAAATTGGTAAAACTGGATATTTTACTTAATGGTGAGCCTGTAGATGCTTTGTCGACACTCACACACGCTGATAATGCTGTTCCTTTCGGCCGACGCATGTGTGAAAAGCTAAGAGAGTTGATTCCCCGTCAGCAATTCGATATAGCCATACAAGCTGCTATCGGAGCAAAAATTATTGCTCGCGAAACGATAAAAGCTGTGCGGAAAGATGTTACGGCAAAATGTTATGGGGGTGATATTTCGCGTAAACGTAAACTTCTTGAAAAACAAAAAGAAGGAAAAAAACGAATGAAACAAGTTGGAAACGTTGAAGTTCCTCAAAAAGCATTTCTTGCTGTATTGAAATTAGATTAAAAAATATCAATAAAAAACTATAGTAAAATCATTTTAACACAACATATTGAAATGGATTACAAAGAAACAAATCTTGATAGCTTTCTTATTGTGGGAATAGCTATCCGAACAACAAACAAAGACGGACAGTCGCAAAAAGATATTAATAATTTGTGGAACGAATTTATGTATGGGCAAATTCCCGCATATATTCCTCACAAAGTTTCGGACGATGTATACTGTGTGTACACTGATTACGACAGTGATTTCACTGGAGAATATACAACAATATTGGGTTTTAAAGTTTCATCGGCAAATAACCTGCCCGAAGAACTTGTTGTTAAAGAAATACCTGCTTCAAATTATCAGGTATACGATACTTCGGGTAAAATTCCGGATTGTGTATTAGATATATGGACTAATATTTGGCAAAAACCTGATGTTGACAGAGTTTATAGGGCCGATTTTGAAGTGTACGATGCTAAAGCACAAGATCCGGAAAACTCAAAAGTATCAGTGTTTTTATCTGTAAAATAGATAACTATTTGAGGCAGTACATATTCTATCTGTAGAACAAGGCGAAAAAGAAGATGTATGAAAAATTTTAGAGAAGAAGATGTGAAAGATTTACAGTTAAATGCATTCGATCTAAAAAACAAATGGATGCTGATTACTGCTGGAAAAGACGGAGCCGTGAATACAATGACCGCAAGCTGGGGTGGCTTTGGTGTTATGTGGGGCAAAGATGTTGTGTTTGTTGTTATCCGTCCACAACGCTATACAAAAGAGTTTATAGATGGAACGGATTCTTTTTCACTAACATTTTTCGACGAAAGCTTCAAAAAACAGCTTAGCTATCTGGGAAGAGTCTCGGGGAGAGACGAGGCTAAAATAGAAAAAGCAGGTTTGACAGTAAGTCTTAATGACGAAAAAACACCCTATTTTAAAGATGCTGAAACTGTTATTTTCGCAAAAAAACTATTTGCACAACCATTGAACGAATCATCGTTCCTTGATACGGATATTATAGACAGGTGGTATCCCGAAAAAGATTTCCATACTTTATATATAGCCGAAGTAACAAAAATATTAACTAAAGACTAACCCTTTAACTGATTGTAATGCTATAATGAGAAAATGGCGCATCGAAGATTCGGAAGAATTATATAATATCCCGGGATGGGGAATTAATTATTTTTCGGTTAACGAAAAAGGAAATGTTATTGTCACTCCTCGTAAAGATGGAGTTAGCGTTGATATAAAAGAAATTATTGACGAACTTCAATTGAGAGATATTGAGACGCCTGTATTATTAAGGTTCCCCGATATCTTGGATAATCGTATCGAAAAGATATCGACATGTTTCCAAATTGCAGCTAAGGAGTATAATTACAAAGCTCAAAACCACATAATATATCCAATAAAAGTAAATCAGATGCGTCCTGTGGTTGAAGAGCTTGTTAGTCACGGTAAAAAATTCAATATCGGGCTCGAAGCAGGTTCTAAACCTGAGCTTCATGCTGTTATTGCGATAAACACCGATCCCAATTCCCTTATTATCTGTAATGGATACAAAGACGAGAGTTATATTGAGCTGGCTTTGTTAGCTCAAAAAATGGGAAAACGAGTTTTCCTCGTTGTCGAAAAAATAAACGAGCTTGTATTAATTACAAAAATAGCAAAGAGGCTCAAAATAGTTCCAAACATTGGAATACGTATAAAACTGGCAAGTTCGGGAAGCGGAAAATGGGAAGAGTCGGGAGGAGATGGAAGTAAGTTCGGGTTAAATTCGAGCGAATTACTAGAGTCTCTGGAGTATATCGAAAAAAACAATATGAAAGAATCGCTACGGTTGATACATTTTCATATTGGTAGTCAGGTAACAAAAATACGCCGTATAAAAACAGCTCTTCGCGAAGCATCTCAGTTTTATGTGCAATTACATTCGCTAGGTTTTAACGTAGAGTTTGTAGATATTGGCGGAGGTTTGGGTATCGATTACGACGGGACACGTTCGTCGTACAGTGAAAGCAGTGTAAATTACAGCATACAAGAGTACGTAAACGACTCTATTGCTACAATGGTTGATGCTGCTGATAAAAACAATATTCCACATCCTAACATAATAACCGAATCGGGACGTTCGCTTACTGCGCACCACTCCATTCTGATATTTGACGTATTGGAGACTGCATCGCTACCCGAATGGAATGATGCAGAAGAAATTACGGAAGATGCACATGAGTTGTTAAAGGAAATGTATCAGATTTGGGATAAACTAAGCCAAAACAGGATGCTTGAACCTTGGCACGATGCTCAACAGATAAGAGAAGAGGCACTTGATTTGTTTAGTCTGGGATTGCTCGATCTGAAAACTCGTGCGCAGATTGAAAAATTATATTTTTCGATAGCCCGCGACATATTCCAAATCGCAGGACGAGCTAAACATGCTCCTGATGAATTAAAGCAACTGGGCAAATTACTACCCGATAAATACTTCTGTAATTTTTCTATATTTCAATCATTAACCGACTCTTGGGCTATCGATCAGGTATTTCCTATCATCCCTATTCATCGGTTAGACGAAAAGCCAGAAAAGACTGCAACTTTACAGGATATCACTTGCGATTCGGACGGAAAAATTGATAATTTTATAGCATCCGGCAACCAGACATCTTATCTTCCGGTACATAACGTAAAGAAAAATGAGCCTTACTATCTTGGCGTATTCCTTGTTGGTGCATATCAGGAAATATTAGGCGATTTACATAATTTGTTCGGAGATACAAATGCAGTGCACATTGCCGTCGATTCGAACGGATATAAAATAGAGCAGATGATAGACGGTGAAACCGTTGCCGAAGTTTTAGAATACGCTCAATACAATACAAAAAAATTGGTGCGCACAGTTGAAACATGGGTTACCCGAAGTGTGAAAGAAGGTACTATATCCTTAGAGGAAGGGAAAGAATTCTTATCCAACTACAGGTCTGGTCTTTACGGATACACGTATTTGGAGTAAGCAATAGTTACAACTTTTCAAGATACATAAGACAATCACATTATTGTGGTTGTCTTTTTGTTTTCATAATAATTACTATATGACATTAATTAAGATAAAAACGAGGCTTTCATTTGATGGAAGCCTCGTTCTCTTTTTCAATATATCTTTTATTATATATTAGTTCTTTTTGGTTCTTTCGGTTCGGTGTTAACCTCAACTACATTCACAACATAGTCGGCTAATTTTTCGCAATCACCTATTATGTCCATATATATGACACCCAATTCGTAGCTATATTCCTTATTGTCGATAGATAGCAGATTGCTGTTTTTTAGCTGATTACGCAGATTGTTTATTTCGGATTCGAGATTGAATGCTTTGTTTACATCCTGAGAATTAGCATAACTTATTTGTCTTTCAATAATATGCTGCATGTTGTCGAGTGAAGAATCTATCAGGTCGAACATTTCGGTTATATTCGCATATTGCGATTCGGTAAAGTCCAGATTCGATTGCTTTTTCCGTGTTATTGTACGTGCTATGTTGTAACAGCTGTCGCCAATGCTTTCTATCTCAGTGACTTCTTTCAGCATTAGCCGAATAGTCGTTTTACTTTCCGAGCTTAACCGACCTTCCGATACCTGATTCAGATAGTTGGCTATTTCCAACTCCATGTTGTCGCTAATATTTTCATATTTTTCTATCCGGCTGAATAGCCTATTGTAAGCCGAATCATTTTTTTCGTGCAACAATTCTCTTACCATTGCAAACATACGTTTCATACGCGAAGAGAATAAATTTATCTCCTGACGGGCTTGCAACATCGAAAGTTCAGAGGTTGAAAGCATACCGCTTTGTATAAATTTTAAGCGGAACTCTTCTTCTTCCTCTTTTTGTGGTATAAGTTTCGTTACAACCTTTTCCAAGAAACTAACTAACCAGATAAAGATAAACGTATTACAAATATTATAACAAGTGTGGAACGCTGATAGCTTAAACGATATTATGGTTTGCACATCTCCAGTCACTAAAGAATCTACAATATTAGATACCAGCGAGGTAAACGGATAAAATAATGCCAAGACCCAAACAACCCCAAACATGTTGAACATAAAGTGAGATAGAGCGGCTCGTCTTGCCGATGTGTTAGCTGTTAATGCTGCAAGATTAGCAGTCATAGTTGTGCCAAGGTTTTCGCCCAGTACTATAGCGGCTCCTATTTCGTACGAAATCCATCCCTGCGCACACATGATGAGCGTTATGGCCATAGTTGCACTCGATGACTGTACAACAACCGTAAGTAAAGCTCCTATGAAAAAGAACAAGATTATTGAGCCAAAGCCCATATCTGTATATCGGGTTACAAACTCAAGCATTCCCGGATTCGACGCCAGATCGGGCACATTTTCCTTTAAGCCTGCAAGCCCCATAAATAAAAACGCAAACCCGAAGATAAATTCTCCTAAAGATTTGCGTGAACTTTTACCCGAAAAGATAAGAGGTATTGCTATTGCCAATATTGGTAGCGTCATTGTCGAGATATCGACTTTAAACCCGAACACCGAAATAATCCATGCTGTGAGGGTAGTACCGATATTCGCACCCAAAATAACACTGATTGATTGGGTTAGCGTCAGAAGCCCGGCGTTTACAAAACTCACAACCATCACGGTTGTTGCACTTGACGACTGAATAACGGCTGTAACTAATAATCCCGTTAATACGGCTGTAACCCTGTTTTTTGTCATTGCCGTAAGGATGTTACGAAGTCTGTCCCCGGCAAGTTTTTGTAATCCTTCGCTCATTATCTTCATTCCATACAGGAATAAAGCCATTGAGCCTAAGAATAACATGAAATCAAAAAAAGTATATTCCATTCTTAATTTTTATTATTAATTGGTGGTTAAGAAGTGGTGCAAATATAACTAAACAAAAATAAATATTTGTTACAAAATTGTTACATATTGGCTTTTTAACTCTAATCGATTCTTCTTATTTTCATCTTAATGTCAACCAAAGGCCTGTCATTCGGGCTTGTTTCGGCTTCCTGTATTTTGTCAACAACATCCATGCCCTCAACAACTTCTCCGAAAATAGTATACTCTCCGTCTAAATGAGGGCTTCCCCCTATAGTCATATAGTCATTTTTTTCTACTTCATTTAATAAGCTTTCAGCTTTTCGCGTTTCCGATAGTTTTTCTGTTTCTGTAATTATACTATCGCGTAGAGCATTCATTTTTTCTTTTTCGCCATTGCGATACATTTCTTTAATAGAATCGCGGTGCGCCAATTGTAATTCGCCAAATATTGTCTGTTTTAATTTTTCGAAGCGTTGTTTTTCTATCATCTTTAATTCTTGTTCCGAGAATACGGTACCCGTAACGATATAAAATTGCGATGATGACGATTCTTTCCGTGGATTTACATTGTCGCCTGTGCGAGCCGCTGCTAAAACCCCTTTTTTATGGTAGTACTTAGGATATACAAATTCGGCGGGGATAGTGTAATTCATTGTGTCGTTTTCATTCTTTTTCTCTAATCTTTCCGATGTGTACCGAGAATCGGGATCGCCACCCTGAATCATAAAACTATTTATTACACGATGAAAAGTCAGTCCGTCGTAAAAACCTTCTTCTACTAATTTTAAGAAATTATCCCTGTGTAAAGGGGTGTCGTCAAACAAACGGATCTTAACATCGCCAAACTGCGTACTTATAACAACCTGTGCATTTTTTTCTGAAGAACTCATATAATATGGAATTAATAATAAAATCGAAAAAATAAAAAACCTCATCTTCTACTCTTTAATATTTCACATTCAAAATTACAATAAATTAGTAACATTCAATTGTGTATTATTTCATTTTTATTCTTATATTTGCACCTCAGATATTCACTTATGATATTTTGTTTGAGTATTTGAAAGCATTTTAATAATGATTGCAAGAGAAAATCTAAATATAGATAAAAAAAGGAACAAGAAATCTGTTGAAGATCTTGTTCCTTTTTTTATGTACCAACAGGAAGTATAATATCTTTTACTCTAAAATAATTCAAATCGCAAATGCAAACAGACAACCCTGTTCAATTAATTCTTGACGATGGAACGGTCTTTAACGGATGGTCGTTTGGAGCCGAAAAAGCCGCTGCTGGCGAAGTAGTATTCAGCACTGCAATGGTGGGCTATCCCGAAAGTTTAACCGATCCTTCCTACTTAGGTCAAATACTAGTGATTACATATCCACTGGTAGGAAACTATGGTGTGCCTGATAATACAATGACAAATGGAATCTCCGATTTTTACGAATCGGAAAAAATTCAGGTAAACGGACTTATTGTATCCGATTACTCGCAAGAATTTTCTCATTGGAACGCAAAGAAAAGTTTAGGCGAATGGTTGAAAGAAGACGGTGTTCCCGGTATATACGGAATAGACACTCGTGAACTAACAAAAATACTTCGCGAAAAAGGCTCGATGAAAGGTAAAATCGTATTCGGGAATCCCGACGAAATAGATTTTATTGATCCTAATCTTGAAAATCAGGTAGCTAAAGCCAGTTGCAACGAAGTTCTAACTTACGGAAAAGGAGATAAGAAAGTTGTGCTTGTAGACTGTGGAGTTAAACACAATATTATCCGTAGCCTACTCAAACGCGACATAACGCTTATTCGTGTGCCATGGAATTACGATTTCAACGAACTGGATTACGACGGATTGTTTATATCGAATGGTCCCGGAAATCCCGATTATTGCGAAGAAACTGTGAAGAACATACGAAAAGCCATGGATGCAGGAAAGCCTATCTGTGGTATTTGTATGGGAAACCAATTGTTGTCGAAAGCAGGAGGTGCTACAACCTATAAGCTTAAATACGGACATCGCAGCCACAATCAGCCTGTAAGAATGGCCGGTAGCGAGAGATGTTTTATTACGTCTCAAAACCACGGATTTGCTGTGTCTAACTCTTCGCTTAGCGACGAATGGGAGCCTTTCTTCATTAACCTGAACGATGGGACAAACGAAGGTATCAAACATAAAACTAAACCTTTCTTCTCGGCACAATTCCACCCCGAAGCGGCAAGTGGACCGACCGATACGGATTTCATTTTTGACTTATTTTTTGAAAAGCTGTAAGAGATGACAAATATAAATATTGATGTAAAAAAAGTACTTGTACTAGGATCGGGAGCCTTGAAGATAGGCGAAGCCGGAGAATTTGACTATTCTGGATCGCAAGCCCTGAAAGCTTTGAAAGAAGAAGGTATAGAAACAGTTCTTATCAATCCTAACATTGCTACAGTGCAAACTTCGGAAGGTTCGGCCGATAAGATATACTTTCTTCCGGTAACGCCTTACTTTGTTGAAAAAGTAATTAAAAAGGAAAAGCCCGATGGAATACTTCTTGCATTTGGAGGACAAACTGCTCTTAACTGTGGTGTGCAATTGTTCGAAGCGGGTATACTTGATAAATACAATGTGCGTGTACTAGGTACACCTGTACAAGCTATTATCGATACCGAAGATAGGGAGTTGTTTGTTAAGAAACTTGATGAGATAGATGTAAAAACCATAAAAAGCACAGCTGTAGGTTCGATTGAAGATGCAGTTAAAGCTGCAGCCGAACTTGGTTATCCTATTATTGTAAGGGCTGCTTATGCCTTGGGTGGACTTGGTTCGGGTTTTTGCGATAACGAACAAGAGTTGCGAGCACTTGCCGAAAAAGCCCTAGCCTATTCTTCTCAGTTATTGATTGAGAAGTCGCTGAAAGGTTGGAAAGAAATTGAATACGAAGTAGTAAGAGACAAATACGGAAACTGTATAACAGTTTGTAATATGGAGAACTTCGACCCGCTAGGTATACACACCGGCGAAAGTATAGTTGTTGCTCCATCGCAAACCCTTACAAACTCGGAAGTCAACAAGCTTCGCGAACTGGCTATCCGCATTGTAAAACACATTGGTATTGTAGGCGAATGTAATGTACAATATGCATTCGACCCTCAATCGGAAGACTATCGGGTTATTGAAGTTAATGCTCGTTTGAGCCGTTCTTCAGCTCTAGCTTCAAAAGCAACAGGTTATCCGTTGGCTTTTGTTGCTGCTAAGCTTGGTCTTGGCTATGGATTGTATGAGTTGAAAAACTCTGTAACCAAATCGACATGCGCATTCTTCGAGCCTGCTCTTGATTATATTGTAGTAAAAATACCACGTTGGGACTTAGGTAAGTTTCATGGAGTATCTAAAGAGATTGGCTCAAGCATGAAATCGGTGGGCGAAATTATGGCCATCGGACGTACATTTGAAGAAGCTATGCAAAAAGGGCTACGAATGATAAACGTTGGAGTCCACGGTTTCACAGCAAATAAACCTTTAGAGATAGACAATCTTGATGAAGCTCTGAAAAACCCTACCGACAAGCGTGTATTTTGCATCGAACAAGCTTTCGAAAAAGGATATACAGTAGACCAGATACACGATTTAACAATGATCGATCGCTGGTTTCTGTACAAACTGCAATACATATTCAATTGTTCGAAAGAACTTGCCAAATACGACGACGTTAACTCGTTGCCTTTGACTCTTCTTCGTTCGGCTAAACAAATGGGATTCTCAGACTTCCAGATATCGAAGATAATATGTAAAGAGCCAAGTCTTATCGACGCATGCGCTCAGGAAATCCGTCGCATTCGTAAAAATAACGGTATAGTTCCTGTTGTAAAACAAATAGATACACTAGCTGCTGAATATCCGGCACAAACAAACTACCTGTATTTAACTTATAACGGTACTACCAACGATGTTAAATATTTGGGCGATCACCGTTCGGTAATCGTGCTCGGATCGGGAGCCTACCGTATCGGTTCGTCTGTCGAATTCGACTGGTGTTCGGTAAATGCTTTGCAAACCATACGTAAAGAGGGCTACCGCTCGGTTATGATAAACTATAACCCCGAAACGGTATCGACCGACTACGATATGTGCGACCGCTTATACTTCGACGAGCTTACATACGAACGGGTAATGGATATTATCGAACTTGAGAACCCTCACGGAGTAATTCTTTCGGTTGGCGGACAGATTCCTAACAATTTAGCTGTGCGTCTTGACGAAGCCAAAGTAAACATACTGGGAACTACTGCTCAGAAAATCGATAATGCCGAAGACCGTCATAAGTTCTCCAGCATGCTTGACCGTATTGGTGTAGACCAACCACGATGGAAAGAACTAAGCTCGCTAAACGATATTAAAGGTTTTGTTGACGAAGTTGGGTATCCAGTTCTGGTACGTCCATCGTATGTGCTTTCGGGTGCAGCGATGAATGTTTGCTCGAACGAGCAAGAACTTGAAAACTTCCTTCAACTGGCTGCCGATGTATCGAAAAAGCATCCGGTAGTAGTGTCTGAGTTTATCGAGAACGCAAAAGAAATAGAACTTGATGCGGTTGCTGATAAAGGCGAGATGATAATGTATGCAATATCGGAACACGTTGAGTTTGCCGGAGTTCACTCCGGAGATGCAACTATCCAATTCCCTGCACAGCGGTTGTATATCGAAACAGTTCGCCGGGTGAAGAAGATAGCGCGTAAAATTGCCAAAGAGCTCGAAATATCAGGACCATTCAATATTCAGTTCCTTGCCAAGAATAACGACATCAAAGTTATAGAATGTAACCTGCGTGCATCGCGTTCGTTTCCATTTGTTTCGAAGGTGTTGAAAATCAACTTTATCGACCTGGCAACTAAAGTTATGCTTGGGCTTCCTGTTGAGAAACCAAATAAGAGTGCTTTCGATCTTGACTATGTTGGAATCAAAGCATCTCAGTTTTCGTTCTCCCGTCTTCAAAAAGCCGATCCTGTACTAGGGGTAGACATGGCTTCGACTGGTGAAGTAGGATGTATAGGTAACGACTTTTACGATGCTATGCTTAAGTCGATGCTTTCTGTCGGATACAAAGTTCCTAAAAAACGTGTATTATTCTCGACAGGGCCAGCCAGATCAAAAGTTGAATTATTGGAAGCTGCACGCCTGCTACATAGTAAAGGATACGAACTATATGCAACAGCAGGTTCGCAAAAATTCCTTGAAGAAAATGGAGTGCCTGCAACCCAAGTATTCTGGCCAAGCGACAACAAACAACCAAATGCCGTTGAAATGATTCAGGAAAAACAAATTGATCTTGTTATCAATATTCCGAAAAACTTTACAACGAGCGAATTGGATAACGGATATAAAGTTCGCCGTGCTTCAATAGACTTTAATATTCCGTTACTAACAAATTCGCGCTTAGCTTCAGCATTTATTCAAGCATTCTGCAAACAAGATGTGGAAGATATTGAAATTAAACACTGGGCTGAATACGAATAATTGAGGTAACAGTTTTTGAGAAACAAATATTTTGAAAGAAGGCGATATAATATCGTCTTCTTTTTTTATCTGCCCGAATATCGACGTTCATTATCTACTGTATAAAGATAAAATTAGTATGAAATGGGTAAGTGGCTAATAAAGATGTGATTGCTGTAAAAAAGAAAAGGTTGTCTCACGACAACCAATCTTCATTGTTAACCTTAAATCTAATACCATGAAAAACACATTACAAATGTAATGAATTTTATGTTACAAAACATAGTTTTCCTATTTTATTTTCGATCCATTAACTTTTGTTATCGTTTTCGGAGTTTGGGAGTTCTTTTTGAGGCTTAATTCCTAATTCTTTTAACATCTCGGCCTGCCTTAAAAGATTACCATTGCCTTCTTTAAGTTGCAACATGGCCTTGTCGTAACTTTTCTGGGTTCTCTCTACGTTTCGACCTATATCGCCCAACACTTCAACAAAACCTGCAAATTTATCGTAAAGCATAGCCCCACGACGAGCAATTTCCTGTGCATTACGGCTTTGATATTCGCGTTTCCACAAATCGGCAACCACTTTTAACGAGGCAATAAGATTTGTTGGGCTGATAAGCAACACTCGTTTCCGATATGCATAGTCCCAAATCGAAGAATCTAATTTCATTGCCAGTATATAAGCCGGTTCGTTAGGGATAAACATCATAACAAAGTCGAGCGATTCAACATAATCCTGATACGATTTCTGACTTAACTCGTCGATATGCTTTTTTATCGAAATAATATGTTCTTTTTCGGCAACAATTCTCACATCTTCATTATCCTCCTCCACATACTTCACATATGCATTAAGCGAAACTTTCGAATCTATAATAATTTTTCGTCCACCCGGATAAACAACAACAACATCGGGCTGCATATATTTATTCTGATCGTTTTGAAGACGTTCGCCATTCTCTCCCCGCAAAAAATCCTGTACATAGTATTCCTCGCCTTTTTTTAGACCCGACTTCTCCAGAATCGATTCGAGCAACATCTCGCCCCAATTACCTTGTATCTTATTATTACCTTTCAAGGCTTTTGTCAGGTTATTGGCATCTTCGCTTATCTGACTATTTAGCGCAACCAATTCTTTTATGCGTTCTTCAAGCGAGAATCTTTGCTTCGATTCTTTTTCGTACGTTTCCTCTACCTTCGTCTTGAATTCAGCCAGTTTCTCATTCAACGGTTTAAGAATGGTTTCCATGTTCGTTTTATTAGTGTCAGTAAACCGACTGGTTTTTTCTTCGAGTATTTGAGTAGCCAAAATCTGAAAATCCTTATTTAATTGCTCTCTTATATTGGTTAGCTCTTCACTTTTAGTTTTTAGTAAATCTTCTTTTGCCTGTATCGAAGCTTGTAGATTAGCAACCTCCTTTACCGATTCTATTTGTTGAGATAACAATACATCTCTTTCGGTTTTAAGCTCCTCTATCTCTAATTTAAGTTCGGTTGTCCGTTGTTTCCCATTCTTTTGTACCAGATATACAGCCAACATCGCAACAACTACTATTACTATTATATATACAATTTCCATATATTATTAAGTTTTAATACAAGGCAAAGATATAAACAAAAGCCGGAGGATGTTGGCTATAAGTCATAAGTTTTTATGTTGTATGATATTCTACTTCGGTAGAATATGATGTGGTGTATAAAGCTCACAATATACATTTTATACAAAACCTGACATATCTGACAGCTTTTATTGTTTTTTGCCTCTTTGTATATCTCCACAGGGTAGGGGGGAGGCTTTTATTGCATAAAAACGTTTTTTTTATATTATGATAATTCTATATATGTAGAATTATTCATGGTAGAGAACTCTTCGAAAAGACTAAAATTGAAAAACCTGACACATCTGACAGTTTTTTTCTGTTTTTGTTTTACCGTTACTTAATATCTGAAAACGGATAAAACCTGACAGTCTTTTATTATTCAAACTACTATTTACCAATAGCTGTATATTACCTGTTGTATAGATAAATTTGAACCTTATTTTCGCAATTAATCCGAATGACGTTCGTAATTTTTTCTTCATAATATAAATTAAAATTTTGTAATAATATTCGAAAGAAAAGTTCCGGACATAAGACATAAGTAGGATAATAATAAAGTGAAATATTTTTTTTATCGAAAATGTATGTCTATACACTTATTTTTTGTTAAAAAATATCTTTGTTTTTTCGTTCGAGTAACAAAAAGAGATATATTCAGTCTTTATATAGTAAGAAGTGATATTTTAAAACCAATTTCACGCTAAAATAATTTGTCTCGTGCTGAAAATATTACTAAAACTAACCTTAATTTCATTAATAATACCGCTTGTTTTTTCGTGTGTTTTTAGC
Organism: Dysgonomonas sp. 216; assembly: GCF_010501065.1. GTDB lineage: Bacteria > Bacteroidota > Bacteroidia > Bacteroidales > Dysgonomonadaceae > QVMM01. The sequence goes on along the minus strand of NZ_QVMM01000010.1, from coordinate 80,740 downwards.
GAAGACAAGAGTGTGCCGGTGTTGACTGTTGTGTACACCGATTTTGAAGATGCTATTACCATTGAAGGACTTATTGAGCCTGTTCATTCAACAACAATGGCATGCCCCCGAAACATAGAAGGTACTGTTACTTACATAGTAGAAGACGGAAGTTTTGTAGAAGAAGGCGAAATAGTATGTCAAATTGAAGTGCCTGAATTACAAACCGAATATGATAAATTGCTTATCGATTTAGAAAATGCAGAGGCTAATTTGACCAAAACCATTGCAGATTTAGAGATGCAATATGCATTGGTTGAAGCTCAGGTAAAAAGCAACGACGCCGAAACTTTAATAGCACAACTCGATTCTCTTCAACTTAAATACGCTCCGCCGAATCAGAGAAAAATTAAAGAGTTGGAGCTTGAGAAAGTTTTGATTGATAAACAAAAACACGAGAAAAAGCTCAAAGCCTTAAATGTTATACAACAATCGGAAGTGAAAAAGCTGGAATTAAGTATTCAAAGGCTCAAAAACAGGATAAAAACAACTAAGGAGCAAATAGATGCTTTAACACTCAAAGCTCCAAAGAAAGGCTTAGCAGTAAAAGGATATCATTTTATTACATGGACCAAAATTCAGGTCGGCGATATAGTTTGGAGTAATATGCCGTTGATAACTTTGCCTCAATTAACCGAGATGAGAGCCAAAATACAGGCAACCGAGAAAGATTTTAAATTTATAAATGTAGGAGATAGTGTATTCTACACATTCGATGCAATGCCTGAGAACAAAGGTTGGGGAAAAATAACAAAAAAAGCCCCTGTAGGAAAGCCTATAAAACAGAACTCGAAGATTAAGTATTTCGAAATAGATGCATCTATTGATAGTGTACTGGTCACTCCCGAAATCGGGATATCGGCAGAATGTCGTATAGTAATGAAACAGCTTGAAGATACTATTGTTATACCTCAAATTTCAATTTTCGATGTAGACTCGATGAAGGTAGTATATGTAAAAAAAGACAATGGTTTTCAATTGAGGCAAGTATTAACAGGTGTATCATCGTCGAAAGAAACAGTTATAACATCGGGACTAAAATCTGACGAGGCAATTGCATTGATAAAGCCCGACGCATCGTTAATAAAGGATAGGGTTGTATTACCCGATTCTACAACACAGCAAATAAATAAAGTTGAAGAAAAATAGAAACACACATATTTTTTATCATGAAAAAAATTAATAAAAGAAAGATACATAAGTACAGCTTATTGCCATTACTATTCATATTTTTTTATGCGTGTGGAGAGAAAGAAACAGAACAAATACCGATAGGAAAAGTTACAAAAGGTACATTATATATAGACATGCACGAGGAAGGTGAGATTGAAGCCGTAAGCTCAATAAACTTGTCTTCTCCATCTATTTCGTGGCGATACGGAAGCCTGAAAATTACCGAAATTGTAAAAGACGGGCATGAAGTAAAAGCCGGGGATACACTGATTGTCTTCGATCCATCGGAAGTACAAAAAGCGATTGTAGAGGCTGAACAAAGGCTCGAAATAAACAAGGCTGACTTAGAGAAGCTAATAGCACAACAACAATCCGATCTTGAAGAATTAAGAGCAGACTACGAAGTGACCCGTATATCTCAGGAAATATCGAAAATACGTTTCGAGTCGGCCGTATACGAGTCGGATGTAAAAAAGAGAGAGATACAGTTAAACCTCGAAAAAGCCGATATTGCTTTGGAAAGAGCTAAGGAGCAGATAGACAATCGTGTAAAAATACAAAAAGAAGAAATTAAACAAAAAAATCTGTCGATAGTACAGGATCAGAACAGGTTGCAAGACGCATTCGAAACTTTAAAAAAATTGTCGGTTGTAACCCCCTCTCCCGGAATTGCCATTATCAGCAGAAACTGGAGTACAAACAACAAATTTCAAATTGGCGACCAATGTTGGTCTGGATTCCCATTAATACAGTTGCCCGACTTATCGAAGCTGAAAGCAACCGTTAAAATAAACGAGGTTGATATAGCAAAAATAAGTAAGGGATTAAAGGTTGAAATAAAACCCGATGCATTCTCCGATAGTGTTTTTACCGGTACGGTTACCTCTGTAGCAAATTTAGCAGTAAATAAAAACGGATCATCAAAAATAAAGATATTTCCCGTCGAAATATTGTTGAATGAAACCCATAAAAATCTATTGCCTGGATTAACAGTGAGTTGCAGGCTCCTTGTCGATAAAATAGACGATGTGCTATACATTCCATTAGATGCACTTCAGACAGAAGGCGATGTAAATTATGTTTACAAAAAAACATCGGGTGGATATGATAAAGTGGAAGTAAAAACAGGAAACAGCAACTCGGATTATATAATAATTACCGAAGGACTGAAAGAAAACGACAATATAGCATTAGTAAACCCGTTTGCTGCCGAAAAAGCACAAGAAAACGATAACGCCACAACGGAAACATCAAAGGAGGAATAAGTATGAAAAAGAATAGGTTATATAAATTGCTTTATGTTCTTCCACTTATTCTGTTAACTCCTTCTTGTGGCAACATTATAAGTTCAGACGATGAAGACAAAAAAAGCCGGAGCGGAAAAACCATAATCGAAACAGGAGAATTGGCCGCAGTAAATTCCCGTGCATTTGTTTTACCCCGGTTTGGCAGGTATTGGTACGAAATGAGAATTATAGGACTTTTGGAACATGGATCTATTGTAAACGCAGGCGATTCAATTATACAACTCGACGCCAACGAGATAAAAAGGTTTATTATTGAGAGGGAAACAAATCACGAAACCGAACTTGCAACCTTAGAGAAACTATACGTCGATCAGGAAAATAAAATACAGGAAGCCGAATCGAAGATTAAAAACGAGATAGCAACTTTCAATCTTAAAAAGATAGAACTGGAATCGTCCCGGTTCGAATCCGAACGGTTACGAAAAATAAAAGAACTGGAATTAAAACAGGCTGAAATAACTTTGGCAAAAGAAAAACGCAAAATGGAATTAAGCAAAATAATAAATTCCAACGACCTGAAAATACAGGAAATAAGAGTTCAACAAATCGAAACTGAAATAAAAGATGCTTATAATATATTGCCTAACTTAACAATCAGGACTCCTATATCCGGAGTATTTCAGGTTGAATGGAACAGGCGAAGCGGTTCCTTAGTTAAAATTGGAGACAACATATATCAAGGGAACAACATGGGTAACGTACCCGAGTTGAAATTCATGAAGGTCAATACATCGATAAATGAAACCGATTTTCTTAAGATAAGAACAGGTCAGAAAGTTGCAATACGTTTAGATGCCATGCCAAAACTTGTATTCGACGGCGAAGTTGCATATATTGGTAAATTATGTCATTTAAAAGATTACAAATCGAAGCAAAAAGTTTTCGATGTTGAAGTAAAAATAATCAAACCTGACGAAAGGCTAAAGCCGGGTATGACTGTAAGTTGTGAATTTTTAGAAGATAATTAATATGCAATACGGAGAAAATATACGTTTAGCACTTCGAGGCTTAGCCGATCATAAGTTCCGCTCGTTCCTTACGATGTTGGGTATTATATTCGGGGTAGCATCTGTTATAACTATGCTCTCTATCGGCGAAGGAGCGAAGCGCGAAGCCATAGCAAAATATCAGGATTTGGGAGTGAACAACATTATCGTTAGGGAAAAAAGCTTGTCGGATGAGGAGCTGGAAGAAGTCAGAGCCAAATTCTCGCAAGGCTTATCCATGAACGATGCCACAGTTATTAAAGACATTGTTCCCGGAATAGAACGTATTGCATCGCAAGCCGAAATTAATACAGATGTAAAATACGAAGACAAATCGGTAAAGTCGACAATTATAGGCATTACGCCCGATTTTTTGCACATGATGAATTATAAGCCTCAGAAGGGAGATTTTATCAACTCAACCCATTATAACGGTCGGCTAAAAGTATGTGTGTTAGGGGCGGGCATAGCTGCCAATTTCTTCAAAAATGAAGACCCGATAGGTAAAATGATAAAAATAGAAGATCAATGGCTGGAAGTAATCGGGGTACTTGAATCTAAAACCCTGTTTACCGAAACTGTTGGAGAGCTTGCTGCCAGAGACTTGAATACCGATGTATATGTTCCTCTGTCAACCTTTCTGAACCGCTTTACTCGGGAGAATATGTTGACCAGCGAAATACAACAGATAACAATTCAGATCGACAATTCGGACCGGTTGATAGAAGCGTCGAAGATAATAGATGAAATATTAAAAAGGCATCACTTCAATAATAGCGATTATAGTATTGTTATTCCGTACGAATTACTTAAACAAGAAGAAAAAGAACGACAAATATATAATTTTCTGCTTGGAGCAATCGCAGCTATATCTTTACTTGTGGGAGGTATTGGGATTATGAATATTATGTTGGCTACAGTAATGGAACGTACACGCGAAATAGGTATCCGTAGGGCTATCGGGGCACGAAAATCGGACATTATGAGCCAATTTGTAACCGAAGCCGTTGCTATAAGTATAACGGGTGGTATTATAGGAATATTGCTTGGTGTTACCCTGTCGCTTACAGTGTCGTTATTTACAGATGTAAGTACCTTCATCAGGGCATATTCTATACTAATTGCTTTTGCCTTCTCGGTAATTGTGGGTATAAGTTTCGGATATCTGCCTGCAAAAAATGCAGCAAATCTGAAACCTGTCGATTCAATACGTTACGAATAAAACAGGCTTATTATGTTGATAGAAATAAAAGACTTAACAAAAAGCTATTCGATTGGCGATTCAGAAATCCCTGTTTTACATGGGATAAATCTGCAAATAGAAAAAAACGAGTACGTTGCAATTATGGGGCCTTCGGGATCGGGAAAATCCACATTTATGAATATTCTCGGTTGTTTAGATACCCCCAGCAGCGGATACTATTACTTCAATAAAGTGGATGTTAGCAATCTGGACGATGATGCATTGTCGGCTATGCGTAATAAAGAAATAGGATTTATTTTCCAGAATTTCAATTTATTACCACGCCTGAATGCGCTTCAGAACGTAGAACTCCCGCTTGTGTATGCAGGCGTTCATCCTCAGGAACGCAAAGAAAAGGCACTGAAAGCTTTGGAAAGAGTGGGGCTGACCGATCGTATTCATCATAAACCAAGCGAACTGAGCGGAGGACAAAAACAACGTGTTGCCATTGCACGCGCGTTGGTAACTAATCCGGGAATTTTGTTAGCCGACGAACCGACAGGTGCGTTAGACTCGAAAACAGGAGTAGATATAATGAAATTGTTCCATGAATTGCACGAGGATGGAAATACAATTATACTAATTACCCACGAGCAGGAGATAGCCGACTATGCAAACCGCAACATATATATAAAGGACGGTATTATCCATTCCGATAAAATAAACCCCAACAGAACGATTGTTTCAAAATAATAACGAAACATTATGAAAAAACTATTATCAACATCAATACTTACTATATTTTGTGTAATAAGTCTAAATTCGCAGGATATATACAACCTTACATTAGAGCAAAGTATAGAGATAGCCAAAGCAAAAAGCCTTAGTATATTAAGGCTTGGACAAGACACCAAGATAGCAAAATACAACTTAAATTCGGCAACAAGTAAGCTAAAAACTCACATAAACCTTGACATTAATACTCCTAAATATTCTGAAGAAATACGATCATTCGAAGATTCTACAGGTGTTTCATACTTCCCTGTTAAACAGTTAAAATACGAAGCTAACCTTGTTATAACTCAACCATTACCTACCGATGGCAATATTTATATTCAGAATTATGCCTCAACTTTAAATGATATGAGGAAAAAAGCAAGGTATACCAACCTTCGTACAAGAGTTGGACTGTCTCAACCTCTCGACGCTTTATATGGTTATAATGGTTTAAAATCTACACTTAAAAGAGCGAAACTTGGATATGAACAATCGAATAAAGCTTTAAAACGGGAAGAGCTAAACCTTATATATCTGGTTAGTAGCGGCTACTATAATTTATTATCACTTCAGAAAAAATCGGAAATAGCTTTACTTGACTTAGAAAGGCAAACGGAAGCCTATGAAATATCGAAAAATAAATTTGCTGCAGGATTGATACGCGAAGTTGATGCTTTACAGATGGAAGTAGATTTGGCTGAAGCCCAGAACAATTACGATATAGCTATTCTAAATGAAGAATCGGTACGAAATTCGTTTAAAGAGTTACTTGGAATAAACTTAAATGATAGTATAAATATAAGTAATGAACTTAAATATAATGTGGTAATTATCAATCCTGATATAGCTATAAATTTAGCTTTAAAAAACCGATTGGAAATAAAAGAACAAGAGATACAAATTCAGCTTCAGAAAATAAATATAAAGCAACAAAAAACGCAAGGAATGATTAGGGGAAGTATAGAAGCTCATTTTGAAAAAGAAGGAATTAATCCTCAATTAGAGGGTGGAAACTATACAAGCTTTAACAAATCGTTAGACAATTCGTGGCAAGATTATAAAGATCGTCCTGTTAATTATAGTGTTGGTTTAAAAATTTCTGTGCCAATTCTCGATTGGGGCGAAAACAGAGCTATGGTTAAAGCAGCAGAAGCAAGATTAACACAGATAAATTATCGTAAAGAAGAAATTGAACGCGAAATCGAAACTGAGGTTAGAAATCTTGTAGCAAACACAAATAGTAATTTAAAGCGGTTACAGCTGCTCGAGAAAAACGTTGTGGTCGCCGAAAAAAGTTTTGAAATAACCCGTCAACGTTACTCTGATGGAGATATCGACAGCCAGGCATTAGCACTCGAACGTAGTCGTTTAAATAATGCGTATACGTCTCATTTGCAGGCATATATTAACTATCAGCTATCTTTGGCCGATTTGATGAGGAAAACATTTTATGATTTCAGAACTCAACAAGAAATTGAATAAATGAAATAACACAAATCGATACAAAGTCGTTTATTGTTATTCTTTTTTCGACTCTTTAAAAAAATTCTTTATGGAGTTAAAAACGTTCATCGCTTTAGCTCCAAAATTTTGTTTTCCCTTTGATATTCCAACCGATTCTACGAGAGCAGGTTGCAGTGCTTGCCAGAAATAATTAAAAGTAGAGTGATAAGGATCGCGAATAATATGTGCTTGCACAATTTCGGGATTGCTTCCTTTTTTACGGGGATTATCGCTTTTTATAATAAGGTTGGCCAGAAATGATATAAATTTATCGTGTTCGGCATTTTTAGTGTTTCCCTTTAGCTTACTAATTTTAAGGTTATTGTATAAGAAAGACATGTCAATATTGGCATCTTTGCTTGTTGCGTTTATTTCGAATTTAACATCTTTCATAGCCCCGTTATCTATACTTGCCCCTGCCATTGGCGTAATCAGTCGGTTTAATTCGTTTAGTTCCATATCTCTGACATGTGCAGTGAGTATAAACTTATCGAGTAAAGGATCAACGGGCATCTTCCACTGAGCTGTGAAATAAGCTGTGTCCATAAAATATCCACTAGCTGTAAGATCAATAAACTGATTCGGCTTCGATACTATATTAGTTAACCCTTTAATATGTCCGTCCAATCTGTTTAAGGTTATTACACCCGGAATTTCGGTTCCTCGTGTAAGTTCTTCATATATAACCGAAAAATTATTTACATACGTATTTTCAACATCAAGTTCTATCGGGGCTTTTTGTACCAACTCATAAATCATAGGCATAATACTATGCTCAATCTTTATATTCTGATTTTTAAAGTTTTGCAATAGTGTATTATTAATAGAAATCTCGGATATATTTAACCTGAGTTTCGAAAATAATGATTGATAATCAATGTCTTTGACGTCAACATTCCCAACTGTCAAGTCAAACCAATCTTTATTTTGAGGATGCTTGTAAGCAAATTCCATTTTAGGATAACGCGATTTCAAACGCAAATTATCTAAGTATAAACGAGGCTCTTTCATTGTAAGACCAATACTATCTACATATAAAGTATAAAAGCCATTCGATACAGGTAATTCTACATTTTTAGTAGCAAAACGCACATCATTGAAATTTAACAAATGGGTATGAGTATTTATATTCAGTGCCTCCATATACAAATCTGTATTATTTACCTTATTTATAACAAGATTTTTCTTGTTGGATGAAGTAGAATAATCCGCATTCGCATCTTTTATACTTAATGTTCCCACAGAAAAGTTTGCTGCAACTTTTTTCAGCGTTTCAAAAACATCGCTATCATTTTCCGATGTTTTATTTTTCGAGCTACCATACGATTTGATCTGTATTACAGGTTGTTCTATTTTCAATACGTCTATATTTAAATTTGAATCAGTTGTAGGTGTATGCCATTGAAAACCTGAAAGTTTAAAATAAGGAAGTTCTAAGCTTATATCTGTATTCGGGCTATGCGAAATGTAAGATAAATCATATATATCTATATCGGTAACAGATAACTTGCTAAAAGGCATGTTCTCGCTCTTCGATTCATTATTGTTCTTTCTGCTATTAGCCGATGTGTAAAAATGAGGTTTACGTAAAAGTATTTTTCCAAGTTCGATATTATTCTCAAGCCGATTACGCCAAACAAAAGGAGATAGTTGGAATAGATCAAAATGCCCTTCAATTTTACTTCCTGTTATTTGATCAACATAATTAAGCAAGAAGTTTTCGACCTCGATTGAATCGATATACAGATAAGAGAATATTTTTTCAAAAGGTACTTTTGTGGTATTTTTACCTTGTTCGGAATTTCTTGCTTTCCGAATATCTATTTTAGGCGAATTTGCATACAATTTACCTGCAACCAAGCGGTCTCCTATATGGTATAATTTGCTCACCGATATTTTAGGCAGGGATAAATTAAGAATAGTACCTGCTAATTTAGAATGTCTATCGGTTTGTATCAATTCCAATCCATTTATTTCGAGATAACCATTCATGTAGCTATAGAAAGCTTTATTAACTTGTAGTATGTATTCATCGTAAATCACCCCTTTTAAACCCGAAAACCTAAAACCAAAATTAGAACAGTCAAATATTCCGTATCTTAACTCTTGTGCCCCCGAAATATTCAGTTTAAACCCTGACGCAAAAGCCGAGAGTCCGCCAACTTTCACATCTATTTTCTTCGTACTTGTATTATCAACATAGTGTATCTTAGCATTATTCAGAGATAATTCTTTTACTTCGATATTATCCGATAATAAATATTCCAATATCGGAATACTTTCTCTATCCTTTTCTTTTTTATTATCTCTTACCGAAACTGAGTTTTTTTCATTTCTTATAAAATAAAGATCGGGGCTGTCAGCTTCTATTCGCTTTATATCTAGAGGAGTATCCGACAAGCTTCCTGATATTTGCAACTTTTTTAAATTTCCTCTTAAATAGTTTTTCGAGGGGTTTCGAGTCAAAGGGTTTATATTAGTATCCTGAATACGGAATATTCCATCTTTTGTGTCCAGAAAGACATTTTTAACATTAAAACTAAAGTTCTGACTTACGATATTTCCTGATATATCATTCGCTTCGAGGGTATACGATTCTGAATACATAAATGTATTTGAAAGAGTAGATGCTGAATCGACCATAAATTTTTCGGCTCTAAAGTTTAACCGCTCAAGGGTATATTCGTCTATCCCCTTCGGTTTTAGGTTGATATATTTAAAGCCGGCATCGGTAATAGCTATTCTATCGATAGCAACACTCGAAAGGATAGGTGACAATACATCATATAGCGACCATGATAATGTATCGTTTTCCGGCCATTGAATCTTATTGTTATTCGATTCCGGTTTTGAAGCTACGTATTTTATATCCGAAGAGCTGATATCAATTGTTCTGGCTTTCAGGTGGGTTTTTGATTGATCTCGTCTAAATACAAATCCTTTTATGCTTAACTCTTTTATTTTTGCGTCCAACATTTCGTGATCGATACCCATAGGTGTCTTCAGTGCTATTGTGTCGTTCGGATATAAGTATATTTCGTTGACGGATATCACCGAATCTTGTGTATTAAGCTTAATGGGTCCCGTCTCCAGTTTTATTTGCTGGGTACTTAATATTGTCTGATGTTTATCGGAGCCTATATAAAATTGATCGCAGTATAGAAGCTTGCCACTTGCCGACGAATTTTTATCCAATCTGAAATTAATTGCGTTAAAATTTATATCGTCAAGTGCATAAACAGATGGATATTTACCATTCTTTACGTCGTACTGAATGTTTAGGTGCCTTATATTGATATTCTTTACTGTAAGTATATCGATATAAGGCGAAATTAATTCGTAAATATTTTGAGCATCTGTATTCTTTTTTTCTCGTGTTTGCTGTAAAGAATAGGGCTCGGTAATTTTTATGTCAGGTGATATCACTTCAAATAAATCAAAATTCAGTTTCTTATAATTGAAGCGCCAAATAAGATTTATTCCCTCAAATTTCAAGGATTGCAGGCTGATTTCGGCATAATTAACAGGAAGGCTGTCTACAGATTCCCATTTGTTAAATATCATTGAATCAGGTTTTAATTTTATATTCTCGATAAGGAGATTACCTGTGAAAAAATCAATTGTAAGGTGTTCGAACGATAAATCATAAAACCCGTTGGAAGCAAGGGCTACCCGATTTCGCAATTCTAATTTCAAGAAGCTTTCGAGTCTGTAACTAAAAAACCAATTGAGCCCTAAGAGTAAGACACCTCCTATTCCAACGATGAAAAGTGTGTATCGTAATCTTTTTCTTTTGCTCGCAGTCATACTTTAGCAAATTTGTATAAAATCCTGATTTATTGAATTCGTTTATTCCTTCTTTTTTAAGAACAAAATTGTCAATCTAAAGTTCTGTTAAACAATAAAATATTTGATCTGGTTTTATTATTATATAATTTATAATGTCAAACGAATATGCAAAAAGAACCAATTATATAAAATAAACGTAAATTTATAGTTATTTTAGCAGCTGTTTTAGCAAAATCAACTTAAATACACACTTTTAATAAAAACTGATGAAGAAAACGCTTTTAAAAACAGCTTCTTTTGCTGTTATTCTAACTATTCTATTTTCAAGCTGTGCTTCGATTGTTTCCAAATCGAGTTACCCTGTGCACATAAATACATCGCCTAGCGATGCCGATGTTGTAATAACCGATAAAAAAGGGAAGGATATATTTATTGGAAGAACTCCTGCAATTGTGAAACTAAAATCAGGTTCGGGATTTTTTAGTAAAGCATCTTATCAGGTAAGACTATCTTATCCCGGATACGACGACAAATTAATGACAATCGATAGTAGAATTTCGGGATGGTATTTCGGTAATTTATTATTTGGAGGTTTAATAGGGTTGTTTATTGTTGACCCTGCAACCGGTGCAATGTGGACTATTGAGACGGATTATATCAACACTGCATTATCTCCTAAAGATGAAGTGAAAAATGCATCAAACGAAGAAGAAGGAGTTATGTCTCTTCACATACTCGACATCAACAGCTTATCTGAAGAACAAAAAGAAAAATTGGTAAAATTAAATTGATAACAACCTTTATCTGTAAATCTTTAGCATTAGGTATTGTTTTTTTACAAAAAAACAATACCTTTGCACTCGCTTTATGCAAAATAAGGATGGTCCGGTAGCTCAGCTGGATAGAGCAACAGCCTTCTAAGCTGTGGGTCGTGGGTTCGAATCCCGCTCGGATCACTGGAAGATCGGAAACTAACAGACAATTTTCCGGCAAAACAAGACAAAACTCTCTAGAATAGCATTTTAGGGAGTTTTTTTATTTTCTACAATAGACACCATCCGCCACTTTTTTTCCAATGGAAGACAACGAATCGTTACGGTATCGTTACGGATTTTGTTTTTTGATAAAACCGTAACGAATTAGAATATAACAGTCTCATTTGTCATTAATTGGCAGTATTTTGTCCGCCTGACTTCTAACAATTAACTCTAGTTTTAAACGCTAAAAAAATGTGTTATGAAGTCAACTGTTAGCAAGTCCATGTTCAGGACTTTATTCTACCTTAGAAAGAACGAGGTAAACAAAGCCGGTAATTGCTCCATCATGGTTCGTATTACCATCAATAAAGAGCAAACCCAATTCAGTTCTAAATTACAAATCAAACCTGAACTTTGGGATACAACAAACGCAAAGGTATCGGGCAATTCTGCCCAGGCCGTTAATATTAATCGTCTATTGAACGCTATGCGGGTAAAGATAGATGAAATTTACCACAAACAGCTCAATGAGCATGGTTATGTCTTACCTGAGAAAATCAAAAACATTGTACTGGGCATTGAAACCGACAAAAAGAAGATGTTGTTAGAACATTTTGCCGGACATAATGAGTTTTACCTGCTTAAAATAGGAAGAGATACCTCACAAATAACCTATGGAAGATATGAATTGACTAAAACGCGTCTGAAAGAGTTTCTTAAAAAAGAGTGCAAGCTATCTGATATTCCGGTGATGGAACTCACTCCTATTTTTATTGAAAGATTTTTCCTGTTCCTGCAAAATGAACATGGTTGCAGTAATAACACCGCTTTGAAGTTTGTTCAACGTTTTAGGACTGTATTCAACTACATTAAAAGTACCGGAGCAGATATCAAGATAGATCCTTTTGTCAGTTTCAGGTTTAAAACTAAAAAGGTAGTCCGGGAGGTTCTTACTCAAGAGGAAATTGATACGATTTACCGGAAAGACTTCCTAACCGAAAGGCTCTGCCATGTGCGGGATGTTTTCATTTTTATGTGCTATACCGGACTTAGTTATATTGATGTGACCCGGTTGACAGAAGATAATATCAAAACAGCCTTTGATGGCCATCAATGGATTATGACCAATCGCCAGAAAACAAATGTACCGTCAAATATCCGTTTGTTGGAAATACCTTTGGAAATTATAGAACGCTATAAAGGCAAACAAAAAGACGGAAAATTATTTCCTGTTTGCTCCAATCAAAAGATGAATGAATACCTGAAAGAAATTGCAACAATATGTGGGATTGATAAACCCGTGACCTGCCACACAGCCCGCCATACGTTCGGAACGACTGTTACGTTGGCTAACGGAGTTCCTATTGAAACAGTGTCGAAGATGCTTGGACACACCGATATCCGCACAACTCAAATCTATGCCCGTATCGTTGACAAAAAACTTAGTTCGGACATGGATAATTTGGCTAAGGCATATAAAACAAGAAAATACACAAAAAGGAAAGCTTTATGAAAACGGGATATATAAAAATTACAGGAATAGAAGGTAATATGCCCATTATTGAAGTCAATCCCGTTAATAGTACGGTCTGGATGACTGCCTATGAGATTGCTGATCTGTTCGGAGTCTATACTTCGACAGTCAATAAATACCTCAAAGCTATATTTAAAGATAACTTGCTAAAAGAAAGTGAGGTGACTAAAGAGTATCGTTATACATGTACTGATAACGGGGAATGTATCCGTACATACTATAATCTAAAAATAATCATATGTTTAAGTTTCAGGCTCCAATCTCTTTATACAAAAGCTTTTCGGGAATGGATATTTCATATTTTCAGAAACAATAACAGAAAAGAAGAGTTTTTTGCACCCTTTATTATCTGTAATTTGGACGTCAATGATTATTCACCACTAAATTTGAACTAAAATGGAATTGCAAACAATAGAAGATAGAATTATTTTAGTTCAGGATAAACCGGTGATCCTGGACAGTGACGTGGCTGAACTTTACGGAGTTGAAACCAAACGCATCAACGAAGCTGTAAAGAACAATCCCGATAAATTTCCCGATGGATATATTATGTATCTGTCATACGAAGAGTTTGAGACTTTGCGGTCGAAATTTTCGTCCACAAAACTGAACATGAGCCGTACTATACCTAAAGCCTTTTCGGAAAAAGGGCTTTACATGATTGCCACAATACTCAAATCGCCAAAAGCAACAGAAACGACCATCGGTATTATTGAAACCTTTGCGAAAGTCCGGGAGTTATCCCGTAATATTACCGGGATATCGGAAATAACAGATCAGGAACAGCGAAAATCCCTGATGCAACGAAGCGGCGAGTTAATTTCGGATGTATTAAGCAGCGATTTCCAGACAGTCGGAACAGAAACAACTATTGAACTCAATTTCTCTGTGCTGAAAGTCAAGCATACTGTAAAGAAAAAACCAAAAGAATAATTTATCACAATTTATGATAAGCCTTTTACTTTCAAAGTGAGAGGCTTTTTTGATTCGATAAAAAAGATACCTAACAGCAAAAGATATGCTGTAAAAAGAAATACAGAAACCAGTTTATCCGAATAATCCGGTATCGTATATTATATTTTAACCTTTTTCGCTACATTTGGATTTTCATATTTAAGAACCATTCGCAGCAAATGATTGAGAATATAGAGATAAGTATTCCTGTGGAAGAAGTGGAAGACAGCCCGGTTGGCGAATATCTGCAATTAAGCGACCTTCCGGGAGAGTTCCTACTTATCAGAAGGATGGATGATAGCCTGTTCTACTTCCTATGCACAAGTGACTGTCCCATACAGGAAGTATGCCATTCTTTTGACTGGTATATCGTTTCAAACGATAAGTTCAATGAAAAAATGATTATCGGTGCAGGGCTGGCAGGCAATGATAATACAGAGGGGATAATATACAGGGTCAGGGACGAGGACACATTAAAACTATGGAAAGATATATTACTGTTCACCTTTGAAAGCGATTTTATAAAACAGTTCTTTCCCTACACGAACCACTTTAAGGGGAAAATGCGTATCGACGATGCCTTATGTTTTTATATTCACGATTATTATCCGGTTTCCCGCCATAAAGACATATCCACATATCAGAAGAAGGTATCCAACCTTGTATTCCGGTTTAAGGAAGGTAAGCAATCGGCCTTAGTCGCCAAACTGTTTTCACTGGCGATAATGCGGATGCCTTTCTTTAAGGAACTGCGCAATCCGGTGCTTATTTCCATACCGGCTGCAACCCGGGAACGTAATATCCGGCGTTTCGCACAATTTAACTACCTGTTGTCAAAACGTATAAAAGTTGAAGACGGCTTCAGAGCCATTTGGATAAAAGAAGACCGTGAGCAGCTAAAGGGGACCAAAGGTCATGACAAGCTCGTAAACCTGGTTTTTCATCCCGAATATTATACCGGCAAGGATGTATTATTGGTTGACGATATATTTACTACCGGAGATAGTTTTATCCAGGTAAAACGGGAATTGGTTAAGTCTGGTGCCCGGTCAGTCACCGGATTATTCTTTGGTAAGACTATAGGAAAGGAATAGTCTTTAAACTTATCCCTTTTTTTAGCTATAACAGTGTACCTGTCTTGACATTCAAAAAGTAGGTACAAAGGTTGTGAATTTATCTTAACAAATCAACACCTATATATTGCGATTTCTCCTCGGCTGACCAACCTCTTAATACTCTTTTTCATCTCACAACAAAGACAGTCCAGAATTGATTTTTCAGCTGTTAAAAATAATTCTACAAATTAGTTTAATTTATTAAAATACCTTGAAAGTAAAAGATAAAGCAACAGGAAAAGCGCAGACTCATTATCCTATCAAATACAACTATGAAGATTACGATTCGCATATTAGCTATGACAGTCATTTCGTTACTACCTTAATGCAGACAGGTAGAGGACAATGCCATTCCATGCCTTTGTATTACCTCGTACTAGCCGAAGAAATGGGAGCAGAAGCATACTGGTCTTTCTCCCCAAGACATTCATTTGTGAAAATACAGGATGAAAAAGGAGATTGGTATAATCTGGAACTAACCTGTAAAGCTATCCTTAGTGATACCCACTATATGAACAGTAGTTATATCAAAGCCGAAGCCATGCAAAGTAAAATATACCTTGAACCAATGGATAAAACCAACGTGGTTGCTGAAATGCTGTTGGATTTAGCAAGAGGATATTATCAAAAATACGGCTATGATGATTTTTACCTTAAATGTATAGATACGGCAGAAAAATATCTAAAAAATAATATGAATGCCAAATTACTGAAATCCGGCTACCAAACACGGCTTACTCTTACCTTAGCCCACCTGCTGAATGCCCCAAAGCCGGAGATAATGAAAGAACTATCTCCCGAAGCTTATAAACATTTTGAGTTGATGCAAGCCCAATATAAAGAAATTGACGATATGGGTTATGAAGAAATTCCTGTTGCCGTCTATGCCCTGTGGCTCGACCATATTGCCAGAGAAAAGGAAAAATCAGAAAATACAAAGCAGCCATCTATTTTTATTAAAAAAAGTATAGAAGGAAAATAAAGTATGATCCTCCTACCTTATGTACTTTTGTATGCAATAGATGTTTCTTAAAAAACATCATCTTCCCACCTTGCTACTAACGATTTTCCCGCCCTTTTCATAATCAGTCTCCCCATAAGGCATATATATCGCTTCGATGAGGAGGATGTTGTTCTAAAAGCAAAGGTATCTCATATTCCCGGTATAGACGTAAAATTCTTTCAGCCCCAAGGGGTTTTGAAAACAATCTTCCTCTGCTCCCCTTCTCTACTTTCGGGGCGAGCGTATTCTTTTCAAAAAATTTGTCATACCGCCAATCTGACCTTTTGCCGCCTTTAGAACAACATACTCCTCATCGAAGCGACACGGCATAAAAAAAAGGTCGACAATTATGAAAACAACAGAAAAAAACAATGAGAACAACATTTCCTATCTCGCTCGTAGCATAAAATTGGGTTTAGGAGTGGCTTTGTTAGTGGTTTGCAGTGCGTTTATCAGCAAATCGGGCGTATGCCTGCTGGGGGTGGTGGCTTTGTATATTCTTGTTCGTAGCGTTTTTAAAATCATCCGTTTGTCGGTTGGTATTATCTACTCTTTGCTGTCAGTGCTATTCCTTTTGGCAGTAGCAGCAATCATTATCTCATTTATCCTTTAATATTTCACAATATGAAAAATATAACTATTGATAAATCAAAGACAGTAGCCTTTACTGGGCATCGCAATATTAATATAGAGAATGTTGCCATCTTAAGAGAAGAATTAACACATATCCTTTCAGAGCAGTATAACAATGGCTATCGCACATTTATTACGGGCGGAGCAAGGGGATTCGATTTGCTGGCTTCGGAAGTAGTATTGAGTTTGCAGGAACAACTTACAGATATACAGTTATTCATTGCTGTACCCTATGCAGGACATCACAATTATTTTACGCAAGAAGACAAACAGCGGTATATCTGCATAGCTGATAATGCTACCTTAAATATCATCCTGTCCGCATATTATTACAAAGAATGCTTCTTGCGCCGTAACGATTATATGTTAGAACATTCTTCTTTACTGATAGCCTATTACGGTCAATCCTTTTTCAGTGGCACAGGCTATACAGTCCGCAGGGCAGAAGCAAACAAAATTCCGACTATTAACTTATTCAAATAAATACAACCATGACAAAATTATATTCGTTATTCGGTGGTACAACAACCGACACAGAAGTAAAAGCAGTAGAAGTAAACCAGGTAGTCCAGATGCAGGGGTACAGTTATGACTGCTATGTAGTCTACAAAATAACACACGATGACAAATTCGGCTATCGTTACCACTTAATCAACCTTCGGACATTAGATATACACCAATCCGAAATAATAAAGCCGTTAAGTCAGAAATTCGGTATAGGTATGTATTACGATGAGAACAACATCGAATTTATGCCCGAAAAAGAAACAGCCGAATTACTCGCCAAAGCACAAGCCAATCGGGTGGATAAGATGGAGAAAGAACGAGCCGAGGAAAAACGCAGGGAAGAAGTTCGGGTTATTGGTCGTGATTGGCTTGAAAAGAACCTGCCCAAAGATGCACAGGCACTAATTGTCGCTTGTCTGAAACAGGACGAGAGCGACAGCCAAACCGACTATTTTGCATCCTCTACCGTCAGAACCGTGATATTAGGCTTTTCCAAGCATCAGAGGGACATCTTTTCGGAAATGCGCAAATATGCATCTAATTTTGAAGAAACAGCCTACCTGTTTGAATATAACGAAAATTACGAACACAGGGAAAAGTATTCAATGGGGAAGGGCTATTATTTAGGTGAAAGTTATTACCATGGTTGGATAATCAAGAAAGTACCTATCTATAACAGGGAAAGCACAATCAAAGAATTTGCCTATACGGCAGGTAATCCCGATAATATCCACATCAAAACAACAGGAAGAAAAAATACTACCGTATCAGGAGGACAGGCAGGAGAAATGCAAGCTGTACAAAGAGCCGATAACCTCCGATTCGAGATTGTAGACTATTCCGAGAAAGCTATCGCTTTGTTTGGAGACACCAAAGAAATCAAAGATTTACTTAAAGCAATGGGAGGAAAATTCAATCCTAGATTAACCCACAACAACGAAAAACAAGCAGGGTGGATATTTTCCCAAACTAAGAGAAAAGAATTAGAAAGAGTATTAAATCTAAACAAATAACTACCATGAAATCAACAGCTTATTTCACACGCACGATACTAACATATTTGGAGCAACAGGCGGAGAAAGATTCGTTGTTCGCCCAATCCTTTGCCAAAGAGAGTAAGAACATTGATGAATGTTGCCTGTATATATTAAACCAAGTTCAGAAAAGCGGTTGCAATGGTTTTCACGATGATGAGATATTTGAAATGGCAACCGATTATTATACAAAGGATAATATAGAAGCAAGTAAACCGATTAACGCCCGAATCACAGTGAACCATATCGTTAAACTGACAGCCGAAGAAATAGAAGAAGCACGAAAAGACGCCATTCAAAAGGCTCAGAACGATGCTTATAACAAAATGATGCAACCTAAAGCAAAACGGGTGAATATGAAACAATCAACAGAAAATCAGCAACTAACATTATTTTGAATCATGAAACCAAAAAATAAATTTCAGAAACAAGTAGTAGAGGCAAGTAAAACCCTGCCTAAACTCACTGAAAAACAGATTGAATGGGGATATAGAAACTGCATTGAGCATATAGGGCAACGCACAAGCAAGGGTATTGTTACTTGTACCGACTGCGGACACAAATGGCAGGGGGATGGCGAATTGATTAGTACCCTTTTGGGATGTGAATGTCCGAACTGCAAAGCCAAACTGATTGTAAAGACCACCCGAAAGAGGATATTTGAAGGATGCGAGTACCTTTGCACTATTACCACCCATGAGGGCTATCAGGTCTTACGCTATATTATGATAAAATCAGTAGCCAAAGTCGGTAAAACGGTAAAATACACTCACTCGGAAGTCATGCAACGATGGATTGCACCTAATGGCAAATACTGTACATTCGCCAAACTCCGCCAGACAATGGGGACGATGTACTATGATTCATGGATATTCGGTACTCCTTTGGAACTTCGCACGGAAATTGATGTTTACAACAGGATTCTGCCTTATTATTACTATCCCGAACAACAGCTAATCCCCGAACTGAAACGCACGGGCATAAAGAAATACATAATCAATCAAAGACCGTTCGATGTATTCCACGCTTTACTATCTGACAGCAGAATGGAAACATTGCTCAAAGTAGGGCAAACAGAATTGTTCAGCCTGTTCTTAAAAGACAGAAGCCGTAAGATTGATGATTATTGGGCATCTGTACGCATCTGTATCAGGAATGGGTACAAGGTCAAAGACGCTTCCCTGTGGTGTGACTATATCGGTTTTTTACGCTATTTGGGTAAAGACCTGCATAACGCTAAATATGTATGCCCATCCGACTTGCATAAAGAACATAACCGCTATATGTTGAAGAAAGCAAAAGCGGATGCACAAAAAGAAATGGAGAAACTCCGGGAGAAAGAAGCCGATTTTGCACAGGCAAAAGGCAGATTTTTCGGGCTGATGTTTTCGGATGGCGATATAACAATCCGTGTATTGGAGAGCATCGAGGCAATTGTATTAGAGGGGAAATTGATGCACCACTGCGTAGGCGGTTACTACTCAAAGGAAGATTCATTAATCCTTTCAGCTACCATTGAGGGCAAGAAAATAGAAACCATTGAAATATCCATTTCAAGATTAGAGGTTATCCAATCGAGAGGGGTATGTAATAAGAATACCGAGTATCACGACAGGATAGTACAGCTTGTTCAGAACAATATCCCATTGATAGAAGAACGGTTAGCAGCATAAAGAATTATAAACAAACTAAACATCAAAAATTATGAGCACAAACTCAATCAATGATAACAATGGCTCTTGCGTATGTGAACAGGGAAAAGAGAACTATATAACATTCCGTCCTGCCCACCGTCCAAGGCAAATCTTCTATCAGTACGATTTCAGGTATGCGGGTGATGGCGAATTATTTTCCTGCGTAGCACCCTCGTTGGAAGAATGCCGTAAACGCAGGGATGAATGGCTAAGGAAGAAAAGCGAGAGATACAAGCTGTTCATAGGGATAAAAAAGATAGGCGAGTTCGACACTATATCCCAAGCCAAGCAATACGCCCAAACCAGCGGATATACAGGAGTATTTAACCTTTTAGGAAAGGATTACAGGGATAGTTGGTATGTGTTCGCTAATGACAAGTAAACGAATAATAAATAATAGATGTACGGGCAGGTGAAAATTCTGCCCGCTTCTTTTTTCATGAGCCTAAGCGGAATAAAAGAAGCAAAAAACCGATGGTAAATTTTTCGATTTACCCTATTTTTGTATAAATGCAAGATAAATGAATAATAAGGTAAAATTAGAAAAGTGGAAAATCGCCCAGAAACGGCACAGGCTATCGGATGCACAGGTGCTGATGGCTCGTGAACTCGGTTTCAATCCCGATAAATTAGGAAAGCTGGATAACCAC
The DNA here is from genome assembly GCF_010501065.1 of Dysgonomonas sp. 216. GTDB lineage: Bacteria > Bacteroidota > Bacteroidia > Bacteroidales > Dysgonomonadaceae > QVMM01. Next base: position 59,882 of record NZ_QVMM01000010.1, on the reverse strand, counting down.
AAACAGGAGTCATGGAAGACACCATTACCACAATATATCGAAAATTTATACTATAAACGCTTTGGAAAGGAAACACCGGATGTTGTTAAATCTATCGACCAACTGCTCAAAGAGGAACAAATAAAAAAAGAGAAACACAATAAAGAAAAGCAGCAAAAACGAAAAGCTAAACCTCAGGAGGATGAGTTTCCTGCAAAGGATAAACATGATAATACAGAAAAACAGCCTCTTACTCTTTCTGCTAAACTTAAATTGTATAATGCTAAACCTAAAATCAGGATTAAATTAGAAGGTGGAGATACTCCTGAAACGATACTACAAAAAGAAGCACATATTTTTGATGAAGCCTTCGAATTATATGAAAAAGAAAATGCTACTTTTTCAGAATTAGGTTTTGCCCTGAAAAAAATACACCCCAGATACACCCCTCGTCGTTATGGATGTAAAACGTTAAGGGAAATCTATGAAAAATTAGATAAATACGAGATTATCCAGACAGAAGGAGAAAATATTTATGTTGTTGCCAAAAAATAAAATATTGCTTCCGTTAACACACAGAGGTCCGGGCTTTTACCCAGACCTCTACATACATAACGCTCTCTCACTCCACTTCCTCATCCCATAATTCAATATCGGATTTGGCACAGCGGATACTTACGATTATACAAATCCATGAAACAACCTGATAGGCCGTCATACAATAATAAACTATATTCATAGCTATTTTTCTTCCGATGAGTTCGCATTAAAGTTCAGCGTCAGGGGATATTCCCGGGCGAACGAATCGAAAAAGACAATCTCTATCACCGCCCTTTCCTGTGAATATGAGGTGTAATAGAGCCTGAATGTTTCTTTTTCCAATTCGTACGTGTCATTGGGCAGGAAAGGCGTACCCCTATCCATCCGCAGGGAGCCGCGCCCCTCAGTTTGGAAATAACGCAGGAAGTATTTCGTATTTTCATACTCTCCCGAACGTTCCAATTGACACCTGATCTCCGCTGTTTCACCGGTTTTCAGTTTTTTGGGTACAGGCAGGTGAGTCACTTTGAATTCATAGTCCTGCTTAATATCAATATCATCGCTACAGGCACAGGCTATTGCAGCAAGCAATAGCATATATATAATGTATGATGCACATTTTTTCATTGTAATTCTTATTTATATTTTTCTTTTATTGCCTAAAACCCTCCTTTGGAGGGTTTGGCAGGTCTTCGCTAATTGATTATAACCTTGACGCCGACAGCCACCTGCGTATGGAATTTACTAATTTCCGAGCCGAACAATACCCTTTCCCGTGCATTGACAAGCAAAGCCAGCCTATCGTTCAGGAATGTTTCTATTTCCACAGCTATCGCCCCGCCATACAGGAAATTGTCCTTATTGGTAACAGTTGCCCCGTCATCCAGTCGTTTCTTTCCCCAGTTTATTGTTTCATACCCTGCCGCCAGCGATGCTCCGACAGAAAAGAATACGGTTTTGGATGGATCGGACTGCATTTGTTTGTAGTAACCACCTTCGGCTATGAATTGCGCCAGGGGAATATCTTTGCTGTCATAGCCGTATTGTTTCTGCATATAGTCTGCCCCGATCACCCAGCGGTTGCCGCTGTGATTGTAAGAGGATAAGGCTAACCCGAAGCTGAAACTCTTATCCGGGTTGAAGCCGTCCACCGTGCCCGCTGTAAACTGAACTCCTTTCTGTTCCGGCAGGTAACGCTGCCCATGAGCCTGCCCTACAATCAGCAGGCTCAATGAAAAGGCCAATGTTATAATCAATACTATTCTATACATAATTTTTATTTATTAGTTCATTAAAGCAGTTAGCTTATTTATCGCTTTGCGGCATTGGCTAATTTGCTTATTTTATCTTTAGTTCATTAATCTGTTCGGCTCGAATCAGGTCTTCATTCTCAATAGTAAAGGACTGATTACGACCGCCGTTCTTTTCAAACAGTTCTATAACGAGCTTCTTATCATTGGGAATCGTTATTTTGTCGATGGTCAATACAGTGCGCTCCGTCCGCTTACCTGAGACAGTCGATATAAAATTATATGCCCGCAGCGGATAAATCACTGTTTCCTGAATCGCTGTTTGTTTGCCTACTTTCTTGTCGATGATTTTCATACGCACAAAATCCACATCGAAAGGTACATTGGAAGAATTTTTAATAGATGTATGCAGATACAGGAGGTTGTTATTCGAATAAATCCCCTTCAACAGGTATTGTATGCCGAAGCGTCTCGAGCCTATATGCTTTACAATTCGTTTGTCAGTTTTGTATATCGCCCTGTTTATCAGGTAAACGATGCGGGGCGATTCGCTACCCAGTTCCTTCAGGTAAATATCGAGTGAGTTATTCGGACGATTTGTTGCTTGACCGTCGTGTAAAAAATCTTTCATCTCGATATTGAGCTTTTCAGGCTCATCGGCATATTTTACATTATAGGTGTAGTAGCTGCCTTCTTCGGTAATGACAGCCAGATTGGTTTCTGTTTCAAAACTACGGACAGCCGCTTTTACCCGCAAGATATTTTCCGAAGCCCCTGCTTTTCCGGCTATGATGTTATTCGAACCCAGGTCCACATAACGAATGGCAGCGGGAAAGATAATATGCACGGTCTTATCGAAAGTCACCTCTAACCCGTATGGCGGAATCATGCGGTCAAAGGTTATTTTTCTTGTCAACCCTTCATAATAGTCACCGGAAGCAAGTTTTGGTGATTGCCCCCGCTCTTCAGGCATTTCCTTTGTTGCTGGTTGCCCCGTTACGACAATAGTATCCCCTATTTGGGCATTTATATTACCGATGGTTGTCACTGCCAGTATAAATACTACAATATATTTTTTCATCTTTCTTTTATTTATTTGATTCATAAATATTTTCGTCAACTGTATTTCATCTGCTAATATGCAAATCTTTACATTTTCTCATTAAATTGGCACATCATCCCATTAACTAATTAGTCTTCGGCATCAACATGACCCGGTATCCCGATTTGAGGGTTACCTTTACCTGTCGTATCTTTTTCTGCATATACGCCGATACCCCTTGTATGGCACTTTTGCTCAAATCGGAGGTCAGTTGCGCCCCTGTACTCTGTGTCATGGTAAAACTTGTCCCCACACTGTTTCCCATATTGGCTAGAATCTCTTTGGCTGCGTTCATTTCCAATGAACCGGGAATGTAAATACCTCGCTGCCCATCGGTGTCGAATGTCGCCATTTCCACCGGGATGATCGTACCCTGATATTCGATAGAAGCTATCTGGATTTCCAGCCGTTCACCCTGTATTTTGGCGACACCCGTCAGAACCGTATTTTCCGGAATAAGCGTCGTCCCCGCCAGTAATGGCTCGGTCAGGCGCATCCGCGTAGTCTGCCCGTCCACTACCGTCTGGTCGTCATGGATTACGGCGGAGATGGTATTTTTTTCCGATACACCGGTCTCTCCGCCCATCGTATTGAATCCCATATTGCGGGGCTGGTCGAACATCATGTACAGTTCATTATCGCCATACGACTGGCTCAATGCCGATACCGTCCGGTTGTCTATCCTGCGCACGGGGCTTACTTTGACCTTTCCATTACCGGAGGAATTGTTTTTGCCGTAATTGTCGATCTTACTTTTCAGTGAACCGTTGTTTTGCTGTTCCTGGCCGGCCGGCATATACTTAGCCGCCATTTCGTAGGACTTCTCCATCAAGGTAAGCTGTTCGTTCATAAGCGATTGCTTATCATCTTTTTCCTGCATCCTGGCTTCCAGTTCTTCCAGCTTCTTCTTCATCTCTTCCTTTTCGGGATCATCTTTGGGCTTTTCATAGAAATTACCTAATGTCTTATTGATGTCCCTGTATGCCGAAACCGAATTGTTTATCGGAGCTTCCTTTTTTTCTTCCGTTCCGGTTTCCGGAGCAGGATTACCCAACATAGACAGATTCGCCCTGTTTGTACCGGATTCATTCTCTAACTCAATAATATATCCCTGTAGGGATTGCATCCGCTCGTTTTCTTTCCCCCGCATCTGCTCTTTTTCGTAGGCATCTTTCTTGTCACCGATTATCTCGTCACTCCCCGGATCAGGTATGTCGGCGTTAAAGCCGTTGCCTTCCTGCTGCTTCGCCTTATTCGCGCCGGAAGGGGCAAATATCAGCCACATGGAACCGGCGCAGATAACCGCCATCAACAGGAACACGGCATATTTTTTAAGTTGCTGCCTGCGCTCTGCACTTATTTTTGATTGTTCGCTCATATTCGTTGAATTTTTTGTTGTTATTATTCATTATACTATCGGCAGAATCCTTCGGTATCTCTTGCCCGGGCAGGGAAAAGCCTCCCTTGTCGATAGGGGAATCCATAAAATCATAGTCCTTATTCTTATTGTATTCTAATCCCGGCTGTCTGATGTGTTCAAGCTTCAATTGTTTCTTCTTTTCACTTTCCCTTCCCCAGTTGTATATGGTGGAAAAAGTAAAGTAGAGATTGCCGATTGTCAGTATCAATAGCATAATCAGGATAACCATTATCCGCTTGTCAGGAGTAAGTTCCCCGCATAAGTCCTTCAACCAGTCTTCCAGCCGCCGGTAGGCGATGTCTTTTAATTTTTCTTTCATAAGCCTTCGTTTTTTTAGCGTGCAAGAACACGTATATCCTTGTTTTCCTTTACCTCGAATCCCTCAATAATAAACCCGTGTGGGTTATTGTCGGAGCGGACGGAGTTCTGCAATTTGCAGGATGAGATAAGGGACCGTTCGGTAATATTACTCTCGCGTATAATCATCTGGCGGGCATAGGTAACAACCTGATAGGGATAGGTATTCAGGTTGCAGACAACGCTGTCTATCTGAATGGTCTGGTTGATGTTCCCTGAGATGATACGGTTGTAAAACCCTTTCTCTGACAGGTCTTTATAATAATTAAATGCCGACCTGTCGGACAGGAGTAATGCCCGGTTGATATTGCTTTCAATGGCGTTCTTATCGGGAGACAGAGTAAAGAACAGCTCATGGAAACGCCTGACATGTTCACGGACTTCCACCGGACGGTTTTGCGATAAGTCCTGCGAGAGAGCCAGCATCAGGGATTTTCCGTTGTCCAGTACATATATCTTCTGGCGTTGGGCCTCCGCGAAATCGTATGCACTGTATACAGAGTAACCCGTCACCAGAGTACACATACACAGAAAGACAATGCCGAAGATGCGGAGCTGCTTAAAGCTGGTTTCTATATTTTTTAAACTTTTAAATTCCATTTTTTTAATGTGATAATTTAATAATATGCCGATATGCCAGTGGTAACCACTGAGCCTTGTAGTCATTTCTTCATTGGCAAATTAGCATATCAGACCATTGGCTCATTGAAATTATCTGTCTTGTAAGCTAATAATTGGGAGCGGTAGCTCACCGCCCTTTCAACCTTCCTGCAATATTCCCTGCGGCGGCACCCGCAGCACCTCCTGTGGCTGCTCCTGTCTTAGAGACCGTCTGGTTGACGTTCTTGCCGTAGTTACCCATACCTCCTGCCGATATTATCCATCCGGCAACGGTCGGGATGGTAAAGAAGCCTACAATACCGATAATAAGGAACAGGACGTATACGATATCCATGCTGTCTATCGAAAAGTTGGGATCGGTCTGCATACGTTCGATATCCGCCTGTAACATCAGGGATTGAAGCCGCGCCAGGATACTGCTGAATAAATCCGATACTGGTAGCCACAGATAGACCGATATATAACGCGTTATCCATTGTGTAAGCGTGGAGGCGAATCCGTCCCATACCGATATGGCGAAAGCTATCGGTCCGAGGATAGCCAGAACTATCAGGAAGAAGGTGCGTATCACGTCAATGACCAATGCAGCCGCTTTAAAGAGTATCTCCAACAATTCCCTGAATGCTTCGCGTATCCATTTTTTTGTTTCATACATTCCTTTTTCAATATATAGCCCTACTTTTGTCCCTACATCGGTAATGCCGAGTTCTTCTAACTTAGCGTCCCAGACTTCGTTATCCACCAGATAGGTTGTTTCGGGATTCTTACGCATAATCTCGTATTCCAACTGGTCTTTCTGCTGGGCGTACTTGTTCATATCGAAAGTTTCGGATTGCAGCATCCCGTGCGTTCCCTGTACTACCGGACTCATTATACTGTTGATGGTTCCCAACACAATTGTCGGGAAGAACATAATACACAGCCCGATGGCAAAGGGACGCAGCAGAGGGAACACATCTATCGGTTCCGCCCGCGAGAGCGATTGCCATACCCGATATGCCACATAAAAGAGTGCGCCTAATCCGGCTATTCCTTTGGCTACCCCGGTCATATCACTGCACAAAGGCATCATCTGGTCATAGAGTGTCCGCAGTGTTTCGTGAAATTGATCAAAATCCATATTCTTCTAATTTAAGAATTTGCTAATCGATTTACCAATAGCGTTCATCCGGATTGCCATATAAAGCCGTCACCCGCGCGGTTTCGCCCTTCTTCTTTGCCCGCAGGTAGGAAATGCCGATATTCTTATTGGTATAGTATCTGACTAAATTGCGGTAGTTCACCATTTCATTGTGACAGTGATTGACCACATCCATCCGGTCTTTATCCGACAGGGACAGGGTAGTGATATTGACTACGCCTTTAAGTTCATTCAGTACATCGTTGCTTTGTTCCAATAGCTTGGCGTAACCCGTAGCGATAGCATTGAGTTCATCGACTGAATAGTTGGGATCGGACATCATTTTCTGGAAGTTGACAACATATATATCCGATATATCACCTACCATCAGGATGGTTTGCTGCACTTTTTTTGCGTCACGCACCAGATTGTTGACAGATTTGAGCGCATCGTAGTAGGCCTTGCCCTGTTCGTAAATTTTAACGGTTTCCTTAAAATTCGAAACCATATTTTGGGCGGTGGTAGTGGTCTGCACTACATTGCGTGTTGTATTGACAATGCCCTGCGCCAGGTTGGAAGGGTCTATAACCGTCCATTGTGCCTGCACATTCGTTGTCAAGAGGATAAGAAGTCCCCACATCATAAAAATCTTTATTTTCATGTTGATAAATTTTTGTGTAAATAAATTGAGTTGGTTATCCGTTTGTTACCGGATTAAACTATTTGTTTAGAGGGTAAAACCGCGCTTCGAGTGTGCGGTCACCGTTCGCCATGAAGGAATAGTGCAGGTAACCGCTGACTTTTTTATCATCTTCATACCATCCCGAAAAGTTGTAACCCTTGTCCATTTCGGCTTTCACCGTTACATAATCCCCGCAATGGCGCGTCCCTCCTCCCGAGACCGTGCCGCCGGAAGTATGGCTTAAGGTTATCGTACAGGGAAGGCTGAACCGGAAATTATGTGTAACGCCCGATTTGAAACCGAAATAATCATCGGCATAATGCAGGTATTCTTTTCCTCCTGCGTAGATACGCAGCAACAGCGAATCCTGCTGCACCTCCTGCTCCGGTATCAGCGCCCGGTACCAGCTGGTTCCGTCATATCCGGAAATAAGGGACATCCTGACGTCATACTTGAGTGTATCGCTTATATAAGCTTTCGAATACATCATATCGACAGTGCAATTCAGGTATTTGCGTGAAAGGATGATACTGTCGGCAGTCCTGTCTATACCGTGGTTCAGTTCAACCTCGACCATGGCCATCATATGGCGGAAACGTAAGGGGATAATATCCCCGGTGATACCTTCTTCATTGACGGCGACGATCAGGTCGCTGCCCAGGTGATGCCAGGATTCACCGAGGCTCTCATGAGGGCTGTGTTCCCACCCGTCTTGAAACGGGCAGACCGAGAAATCGAGTCTCAGCCAGCTGTGGTCCATCGAAGGATTGTAAGGGTAATAGGCATAGAATGCCAGCTTTTGGTTCAGGACAAACAGCCTGTCTTCTTCCCTTTCGGGGTTAAAGTTCTGCCCGTCATACATGAAACACTTATTTACGGCATACAGATCCGTCGGCCGCTGGTTACCGTCTAGATTGCGCATATCTACCGCGAACACCCCGATCCGGTCGCCCGGCAGAAATGCCCAATCCCTTATATGTCCCATGCTTTTAAGCTGCGAGGTATCTTCCGGGCGGAAGCTGACTGCACGGCCTTGTGTTTTGCCAATATGGCTGTATTCTTCCGTTTCCTCGCTGCACGAAGTAAAGACCAGAAGGAAGAATACTAAGGGTGTAATTATTCTATATGTTTTCATCATTCCCACATATTATGGGGAAGGAACGCTTGCCATACCTCCCCGTTTATTTGTTTACAAAGGATATGTTTCGTTAATTCCCGGAAGCCATGGTTCGATCACTACATCCCTGACATGCAGTTCTTTTCCGGTTATCTGCATATGGTAGGTATTCCGGGTTCCGCTTTTCCAACTCGTGCCTTCGGGTACTATCCATGTATAGGGTTCGCCCTCAATTTTGAAGTGTACCGCTACACTTCCTGCCGTAGTGACAGCTGTCGGCATGACCATCATATTGATACCTTCCTGACTCCCTGCGTAATGCGTGCCGTCATTCTGCCAGCGTATACCTTCGCGTGAGGACTCATCGTAGCTGATCTCTCCCGTGGAGATATCCAGCGTCCCGCGGCTATGCAGTCCAATGACGCCGGGCATCGGATTGACGATTTCGATATAGTCAACATAATCCGCTCCCGGACCGCTTATATGGAACTGCACCAGTGAAAGGGCATGCTTCATGGCTAATTTCACTTCGGGATTATACTTATTGACCTCCGCCCATCCGGTAGCATGTGTCCCGTATAGGTAATCCGTTTGGCTGGTATGCTCAACGGGAATCTGACGGGGATAGTGATTTTCCTGATTAAATGGGTAATAAGCGAATACCCGCACCGGGATGTTATCAAGCATGACACCGGGCTGCTGGTACCAGTACCCGTACTTGTAGATGGAACATACATTGCGCCCCGTTCCGTAGCGTTCAAAAACATGGTCTATATTCCCGTCCTGTGAGATAAACAACCCCAACTGGGAATCATCGGTAAACGAGCTGATCGTTCCGCTTTTGGTATTGCGAAGGGCCGGGCTTATGTCTGTTTTTATAGTCAGGGCGGCTAATTCTCCATTAGTGGGACCGTTTACTGTATCTGCATCATCATTGCAGGAACAATACACAAGGCAGGATACCAGCAGAAGTGATAATTGACATAATCTGGATAATTTCATAATATGCGTTTTTAGTTTTTTTGTTTGATATTACGGGGAGGCTTTTTACACCTCTCCCGTTACTTTTTTTGAAAATGAAACAATTGCTTACCTGAGCAATAAAGAAACCTGCGGTTTTAGAATATTTCCACACCGCTTACCGGGCCGTCGATCCAGTCTGTGATAATCACATCTGCGATCTGTAGTTCGGTACCGTTGAGTGTCACCTCATAAATATACTTTGTGCTTTGCTTCCAGGTCGTATTGGCTGGGACATTATAGGTATATACCCTGCCATCGATGGTAAAATGGAATTGTACACTGCCGTTTGCAGAGGTATTGGCTACAGGCAGTATCATCACATTCAAATAATCATTATTACCGGGAGTCACATCCGGTATGGTATACAGCCCGTCGGTATCCTCAATGGCGGCGGGGCTTATCTCTGTAGCCAGGGTATATATATCCCCGTTGGTGATGCTCAGTGTGCCGGCGCTTCGCAGGTCGTTGCGTCCCGTTTCATTTCCTACCGCTAGGCGTGTTACTTTCCCTTGTCCGTCGTAGTTGTGTTTGCTAAGCCTGAATTGTAATAACGTAAGGGCATGGTTCATACGCAGGCGTACCCGTGGGTTGTTATGGTTAACGGCCTGTTGCTCTTCGGCATTGGTGCCGAACATATAGTCCGTTTGGGAGGTATGTTCGATTTGGGCTGTGTTCACACCGTTACCAAGGGAAGGCATATAGGGATACAGGGCATAGACGGAAGCATTCTCACTTGTCAACCTTACGGGGCGTTCCATGCTCCATAAAGCTGTATTCCCATCAAAAGAGGCTTTGATATTGTCGTAAGGGCCGCCGGGATAGGGTGTCCCCAGCGTACCGGCACATACGAATAAGCTGAGCGTCGATCCGTCGGCAAAGGCAGTCATCGGGCCGGAGCGCAGGGATTTTTGCTGCGTATTGATCTCTGTTGTAATACTCAACAGAGATGCATTTTCGTTTACTGTTGCTGATTCATCATGATCGTTACATGATGCAAATACAAGCATGGCGGTCATCGTCATAAATAATAACTTTTTCATTTTTTTTAAATTTTAAATAAATACTTGGCTCTGGTTAAGCCGTTTATTAATACTGTTTTTTTTACTTATTTTCAAATTGGCATATTGACTCATTGGTATATTGATTAATTAAATATCTATATGCCCTCCCTCACCTGTACACCAGTCGGCAATCGAAAGGGAAATACCCACGTTACTGAGGTAAACCTCAATAGTCAGGTAAATAGCCGGAGCGGTGAAGTTTTCAAATACGCCCGTCAGGTCGAGGTTTTGGTAGTAATCCCTATCCCCTGCGAGCGACAGATGTATATCTATATTTTTGGATACTTCCGGACACATGCCCAACACACACATAGCGGTAGAGTATTTGTCGGCTGTCACCTCTTTGCTCTTAAATGGCAGGGATGCCTGGCTTTGCATCGCCTGCATATCCCCGAAAGAGTATCTTGTCGCTACTCCGCTTAACTCTCCGGTCAGGTTCTCGATGGCTGTGTCCACATTCCGGCGAATAATCACAAAGTCGATAAACACCTGTTGAAAACAGGGTCTCGGGACAAGTACACATTCTGTCCTTTCAAAAGCCGGAATAGCAATTTCCTTTTTAGCGGCATACAGGGCGGGGACATTGGTAGTATATACCTTGCTATCATGTGTATAGGTAACCAGCGTAGCATAGGCGGAGCAGGGACAATCCATTTCATAAAAAGTAATACCTTGCGGATGGTTATATGTCAACACCGCATGATTTGCAGCCGCCAGTCCGGTCAGCAGGGTATCGCCAGAAAGTGGGTAGGAAGCTAACACACTGTTATCGGGATAAAACACCGTTTGCATGATGTCCGGTTTTTCCGCCCTGGTATTAAGGTGCTGCCAGTCGAAAATCACTTTCACATCGCCCGTATAGAAACAGCCCTCCTCAAAGTCGATCAGGTGGCAGGAGCTTATCAAACACAGGCATAAAGCCGTGGTGAATATTGCTTTTACTATTTGTTTCATCGTAGTTGAGTTTTTATTCATCATCATTATTCAATCCGTAGGCTTTAATCAGCTTATTTATCTCCGGGTCGAGCGTACCGCGCCAGCGTTTGGCAGGGTCAAGTTCCACCGAGCGCAGGTAACGCCTGACGGCTTCCTCTTCCTCTTCCAGGCGTGAGGCCAGTACCGCCAGAAGGTATTCCCTATCCCCCGATTCGGCTTCTCCTTTGAGGATAGTGTATGCCGGACGGTCATAGCCTAAGCTCATCAGGCAGATGGCGGTATTCCAATCATTGTATTCGTTCAGTATTTGCAGGGCATCGTTGTACTTGCGTTGTACCAACAGTTTTATCCCACGCTCATAAAGGGTATCGGGTTCCATCGTGTGGATGGTGTCTTTTATCATGCCCTTGCGGTGTACATGGAAGGTAAAATCTACTGCACGCAGATAGGGATATAGCTTATCCTTTATCAACCTGTAATCCTCCGGATACCTTTGCCGCATATCGCTCTCCTTACGGTCGGGATCGGATATTTCGGCGATGATAGCCAGTATCATTTGTTTATTTACACTTTCCAGCGAATCGGATACCAGCCTCGACAATCCATCCCAGTCCTCGCCTTTGGGACGCGCCAGCAGCATCTTTTCTAATCCCTCTATGCCCGAAAGATTGGCTTGCAGGTATTTACGGATGGATTCGGCGCGGTTCTTCGATAATTGCATATTGGAACGGAAGGAGCCTTCCGGCGAACAGCCCGCCACAAGGGAGATACTGTCCATGACGAACTCGCCTGTTTCGGCCAGGGCGTCGGTCATTCCCTGTACACGGTCTATTTCTGATTGGTTGTTGCCCAGTTCGATATCCAGATCGGATTTACCTACCTTGAAGGTAATATACGCCCGCATCGAAGAAGTGGCTCTGCGTTCGACAATCTTGCGCATATAGCGGGGACGGGTGTCTAAGAATTGCACCATCGAGGAAACGATATATTCCAGCGTGTCTGATACAGGAAGTACAAAATCGTTACCGTCGAGAGCTAAGGCGTAGCCGTCCAAAAAGAGTTCCATGCGGCGGCTGTCCTCATCGACGGCTACCTCCTGATGATAGTAGTATTCAAAATGGCCTTTGTTGTACAATACCGTATCGAGGTGTGCAGACGGGTTCTTCGGAAATTGCACCAGTTTGTTGAACATTAAATCCTTCTCGTCGATCAGCTTTTGGTTCTTAGCTATCAACTTGTCCTTTAAGAAATTCCGTTTTATGCTGGCCGAATCTTCTGCCGAAAGCGGACGGTAGCTGTTCTCAAATTCATAGCGGTACTTATCCTTGCGGTATTTGCGGATAATGGTCTTTTCGGTAGCTTCGCGATATAAATGCAGTTGTGGGATTAGTCCGGTCAGGAATCCGTAAGAGGCTGCATGGGAAGGTTTATGTTCTATATCCGAAGGGTGCAATGCCGCCAGATGGCCATCCTTTTCCTGCGTACGTTGCAAGCCCAGGCGTTCGCGCAACCATGAACGGCTGTTATACATCTTGGTATTGAAGATAGTGTAACGTTTGTTCAGTCGGCTGATATACCGGCGGTACTTTACATAGTCCATAGAATCCTTATAGACGCGCATCCGTTCGTCCCTGTCATAATCGGACAGGGACTTATTAAAAGCTCCTGTGCGGACAAACCGTTCATCGAACAGGCTGTCAGGCACAATACCGGAAAGGTAATTCTGATACCTGCGGTAGCCGTCCTGCTGCACACGGTCGAAATCATCGCCGTTGAGTACCAGATCGCCAAAATCGGTGATATTTCCTTTTTTTAGCAGGTGCGGTGTCAGGTTTAACTGGCGCCCGGGTTCTATTAGCCCTTCGGGAACGGTAACGATAAAGTCCACATCCACTTTTCCGAAACGTTCGGGAACGTTCTTGAGCTTTGCCGTAACCGTTATTTCATCCAGTTCAACGGATAACTGACGCTCTCCTTTTTCGTTCAGGTCTGTCTGCACATAGGTGGTCTTATTACCTTTATGGTCTTTCATCTCCACTACCGAAGGCAGTCCTTTCTTTTTCTTCTCTTTCTGCGTTTCGGCCGGGACTACAGGCAGATGGATATTCGCCCGCAGGATTCCTTCCGGCTTCTTGCTGCGGCAACCCATCAAAAGGATGGTGGCAACCACAAGCAGGGAAATACTGTAAATCGTTATTGTTTTCATATCATTTTTAATTAATCCGGCGAGCTTAGAATAAATAGACTACTGATACTCCGACCTTATTCGGTACAGCATGCCAGCCACTCTCGTCCTCTATCTTACGGGTACATTTCTCACATGGGTATTTCTCGTAATCCGTCCATACCAGCCCGATCCCCAGTTCTGCTTCGAGGTTCCAGCGCGGAGAGAGCATCAGCGCATAACCTGCACTGATACCTACGCCGTAAGCCTGTCCTTTGTAACGGTTGTCCTTCCATGTGAAATGATACTTAGTGCCGATAAGGTTAGCTCCGGCAAAGCCTCCGATATACGATTCCAATGCCCAGCGACGTACTCCCGGCAACAGGGTGAAATTCTGTATCTTCTTGTTGCCGCCGAATACGAAAGGGTTGTAATACACCGGAAGATGGATCGAATGCCAACGGTCGAGCGTCATGCTCAGCTCTGCATTCAGGGTAGCGGTTCCCAATACGGGGATATTCGTACCGGCAGAATAGAACTGTGCCTGCATCTTCCCGGAACAACACAGGCAAAAGGCGGTCATTAGAGCATAGGCAAATATGTTCTTTTTCATCGTGATAAATTGTTGATTATTTTATAGGATTGTTTCGGGTATCTGTCAGTTGTTTGATAGCCTGTTCCAGATCGCCTCCAAGTTTTTCCGCCAGGCAGAAGACCTCCATCTTTTCGGTTTCCTCGGTCGTATATGTCAGGTATTCCGGTTTCGATACTTCCGTAGCATATACCGCCGACTGCGCCCCTCCCAGCCCGATCCATACTTCTTTATAAATACGGCTTGGATTATTAGCCATATTGATGGAGAGTATCTGCGCCTTTTCCTTATCGGTGAGTCCCAGCAAATTCTGTATCGAATCAAATTTGTTCATGTATTTTCGCTGGTCGAGCAGGATTTTACAATCGGAGTTATTGATAATGGCATCTTTAACCACAGGAGACGAGATAATATCGTCTACTTCCTGCGTGACGACAATGGCTTCCCCGAAATATTTCCTAACGGTTTTATAGAGGTATTTCAGGTAATCCGCCATGTTCGGAGAAGAAAGAGCCTTCCATGCCTCTTCGCAGATAAATTGTTTTCGGACACCCTTTAACCGTCTCATTTTGTTAATAAAAGCCTCCATGATTATGATGGTAACGATAGGGAATAACTCGCGATTCTCCTTTATCTGGTCGATTTCGAAGACTACAAAGCGTTTGTTCAACAGGTCCAGTTCCCGCTCCGAGTTCAACAGGAAGTCGAAGCGTCCGCCCCGGTAGTATTGGCGCAGGGTAGTCAACAGGTTGTCGATATTAAAATCTTCCTTATTGACTTTTATCTCCCGGCTTTCAAGTTCCGGTTTGTACTCATTCCGCATATACTCATAGAAAGTGTTAAAGCCGGGGCGTATACGCTTATCGCTTTGAATCCGCTTGATATATTCATCGACAGCACTGCCCAGCTCTCCCGATTCGGTCTTCGTGATTTTATCGTCTTCGCTTTTCCAGAGGGTAAGGAGCAGTGTTTTGAGGCTGTCCTTTTTCTCCACATCGAAAATCCCGTCTTCAGTATAAAACGGATTAAATGAAATCGGCTTTTCCTCAGTGTATGTAAAATAAATTCCATCTTCCCCTTTCGTCTTGTTGCGTATCATCTCGCATAAACCCTGGTAAGAATTTCCCGTATCAACAAGGACAATGTGCGTCCCCTGCTCCCAGTATTGGCGCACGAGGTGGTTCATAAAGAAAGACTTACCACTGCCCGATGGTCCTAACACGAACTTATTGCGATTAGTAATAATTCCTTTCTTCATCGGTAAGTCCGATATATCCACATGAAGGGGCTTTCCCGTTACCCGGTCCACCATCTTGATACCGAACGGTGAAGGAGAACTTTTGTAGTTGGTTTCCCCGACAAAGAAACACAATGCCTGTTCAATAAAAGTGTAGAATGATTCTTCCGCCGGAAAATCTCCCTGATTACCAGGAATACCCGCCCAGTATAAGGTTGGGGCATCGACCGTATTATGTCGGGGCTTACATCCCATCAGTGCCAATTGACTACCGACATCGTTCTTTACCCGCGCCAATTCCTCTCTATCCTCACTCCATGCCATAACGTTGACATGGCAGCGGACGGAGGTCAGGGAGAAGCTGTGGGCATCATTCAGGTAATCTTCGATCCAGGCTTTATTAATCTGGTTGCTTCTGCTGTACCTCGACAGCGAGTGCATATTCTTCGCCTGTTTCTCAAAAGTCCTAAGATTCTCTGCATGGTCATCAATAAAAATATACTGATTGACGATGTGGTTACAGGATAGCAGTACGCCTATCGGGGAGGCAAAAGACAAACGGCAGTCGCTCCGGTCCGTTGATAAGCGTTCATAACGGATGTCGGTCTGTACTTTGCCCGGCAGGTCTTCAGTATCGGACAGGATATGCAGACACAGGTATTTATCGCCGATTTTCATTTCGCCGGCACTGAGTGCCATATCCTGCAAACAAGTGGTATCCTCCTGCGACAAGGCAAAATATTTTTCTAATATTCCTGCCTGCTCTTTTGTCCCGACAATCTCATCGGTCGTTAACCGCGTCAGTTTGATGAAGCCCGAATCATTGATGATACGCTCGAACTGTCCGGCGGACTCCAGAAATTTCAATGCCGTTTCTTTATCCTGCATCTCTTTGGGAATGATAAAGCCGCGGGTCAGGGCATTGAAGTTGCTTTGCTGCTTGGCCCGCTCTTTCGTGGTCTTGGTCAGGAACAGGTAGCAGCTATGGTTCAGGAACGGGCGTTCGTTAAAATGCCGTTCAAAACTCCGGCTCAGAAAGCTGATATCTTCTTTTTCTACCTGCGGTTGGTAATTTTCTTCCACAAACCAGTCCTGCTTACAGACGATGGAGTAGTTCGGCAATACTTTGATGGCTTTGCCCCATACAGAGTGCATCGCTTCGTACTCGGCCGAGGTGACGGTAAAGAGTTCGGGAAGCTCCACTTTATAGGCAATGGTAATATCCGCATCTTTGCTCAGGATACAATCGTATTCGATCGCCAACAGGGGAAACTTACTTTCGAGCGTGGCTGCTTTTAGTGTATTTCTCATGCCCGGCCCCCTTTCCGTTTTATCCGGGCAATCAGTTGGATGATGCGCCTGCGGTTGATAATAAAATCGGGATGGTTTTTGGAAGCCTGTAACTTCATCAGTCCATGTTCTCCGTACTTCTCATTCAGGTGAAAGGTTGCCCGGACCAATGTCACGGCACTGACAACACCAAATCCGATACAGGCCATCTGGTCGATACCTATCATGTACATAATGACGAAGATGATAAATACCGAAAGTAGTCCTCCTGCAAAAATGAACAGGTATTGAGACTTGAGTCCCTTGAATTCCGCCGGGCGGCCAATGCCTTTGTTGATTGAATATTCCATTTTACTCGTTATTAAATGATTAATAAGAGGGTCTGCGACCCTTACAGGAAGAAGGAGCGTAAAATTGTCGCCGCTACAATCAAAAAGATACAGGCTCCGAACCAACTGGCGGCCGTTTTGCTTGTATCGGGATCCCCACTCGAAAACTTCGAATATACTTTTACGCCCCCGATCAGCCCGACAACGGCTCCGATGGCGTAAATAAGTTTGGTGGCGGGATCGAAATAACTTGTCACCATATTCGTTGCTTCGGTTATGCCTTGAAGCCCGTTTCCTTGAGCAAAGAGGTTTGTGGCGGCAGCCATAAGTGCCAATGTGAAAAAAAGAAGTTTCTTTTTCATTCGCTTTTGTGTTGTGCCGTGAGGACTGGATGGTCCCTCACGGCGGGTTAGACATAGATAATTTTATTTTAATGGATAATTAGCTGTTGCAGACCTTCTGTATACGGAAGTCTACAATAATTTGTTTTTCGAAAACAATAACTCGTTTATTTCTAATCTTTACATAGATATATTATTTTAAAACATTAATCACCTTTATCAAAAAATACTGTCGATATCGAAATTCTTAAACCCTTCCGTATCGAGTTCCTTCCGCTGCTTTTTACTTAACCGGGCTTCCCTTTCCCCTGCCAATGCTTTATCCTGCATATCTATCAGGTAGGAAATGCGGGCGGAAAGCGCGGTACCCGATTCCATTATCTGCCCGAAAAAGGCGGTGCCGAGGTTTTGTGAAAGGATTCTGCCCGCCTGTCGTTCTTCATGCTCCGTGGAATCCGTTTTTCCAATTGTAACCTTTACCTGGAGCAACTCATCGAAAACGACTCCGCTGGCAAGGGTAGCACCCGGTCCTGCCATCTCCTCCATCGCTTCCTCTTCTTCTTCTTCTTCGGGATCAAGCTCATCATTGCGGTCCCCTGTTTTTTCCAGCGGGACATCAATGTCCATTTCGGCATCTTCTTCGCCTGATTCGGAAGCAAATATATGTTCTTTTTCATTCGCTTTTTCTGTTTCAGGATTCGTGGCAGTGTTTGGCGTTGATTGGCGCAGGTTAAATTTACTTTCGCCTATAACCGAAGGCTTTTCGTCTGTTTTTTGAGGCGGTTTTTCTTCTGTTCCGGTTTCATCGCTTTGGAGCCCTTTGTATAATTTGGTAACGGTACGGCTATATATTTTTCTTAATGCCGGATATAGCATAAGACCGAGTAATATCGAGGCCGTTACAACGATGATCTGTATCATAGGGACAGCGGTTTATGGACACTATTATTGTAAAACTCTTCAATCTCATCTTTATATACTTCGAAATGATGTTGCAGTATGGCATTGACATAACCGCCAATCGTTATTTTAGGACTGGGATTTACCGTAGCCAACCGGCCAATCAACTCGACGTAATCTTCTTGTGTATAGACACATTTACGGCGTAGCATTTGTATGGAAGCCGGGATAATAAAATGATTGCGGAAATCTGCCTTGTTGTTTTTGGGCTCATCACTAGTATTTTCCATATATCCGTTATTTGATAAGATCGTCCCTTTTGCGACGATACAGGTTATTAATTTCTTCTTTATTTTCTTCCAGATGCTTTCTTAATACAGTGTCGATAAATGCCCCCACAGTCATACTTTTAACGGCTATCCTGCTGACTATCGCCAAAATCGTTTCATGTATTTCCTGGCTGATATATACACACTGTCTGTTCTTCAGCTCCCTGGGTTGCAGGTATAGGGATCTGTAACCGTCCGGTTTTCTTCCTTTCCTGTTGTTTTGGGCGTTTGCAGACACCTCTTCCGGCTCATCATCATCGGCTTTATGTCGTTCTTCTATATCCTCTGCTTCCTGTCGGGCGGAAACAATTTTAGACTCAACCGCCCGGTTTTTAGGCGTTTCTTTCACCTCTTTGGACGACATGTCGGCCAGGGACTCCAACAGCTCTTTTTCGTCTATGCCCTCCACCCGGCGGATGATATTATTGTTCTTCCCTGCCATAAGGTTTGAGTTTGGTTATCTGTTCTATTTCGTCGGCAATCAAATCGAGGTTACTGCCCCGCATCAGTCGCTTATCGGCGGGGAAGATCGTGGAGCGGAATACAGGCTTTACCTCTTCGGTCAGTTCGTGGCGGTAACGCTTGGTCTCGGGCAATACGTTCTTCATGACCTGCAATCCCAGTTCGGCGATGATAGTATCGTAGGCATGGTAGAGGTTGGTGCGCTCCCGGGCATCCACCATGTTCCAAAGCAGGTAAAGGCCTTCTATGTTGCCCTTTCCGGTAGTGATGATCTTTTCGTTTATCAAAGCGGCATATTCCAGCGTGCTTTGAAGTACCATCCTGTCGGCACTGACCGGAGCGATGATATAGTCCAGGGTGGAGATAGTATGCAGGATACCTTCGCTGTTAAGCGTACCGGGCAGATCCAGAAAGATTATATCCAAGTTTTCGGGTGAATCCTTTATCAGTTGTTCGGCCGTGTCGATTGCTTGGGAAGCCGTGGATTTAACAATGGGGTAAATCTTTTTCCCGGTTCTCTTCAATTGGTTATAGGCCATCAGCTTGTAATGGTCGATAGTGGTTACGATCTGCCTGTCCCGTTCGCGCATATTGTATATGCTGAACTGGGCATAGTCGCAATCGACGACACCAACATGGTAGCCTTTGGCATAATGGAAATAACTTGCCATAAGCACCGTCAGAGTGCTTTTTCCGATTCCGCCCTTCTGGGTGGAAAAGGCGACTAATAATGTTTTCTTTTCTTTCATTTGAATAAAATATTAAATTATAAATAACAGTAAGTGTCTGGGGAAGCATTTTCACAAGTATCTATGGATATAGCGCCCCGTTTCTTTTAATCCCTGATTTTTCAATATATTATCGGATTATGGCTATACCGGTCCGGATAGTTTTTCCTACAATCCTTCATATATTCTTCTACCCGGTTCATTAAGCCGGTAATGTGTAGCGGTTTTATTTCTTTACCGTTCGATACCTGCAACTCTCCGCTGATATATGTATTTGAAGATAAATGGATATAAGCCATCGTTCTGTTAATCTGTCGGTTAATCGGATCAATACATTATCAACATTTTATAAATACAACATAGTGTATTGTGATGTCATGACTTCACTAAGTCTTTACTGCATCGACATATGGTTTATCCTGCTTGTCGCATCTCCGTATGGCCGTATTTCTTCTTACCGGAATCACCGGATATATAGTATTGCAGGCTTGCACTTGAATACTGTTACGGCAAATTAAAACAGAATATTTCATAAACAGCTTATAATCAAAACCTCTGGCAGTGTTTGGCGTCGATTGGCGCAGGTTATTTTTGTAAGAGTATATAAAATCGGAAATATTCCTTTGGTAACATATCTTTCCAATAACGCTAAAAACAGATATGCGGAAATGGATTTTACCACTATATAAATCGTTACCGATATGAACGATTCCCAAATAAGTGAAAGGAAAATAGCTACAATTTTATTTAAAATCATAGCGACAAATCGTTGTTATACCCGAAGTAATAACAAAAAACATCTCTGTGTACCAATCTGAATTGACCCTTTGGATATTTTCAGCTGATTTTTAGAAGAGACACTAAGATTTCAAAACGCTCTCCCTCCAGTATTTTCGTTTTCAGGCTGTTTGGCAGTATTTGGCGTTCATTGTCCACCCCCTGATCTTTCGCACATATACATATAGGCTCTACCTTTGTCTCCGGTATATAATCCGTATTTCTTGTGCCGGGCAATGTATCGTTTTCGAAAGATAAAGGGATAGCCCCGCCGGCTGTCTTTTTTACATGGAACGATACCCTTGACGGCAATCCGCTTTAAGCGGATTTTTATTAGCGTCAGCTAATGGCAAGGTGTGTTTTGAGTACACTCAAAACGTTTTAAGTGCCTTAAAACCACCTTGCCCCACTCACCTGAATTCGGGGGGGCATCTTAGGCTCCGAAGTCGCTAAGATGTGGGTTTTTTCAGGTAATGTTGGAATGATGCTACATGCGTGTAGCCTGTAAATAAAATTGAATAACAATGTATATATGACCGGAAATAACAACAATAACAAAAGGAGCAGGGGCGGGCGTACCCCCCTTGCCGATCCTGCAAAGAACAGGCATGTATTTTACCTGAACGATGCCGATGAGATACGCTTATCCGCTCTTTACCACCAATCGGGCGCAAAGAATATGGCGCAGTTCATTACCTCCTGCATATTTTCCAACCCGGTAAAAGTGGTGAAGATCGACAAAGGAGCGCACGATTATTACATGCGCCTGACCACTTTTTTTGACCAGTTTCGCGCCATCGGCCACAATTACAACCAACTTATTAAGATGTTACACTCCTATTTTTCGGAGAAAAAAGCCCTGGCTTTCCTCTATAAACTGGAACAGGCGACCATAGAGCTGGCCCAATTAAACAAGAAAATTATTGAACTGACGCACGATTTTGAGAGTAAATATTTACAGAATGGTAGCTAAGATCAGCGCGGGAAAATCCCTTTTCGGTGCCATATCCTATAATCAGCAGAAGGTAGACGAGGGCACGGCAAGCGTCCTTTTAAGTCAGAATATTATACGTCCGGTAGATGGTTCGTACAATATTCCCTTGTGTATGCGTTCGTTTGAACCATACCTTGCAGCCAATAATAAAACGTTGAATCCGGTTATTCATATCTCCCTGAACCCGCATCCTGATGACAAACTTTCAGATGAACAACTAAAGGATATTGCACGGGAGTATATGGAAAAGTTGGGTTACGGTAAACAGCCCTACCTTATATATAAGCATGAGGACATTGACAGGATGCATCTGCACATCGTTTCAGTGCGGGTAGATGAGAACGGCAAAAAAATCGACGATTCCTATGAAAAGAGGCGTTCAAAAAATATTACCCGGGCCTTGGAAAAGAAATACAACCTGATGCCAGCCGAGAAACAAAAACAATCGGAAAGCCTGCCCGTAAAACCTGTGGATATAAATGCAGGCAATGTAAAAAAGCAGATAGCCAATACTGTCAAAGCATTGGTAAAAGATTACCGTTTTCAAAGCGTGAATGAATTCCGTGCATTGCTGTCCCTGTATAATATTACCGTCGAAGAGGTAAAAGGCGAAGTAAGGGGCAAGCCTTATAACGGGTTGGTATATTCGGCATTGGATAAAGAAGGCGAAAAGGTGGGCAATCCGTTTAAGGCTTCGCTTATAGGTAAAACTGTGGGTTACAATGCGCTGTATAAGCGAATCTCCACAGCCAAAGAAACGACGAAGGAAAGGGGCGTATATAACCGGAGCCGGGATATTATAGTTTCTGCTTTGAAAAATAATCCGGACAGGATGAAGTTTGAAAAGGAATTGTTGAAAAACGGAATGTCGGTATTGTTCCGCGTGAACAATGAAGGGCGCATCTATGGCGTGACCTTTATCGACCACAAGGAGAAGGCGGTATTTAACGGTTCACGGCTGGGGAAGGAATTTTCTGCCAATATTTTTCATGAACTCTTTAATGGGAATAATAGGAAACAAGAGGAAAGCAATGGCTTTGATATTAATAAGGGTAACGCGGACGTATCCGGTTATACTTCTCAGCAGCAAGAACAAGGTTCAACGGCGGAATCTATCGCCGGGATATTCTCTATGGAACAGCACGGCGATAATTACGAAGAGATCGCTTTTGTGAACCGTATGAAACGAAAGAAGAAAAAGCGCAAAGGACGCAATTTATAAAAATTATAAATCAAAGAATACCAACCAAGGGGTTTTTAGAATCAGTATTTTTGAAGCTGCCGAGGGTGAGATTCCGGGAGTTTACTGATAGTAAATGACCGGAACCGAATCCCGAAGGCAATGATAAAAATACGGTTATAAAAAGTTCGTAAAAAAAGAAATTATGCAACAGGAAGACGACTTAAGGGGACTGGCCAAGATCATGGAATTCATGCGGGCCGTAAGTATATTATTTGTAGTCATACATATTTATTGGTTCTGTTACCAGTATATACGTGAAGCAGGCATTAATATCGATGTAATAGATAAGATATTGCTTAATTTCCAGAAGACGGCAGGATTATTCTCCAATATGCTCTGGACAAAACTGTTTGCTGTAGTATTCCTTGCTCTGTCCTGTCTGGGGACAAAAGGGGTAAAAGAAGAAAAGATCACATGGAGTAAAATATATATGTTCTTGGTTATAGGATTTATCTTTTTCTTCCTGAACTGGTGGATACTGGCTCTGCCTTTACCCTTGGCAGCTAATACAGCGATTTATATCTTTACCATGACCATCGGTTACATTCTTTTACTGATGGCGGGGCTATGGATGAGCCGCTTGTTGAAGAGCAACCTGATGGACGATGTCTTCAATAATGAGAACGAGTCATTTATGCAGGAAACACGCCTGATGGAGAATGAATATTCCGTCAACCTGCCCAGCCTGTTCTACTATAAGAAGAAATGGAACAAGGGCTGGATAAATGTTGTAAACCCCTTCAGGGCAACTATCGTATTGGGAACGCCCGGCAGTGGGAAGTCGTATGCAGTGGTCAACTCATTTATCAAACAGCAGATAGCCAAGGGATTCGCCTTATACCTGTATGATTATAAATTCGACGACCTCTCGGTCATTGCCTATAATACCTTACTTAAAAACCTGAATAAATACAAAATGCCCCCTAAATTTTATGTGATTAATTTCGACAATCCGGCTAAAAGCCATAGGTGCAACCCGATAGCCCCCGGATTTATGAGCGACATCTCGGACGCATATGAAGCCTCGTATACGATAATGCTGAATTTGAATCGCACCTGGATTCAAAAACAGGGAGACTTCTTTGTAGAATCGCCCATTATCCTGCTGGCTGCTATTATCTGGTATTTGAAAATATACGACCAAGGCAGATATTGCACCTTCCCCCATGCCATCGAGTTCCTGAATAAGCCCTATAAGGATATTTTCCCGATACTGACCTCTTATCCCCAATTGGAAAACTATCTGTCCCCCTTTATGGATGCCTGGCGTTCAGGAGCCCAAGACCAGCTCCAGGGACAGATTGCAAGCGCTAAAATACCGCTGTCGAGAATGATTTCCCCGCAATTATATTGGGTCATGACGGGCGATGATTTTACACTCGATATAAACAATCCTGATGAACCCAAGATATTATGTGTAGGCAATAACCCTGACCGCCAGAACATCTATTCGGCGGCGCTGGGATTATACAACTCCCGTATCGTGAAGCTGATAAATAAAAAGGGAATGCTCAAATCCTCGGTTGTTATAGACGAGCTTCCTACTATCTATTTCCGGGGATTAGACAACCTGATAGCCACCGCCCGAAGCAATAAAGTAGCCGTTTGTCTGGGATTTCAGGACTTCTCGCAATTGAACCGGGACTACGGGGATAAGGAGAGCCGGGTGGTACAAAATACGGTCGGCAATATATTTTCGGGGCAGGTAGTAGGCGAATCGGCAAAGACCCTCTCCGAGCGTTTCGGCAAGGTACTGCAGAAACGCCGGTCGATGACTATCAACCGCAACGATAAATCGACCTCGATTTCTACCCAGCTTGACAGCCTGATCCCGGCAAGCAAGATTTCCAACCTGACGCAAGGCATGTTCGTGGGGGCTGTTTCCGATAATTTCGATGAGCGCATCGAACAAAAGATATTTCACGGACAGATCGTTATCGATAATGAAAAGGTAGCCGCCGAAACCAAAGCTTACCAACCCATTCCCATACTGACGAATTTTACAGATGAAAATGGCAAAGACATGATGAATGAACAGATAGAAAACAATTACCGGCAGATAAAACTCGATATGCAGGCGATAGTAGATAAGGAAATAAAAAGGATAAAAGACGATGACAAATTAAAACATTTAATTAAGGAATAAGCGAATCGTTTAAACAAAAACTTAGGAGAAGATATTTTTTTCTTCTCTCTCAGAAATTTTATTTGTACACCTTAATCCTTTTTATCTATCCGATAAATCTTCTTATTGATAATTTAAGCAAAAATAATAATATTGATTTTCAGAAAGTTAAATTTAACCTAAACCAGATAATTCTATAATTATTGTCTTTATAAATGTATAATACATAATATTGGTCAATAATCAGATAATAAATCTGTTTTACAATCAATATACGATGCTTTATGTCTATATTTAAACTATAAACAAATGAGTTCATTTTGTTCTTTATCTGCATCGTATCTTCTTAATATTCGTATTAAGTCTTTTCTCTTGTCGAAATCGACCTCTCTACTTTCTTGTTTATTAGTATTTACAATTAATGCGAATCAGTATTTAAAAAATTAGATAAATAAAAGCGATGGCAATTTTACCCATCGTATGTATAAGTAGTCCAGCAGTGGATCTTACTTTCTGCGCTCTTTGAATTTTTGTATGTTCATTCAACCAATTGAAGAATGATTCTATGGGTTGTCTAACTTTAGAAACAGCAGTAGAGAATAAATCATTATAAGCTTTATTTCTTTGCTTTTCCCAGTCAGACTGTCCTTTGATAGCTTTAACAGGAGTCAACATTTCAATATTTTGACTTTGTGCTTTTTCTTTATTAAAGTATTCAAAATCAGAATATATCTTATCGCCAAAGACCCTTCTGTTGGAGATATTATCCCCCCAAGCCTGTTTAAAAACAGTTAGGTCGTTATCTTCGGCAGAGGTATAGGTTAAAGATTCGGGGAATGGGATTCTACCTTTTCTTCTGAATGCTAAGGCATGAAGTTTCAAACCATAGTAGTATTGGTTCTTGGTAGAACAAAATCCTTTGGCAGTTATTTCTTTAGCGACCTTACCCTCTCTATTTCTGCCGGCACAAGTAATGACAGGCATAGAATCGACTAATGACATGTCTAAGTCGCAATCTTTGGGTATGAATGAACGAATCAATCTCTGATTCAATCTCTTGAATGCCTCACTAAGACGATTTAGTCTAAGATTAAATGTCTGATAAGAAGGTAATTCAGGAAACCAAGAGGTGAGATATTCTGATGCAAAAGTATGTATATCTTTGATTTGGAAATATTTTTGACAATGTCCTGCAAACAAGTAGATTGTCATAATTTCCTGATCGGTAAATACAGGATTGGAATTATTGCTATATCTTTGGCAATAATACCTCAGTTCTGAATCGTATAAATCACAGATATACATATAAATTTTTATCAGTTTAAGCTCTTTCTTCTTGGGAATCATAACTAAAAAAATAATGGGGATTATTCTTTTAAGTTAATGACTTTCAAGAGATTGAGCAAATATTCAATATGATTATTTTATTGAAAATCAATAATTTAACTAAATAAATCAGCGAACAGTTTCAACTACTGATTCGCATAATTAATTATATTTTTATGAACATTTATGTTGGAAACCTCCATTATGAGGTAAAAGAAAGTGATTTGAAGCAACTTATGGAAGAGTTTGGTACAGTATCTTCAGTTAAGCTGATTTCAGATAAAGACTCAGGTAGATCCAAAGGCTTCGGTTTTGTTGAAATGGAAAACAGTGAGGAAGCAAACAAGGCTATATCAGAACTGAATGGCAAAACGATTCAAGGACGTCCACTTTCAATAAAAGAAGCTACACCTCGATCTTATTGATCAACTTATCAGCCATAATAAACTTATTTAATTGCGGGTAACTTCAATTTTGTAGTTATCTGCATTTTTGATATATGAAATCATTCAAAATAGGAAACATAGAAATAAAGCTTCCCATTATCCAGGGTGGTATGGGAGTAGGAGTATCACTTTCGGGGCTTGCTTCGGCAGTAGCTAATGAAGGTGGAATTGGAGTCATTTCATGCGCGGGTGTGGGGCTTATATATAAGGGCCATGGTAATTTTATTCAAAACAGTATCTGGGGACTAAAAGAAGAAATACGTTTAGCCAGAGAAAAGACCAAAGGTATAATTGGTGTAAATATCATGGTCGCCCTTTCTAATTTTGCAGATATGGCGCATACGGCAATAGCAGAAAAAGTAGATGTAATCTTCGCAGGTGCAGGCTTACCTTTAGATCTGCCTTCCTATCAAACTACGGATAGTACCACCAAATTAGTACCAATCGTTTCATCAGCCCGTGCTGCAAAAATTATATGTAAAAAATGGTATAACAACTACAATTATCTGCCGGATGCAATAGTGGTGGAAGGCCCGAAAGCCGGAGGACATTTAGGTTTTAAAAAAGAACAAATTAGTGATGAATCATGTTCTTTAGAACAAATAATACCGGAGGTTTTGGAAACTGTTGCTCCATACAGAGAAATAAAGATAATACCAGTTATAGCTGCAGGAGGAATATCCAGTGGAAGCGATATCTATCGTTTTATAGAAATGGGGGCATCTGCCGTACAGATGGGAACAATATTTGTTACAACGGATGAATGCGATGCATCGCAAGCATTCAAACAGGTTTACCTCACTGCACAAGAAGATGATATCCAGATAATCAATAGCCCGGTAGGCATGCCGGGGCGTGCTATCAAAGGAGAATTCCTGAGCAGAGTTGCGGCCGGATTGGAAATCCCTAAAAATTGCCCTGTGCATTGTATAAAAACCTGCGACTATTCCAAGAGTCCCTACTGTATAATGAAAGCATTATTTAGCGCCTCTAAAGGAAATATGAAAAAAGGCTATGCTTTTGCAGGGATCAATGCGCATTTGGCTCAGAAAATAAGTAGTGTAAAGGAAATAATCGCGATCCTGAAACTGGAATTTGACATAGCTGAAAGAGAAGCGTTATAGAAATATTTAAAAGATAGATGAATGATAGTTTAGTAGAAGAAACTGTAAAAAGATATATCAGGGAATATGACCGTTACAAAAAACTAGCAGATATTGTTTATAATATATGTCAGAATATCGTACAAAAGAATCTGACTATCAGGGCGACAGTTCAGCACCGAGCAAAAAGCCCGACAAGCCTGGCCGAGAAATTGAGAAAAACAAATAAATATAAATCAGTCGATAGTGTCTTTGAAGGAATAAGTGATTTGGCTGGTGTACGTATTATTACTTATCAGGAAACCGATCGTCCCAAAGTCGTAAATGAAATTAAGCAAATATTCGTTGGTAAGTTTGAGGAACAAATTAGAATTGAAGTAAAAGATAAAGATGGGAATAATGGTAAATATTATAAGGCAACGCACTGTCAGGTCGCTTTACCCTCAGAATATCTGGTCGACAATCTCAATCTAAAAAATACGACCTGTGAAATTCAGGTATGCAGTTTGTTATCTCATGTGTATAATGAAATCGAACACGATTTACAATATAAACCACGGGTAGGAAATCTATCGGATGAAGAAAAACTTTTGATAGACCAGCTAGGTTTGATTACCAAGTCCGGAGACATAACTATTCGAAGATTATTAGAAGCTACAGGGGAAAGACTGAAAAAACATAAGGGGGAATTTCTTGATGTCCATGATTTTGCAATCAGAATGGGCGAATTGCTGAAAATTGGAGAGGCTTTCTCTAATAACGCTGGGTTATTATATGATGAATTTGTAAACTTAAAATTAAATTCCCCGGAAATAATCATTTCCGAGCTTCTTGATAATGATGAAAATTTTATTCAGGTGGCCGATATTGAATTCAAATTATTAACAAAATATATAGCGGATAAGAATTTAAATATAAAAATGGATCGAAATTCTTCCGACCTTTTATTAATGGTTTTATTAAGAAAGAGAAACTTTTTATTGGTAAATGACCATTTGGCTATTGTGGAAAATGACCGCTTATCCCGTTTATTCAAGATAGCCCAAGTATACAAAAATATGATTTCGGGAAAATAAAAACTTACTATAAATGAAAACAATATGGTAGCAAAACAAAACTCTCCTAATAACAAGAAAAATGGGGGAATCACCCGTTCGGAGAGATCCACTGTAACCCAACAGGCAGAACTAGCACTGAAAGAAATAAAAAAGAAAGCAGGAGATGTTGTTCTTATAATGATTAACGACAGGACGACAATTGAACTTCCGGCACATCTTACCCAAGCGGAAAGGGATGCCCGTGTGGCGAAATATAAAAAGTTACACAAATCACTTTAAAAGGCCTATTGTTATCTTTATTATAAAGGTCAGTAACTATGATAATTAGGATTATTTTAACAATTAAAAAAAGAAGTTATGTCACAAGAAAGAAAAGGCAACAACAAGTCCGAGAAAAAAGCTCCGCTCAAAAACCTAAAAGAAAAAAGAGCCGATAAAGCAAATAAACGTGCTGAGAAGAACAAGAAAGGAGATACCTTAAAATAGCTATCTTTTACCGCTCTAACAATTTCAACAGGAACAAAAGCGTTTCCTGTTGGGTTGGCAGGTTATATAATGCTGCATTAGAACTTTGTCCTACTTTGATTGTGATTGCTTCGGGTGGTAATGCCATAAACATTTCTTCATCGGTAGTATCATCGCCTATAGCCATCACAAAGTCATAATTCCCTTTATTTATTAATCTGTTGGCTTCCGAGCCTTTGCTTATATCGTTATATTTTACTTCCACTATTTTATTGCCTTTCATTATTTGTAGGTTATGGCGGGCACATGGATTTAATAATGCATTGATAAGCTGTGTTACACGCAAATCAGCTAACCATACATCAACATTTCTGTAATGCCATACCAAAGCAGTATCTTTTACTTCCATTTTTGAGCGTGGAGTTCGTTTTACTGTTTGTCTTATTATTTCAGGTATTTCATCATCCCATTCTATATTTTGAGCTGTCTGGTGCCAAATACCTTCTTCTTTATAAAAAGCCCCATGTTCAGCAGCTAATCCAGTAGGTAAATGCCCCAACCATTTATCCAATGTTTCCTTGTTACGCCCACTACTTATAACGATATGATTCTTAGTATCCGCACTCAGGTCTTCTAATATATTGAGTAAATCAGGAGTAGGAAATGCCAGCATCGGTTCTTTATGAAAAGGAGCTAATGTTCCGTCATAATCAAGTATAATAAGTCTATTTTTTGCGTTATCGTACCTCTGTTTTATAATATCGAAATTCTTTTTTTCAACTATCTTTTGTTGCAATGCATCATTTTTCGACTTTATAGCGGTTAACTCCTCAATAAAATCTTTAGCCCATTGTTTAACGGTCTGGGTTGATATAATTTCCTGCATAGCTGTAATAGTCTCTAATTGTTCCTCAGCAGGCATCTCCAATGCATGAACTATTGCACTTTCTATCTCTTTTATATCTGTAGGGTTTACAATAATAGCATCGGACAATTCAATGGAAGCACCTGCCATTTCGCTAAGGATGAGTATACCCGGTTCGTCTCTTTTTGTTGCCACATATTCTTTGGCAACCAGATTCATGCCATCACGCAGAGGTGTGACTAAAGCAATATCAGCTATATGGTAAAGTGCAGCCAGTTCTTCGAATCCGAAAGCACGATAAAAATAATATACCGGCGTCCAGTTGATACTTGAATATTTTCCATTGATAGCTCCCACTTTCATATCTATCTCATTTTTTAGTTCTGCATAAATATCCACATTGTCGCGCGAAGGAGCTACAATCATCACTAGTGAAACTTTTCCTATATATTCAGGATGATTTTCCAGAAATTCTTCAAAACTTTTCAGGCGAATCATAATGCCTTTGCTATAATCCAACCTGTCTACTGATAATATTAGTTTTCCTGTACCGAAGTTTATCCTAAGTTCATTTGCATTTTTTTTAATTTCCTGATTTAACAAAGCATCATGAAACATATTATAGTTTATACCCATCGGAAAAGCATCTACATCAACCACACGCCTGTCCATTTGTATTTCATCTAATTGACAATCTAGTTTCAGAACCCTGTATACAGCACTTATAAAATGTCGCATATAACTATGAGTATGGAATGCTACTAAATCGGCGCCCAATAATCCGTTCAATATTTCAGCTCTTTCCGGCAAACCTCTGAATAATTCATAAGAGGGGAAAGGTATATGATGAAAATAGCCAATACTGATATCGGAAACCCTATCGCGGATCATTTTAGGCAACAACATCAACTGGTAATCCTGTACCCAAACAATATCTCCGGGTTCAATAATCTCCAGAGCTGCTTCGCAGAATAAATTATTAACTTCTTTGTAATCTTCCCAATATTTGTTCTCATATCGCATATAATTTGAAAAATAGTGGCAAAGTGGCCAGAGTACACTATTGCTGTACCCCTCATAATAATTTTCTATTTGATCGGGAGATAAATAAACCGGATGAAAGTCCTGCTCTTCCAATTGCTCATCTATCACTTCTTTTTCCTTGCAGTCATCAATATACATTCCGGGCCAACCAATCCAATGCTTATCCATCTTTGTTTCCAGAGAATCCAGTCCTGTCGATAACCCTCCGGTACTGGGAATAACCTTGTACTCTTCTTTCTCCTGAACAATTGTCAGGGGTAACCTGTTTGCTATTATTATAAGTTTCATCTTTTTTAATTTAATAATAAGAAATTTCCAGAACATTCCTGAAATGTTCTCACAATGTATTTCTTTCAGTAAACTGGGGAAGAAACGCTCACGAAGTGTGAATTAATACTAAATAGAACAGAGGAAATGCGAGTTTGGTTCAAACAAAGACTACATTGTATCCTAAAGAACGGTATAAACATCGGATAAAACAAATATAAACATGAATAATCTAAATTACGGAATTATAGGAAATTGTAAATCTGCAGCATTAATTTCGGAAAAAGGAAGCATCGATTGGTTGTGTATGCCAAATTTTGATTCACCGTCAGTATTTTCCAAAATACTGGATGAAAAATCCGGTGGGAGTTTTGCTTTTATAGTATCCGGTGATTATACATGTACGCAAAAATATATGAAGGGAACCAATATCCTGTGTACACAATTCATCTCTGATGAGGGAAGTTTCGAAGTGCTCGATTTTATGCCCAGATATAGGACTTTACAGATGGATCATTTTTTT
Organism: Dysgonomonas sp. 216; assembly: GCF_010501065.1. GTDB lineage: Bacteria > Bacteroidota > Bacteroidia > Bacteroidales > Dysgonomonadaceae > QVMM01. The sequence goes on along the minus strand of NZ_QVMM01000010.1, from coordinate 28,066 downwards.
CCGGCGGAAGTTTATCGTTATATCCGTTTATTGACAGGTAAGCCGCGTTTTCGAATTCAGTATGAGCCTGTGATGAATTATGCCAAAGAAACAGCAACTCATCGAAAATTTCCGGATTATATAAAGACCTCCTCCTGTGAAAACATCAAGGATAATATGTATCTATATTCGAGCCTCGATTTCGATACAATACTGAGCTGTGGGGAAATAATCCTTGAAAAAGAGGAATTCATGTTATTATCTTATGGACAAAAGCTTGTATCAATAGATATTGACCGTGTTTATTTGGAATATCAACGCACTAAGGTTTATTGGTTGAACTGGAATAACCGTTCTCGTAAGTTTATTCAATATAATGACGTTATTTCCCGCAGCCTGTTGATACTAAAGTTAATGTCGTATCAGGATTCAGGAGCAGTCATTGCCGCCCTGACTACCAGCATTCCTGAGACAATTGGCGAAGTACGTAACTGGGACTATCGTTTTTGCTGGATCAGGGATGCCTCCATGTCGATAGAAGTTTTATTGAAAATGGGACATCAGTCTGCTGCAAAACGGTTTATGGGATTCATTAAAAGGATATTGAAATCGAAATCAGACTCTTTTCAGATCATGTACGCCATTGATGGCAGCAGAACTCTAAGAGAGGAGATACTTGACCATTTGACGGGATATGAGAATTCAAAACCTGTGAGAATTGGAAATGCAGCATACAATCAACGACAAAATGATTCGTTAGGTTATCTTATGGATGTCATATACAATTATTATATCCATTTTCCCGGAACGTTGGATGAAATAGAAGAAATGTGGGAGATAGTAAAAAACATTGTTAAAACGGTGTCTATAGAATGGAGAAATCCTGATCAAAGTATATGGGAATTCCGTAATACAGAGAAACATTTTGTATTTTCAAAGGTAATGTGTTGGGTAGCTTTGGACAGGGCTGTAAGTGTTGCCACTTTTTTGGGTAAGTCAGAATATGAAACTGAATGGAAAGAACAGGCAGAAGAAATTAAAAATGATGTTTTGACACACGGTTGGAATGAAGAAATACAGAGTTTCACACAAGCATATGATAATTATGATATGGATTCATCCTTGTTATTGATGGAACAATATGGATTTGTCGACCCGGATGATGAAAAATTCATTAAGACAGTAGAACGAATCAAACAGGAATTATTCCACGAAGGATTGATGTACAGATATAAGACCGATGATGATTTTGGTTTGCCATCATCTTCATTTACAATATGTACATTTTGGTTGATCCGGGCATTATTTGTTACAGGACAGAAAGATGAAGCTTTAAAAGTGTTCAACGAGTTGCTTACTTACTCCAATCATTTGGGATTATTCAGCGAAGATCTCGATTTCGATACTAAACGGCAATTAGGTAATTTCCCTCAGGCTTATTCGCATCTGGCACTTATAAATACAGCTTTATTATTTTCGGAGGAGAAAGCCTTTTCAAAATTTGTGAGGGCATAATTATAGACTTCAAAATTGGTATAATATAATTAATCGTTTTGTGGTGTTTCCATACCCTCAATATTAAAAAACGGCTAAAATAATACCATTTCTATGGCATATTTTACAAAAACTATGTCAAGTTATAAAACCAAAAGAAATACTTCCAAAATGAATAAGACTTCAATTCAGCCGATACCGACAGTATTGCCGAGTTCTATGATGAGACGGCTGTAAACCATCAGGTAGTCAATGAACCGATTGTTGGCAAAGAGTCTATTCTGGAAATATTTCGATCGAAATTTACTGTCGCTGAAATGGTCTATATCCCGGAGAATATATTCGAGGATGGCGAATGGTGCAATCCTTTCGGCTTACACCGATGCAATTTATTCCACATACTTAACGGAAAGATTAAATTTCAGCACAGTAATAGGGATAAGCTAAGTTTCCTGTGCCAACGGTGCCTTCTTTATTTGTCAGAAATCTAACTTTTATGAATCAAGACAAAAAAGGAGAGATAAAAGAAAAACAGGATATGCCGGTTATAATTTTGTATAACCTCGTCATTACTACTGTAGAGTATTTAGATATCATCATCTCCTTTTCCTATACCTTTCCCCTTGATATTCAATATACTCGCCACCATAATCGGAGCCATCCACTTTATCATACATCGCACCGTTATTTTCGTCTTTAATTTCATTTGAACTATACCGCTGGTAAGGTTCAGGCTCAGGTAATGCTTGCCTGATTGTTTGAGTTCTAGTCCATTCTTCTATAATAGTTCCCGGTCCTTTTTCTGTATCGTAGCTGTCATACTTATAGGTGTAAGTGCAAAATTTACAATGATCTGTTGCTAAGTATTTTTTTCTGGTTACTTCCCGTTCCGTTATCCAATAATCAATATCCCGGTAATATATTTTATATCCATTTTTTATACCTCCATAGCGTTTATCTCTTTTTTTGTAATCTTGTATTCTTTCCGGGTATTTTTCTGTTGATACATATACCCTTTCGTGCAACAATGCTTTTTCTTTATTGCATTTTGGACAACGATCATGAGTAACAGCTGCCATAAAGGAAATTATAGTCATCACAGCTGCGGCGATACCTATAGGAAAAGTGAGTAACCAAAGCGAACGGGAACAGTCGGTAAGAGCCACTATAATTATATATGAAATAACGGCACCGACAATTACAACTAACGTATTTATTATTTTATTGGATATTAACTCTTTGCCTGACATAAACCTAAACACGGGAAGGACAATGAATAAAGGCACTATCACCACTGCTATAACAAATATGAAATACAGGATAAGCACCAGTACAAGCTTTATCAGATTCCACACTGTCTCCAGCAAAATCATAAATATATTTGAACTGCCCGGATCTTCTTTGGACTGTAAAATACCTCCACTGAAAGAAGGGAATAAATTGAGAGAGACAATGTCGGCATAGAAAGGCAATGAGCCAAACCAGTTGGAACTTTCATCTCCGTAACGTATACCGCTCACTTTGTTATCTGCCCCAACATATACAGTCAGGCCCTGATAGCGTTTGCTGCCTGAAACCAGATAAATTTGAGGAAAGGAATATTCCCCCGAAGCAGTATTTGCATAGATATAGTCACCATGTTTTTCTACGATTTCATTAATTGTCATATCTTGAAAAAGGGTTTCCGGCGAATCCATTTTAATGAAGCGTTCAAAATGATAATTGAACGCTTTGAGTTTGTCAATATTATCATTGCAGTTGAGTTGTCCTTTTTCTATAGAATAACGATTGCCTGCAGCATCATCTACCAATATAGTTGAACGCATCCAGCAAATTGCCTGCAAGTTGTTTTCAGGGACATCCTGCATACTGCAATTGATTGTCTGGTTGCGTACAATATTTTTGCTGTCAATATTATAGCCATAATAGATTACACAGATGACAATGCCAATGAGCGGAGCCAACAGATTTGATTTGAATATCTTTGAAAATGAGTTCTTTTTTGAAGACATATCTTTGGTTTTAAGGTTAATGTAGGGAATGCCGGACAAAGATAAGAAGATATTTATATGCGAAAAATTCAAATACGATAATATTTTATAGAGCCTGTCTGAATTTTCTCCATTGTTGTATTCGCAAATGAAGCATAGGCCGGAAAAGGATTGTCTGCTAATATAATAATTGTTACCGTCATATTGTATTTTTGTCTTTAACAATCATTAAAACAAATACGTATGACATCCATAAACGTTATCTACCGCCCGTCGAGCAAATCGGGGCGGTGCCAAGGCAGCCTGTGCCTGAGGTTAATCCACCGGCGCCGGGTAAAGAGCATCACCTTAGGCGGATGCAGGTTGTATAAAGAAGAGTGGGACAAAGAAAAACAAGCGGTGGTCTATGGGCTGGGTGATCCCTTGCGTATGGCTTATCTGGAAGAAGTGGAACAAACCATTATGCGTGAGAAGGGATTATTGGGAGAGTACCTTTCGGTGCTGGAGAAACAAGGCAGGTATACCACCGACGACCTTGCCAGCCGTTACCGGCTTTCCCGTGATGAAAGCAAACTCTCGGGCTATGCTGCAAACCTCGCACGACAGATGCAGCAAGGCGGACAGGTACGCACTGCCCGTGCTTATCGTACTGTTGTGCGGGGAATAGTAAACTTCAATAAAGGCAAGGATATTCCTCTTAACCATCTCAATGCACGCCTGATTAAAGATTTCGAGACCTATCTCAAGGATAAAGGCAGGCTGCCCAATACCATATCCTATTATATGCGTAACCTCAGGGCTATCTATAACAAGGCAGTCGCGGACAAGCGTATCACGGAGCATAACGGGAATCCCTTCTCGGGAGTCTATACGGGAATCACCAAGACTATGAAACGTGCCTTGTCACAACATGAATTAAAAAAAATACACGACCTGGACTTCGCTGCATTATTGGAAAAAGAAAGACACGGGACAAAGGAATATGCCCGTGTTAAAGACCTTGACTCCTGCCGCCGCTTGTTCTGCTTCAGCTTTTATGCACGCGGGATGTGTTTTATCGATGTAGCCTATCTGCGTAAGGATAATATCCGGGGCGGTTTTATCCGCTATGTACGTAAGAAGACAGGGCGACAGATAGAAGTGCGCGTTACCCCCCAGATGCAAGGTATCATCGATAGTTTTGCAGAAGAAGTAAAGGCGTCGCCTTACCTGTTCCCTCTTATAACAGATACGGGTAAGAATACCCGCCTGCAATATGAAACAGCCCTGCGCAGGCAGAACAGCCGCCTGAAAGAAGTCGCCCGCCGGGCAAAGGTTGCAAAGCCCGTCAGCACGCATTGGGCAAGGCATAGCTGGGCGACTATCGGCAAGCAGGAGAATGTGCCCTTGCGTGTTATCAGTGAATGCCTGGGGCACAGCAATGAAAATACGACACTCATCTACTTAGGGTTACTGGATAATTCAGTTTTGGATGCGGCGGGTGATGCGGTGGCTTCGGCTATTATGCGTCCGTATCCACAGGCAGGTATAAACAGTATATCCATGCAATAAGTGCTGTTCTGCCAAACAAAACTCCTTAACAAAGCTTTACTCTATTTTTAGTGATCATATATTATCTGCCCTATTTTTAATCAGTAGTATGGCGGACGGAAATCCTGTTCCCTTTCTGTAACGGCAGAATACAAGTTATGAGCGTAAGTGGTTAAGAGCGATCGTTTTTATTATTTATATATGTTAAAAAAAGAGAAGGAAGATGCTTTTTTAGTAGCTTTGCCGTATCAAAAAGATTGGGTCATAAGCATTCCGGCACTTGTCAAGTGCCGGATAAGTTCCATATATTCAGAATGGGAACAAATTTAGATTCTTTTGTATATCTTTCCAAATAATTCACCAATTATTTTCTATCTATACTCATATCCAACAGAACAAAAGTCTTTCATACAGCCATTTATCAAAAAGAGGCATAGCGAATTAAAAATACGGTCTAAAAAATGAAAAACTGTTCTAACAGATAAAACACAACTTTTTTACGGGAAACCGCCCTTTGATCTCTCCTGTTCGGCAAGAATATATACTATTGAAAAACAATATACTACTGCTGTTTAACAAATGTTTCACATTTTAGGTACTACTAAAACAAGGAGATGTTGTTTGTAAAATAGTGTTTTCCACAGCCATAAGCCATGAGGATAATACCCTTTTGATGGAACTATGTTTAACAAATGTTGTACAAGCATATTTTAAGGAAATCAACACACTTGTTAATACGCTGTAAATAAACATGTTTACTTGTCGTCATCGAAACTTCCGGCACTTGACAAGTGTCAGAAGTTATGTGTTTTCGGAATATAATATAAAAGTAAGGAGTATAATCGGTCAAAATACACAAAATGTACAAAATAACGTACCCGTGGCATGTTTTTCATTGGCAGTAAACAACTAAAGGTACAGGCTTTACAAAGATTCATATTATACAAATCACAGATAATACAGCAAAACATAGCATTATGCAAACACAAAAGTTGTCCATAGAGATTATCCGCATCTTGCCCAAAGCGGCTCTTGCCCAAAAATACAACTGCAGCGTGCAATATGTACGCAAGATACTACAAGGCAGTAGCAGTTGCAATAGTCCGCGTGCCCGCGCCATCCGTGAAGATGCCTTAGATATACTGGCAGTACTGATGCGGGAAACCATATATGGTAAGGCATCCTGCCAGCAATGGTATTCATCACGCACGGATTTGCATATAATATAATGGGGTATCCCGATAACACAAAACAATATAACAAAATAGAGGGAGTCACAATAATAAACGAAAGAGAGATATGAAGAAAAAGACATTACTACTAGTATTAATTACCGGAAGCATCGGCTTATTCTACCCGTTGGGTTATGCCGCTACCATCTGGCGCCACCAGGGGACGGTTTCCGTTCATGGACAGGCTAATAGCCGTACATGGCTCTATATAAATGGAGACATGCAGTTTGTTAATGGACAAACACCCTCTGTTGCCCCTGCCATGATGATAGAGAATAGCCGTGTGCGGCTTACCGGGGATTTTATCAACGATGTAACGCGGGGACCGCAGGGGGGCAACCTCTTCTTTGCACCTTCGAGCAATGATTACGGTGTACTGGAGTTTTGCGGCAGCTCGCCACAGGCTATAACCACATCGGGAACCACCAACACCAACATACCCTCCAAGCTGGATAACTATATCAATTTTCCCGATATAGAAGTCAATAACAGCAAGCACCTGACCCTCGATTCGCGTTTAGCAGCCAAAGTACAGGATATCTCCCTGAACAAAGGCTGGCTGATCCTCGACTCGAAGTTGGCAGAAGCAAATGTAGACGCAGGCGTGGAAGTACTCCCTGCACAGGAAAGTGTGTTGGCTCACTTGTTGGTTGCCGGAGACATCGACTACAAGGAAAGTACATGGGCAAGCAAAACCGATGCCAACGAGCGGGGTTTTATACAGGTAAACTTAAAGATACCCGGTGAATCAAGCCGGAACGCCAAAAGCATCGTAGGCATGGGTATCCCCTTCAATGAGATGCGTAACGACTATTTTATGTTCAACACCTTGCTGGAGCCTCAGGCAGGCTATACCAACGGGAACGGATTCCTGGCTATTCCTCCCTTGATTAATCCCGAAACAGTGATGACGGCAGGCAAGGGTTATGTCGTGGGTATCGACCTGAGGGGAACCGACCCAAAAGAATACGGAGCCTTGGAAGAGTATGAAGGCATTATCAATTTCGACCAGCGTGCGACGGACGGTTACCGCTTCAACCGCCATGCCTTTGCCGGTTATGCTCCCGATAACCAACTTTTTGGAACAACCCCTACCACAGATGCCTATGTAAAAGAAAAACTCAATACCGAAGACATTACCGTTTCTCTGGCAGGTAAACCCGGCTATACCTACCTTGCCAACCCTTATACCTGCCCTATGAATATTGACAAATTATTAGGTGAAGACCAGGCGCAAAGTACATGGAAGATACAATCCGACAAATTGGCCAACAGGCCCCAGATGCGCAACCAGGTATGGGTGCTGGCACCCAACAGCGTAGCCGAGCCTACCGGGGATTCACGTTACAGCAAATACACCTACAACTACCAGGTGGCCATGAAAACGGGTGGGACGTACACCGATTACGACAATGTAGCCGGAGTAACAGCCATTGCCCCTTTGCAGATGTTCCTTATACGCAACTACTCAACGGCGACAAGCATCACCATTCCCAAAAGCGAGCGGGTAATGGGAACTACACGCTTCTTAAGAAGTGCGCCGCAGGATGACAGGCGCCGTGACGATTTTATCATCGAGTTCAGGGACATGGCGACCAACACCACCGACCGGGCGAGCATTGTGCTAAGGACGGAAGAAGAGCTTAAAAACAATAAAAACTACGTCAATGTAGAGCGATTGGAAAGTACTTCTACCGAAAGTAGCAATGGCCTGCGTTCGGCAACGGTTATACAAGGCGACTTCGCCCAGAGCCTTGCCAGCCAGATATACACCAAAGACGAAACTGGAAAGGCCTTAACCGTGCAGTTTATACCAACACAAACAACAAAGATCACGCTTTACCATATTCCCTCGTCAGAGGCCCAGGCATTAAATATTCTGGGGTTACGCCTGAATACTAAAGACAGGATTACCCGCATCTGGCTCGAAGACAGTAAGTACAATACCGAAGTGGAAATTACCCCCGAAACGGTGTACGGGACTTACAGCGAACCCACTGACCGCCACGACCGCTTTAGGCTTCGCTTCTCAACAGAGACAACAGGTATAAACGATAATCTGCAGGAACAAAACATGATCTATGCCTATGCAGCCCACCGCAATATTTATGTGCAGGGATTCGGTAATGCAGAATTTGGAAGCAATGTAGAGCTATACGATGTGAACGGCAGGTTGATTACCCGTAAAACAGCCAAGGAAGAAAAACTGTTGTTGCATGAAAACTGCCTTGCCGGAGTATATATCGTTAAATCGGGTAACAAAACTTTCAAGCTAATTGCAAAATGAGTAAACAAGATACAAGTAAACAAAATACGGGATGCGGATTTTTATCGCAGCAATGCGCCGGCTTGTCAACTTGTATCCCTAATATAATAAAACATGAGAGTAAAAATAAAATATAAAATCGCCGCCCTCCTTGTATTTTCCATTACAGGAACAGGAGCCTATAACAGTCCGGCGGACAGCTATTACAACAGTCAAATAGCGCAGGGAGTGCCATCGGGGGAACTACCCTCTCAAAGCTATTATAACAACCATCTGCGTGCAGGAGGAGGCGACGAGTGGGAGGAGGATGACGGACCCGGTGGCACAGGTACAGGCGGCAACACAGGTGTAGGTGTGCCCCTGGGTGAAGCCTGCCTGCCTGCACTGGCTTCCAGTATGCTGATATACGGCATTTATGCCCGCAACAAAAGGCGCAGGGAGGGTGATAACAGTCCGGTAAACGAACACACAAACGACTAATATATATAAACAATTAAACTAAAAAAGATTATGAAAATAGTAAATCACACAATCAAGAGCCTGTTGCTGGCAGCGATGTTGTTTCCGGCAACCTTTACGGCATTGCACGCTCAGGTAACCATTGGTTCGGGCATAGAGCCTACAAAGGCTGCCTTGTTGGAACTGAAAACACAGCAGACAGCCGGAGCTGTCCCTTCCGTTATCGATGATGCCAATATAACTTCCACGACAGGCGGCTTGTTGCTTCCCCGCGTCAAACTGGTAAATGTCAATACGATGCAGCCGTTTATTGCAGACGATAATGCCGATTGGGTTGCTAACACAAACTCTATTAAAGAGAAACTTGCAGGGCTGATGGTTTATAACCTGACCAATGATGGGACTTTCTACCCCGGGGTCTATACCTGGGACGGTGCTACCTGGATGACCTCTGAGGCTAATCCTGCCGTCTCTTCCATTACCGGACAACCCAAAGCCTTCACCTTCTACGAATCCGGGGAAGGAACAGCCGATGCCCTTGAATTCATTGTCAACGGCCCGGGTACATGGACTTATAAATGGTACCAGGTAACGGGTAATAACATACATGTGCGTATCGGCAAGCCTGTGGGTGAAGCCGGAACGATATATACAACTGCAGCATCGGCTAATGCAGCCGGAGCCAACACTTCGAAATTCAAGCCTCAGGCTATACTCAAAGGCACTACCCGCAATGCGAATAATACCGGCTTTTACAAATTCTATTGTATCGCCGAGAGTGACCAGGGCGCGAAACTGACCTCTGAAACGGCCGAAGTGGCTGTGGGGTGCGGGGCTAAGGATAATCTGGGCGAATGGGTCTCTTTTATGTGCTTTAACCTGGGCGCTACCGAACAGACCATTGCCGGCCAGATAGGACACCCGATGACTTTCTCTCACGCTAACGATACGGATGGTAAGCATTATTACATTGCAAATGAAGAACAGGTTTACGGCGATTTATACCAGTGGGGACGTATTGGTGACGGGCATGAGAAGCGCGGACAGGCACAGGGCTTCAAACCCGGAGCGAACACTGCAGGTACTAATCAGGTAGCATACGGCACAGGGCCAACTTTCGAGGATGGCGAGATACTTGGTACTTCCCAGCGTTATCCTTGGCGACAGGTAGCACGTTCTACCACCCATTATGGTAATTTTATCCTTACCGGTTCTGCTCAAAATTACAATTGGGCATTTAGCCTGCCGGCTAACCAGATAGACCAGATCTGGCGTACAAGCCGTTTTGCACCTAACGACCCTTGCGCTAAAATAAATGTTGACGGAACAACCTACACTACCTATTATCCTGCGGCGAGTTCAAGCACTGCCGGCGGGGCTGCCACTACCAATTGGCGTATGCCTTCGCAGGACGAATGGGGCAGTATTTTCAAGGGCGGGGGTATAACAGGCGCCAGGACAACCGCCACAGCTAACACTTGGGAGTGGAACTCTAGCAATGGGCGTGGTATGGAGATTAAGCCGGACGGAGAAACCACTACCCTGTTTTTGCCCGCTAGTGGCTACCGGTACGGCGGTAATGGTTTGCTCTACCACCAGGGTTCGAGCGGCCGCTACTGGAGCAGTAATATCCTTAGTACTAATGCCTACTACCTGAACTTCTACAGTGGTACGGTGAATCCTGCTTACAGTAACGCCCGCGGCCTCGGCTTCGCGTTGCGTTGCATCAAAAACTAATTCGATTTATTTGACTATTTGGTTAATTTGACTATTAATCGTACCGCATTAAAAGCGGTACGATTTAAAAAAAAAATACCGCGAAGCGGTCGAACGAAATTTTTTTTTGAAAAATGGGATTATCTCGTTTTTCCGGCACTTAAGGATGATTTTTACACATTTTATTTAAAATAATCATGGTAATATCCGAAAAAATACTTCATAATTCATTACATGAAGTCTGCCTTTATAAAGAAGGCATATTCTGGATTGCTTATGAGCAAAGCGCTTATATGATTTCCCTTGTAAAAGAACTGAAAGCGACCAAAAAGCTTGTAAAGAAACTTAACAAGGAAGTTATAAGTGTTGGTTTTCCCGATTCGAGTCTGGACAAAACAATATCCATGTTCAGATTGAAAGAACGTCGGGATACATTGGTTATAATGGAGGCTGATAGCCCGTGTGATGTCGATGCTTTTCTTAAATGGAAGGATTGTACGGAAATATCAGTTCCTCATTCGGGCGCACCGGTTATACAACAACTTACGCCTTTACAAAATGATAACGAAACAGGTGTTACAGAACGCCTACTGGCATTCGATATCGGAAATTCAACCCCAGTGGAATGTTTCTTGTTCTTGAATGAACTCCAACAGAGTATTATAAAGAAGTAATGGCGCTTTACGAGAATCTGCCGGTTTATAAAGTAGCATACGACCTGTTGTTGCAGGTTTACAGATTATGCACTAATATGGAACGTTCCTACCGTTACTCATTGGGCGAACGTATCCAGAAAGAAATGACAGAACTGATACTCAACATTTACCGTGCCAACAGTAGCCGTGAGAAAAAGACATACATACAGGCAGCAAAAGAAAACATAACTGTGGTAAGGCTTTTGTTCCGGGTGGCTCATGATTCCAAACAGCTCCAGGTGAAACATTTTGTCAGTGTTAACGAGCAAATAGAAAGTATCAGCAAACAATTGACAGCATGGGGAAAAAGTGCTATATAAAAATATTCGTCCGGAATGGACAAGCACTGATAAGTGAGAGTTACGGCCGGTCGTCAGACTACCGTAAGAGGCTTGTAAATTCAGCAAACCACTTGGATGGTTTTTTCCACTGTTCAAACGAAAATAACAACAGGATGAAAGTGGATTCCTCCCGAGTTAAGATTTTTTTTAGTGTTTGCTTTTTTTTGCCCGCTAGTGGCAACCGGAACAACGGTAATGGTTTGCTCTACAACCAGGGTTCGAACGGCAACTACTGGAGCAGTAATATCCTTAGTACTAATGCCTACAACCTGAACTTCAACAGTGGTACGGTAAATCCTGCTAACAGTAACAACCGCGGCAACGGCTTCGCGTTGCGTTGCATCAAGAATTTGCACAGTGCTCTGTGCCGGTTCCGGACGATTTTTAATAAAGTATACAGACATGGACAACATTTTAGATACAGTTGATATGTTGAAGGTAGACCTATTCAAGGCATATTACGATGCTCGCAGGCATAAACGTAATACGGTAAACCAACTGAAGTTCGAAGTGAACTTCGAGAGGGAGCTGCTTTTATTATATAACGAAATTATAAACCGTAATTATAAACCACGCCCTTCGATCTGTTTCATAGTCGATGTTCCCGTAAAGCGGGAAGTATTCGCCGCCGATTTCCGAGATCGCGTAATCCACCATTTATTATGCGGATACATCAATCCCATTTTCGAAGATTTATTCATAGAAGATAGCTACAGTTGTCGCAAAGGTAAAGGTACGCTCTATGGCATACAACGCGTAGACGGGTTTATCAGGGAATGCAGCGAAAATTATACCTGCGACTGCCATATACTGAAACTGGATATACGAGGCTATTTTATGAATATCGACAAAAATATTCTGGCCTCTCAATTAGAGAAGTTGCTGACAGAGGACAGGATTAACAAAGCCTATGGCGATAACCCGCAACCCGACTGGGAAATTGTGCGTTATCTGATTAAAGAGATTATATATCAGGATGTAAAGCAAGATTGTATCATAAAAGGGATAAATGCCGACTGGAACGGCCTGCCCCGCTCAAAGAGCCTTTTCCATACACCTGTCGATAAGGGATTGCCCATCGGGAACCTTACCTCGCAACTTTTCAGCAATGTATATATGCATATTTTCGATAGCTTTATAAGTTCGTATCCCAGTATCGAATACTATGGCAGGTATGTGGACGACTTTGTTATTATTCATAGGGATAAGAATTTTTTGAAAAAGCTAATCCCTCAAATCAGAGACTTCCTCACGGCAAATCTGCGTCTGGAAGTTCACCCTAATAAAATATATTTACAACACTATACAAAAGGAGTCACGTTTTTGGGTGCGGTAATTAAACCCAATCGCATATATGTTGCAAACCGTACTGTGTTTCATTTTAAGAAAGCACTCCATACCTATAACCTCCGCCTACGAAACCAAGAGCCACCCTCTAAAGACGAACTGCTGAAAATGAGGGCTACCGTAAATTCTTATCTGGGAGTTATGCGACATTTTAAAACATACAACATGAAAAAGAAAATACTATTGGGTAAGCCGAACGAACTGTTCAGATACGGATATTTTACGGCTCACCTGAACAATTATAAATTGCATGGGAAAACCAAAAAGGAAATCACAAAAACGGATATTCCTTTCCCTATCCCGGTTCCCCAATATAATGAGCAGGAATCAATGAATAATGATGCCTCAAATAAAATAGAAAACGTTGAATATATATAATGCGCAAAATAATTATGCTTTTTAAAATACTGCTGTTGTTATTACTGTTACCTTGCTTTGTGAAAGCCCAGACCCTCGAAGTTGAATTGCCATACTGCTCAGGCAGGGAGTATTCACTCTGCCTGCTGCAAGGTACAGGGCAGGATACTATTGCTATGGGAGTGTTGGATGACAAAGGCAAAGCTATAATCAGTTTTCCTCTAAACTACCGGGGCGTAGGCCGTCTGACGATACAGCAGTGCGGGCATATGCGCAATATAATACTCAATGGAGAAAAGCGCATTACATTAAGCCAGGCGGACAGTCTCGAAGCCAAAACCATATTTACACATTCGCCCGAAAACAGTTTTCTGATTGAAGCCATGGCAAAGCAGAGCAGGATACTTAATGACTATTACCACCTCGCCAATGGCCAAACGGAGCAGTTTATGGTATTCGCTTCTCCCGAACAACGTATGAAGGCGGTAGAAAATGAATACAAGGCTTTTCGGGGTGAGATTAGCGGTAGTCCGCTCTATGCCGCCCGTGTACTTGAAATACTCAATCTGTTGACGGGTGTCGGCAGTTCGTTCATTATTTCAGAGCAGCAGATGTTGGAAGAACAGCGCGGGTTTATTGTCAATAAGGTGAATTTCAACGACCTGTACACCAGTGGATTTTGGAGCCAAACGCTGGAAGCATGGGTACAAATGACCTCGCAAAACGATACTTTACTCTTAGCCAATGCCCGGCACATGCTCGACCGCTGCGGAGGTGATATTCCCATCCGCCGTGAGCTTACACAAGCCATTATCCGTCTGTTCTCGAAATATGCGAAAGACAGTTTATTGGCAGAACTTGGTACCGAATACCTGACCATGCCCCTGAACGGGCAACTTGCTCCGGAAATAGTTGCCCCTGATGGCACATCCTTTATCCCCAAAAGCAGCCTGATCGTCTTTTACGAAACAGGTTGCGGCAACTGCCACTACGAGCTCGAAAACCTCAAAGCAAAATATTCTCTTTTGTCCAACGAACATAACGGCCTCAGAGTAATCTCCATTGCCGCCGATACCGGCAAAGAAGTGCATGAGGAAACATCGGCAAAGTTGCCATGGGCGGATAAATTTTGCGACTTCAAAGGATTTGACGGGGACAACTTCAGGAATTACGGCATTGTAGGTACACCCACTTATATACTGACTGATAAAGAGGGCATTGTCAGGGGAAGGTATGCACAGCTAAAGGAATTAATAAAAGATTAAGTAATTGTTTAAGTTGTTACAAAGAATACAGAATAATGATACTTTCAACAGTTCCCCACATTTAGCCTGATTAAGTTGTTTAACCACTCTTAATGGGGATATCTGTTGTTCTCTCAAGGGAGGTATTATCTGAGAAGATCGCGCCTCCCGTTATTAAAAAAACGAAGAAATAACGTATAAAGTGTATATAATAATAGAATAACAAGAGAAATACTATGTTCGATGCGTTAAAACAACTGATAGGGATAAAGAAGAAACAGATACTTCTGTCTGTTCCGGCTTACTTCCCACTCTGGCACAGCCGTTTCGGGGAAGAGACGCAGTTCAGGCAGCGCATCACCGCCGGAAAGAATCCCAAGATACACGCCTTTAAGCAAAATACCCGCTTCTGGGACGAAATGCTTGCCAAATACCGGACGGGCGGTTACAGGCTTATCATTTGCCATATGGGCGACGCCCCCGACCACAGGGAGTATTATCCCATCCTGCACGCACATCGGATGGATATACAACGGGCCTGCTTTACCGGGCGGAACGACATATTGCTGATCGATGGCAAAGACATACCGGCAAGGATGGTAGCCCTGAACGAAGGATTGGAAGTATCCGATATGCTGGAATGGAAAAAGAAAGTAGGAACAAGGAAGTTTTGTATCGTTCATTTTACCGGATTCAGGTATTGATGAACGGAGGAAAGACATAAGTTTCAATTTGATGTGTGAGGCAGCTACCCACTGTGAAGTCAAGGCTGCCTTTTTTATAAATATGTCAACCTGTTTTAGGACGATTCAGATGATAATTAAAAATATAATAAGAAAGATATATATGTTTTTTAAGCGAAAGGGTAAATACCACGATTATTCAACAGAGCATAGTAGTCTCAGGCAAGGCCTGTCGATAATAGGCGATATCGAATCTCCCGAAAATATACTTATCGACTGTCGGATAGAGGGTAATATCACTTGTGGCGGGCGCATTATTGTAGGTAAGGATGGCAATATACAGGGCAATATCCGGGCTGCTATCGCTGATATACACGGCAAAGTTACAGGAGATACGGATACAGCAGAATTGCTGGTCTTACGCTCCACCTCACAGATTGAAGGACGTATCACAAGTGCAGGGCTTGAAGTAGAACAGGGAGCATCCATCAAAGGCAGTTGTTGCGTCGTTGCAAAAAACCGAAACGAGAGAGTAACCGAAAAAGAGATATACGATATAAAATGAGATAGTTCGAATGGATAATACACCGGCTGATGAATAATTAACGGTTGAGACAAAAGCTTTGTTCACTTCCAAAATGGACAATAAGACTCAATCAACCAAAAAATTAACTCAATTATTTATCATTAAAACCGATGTGTTATGAACAAATTTGTTTTACCACTGAAAGAAGAGGTCTATGCTTTGCTGGACGAGTTGGAAAAAAGAGAAGATGACATTCTCAAAAAAGCGCAGGAAGGTGCGCAGTTGATGGAAACAGCCATCGAAAAGATGAAAGAGTTCATCACGGGATACAAGTTTATTGACGAACAGGAAGAAATCAGTTTTTTCAAGGAGGTCAAACCCCGGCTGTCGTGCCTGCTCATCTTTTACCGGAGCGTTTATCTGATCGAGATAAACCGCCCGCAGGGAGGCCGGCAGGCGCAGATAGCTTACCTGAAGGGAGAACTGGATAAATTGTCCGGTTATTTTGAAGAGAACAAGTATTACTACCACTATTACCGTTCGGGTGACTGTAGCCTGGATAGGTTGTATTTCCTGCGGGGAAAACCTACGCCGGGTGCGCACACCGATATTTTTTATTTCGAGCGTGATCCTTCGTTTGCGACCAACTGTGACTTCAAGATGTCGGAGATATTAGCAAACGATATGTTGGAGTCGCATCTGGTAGTGGAGATAGATAAGTTGGAAGGCAAGGATTACGGCGATGTATATCCTGCAAGCGGATTACTCTGGACTTTATCCAAATCCGATCTGTGCGAGATAGCTATCTCCCTGTACCTGCTCGAATCGTTTAACGGGGGACATATTACCCAAAAGGAATATATGAAGCGCATCGGGCAGGCATTCAATATCGAACTGGATAATTTCTCGCGGGTACTCTATGACCTGAACATACGCAATAACCCGACCCGCTTTCTGGACAAACTCAAAGAGGCATTGACTGATTATCTGAAAAACAGCAATAATAAGTTTAACAATAAAACAATCAAGGACATAAGATAACCTGTAAAGAATAAAAAAATGAATTGAATTTATTAGTAGTATTTGACCGGGCATAGCCCGGAATACATCAACGGAATCCACTCTCAAATCTTTTTACGGAAAAACTGGTAATTTTTTAAGATAAGAAAGAATGAAGAGTTGAAATTCGCGTACCATAATTATATGGCGTGGATTGCAGCTTTTTTCTTATCTGGGTATACCAGTGCCCCCTATGTTGTAATCCAAATAAATCACAGATTATTTTTTCAATTTAACATATTCAGCTATCTTTATCTCAGGAAGTTGAAGAGGAATCGGGCTCTGCTGAGGAGCAACCTGCCAGCAATAAACTTCCTGTGTTACACTGTAACAATATACGGGAGGATGGTCGAATCGGCTATCCTCTTTTTGTATAGTTACAGGCATCACCCTATGGCTAAGAAAACCTAAAAAAGAATCCTATAAAAACAACCTCCTATCAGTAGATCGTGATTTTATTCACTACTACATTTCCTTTTTCAGTTCTTACAAGACAAATTGCCGCATTCTCGTAGTAGCAGACTCCAATAGCTGCATGGCACTGGTTGCGGTCATTTAGTATATCGATTGTTTCTATGGAAATTATTTAACTGTACAAGGGACATATGCCTTCTGATTTTTCAAAACAAAATAAATCCGGTTTAATAATTTTCTTGCGATGCGGACAATAGCTTTGTTGGCTTCCATCTTTTTTACATATGTGTTATAACTTAAATTCAGAGCCGGATCTTTCCTTGACGCAATCCAGGCACTTTCAATAAGTGTCGATTTCAAGATCTTCTTCCCACGAAAACTAAGTTCCCCTTTATTTTCCTTTTCCCCTGAGGAATGACTCATGGGAATAAGCCCTACATATCCGGCTAAATGGTCTGTGTTGCTAAAGCGATTAATATTTTCAAGCTCTGTTAATAAAGTAATGGCTGATATAAATCCGATACCCGGTATACTTAAAAGTAAATCCATTTGATTTTTATATTTTTCTGACTGGAATAATTTCCGGATACTTCTTGTGATATCCAATAGCTTCCTGCGCTTTTCTTCTGCTTCCAGAATAAGTGAGTTCAGGCTCATCTTCCCTGATTCATATTCTAATACAACATCATTTTTCAGCCAATTCATAAATCCGCTTGACCAATGTTTTGCCGGATGAGAGAATTGTTCCGGATAATGTATCCCATAGAAGTATAGGAATGATTTAAGTCGTAACTTTATCCGAACCATATCCCGAACTAACATATGTCTTGTTCTGACCAAAGAACGGTCTTGCAAAGTTTCCATAGTTGGTATATGTATGCATTCTAACATTCCGGACTGTAACGAACGGGCAATCTTTCGGCTGTCAACAGGGTCATCTTTATAAATTTGCTCTTTTTGAGAAGTAGGGACATCAGCAGGATTTACGACAATGTTATTTACTCCCATTGCCGTTAAACTGTAGTGAACCCAAAAGCCGCAGAATCCGGCTTCATAGGCAGAATAATAATTTGCTCCGGGAAAGTTCCTTTCCAAATAATTGACCAATGTCTCAGGACAGGGTGGTTGTGTAAATCTTTTGTGTTGTATGGTTTCTGTGAAAATTGATACCGTCCAACTCTTTAAATGAACATCAATACCTACATAGATATTTTGTCCTTCAAAATTTAGTTCTTTTCTTTGTGTGAGCATAAGTCCTTGAATTTTTATGGTTTGTAATTGCTAATCCAAATATAAGAATCTTGTGATTTATGCTTTTTTTATAATCCAGTACAAACATAAGGACTCGTAATAAAAAGTATGGCGGTCCACGCTTCTTTTTCAAACATATTTCTTTACCATGTCTGCACCGGCATCCCCAAATTCCAAGTTTTTTCAGATGAAACCGGTAAAAACGGCTGAAACTAAATGAGGATATCATTCTTATTATAAGCCTTATAGAAGAAAAAATAAAAATACATATTCCAACTTTGGAATACGAATGCCCTTCCTTTCCGAACTTTGCCTATCAGAAATAACGATAAAACATCCGGTTATGGAAGAAGATACCGACAACAGTATGGAGCACCTGCACCGCAAGCTGGACGAGATACTGCGCCTGATTAAAGCCAAGAACAGGCTTAACGGCGAACACCTGTACGACAATCAGGACCTGTGTATAATGCTCAAGCTAAGCAAACGCAGCCTGCAACGCCTGCGAAGCTTCGGGATACTCCCATACCTTCAAATCGGGCAAAAGACCTTCTACCTCGAATCAGACGTGATGAAATATATACAGGACCAGATCGACAATAAGAAAACCCTGGGAGACGATGATAAGGAGCAATTATAATATGAAATAAAAGCAGCGTAAAATACAATAAACAAGTCTGTGACTTTTCTCCGTTTTCTATCTGACGATCCCGGCGCTGACATAGCCCGGGATTTTTTTTTGCAAAAACTGCACTTTCGCCTTTCATACTACCAAACGGACGCCAAACACTGCCAGGGACCTGTAAAGACGGTTATTCATGATTTTTTAACCATAAATTAGCCTCCGGAATAAATAACGTACCCGTTATCCCCGGGCAAATTATTCCACGAAAGAGTTAATTATCCGATTTATTCATCTATTGCCGGTGGTACAACCCTCTGCCGGCAGTTTGTAACCTGTAACTAAAAAATGAAAGAAAATTTGAAAGACCGGGATGTCCTGTTGGTAAAAGAAAAAGACAGTGACAAACTCAATGTCGTCACCGGAATGAACGATGATGGTACACTTAAGACCGCCAAACCCGAACAAAAGAACGAACCGGAGTTCCTTAAAATCGACAAGCAGGGAAATGTATTGGAGAACTTTATGTCCAATTTCCTGCGCCAGAGCAAAGAGCCGACCCATTTCCATTTCTTTAGGGCACCCCTGAATGCATTGGAGAATGTAGCCAATGTACTTGGATCCATGCTCAAAGACCCGGAAAACCCGTCCAACAAGAAGTTTCTGGACGAACACCGTGTACTGCCCGAAGCATTTTCAAAAAAGGAGTACCGCCCCATCGAGGAATCGCGTATCGACTGGTCGCAGTTCGAACAGTTGGGAATAAAAAAAGAGATGATTGATAAAAACAGCCTCGACAAGCTGCTCAACTGGCAGAAGACTCCCGTATTGCTACCAGTCAAAGCCGAAATCGGCGATACGGTTATCCGCACCGATGCCCGCCTGTCACTGCGAGAGAATGCCGAAGGCAAACTGAACTTAGTTATTCACGCCATACGCAAAGAGCCGCAATTAGACGGGTTCGTATATGGAACAAGGCTGAGTCAGGAAGATAAGAAAAACCTGCGGCAGACAGGCCATGCCGGGCGGCTGGTAGAGATAGAACCGGCCAAAGGCGAGAAAATGCAGGCTTTCCTGTCCATCGACAAACTGACCAACGAACTGGTGGCTATTCGCGCCGACCGCATCAAAATACCAAATGAAATCAAAGGCATTGTCTTGGATGAACAGCAGAAGAAGGACTTGTCCGAAGGCAAGGCCATCTATCTCGAAGGGATGATGTCGCGCAAAGGGGAAGGCTTTAACGCCGCCGTACAGATCAATGCCGACCGGAGAAGTTTGGAATTCAAATTCGACAATACACCCGGATTGTCGCAGGATCAAAGACAAAGCCGCGGGCAGGACGGGCTGCCGAAATTCCATATACCAACAAAATTATTGGGAGCGGAACTTAGCAAAGAACAGCAGGATAACTTGCGCGAGAACAAAACCATCTATGTCACCGGCATGACCGACAGGGCCGGGGAATCCTTCAATGCCTACATCAAAGTCAATACCGAAAAAGAAAAACTCGATTTCTTTAAGTGGAACCCTGATAAAGCACAAAAAGTTACTCCCGACAATAACAGTAAGACCCAGGTTGCTGTCAATTCCGAAGGCAAGATCAACGAAGCGACCAAAAACCTCAAAGAACCGTTGAAGCCGGGGCAGAAGAAACCGACAGAGCAACAATATAAGCAGGAGGAAAAGCGGGAACAGCAAAACGAGCAAAAACCTGTAAAATCCAGAGGCATGAAAATGTAGAAAATCCAAAAGGGCCTGTACCAAAACAAACAGCGCTTGGGTATCCCTCCCAAGCGCCAAGCTAATTATCCAAGTATCCGGTCTAACCCGATCAGCCTCACGGCTGCCTACTTAAAAAAAGTAGAATAACTTGAAGTGAGGCAAAGGTAGGGCTTATTCCGGTTTTATACCCACGAATTAAAGTAAAATTATGAAAAAGAAGAATAACCGTCCTATGGAGTTATCTTATTATAGATTAACTCTGTTATCCTACCTCAAAGAAAGCCATCCGCAATTAGCATCGGACATCGGATTTATCAAAACCAGGGCCGATGAAGCAAGCCAAGCATATAGCGATGCCGTCAAAGAAGGCTTATCCCAGGACGAAGCCTCGGAACTGGCCAACCTGACCTTATTGCGTAACCTTCTGTTTTCACAGTACGATACAATTATCAATGTGTTGTGGAACGAGTTTCCGGATATTGTCCCGCAGAGTAAAGCCAAGGAATATGCAACGAAAATCCTTTCCCAATGTGAACAGGTATTCCTGCAATATCCCCTATCGGATGAGTTTGCTTACAGCGAAGAATACAATACCCTCTATACGGAACTGACAGGTTTTATTTCCTTCTGGCTGGAAGAAAACGAGTTGTAAGATGAGCTATAACAAAAAGGCTCATCTGAGAGCCAATATAGACGCTATCCGTACCGCCCTGATACTCGACAAGGAGAAAAGAGCGGCAACGGATCAGGAAAAGGAACTGATGCAGGCTTATTCCGGATTCGGGGGATTGAAATGTGTCCTGAATCCGGCAAGCTCTCTATCGGATATCAGTCGGTGGGCAAAATCCGAACTCGATTTATTCCCGTTGGTGGCGGAACTGCATACTGTCCTGCGTGAGCATACATCATCGAAAAAAAACTATAAGAGCTATTTCGACAGCATACGCAATTCGGTACTGACCGCCTTTTATACACCTCCCGAGGTGGCACAGGCTATCGGCGATGCTATTAAGGACAGCGGCATTGAAGTAAACCGCTTCCTCGACCCTTCTGCCGGGATGGGTGAGTTCTCCCGAGGTTTTGCATTCGGGAACAATATCGAGCAAATCAGTTTTGAAAAAGATTTGTTGACCGGAAAAATATTATCCAATATATACTCCGGCGATAAAAATAACAGGATAAACATCGAAGGTTTTGAAACCATTGAGAACCGGTATAACAACTATTTCGATGTGGTATCCTCCAATATACCATTCGGGGAGATAAATGTATTCGACCCTGTTCTCAGCAAAAACAAGGATGATACCATGCGGCAATCGACCAAAGCCATCCACAATTATTTTTTTGTAAAAGGCGTCGAATCATTACGCGAAGGTGGTATTATGGCTTTTATCACTTCGCAGGGAGTGATGAACTCACCCAATAATGAACCGGTACGTAGGTGGCTGATGGAGAATACCAGTCTGGTATCGGCCATCCGCCTGCCCAATAACCTGTTTACCGATTATGCGGGAACTGAAGTCGGCAGCGACCTGATTGTTTTACAGAAGAATACTGGAAAAAACAAACCCTTGAATTTTTGGGAAGAGCTTTTTGTCACCAGTAGCCGTTCACAAGAAACTGAAATCTATAACAATGATTATTTCTACAATCTGGGGCGTGTGGTGCAAACCCGATCACAGATAGATACTGACCCTTACGGTAAGCCGGCACAAGTGTTTTACCACGACGGAGGTATGGACGAAATAGCCCGGATAGCAGGTAAAATGCTGGCTGCCGATTTAAAGGATAACCTGGACATTGAATTATACAATGCACATACACTTTCCATCAAGCAACAGCTCAACGAAGAGGATTTAAGGCAATTCGGGGTTTATGCAGCCGAAAAGGAGCGGGAATTATGGGAACAACGGCCGCCGACGCCC
>NZ_QVMM01000010.1:0-4913 GCF_010501065.1 Dysgonomonas sp. 216 | reverse complement strand
CGACTTCAATTTCTTCTAATAGCAAAACTCGAAAAGAAGTATTATATCCAATATCTGATGCCCGAAAAGAGGAGCAGCAAGAAAGGCTTATAAATGAAGGGAAAGTGTTGTCGAAGGCAAAAAGCCCCTCCTTAGCAGGGGCTGGGGAGGCTTCTTTTAAACCTCGCCCTTTCTCCGGCGAACTCCAATCTTTCCACAAGAAAGGCTCACTAGTGGAAGACGGCGGACAAATCGGCTATCTGAAAGAACGTTACCGGGATGGAGCGGAGTTTCAACCCTTGGATTTAGCTTTTGACCAAAAAGCAAAGATCAGCCGGTATATAGAAATTCGTGATACCTACCATGCTTTATATGAGTACGAAGCGAAGAACCTGACCCTGCACGCCTCGCTCCGGGGTAATTTGAATATCGTGTACGATAATTTTGTCCGCCGCTACGGTAATCTCAATGATAAGAATAACCTCGATGTTATCAAAATGGATAACGGAGGAGCACAAATACTATCATTGGAACGATTTACTCCCTCTCCGCTTGGAGAGAGCCGGGGTGAGATGGTCAAAGCCGATATATTTCATCGTCCCGTAGCTTTCAATCCCAATGAAATAACTATAGTCGGCACACCGGAAGAAGCATTGGCCGCATCGCTCAACAAATATGGTGAAATTGATATGAACTATATGCTTTCCCTGATGGAAGGAAAAGACCGGGATTCTTTAATGCACGACCTGGAAGGGCGTATCTATTTTAATCCGCTTATACGGAACTACGAGATACGTGATAAGTTTATCGCAGGAAATGTCGTTGAAAAATCGGAACAGGTTGGACGATATGTTACCAATCACCCCGATGATTTACGTTCGCTGGCATCACTGAAAGCCTTGCAGGATGCCGTACCGGAACCCATCCGCTTTAGTGAGTTGGATTTCAACCTGGGTGAAAGATGGGTTGATATGCAGATATACAGGGACTATGCAAGTAAGTTATTTGAAACCGATGTCGATATCCAATACTATGCTTCGCGGGATGATTTCCATGTCAGCGCGCAAAAGAGCAACCTGATTATCAATGAAAAGTTTGCAGTACAAAGCGAAAGCCAGTTATTTACAGGTATCCATCTGATGAAACACGCCCTGTTGAATACAACACCTAATATTACCAAAACAATTCAGGTTGTTGATAAAGACACAGGTGAACAGAGAAGTGTCAAAGTACCCGATGGAGAAACAGTACAATTAGCCAATAGTAAAATAGACGAGATCAGGAGCGGTTTTACCGACTGGCTGAACAGGCAGTCTCCCGAATTTCAAAATAAACTGGCGGATACTTATAACAAAAAATTCAACTGTTATGTGCGTCCCCGCTATGACGGCTCACACCAGACCTTCCCCGATCTTGACTTAAAAGGTTTGGGCATAGCCGACTTATATCCGAGTCAAAAAGACTGTATCTGGATGCTAAAGATGCTGGGCGGAGGGATAGCAGACCATCAGGTAGGGGCCGGCAAGACGTTGATTATGTGTTGCGGAGCCTATGAGATGAAGCGTCTGGGATTAGCCAATAAACCGATGATAGTAGGACTCAAAGCCAATGTCCATGAAATAGCTTCTACCTTTCGCGCAGCCTATCCCAATGCCAAGATACTCTATCCCGGTAAGGAGGACTTTACACCACAGAAAAGGCTAAAGATATTCAATGATATTAAAAATAACGATTGGGATGCAGTTATACTGACACATGACCAATTCGGTAAGATACCACAATCACCCGAAATGCAGCAAAAGATATTCCAATCGGAACTGGATTCGGTCGAAGAGAATTTGCGTGTATTGGAAGATCTGAGTGGTAAATCCGCGTCCAAACGTATGTTGCGGGGATTGGAAGTCAGGAAAAACAATCTGGAAGTAAAACTAAGCCTGTTGGCGGATACAATCAAAAACAGGACGGATGATGTAGTGGACTTTAAGATGATGGCTATAGACCATTTGTTTGTAGACGAATCGCATCAGTTCAAGAACCTGACTTTTACTACTCGCCATGACCGGGTTGCAGGATTGGGTAATCCCCAAGGAAGCCAACGGGCACTTAATATGCTGTTTGCCATCCGGACTATTCAGGAGCGAAACGATAAAGATTTGGGAGTGACATTTCTATCGGGTACTACTATCAGTAACTCTTTAACGGAATTATACCTCTTATTCAAATACCTGCGTCCGAAAGAACTGGAGAAGCAGGGCATTAATTCCTTTGACGCCTGGGCGGCTATCTATGCCAAGAAGTCAACAGACTATGAGTTCTCTGTCACCAACCAGATTGTACAGAAAGAACGCTTCCGTTATTTTATTAAGGTGCCGGAACTGGCTGCTTTCTACAATGAGATAACGGACTTTAGAACAGCAAAGGATATCGGCATAGACCGCCCCGAAAAGAACGAGATACTGCACAATATACCACCGACACCAGAGCAGGAAGTATTTATTGAGAAACTGATGGCTTTTGCCAAAACCGGGGATGCTACCATACTGGGCAGAGAACCATTATCCGAAAGTGAAGAAAAAGCAAAAATGCTGATAGCGACCGATTATGCACGCAAGATGTCACTGGATATGCGGATGATAAGCCCACATTTTGAAGATCATGTAGATAACAAGGCATCGCATTGTGCGGCCAAGATAGCCGAATATTATCAAAAATATAATACACAAAAAGGGACGCAGTTTGTATTCTCTGATTTAGGGACATACAAACCCAATGAGTGGAATCCTTATTCGGAGATTAAACGTAAATTAGTAGAAGATCACGGTATTCCTGCCCATGAGATACGTTTTATACAGGAAGCCAAGACCGATAATGCACGCAAAGCAATGATAGATGCCATGAATGCAGGACGCATTAGGGTGCTCTTCGGTTCGACCGGTATGCTGGGAACAGGGGTTAATGCACAGAAACGGTGTGTCGCTATCCATCATGCCGATACACCCTGGCGGCCGTCAGACCTGTCACAACGGGACGGACGCGGCATACGAAAGGGAAATGAAGTGGCCAAACTCCATGCTGATAATAAGGTCGATGTAATTATCTATGCCGTAGAAAAAAGCCTCGATTCTTACAAATTCAACCTGTTGCAGAATAAGCAGACGTTTATCAACCAGCTGAAATCCGGCAATCTGGGTAGCCGTACCATTGACGAGGGCAGTATGGATGAAAGCTCGGGTATGAATTTTTCGGAGTATGTGGCTATCCTGTCGGGTAATACCGATTTATTGGAGAAAGCCAAGCTGGAAAAGAAAATCAATGCGCTCGAAAGTGAGAAGAAAGTTTTTAATAAGAGTAAGTCTTCGGCTATCTATCAGTTTGAGGATAGCACACGCACGATTGACGGCAATAAGGAGCTGATATCCCGGATGACAAAAGATATGGAAACCTTCAATAGCCGTGTACAGACTGATAAGGATGGCAACAGGCTCAATCCGGTCAGATTGGATAACCTGGACAGCAACGATACGAAGATTATTGGCGATAAGCTCAACGAGCTGGCTAAAAATGCCCGTACCAACGGCGAATATTTCAAAATAGGTGAGTTATATGATTTTAAGTTGCTTGTCAAAACAGAAAGCGGAATCAAAGAGGGTATGTCATTCAAAGACAACCGCTTCTTTGTGGAAGGGGAAGGCGGTGTCAAATACAGCTACAACAACGGCCATCTGGCCCTCGATCCGGTACTGGCTTCGAAGAATTTTCTGAATGCGCTGGATAAAATTCCTAATCTGATTGGGAAGTACGAAAAGGAAAATGAGAAGCTATCGAAAGATTTGCCTGTACTAAAGGAGGTGATGGAGGCCACATTCAGAAAAGAACCTGAACTAAAGGAACTCAAATCGCAGTTGGACTCGATCAGCAGGCAGATTAATTTGTCTTTAGCCAGTAAAGACGAAGGACAGGGAGTGCCGGAGCAGAAAACAGATGTAAATACGGCATCGGATAAAAACGTAAAATCCAATACACAGGAACAAATACAAGACACCCGTTCGGGGCAGGTGATGACGATCAAAGAGATTGTAGCAGCCAATCCCGGAAGGATTGTTATTACTAAACCCGATACAGGAACCAAAGAGGTCGTAGTGCAAGACAAGGAAGAGAAGCTAAGCCTTTCCTCAAAACCCAAAGGATTGAAAATGTAAAAAATATTAGATCATGAAAGAAGCGATAATATTAGATTCGGAGTCATATAAAAGACTGGAAGAAAAAATAGATAAGATTTTCGAATACATAAAGGATAAACAAGTTCCAGAGAATATCAACATAGACGAAGAATGGGTAGATAGCTATGAAGTGTGTACCTTTCTTCGTATTAGTGAACGTACTCTCCAGCGTTTACGCACTAATGGAGTTATTTCTTATTCCATCCTTTCCGGCAAAACCTATTATACTATTGCCGAGATAAAACGGGTACTCAAAGAACGGCTAATAAAATCGGGAGAAGAATGCCTGGATGATTTAATAAAAAATCATTGTCAATATAAGCAGAGCAGAAAAAGTAATAAATAGAACGTTTTAAGTAGCGAGAGCAGAAACAAAACCTGTTTTGGTTATGCCGAGTCACGACAACCAACGGTCACAGGAGCGAAGCATATGTAAAACGACTGATGTTATTGAACGTTTTTGCTAAGCAATGAGGGCAGAACCAAATTTATTTGAGCTATGCCATTGCGAAAAAACGACTAATGAAATTGAACTATTATCTCCAATATCCATAAAAACGGTTTGGGGCTTATAATTATGAAAACTATATTTATTATTCGGAAGTATATATTTGAGATGTTGGAGAGAGGAATGTACAAATCGCATACAGGGCGGATGGAGATTACTTTACTATTTTTTGTCTTAAGTTTTTTGACCTTAATTTCTTAAAATAG